>CAYQJS010000003.1:0-41130 GCA_964417895.1 uncultured Chloroflexota bacterium | reverse complement strand
GGGCCAGGGCGGCGCGCCCCCCCCCCCGGGGGGGGGGGGGGGGGGGGGGGGGGGGGGGGGGGGGTTGCTCGATCCGTTCCCTGTCCCCTGTCCCCTGACGATGGTTTCCGGGAGATTGACTCCAGGGATCAGGTTGACCCAGCCTGGCAGGGCGTTCCGGGGTGTCTCGATCCAGGTAGCCTCATCCCCACGCCAGAGCCGTACTGCCTCATCAGGAGGCATGGCAATCACCGCGCCGACAGCGAGGAACACCAGGGCCAGGATCAGCGCGAGGCCCACCACGGCCGACGGGTACGCGGCGACATCTTTGAGGACCGTCTGTAGCCCCTTTATTGGGTCCCTCCCTACCCGCCGATACTCACCCTGGGATCAACCAGCGCGTAGACGATGTCCAGTACGAATACCGTGATGGCGAGGAGGTATGCATAGATGACCACTGACGCGACGATGACCGGGGTGTCGTAGAGACCGATGGCCTGGAACAGCAGCCGTCCGATTCCCGGCCAGTTGAAGACGATCTCGAGGATGATTGAGCCTGTCCAGAGTCCGATCAGACTCAAAGCAAAGTTGGTCAAGATGGGCGGGAGGGCGGGACGAAGGATGTAGCGCCGTTCGATGGCAGCCGAGGGAAGCCCCTTCGCCTTCGCCATTTCCACGTAGTCCTCATTGGAGTAGATCAGGAAGAAGGTGCGGGATGAATAGATGGAGAGAAAAACGGCCCCGATGAGGATGGCTGCGACCGGCAGCAGCATGTGGCGCAGCAGGTCCAGGGCGTACTGCCACGTAGAGTCAGGGGGAGGCGCCGAAACCATTCCACCAAAAGGCAGGAGCCGGGTCCACGCGGCGAAAATCAGGATCAGGAAGATGCCGTAGAACCAGGCCGGGGCGGCAGATGTCGGCGCCAGCGCTATCGTCGCCCGATCGAGAAAGCTCCCGTAGCGCCGCGACAGGGAGAGCCCGGCGACCAGAGAGAGAAAGAACAGGGCGAAGTAGGCGGTCACGAACAGGAGGAGCGTGGGAGGAAGCCGTTCCAGCAGGATCAGCCGCACCTGCCTGGACCCGCTATCGCTGCTCAGATGCTCGGCGCGCCCTAGTGACAGAGTTAGGGCGTCGGCTAGGTAGCTCAGGCTCCGCAACAGAAAGGGGCGCTCGAGGCCCAGCCGCGTTTCCTCGAGTGCTATTTGCTGATCCATCAGACGACGCAGCTCGGTGGGGGGCAATGCCTGGAGCTCCGGAGTGGCGAGCACCCGCGCTCCGACCGCCTCGCGGATCTGCGCCCGACGGATCTCGTCCACCTGACCGCCCAGGTTTGCGACGAGTATGGTGAGGTAGACCCCCACGACAACCGTCAGAAACAGGGCGATCACCCGGTAAACGGTGTACTTAACGACCCGGCCCCAGGGCCCCTCGGGGGTCGGGGGCTGGGGGTCGGGGGTCAGGGCCATCTCGCCAATTTGCTTGCGCTCCACATCGGAGTCGGGCCTGACAGGCGCCAGGTCCTCTCTGACCCCTGGCCCCCGACCCCCGACCCCTTCGTGACGCTACTGCGTCACAAAGGTGAACGAGTCGAAGGAAGGGATGCTCACCGTGCGAGACACGACGATCACCTCGAGCCGGTTGGAACCCACCTCGAGCTGCGTGGTCTGGTCGGAGCTCAAGACCGCGCGCCACTCGCCGTCACTGACTGCCTCTGCGTCCTCGGCAAAGGCCATGCGCCCCCGGGCGTCGAACACCAGGAACTTCGCGATCTCGATGTCCTTGGTGGGATAGGGCTGACCTCGGAACGTGACCTTCACGGAGAACTCCGCCCGCGCCCCACGAGCCGTTCGGCTCGGGCCGGCAACCTCGACCTCAGCGACGGGTGGTCTGGTGAAGCGGAGCCAGCGCTCATCGGTGACCATGTGGTCCTCGGCTCTGCGCACCACTACAGTCTTCTCCACCGGGTGCACCGAGTGGATATAGAAGGGCCCGCGCCCCACCCAGAAGTGGCCGCGCTCCCCATACCACCGACTCAGAGCCTCGTAGCGGCGCATCACTTCATCGCGCGTGACGTACTTCCCAAGGACGTTCTCGAACGGGATGTACCCCCGCTCCTGGGCCTGGGCCCGGTACCGCTCCAGAACAGCGAGGCTGGGCCCGGCGATGTAGCTCATCCACTCCACGCCCAGCCGGTCGGCTTTGCTGTTGGAGAAGGCCAGCTCTCGGTTGGTCTCGGCGAGGATCCCGGGGGCCAGCGTGTGCCATGGCGTGTCGGCGTGGAAGAAGCCCGCTCGAGACATCAGCTCTGCATCGGGAAGGATCTGGTCGCTGTAGATCTCGGCGATCAGCGGCTCCTCTTGTACGATCCTGGCACCCCGGAAGTGGCCGACAAAAGTTTCGAAAGCCGGCACCTCCGCTTCGTCGAACAGCGGGCTTCCCTCCTTGGCCCGATCAAAGACCAGGATCAGCTCCAGGATGGCATCGGCCAGGGAGACGCGGCTGCCATCGTGCCAGCGCCGCTGGTAGAGGTCGTCCACGTAGTGCACAACGGTCCTTGTCCGGGCCCCGAGCCCCTGAGGATGGGCCTCCCCGACCGTAATGAAGCGCTGTGCCACCGGCTCCCAGTCGATCCAGGCGTCCGCGGGGACCTGGATGGCGGGAACGAAGCTCAGGTCCACCCAGTCGTGGGTCTTGGCGACGGGTAGCCCCTCCTCGACGAACACCTGGGCGGACTTGATCCGCAGCGGCCAGGAGAGACCGGTGAAGGGGTCTGGTAGGACTGGGGATTCGGTGGTGCCGCGGATGATCATCGTGTCGAAGATCCAGTTGGTGCCCGCGAGCGGGTTCCAGGGCTCGGTGAGGATGCTGGGGGAACCGAAGGTGATGCGATCGCTCCGCCCGTCGTTGAAGCGGAGGGTGTACGGCCAGAGCGCAGAGCCCGAGATACCGGCGGCGAGGTCGGATGTGACGGCAACCTCAGAACGAAACACCCAGGCGCTGACGCGGTCGGCCAGCCAGACGCGGACAGCGTCCACCATGGAGAGTCGCAACGCATCCGCCATCAGCTTCTGGCGCTCTTCCAAGGTCGCGTAGTCACGGCGGGCCAGCGCATCGGCGGCCCGGTCGAGCTCAGCGGAGGGCCTGTACGCTTGCCACAGCGGCTCTGGGAGCCCCCTTGAGGTGTAATAAAAGGCGAAGTTGCCGGCCTGGTCGCGGCTAATGGCCGTGCTGGACCAGCCGCCCGTGTAGAGGTGCCAGCTGCCCGCCGCCGGGTCGCTTCCGATCCAGATGCGTGACGCCTCGGCTGCCGTCTTGTACTGCCGGTCGACCGCGAAACCGAGCCCCTGCAGCAAGGTGGCCACGTAGTCGCCGATCTCCCGGCGCTCATCCTCGCTCCGGATCAAGAAAGCGAGCTCCACGGGTCGCCCTCGGAACTGCCACCCCCCTCCTACCTGAACCGCGCCGAGCTTTTCCATCTCCTGGGCGATGATAGTTCTGGCGCGGGCCGGGTTGGGGCTGTACTGGAGCTCGAGCGCGCGAGCCACGTCTGCCAACCGCGCGTAGTCCGGAAATGCCGAGGTGAGTGGCAGGTAACGCGGCTTGCCGAGTCCACCATAGATTTCCTGGACGATGTGATTTCGGTCGATGAGCCAGTTCATGGCCTCCCGAATGGCGGGGACGGAGAAGGGGTTGAGCTTCTCCGTGCCGGGGAACACGGGGCCAACGGGATTGAAGGTCAGCTCCGTCGAAGAGCCGTACGAAATGGCGACATCCAGCGCTCGGGATCCGCGCGCGCGGCGCTCTAGCTCCGGGTCCGTCAGCCCAGTGGCATAGACGTGCATCTGGCCGGCTTCGAGCATCTCAATCGCTTTGGCGGGGTCCGGCTGCTCGATAAAGACCACTTCGCGCGCGAGAACCGGCGCTGCACCCTGCTGCGGTTCGGGGCCGAGGCCCGGAGGGGTGTTCCCCGGCCTCGCATAGAGAAGAAGGACTCCACCCACGAGCACGGCCAGCAACAGCGCGCCTGCCACGATGACCGCCCTCGGTCTCACGGTGTCACCTCCGCCACTCCTCGCCCGCTACCCCAGTGGATGCCCTACAAGTATCGCAGCTTGCGGGCGGCGGCGTCCGGATTGCGAGCCCTCACCTTTGACGGGCCACCGGACGATTTGGTCGGAACGCTAGACCCGTGGGTCGAAGGCGTCGCGCAAGCCGTCTGCGACCAGGACGACGCTCAGCACGGTTGTGAAGATCATCACGCCAGGGGGGTAGACCAACCACGGGGCCTTGCGGAACATGTCCTGGGAGCCGCTCAGCATGTTGCCCCAGCTTGCCAGCGGCACCTGGACCCCGAAGCCGAGGAAGCTCAGCGCCGACTCGCCCAGTATCGCGGCAGCGACGTCGAGCCCCGCCACGACCATGACGATGTTGGCGACGTTGGGCAGGATGTGGCGCAGCATGATGCGCGCGTTGCTCGCCCCCAGGGCACGGGCCGCCGTGATGTAATCGAGAGCGCGCACCGACAGCACCACCCCTCGCACCTGCCGGGCCGTACCGGGCCAGAAGAAGAATCCAAAGATGAGGGAGAGCAGCAGCACGTCCGGCCGAAGCAAGAGGGAGAGGATGATGAGCACGAACAGACCGGGGATGTTGAAGACAAACTGGACCATCGCATTTACGACGTCGTCGACCCAGCCCCCGAAGTACCCGGCCACGAGCCCGGCGAACGTGCCGACGACGATCGATACGAGAGCTACTAGAAAGCCGATAGTCAGAGACACCTGGCCGGCAAAGAGCAGCCGGGTCAACGCGTCGCGCCCCAGGTCATCAGTCCCGAGCGGATAGCTGGGCCCGGGCGGTTGCAGCACCGCGATACGGCCGGCCGGTGTGCGCATGATCCTCTCAGGCGTGGTCTGCAGGAACGTATCCGCGATCCAGGGTGCAAGCAAAGTAATGCACACGATCACGGCGAGCACGGCCCCCGCTATGAGCGTCACAGGATCATGGCGCAGCTTGGCCCATGCGCGGGCATAGGCGCCGCGCGGCTGCGGACCCGGCTCCGGAACCCCCGGGCCCGCGTCAACCGTGGCCGACGACCGGACCGCGGCTTCGCCTCGCCGCAATCGAGGCGCTGGACGGGACGTGGTCTCGCTCATCAGCCGTACCGAATCCGGGGATCGACGTAGCCGTAGGTCACATCGGCGAGCAACACGCCCAGCAATGTGGCGATGGTCGCGACGGTGATGATCGCCAGCAGCACAGGGTAGTCACGAGTTGAGGCCGCCTCCAGGTAGAGCCGCCCCATCCCTGGCCAGTTGAAAATCCCTTCAGTGATGGCTGCTCCTGACACCAGCGCCGGGAGCAGACCACCCAACAGCGTGACCACGGGAATCAGGGCATTGCGCAGGATGTGCCGCGTCACGACCCTCAGCTCGGTGAGGCCTTTGGCCCGCGCCGTCCGGACGTAGTCCTGCTCGAGGACCTCCAGCACCTGGCTGCGCACAAAGCGAGTGAACGCGACGGTACCGCTCAGCCCCAGGATCAGGGCGGGGATAATGATGTGGCTGAACCAGTCCCCCGGCCCGCCCCGGCCCATCCCGTGCGGGAACCACCCGATCAGCGTGCTGAGCACCACGATGATGACCAGCGCCATCCACCAGTTGGGAACCGAGTCCCCGAATACAGTGAAGACTCGGATGGAGACGTCAGGCAGCTTGCCACGATGGAACGCAGCGATGACGCCAAGTGGGATGCCGAGCAGCGCAATGGCGTACGCCATTAAGCCCAACTGGACCGTGGGCCCGAGGCGCTCCCAGATCACGTCCAGCGGGGGGCGAAGATAATGGTACGACCGGCCGAAATCCAGCCTGACAGCGCTGGAGAGCCACTTGGCGTACGCCATGGGCAGGGGGTCGTTCAAGCCGAAGCGTTCGCGGAGGCGCTCGAGATCGACCCGCTCCATGTTGGGCTGTTCAAGAAGGGCAGACTCGGGTCCGCCCGGGGTGAGTCGAGTCAGAGCGAAGGTGAAGCTCATGAGGAACCAGAGCAGCAGAGCCGACTGGATAAGCCGGCGGATCAGGAACCGGCGCATCTAGCGCAGGCCCCCTGTCCCTTTAAGAGAGGGCAGGGGTGCGGGCATCACTCGGCGATGAACCAATCCAAGAATTGAGCATTGTTGTCAGTGAGGAGGTCGTCGCCCTTCCGCGCGAATATGCCCGCCACCCTCCTGTCAACGGCCGTAAAGGACTTGAGAGTGATCATGGGGTACATAGCGAGGTCGTCCTGCAGGATCCTCTGGATCTCGTCGTAGATCTCCTTGCGCCGAGTGTCGTCCTGCTCGCGCGCCCCCTGTTCGAATAGCTGATCGATGCGCGGGTTGCTGTAGCCGGTTGCGTTCTGAGTTCCCCCGGTAGTGAAAATGCTTCGTGCGCTATCGGGATCGAGGGCCGAGCCCCAGGTCCCCATCACCACGTCGAAGTCTTTTTGCCGCTGGTGCTTGTCCACGAAGGTATTGAACTCGAGGCCATTCACCGTTGTCTCGATTCCCAGGTCGCGCCACTGTTGCTGGAGATACGTGGCGATCTTCCCGCGAGGCTGGCTCGTCGTGGGCCAGAGGATCTCCAACCGGACGGGCTGGCCTCCCCGGTCCCTCAGCCTGCCGGCATCAAGCGTGAAGCCAGCCTCCTGCAAGATCCGCCGCGCTCGGGGAAGGTCGAAGTCGTACCGCTCCACGTTGTCGTTGCGCCACCGGCTGTTCTGCGTATAGATGCCGAATTGCGGCACGGCCAGATCGTCCTCCAGCTGGACGAGGTCCGCGCGATTAGCGGCGCGGGCCAGCGCTTCCCGGAACCGCTTGTCCGCCAGGAGCGGCCGAGCGAGGTTGAACTCCATCACGCGGTACGAGCCTGCCGCGCTGGTCCACTCCAGGAGATTGGCATGTGGGATCCGCCTGGCGTCCTCGAACTGAGCCGGAGGGAAATTGTGCGCCCACTCGACTTGCCGGGTCCTGAGCAGCTCCAGCGTGGTCGTCGGCGAGGCGGCGACGAATACGATCTCGTCCAGATTGGGTGGCTTGCCCCACCAGTTGGGGTTCCGGGTGTAAGAGTGCCTCTCGACGGACAACTCCCTGGGCAGGTACGGCCCGCTGACTACTGACGGCCGCAATACCTCCGGGTTCGCCTGAGGATCGAGCCAGGGCTTGCCCTCCCACACGTGCCTGGGCACTGGCCCGATGCCCGACGCGATCCCCAGAGCGAGGAAGCGCGCTAGTTGCTCTTTGAGGGTCACCTCCACGGTCCTGGGATCCGGCGTGCTGAACGACTCGATCCGCTCGATGGTACTGTCGTACCCGACCCAGTTGTTCTCCTCCAGGCGCGCGTTGTCCCAGGCGAACTGAAAATCGGCCGACGTGATCGGACGCGCGTCGCTCCACCTGATGTCCTGCCGCAGCGTGAACGTGAAGGTCCGGCCCTCGTTGGAGATCGTCGGCAGTCCAGTGGCCATCGAGGTCCGCGGGTCGGCAACGTAGTCCAGTGTGTCGTAGTCGAGGTCGATGAGCCCTGCCCACATCAGGCTCGCAGCCTGGACCCACGGTGAGGTGTATTGCTGGGGCTCGGGGTATGGATGCAGGAGACGTGGCGCGCCGCCGAGTTCAGCAGAGCGGAGGATGCCGCCGCGCCGCGGCTCAGGTGGCTGCTGAGAGAGTGTGGTCGGCGAAGCCGGGAAGCTGACAACGAGGCCCAGTATGAGCACCGCCAGAAGTCGTGCGCTCGTCAGCATGCTTTTCCTCCACGGGGCTTCTCTGTGATGGACCAGTGAAAAGGCGGGGCTACGGCCCGCCAGCCCCTCCCCTGGGGCGGACGATCGCGACCGTCGCGCGATCGGGATGCAGGTACGTCTGAGCGACCCGGGCGACGTCCTCGGGCGTCACTGCCTGGAGGCGTCGGACGTATTCGTCGGTCGACTGGGTGCCCAGAGTCAGCTGCGAACTGAGCCGTTCGGCGCGCGCGGCGTTCGTCTCCTCTTCAAGCACCTGCCGGCCGGCGATCAGTCCTTTCGCGGCATCCAGCGCGGTGGATCTCCAGGGCACCACCCGCAGCTGACGCACGATGTTCAACGTTAGACTCAGCGCCAGCTCCAGGTTCTGTGGGTCCACGTTGGCTGCCGCGACCCAGGTGCCGGCGTCGCTGTAAGGCAGGTAGTCGGATCCGGCGAAGTAGGCGAGGCCTCGCTCGGTCCGGAGCTCGTCGTACAGATAGTCAGAGACCAGTGTATCGAGGAGCACGAAGGCGTAGCGATCCGGGTGGTTCAAACCTGGGGCTACGAAGCCCAGGCGATACTGCGCTTGCTGCTGGCCGGCCTCGCCGACGACAGTGCGTGGGGCGTCGACAGCCGGCACCGGCATGGATGGACGCTCGTTGCGGGCCCCGGGAGGAAGTGCGCCGAAGTAGGTCTCGGCGTGAACGAGCGCATCCTCCACACTCAGTCGCCCCACGATGGTCAGCACCAGGTTGCGAGCTTGCCAGAGGCGCTCGCGCGCTTGCAAGAGCGACGCCCGCGTCGTTGCTGCGATGCTCTCCGGCGTGCCGATGACCGGCGTTCCAAGAGGGTGGCCGGCAAAGATGCTGGATTGAAACAGGTCGGCCACCAGCCGGCTCGGGCTCGTTCTACCTCGCGCCAGGTCCTGGAGCGCGATCTCCTTCACCCGCGCCAGGGCGTTTTCTTCCAATAGCGGGTCGAGCACCAGGCTGGAAAGCAGGTCGAAAGCGACGCCCGCTTCGAACGCCGGCACGACACTGGTGAAGAGACTTGTCTCTTCAGACGTGCCCCGCCTGACCTCGCCGCCGACCAGCGCTGCCGCTCGTTGCAGCGCGGTCTCCGACGGGTAGCTACCGGTCCCCTGAAACATCATCCGCGACACGAGGAGCGCCAGTCCGGGCGCATCCGGTGTGTCGCGGCCACCCGCGCGGGCCGTGAGCTGGACGGCCAGCGTGTCGGCGCTGCGTCGGTCTTCCATGACGACGACGAGTCCGTTGGGAAGCACGTGGCCGACGGGCGACCGGGCCGCCGCTGCAGCCGCGACCGTCCTCGGAACCGGCGCTATCGCAGCAACCCCGGCGCCAACGCCCAGGGCCAGCAGACGTCGCCGCGACAGGCGGTGGGGTCCGGCCCCCAGGGCGTCCATCTCGTCTCGGGTATCTGGCATCAGGACCGCACGATGACGAGGGTATAGTTGGCGAGGTCAAGGTACGTCTCGGCCACGCGTTGCACGTCCTCCGGGGTCACGGACCCAAGTCGCGCCAGATACTCGTCAAACGAGTCCAGCGTCCCCGACACCTCGACCGTGGCACGCCCCGTTTGCCCAAGGTTCGTTTCCTCGCTCAGCGCTCGACGGCCGGCTGCTGCCCGGAGGCTCACTTGCAGATCCTCCTCCGTCACGTCGCCGTCCTGAATACGCCGGACCTCGTCGAGGATCAAACGGGCAACTTCCTCCCCTTGGTCCGGACGTGTCGTAGCGGAAAGCATCAGCGCTCCAGCATCGCTGAACACGAAATAACTGCTGCCGACTGAGGTGGCGAGGGCACGGCGATCACGGATCTCTTCGCTGAGGCGCCGCCCGGTGTCCCCGAGAATATCGTCAAGAAAGAACATGGCCAGAGAGTCGGGGTGATCATCTCCCGGCGCCGACCACCCGAGGCGGATTTCCGCCACCTGCGAGCCCGTCTCTACCTCCAGGTAGCGGGGCTCGGTCTGAAATGGCTCCGGGACAGAGGCCCTGTCGAGCTGCGGCCCCTGAGGCAAGCCTGAAAACGCGCGCCCAATGGCGGCGACCGCATCGTCGTGCTCGATATCCCCCGATGCCACGACCGCCATATTTCCGGTGAAGTAGTGTCGGTCGCGGTGAGCCAGGATCGTCTCAATGGGAATGGATTGCACGCTCTCGATAGTGCCCGCCGGGTGCCGGCGGAGTGGACTGACCTGGAAGACGAGATTGATGAACTCGTCGAAGGCCCGGGTGCCCGGAGAGTCGTTCCTGAGCTTCAGCTCCTCGAACACGACCTGACGCTCGCGGTCAAATTCCTGGGCGGGGAAAGTGCTGTTCACCATTTGGTCCGCGAGTACATCCAGCGCTAGATCGAAGTACTCGCCCGGCACGAGGTACCAGTAGTCGGTCGCCTCCCATCCGGTGCTCGCATTGGAGGCGCCACCGACGCGGCCAATCTCGGCGTCGAAGTAGCGGCCCGGTCGGCGCTCCGTGCCCAGGAAATGCGCGTGCTCCAACCAGTGGGAGCCACCACTTGTCTCGTCGTCCTCATCGCGCGAGCCGGCACGGACCGCCATGAGCAACGCGATGGTGGGGGTCTCTGGGCGCTCCCGGGTGAAGACCGTCAGTCCCGAGGGAAGGAGGGTGCGGCGGAGCCCGTGCTCACCCCAGAGGCCGTTGAGACGGAGCATAGGGGCGCCGGCGCGCCCGGCGTCGGGATAGCTCCACGTGACTTCGGGCCGAACGCGGGCCTCCCTGAAGATCACGGCGCCATCGGCCCCAGCCTCGAGATCCGGCAGGAGGCGATAGGCGAACGGGCCGAGCCGCTCGCCTTCCTCGAGGACAATCTCGCGCCAAATAGCGGTGCCGTCCTCCATGATCGCGGGAAGCTGCCCGGGCTCACCAAACCATGACTCCGCGACGACCGCACGTGCGGGGACGGGCAAGCGAAGCGCCAGACCGTCCAGTGTCGTTGCAGTCTGATTGCTGAGGGTGACCTGGACCAGCAGTGAGCCGCCGGTCGTCCCCCTAGCGGGATCTCCGTTCGAGTCCGGCATCTCGGCCGTCGCGGAGAGGGTGAGCAGAACGGACGTCTCGTCGGAGGTTTGCGCCGCGATATGAGCGCTCGCCGCCGCGCTCGGGAAGGACTGGACTGGAGATGGCCCCGGGACGGCGAGGAGCGTGGCCAGGGCGAGTAAGGTCGCGACGGCGCGCCACGAGGCGCCCCTACTTCGTGACGAAGCGCCTCCCCTGGCTGACGAGCCCGACTGGCTCGATGGATACGCGGCGTTGGTTATCGCGGACCGCATGGCCGATCCTGTAGGCCTTCTTGCTGTGCTGCGCGACGATCGCGACGATCCGCTCCTCGTCGGCTGGCTGGGCAACTATACAGAACCCGATCTCCATATTGAAGACGCGGCAGCCCGCTCTCGCTTCGTTCCCGTGGCCGGCTCATACTAGCGACGGCGCCAGGGCCAGGGCGAGGCCGAAGCGGTCGTGGGGGTCCGCGTACCAGCGGGCGAGGCTCATGCCGGCGTCGGTCAGCATGGCGGCGGTGCTCCCGCGGGTGAATTTGCAGGAGATCTCGGTCCAGATCGTTTCGTCCGGTGCGATTTCGAAGGTCAGATCCAGGGCCGCCACGCGGACGCACTGGGCGCGCTCCGCGACCAGATGCATCTCGATCCGGTCCTCGGCCCGGTTATAGAAGGCCAGGTGGCGGAAAGCCTCCGGATTGAAGTCCGCCCCCAGCTCGCGGTTGACCACGCGCAGGATATTGCGATTGAACTCCGCCGTCACGCCCGCACTGTCGTCATACGCCGCCTCAAGGACAGCAACATCCTTGACCAGATCGATGCCGAGGAGGAACGCGTCGCCCGGACCCAGGAGCTGCCTCACAGCGCTGAGGAACGTGCGCCGCGCGTCGGCATCCAGGTTGCCGATGGTGCTTCCCAGGAAGATCACGAGGCGGCGCCCGCGTGGCGGCGGGACCTCGCCGAGGTGGCACAGGAAGTCGCCGATGACCCCGTGGACCACGAGTCCGGAGTAACGGCCGAGCAGATCGGCCGCGCTGGAGCGCAGCGCTGCTTCGCTAACATCAAACGGAACGTATCGCCCAAGGCGATCCCGGCGGTCCATCGCATCCAGCAGAATGCGCGTCTTCGTGGCCGAGCCGGAGCCCAGCTCCACCAACTCCTGGAAACCGAAGTCGGCAATGAGCTCATCAGCTATGGACGCGAGGATCCCCAGCTCGGTTCGGGTCTGGTAGTACTCGGGGAGCTCAGTGATGCGCTCGAACAGCTCGGACCCGCGCTCATCGTAGAAATACTTGCAAGGGAGCGTCTTCCGCTCCGCGGCAAGTCCCCGGCGCACGTCGTCGCCTAGCGCTCGGAGCCGCTGGGCCTCATCGAGACAAACGCGAATAGTGAGACGCTGGTCTGCTGCCACGTCCATGCTCAACGCAGATTCTCCGCCCCAGATTCCCGCTAGTCAGCCCATTCGGGTCGTGGGAACGCGCAGCTCCAGCCGGACGACTTCCGCCAGTGCCCTGATCAGGCCGGGATGCGTGTTCAGCATCTCGATCCGCTCCAGCCTGATCCCGACGCTGTCCGCTTCCTCGCGAGCCGCGACATCGATGTCGTACAGCACTTCGAGATGGCCCGCCAGGAATTGGACGGGCGCCACCAGCGCACGAGTGTGCCCGCGGGAGCGTAAGTGGGGGAGCAGGTCCTTGACATCAGGCGTGAGCCATTCGTCTCGCGTGTGTCCCGCGCTCTGATAGGCGAACGTCCATCGATCCGACGAGAGCCCCGATCGCGCTGCGACCGCCGACGCCGTGTCCTTCAGCTGCTGAATATACCCGGGCTCCGCTTCCGCCACTCGCCGCGGCAGGCTGTGAGCGGTGAACACAACGGGCGTCGCATCGCGCTCATCGGGCGGGAGCCGATCCAGCCCCTCGTGGACGCGCTCGGCGAGCGCATTCAAGAAGGAGTCGACACCACACCAGGGACCCGCGACGCTCACTTCACTGCGGTTGCGCAGGGAGGCTCCGGCTTCGTCCACGGTCCGGAGGTAGCCAGCCATCACCGCGGGCGAGTACTGGGGTGACATGATGATGGCAACGACGCGGCGCGCATCCCCCAGGGCAGCCAGGCCCTCAGCGATGAACGGTGGCGCGTGGCGCATCCCTACGCGTACGCGATACCGTTCATCACGGGGTTCCTCGGCGTTGAGGAGCGTTTCGAGCGCCGAGGCCTGAGCCCGGGTTATGGCCGTGAGCGGCGAGCCGCCGACCCGCTCGAAGCGCCGACGGAGCTCCACCACCAGATCATCCGGGGGAGTGGCGCCGCCGCGAACACTGGCGAGATAGCGCGGCACGTCGTCGAGCCCGGCGGCGGTTCCGAAGCTCATCAGGAGGACGCCGATCATTGAGTGGTGTGCATTCATTGAGCTGGACTCGTCCGATGCACCAGGTCGACCAGGCGTTTGAGGTCGTCGGGATCGGTGTCCGGCAGCACGCCGTGGCCCAGGTTGAAGATGTGCCCGCTGCGACCCGCTGCCCGCCGAAGGACGTCGCGGGCAGCATCCTCGACCATCCCGAACGGCGCCAGGAGTACGGCGGGGTCGAGGTTCCCCTGGATGCCATGCTCATACCCGATGCGGGCCCATGCGTCGTCCAGGTTCACGCGCCAGTCCACGCTTATCAGGTCGCTGCCAGCGCGCGCCATGAGCTCGAGCAGGCTTGCCGTTCCGGTGCCGAAGTGAATCGTCGGCACACCAAGGCTGCCAACATCCGTGAAGACGCGCGTCGTGTATGGCAAGACGAATCGCTGGTACGCGCTGGGCCCGAGCGATCCCACCCAGCTGTCGAAAAGCTGGATGACCTGAGCGCCAGCCCCAGCCTGGGCCCGGAGGTATCGTACGATGACCTCGGTCAGCGTCTCCATCAAGCGGGCCCACAGCTCGGGCTCACCGAACATCATGGCCTTCGCTCGAGCGTAGTCGCGTGACGGCCGCCCCTCCACCAGGTAGCACGCGAGAGTGAAGGGGGCTCCCGAAAAGCCGACGAGCGCTGCCCGCCCCGCGAGGTCACGGCGCAGGGCAGCGATCGTCTCGAAGAGGTAAGGCGTGGCCTCACACGCGTCGACCACCCGTAAGCCGGCGATATCGGCGGCAGTGCGGATGGGGTGCTCGATAATCGGGCCGACCTCTGGCTCGATGACAAACGGGACTCCCATGCCGTCGAGCGGCAGCATGATGTCCGCGTACATCACCGCGGCGTCGACCCCGAACATGTTCACGGGCATCGTGGTGACCTGTGCACACAGCTCGGGGGTCTTGGCGATGGTGAGAATGTCGTAGCGCTCCCGCAGCTGGCGATAGGGAGCGAGGCATCGCCCGGCCTGGCGCATGAACCAGACGGGTGTGGCGTCCACGGCTTCCAGCCGGCACGCAGCGAGCATGCGCTCCTCACCCGACATCGCGGCGGATTGCGGATTGCGGATTGCGGATTGGTTTCACAGGAGCAATGGTACCGAAAGCGGGTTCCCAAGCAGTGAACTGGGCAACCCCCAATCCGCGATCCGAACTCCGCAATCCGCAGTGGTAGAATAGGAGCTCACGTCGCTGGGGAGGAATGAGCGTGCAGCAGCCGCAGGAGCCCTACAAGCGCATCGGTGTCGATGAGGCCAAACAGCTCATCGCCGAAGGCAAAGTACGTGTGGTGGATGTGCGCAACCCGGACGAATGGGCGGCGGGCCACATCCCCGAGGCCGTCCATGTCCCACTGCCCCAGCTTGTGAACAATCCGGAGGTGAGCCTCCAGGGTGACCGTGACCAGCCGCAGCTGTTCGTATGCGCTGTCGGTGAACGGAGCGCAGTGGCTTGTGAAGTGGCGGCCATGCTTGGCTACAAGGAGCTTTACAACCTCAGCGGCGGAACCACTGCCTGGATCAAGAGTGGCAATCCGGTCGCGTAGCGACCGCTGACGACGGCCCGGCGGGGAGGCCTGCGTGAAACTTTACGTGGACACTGGCGACCCGCGCGAAGTCGAAGAGGCAGCGGCCATGGGTGTCCTGGCCGGCGTGACCACCAACCCCACTTTGCTCACTGCGTCCGGTGCCGTGGACTTCCGTACGGCGATCCAGCACTTCTGCTCACTCATCCCCGGACCGGTGAGCGCGGAAGTGCTCGCGACGAACCACAAAGCCATGCTGGCCGAAGCGCGCGAGATTGCGACGTGGGCGCCTAACGTCGTCGTGAAGATCCCCATGACCGTAGAGGGACTGAAGACGCTGCATACCCTGCGGTGCGATGGCGACTTCATCGCCACTAACGTAACTCTGGTCTTCTCGCCAAACCAGGCGCTGATGGCGGCCCACGCAGGCGCCACCTACGTCAGCCCATTCGTTGGGCGGCTCGACGACATCAGCCACGACGGTATGGCCGTCGTCCGTGACACGGTCGAGATCTTTCGCCGCTACGGTATCGCGACACAGGTTCTCGCGGCGAGCATCCGCCATCCGCTGCACTGCATCGAAGCGGCAAAGGCCGGGGCCGACATTGCCACGATGCCCTTCAAGGTGCTCATGCAGATGGTGAAGCACCCGCTAACAGACATCGGATTGGAGCGTTTCCTCGCAGACTGGCGGAGGGCAATGGGAGACCAGGCGGTCCTGACCCCTCTGGCAGCCACGCCGCGCTAGCATGAACCTACAGCCACTTGTGTCCGTAGTTCGATCTACCTGGGTCTGCAATGCGACCGGCATTCTCACGCGAGCTCCGCCAGCTCAAGGGGAATGACTTCATTACCACAGAGCGGTAGCTTGGGGAGCAGGTCTTGCCACCCCCTTGACATACGCGTATAATGCACATGACCTCTTGCGCACGAGTACCCCCAATCCATCGTCCACGCTCTCGCCTCGTGTGCCCTCCCGACTAGTTCGCCGCCTTCGGTCGCCGGCCGAAGCCACAGGAACCGCCGACGCATAGCCCATGCTTCCCCCCTCAATTCGACGCACCTCCGGCCATCCCCCCTCGATGCCGCCGGGAGGATGTGTACTCTGAACCTCTGGAGTAGGACTGTTGTACCTCAGCGAGCTTGAGAACAAGACCCGAGAGGAGCTCCAGGACCTCGCTCGAGACCTGGGCGTTCACGGGACGAGCACGATGCGCAAACAGGACCTCGTGTTCCGCCTCCTCCAGGCACAGACCGAGCAGCAGGGAAATATCTTCAGCGGCGGGATCCTCGACATCGTCGACGACGGCTACGGGTTCCTCCGCGGTCCCACCTGCCTGCCGGGGCCCAACGACGTGTACGTCTCACAGACGCAGATCCGACGCCTTGGACTGCGGATTGGCGACATGATCACCGGCCAGGTTCGGCCGCCGAAGGACAGCGAGAAGTACCACGGGTTGCTTCGCGTCGAAGCCGTGAACGACCTGGACCCCGAGGTCGCCAGGCGCCGCCCCTATTTCGAGTCTCGGACGCCAATTTTCCCGACCCGGCTCCTGAACCTGGAAACCACGGCCGAGAACGTGACGCAACGGCTCATCAACCTTATCGCGCCGATCGGGTTCGGGCAGCGCGGGCTCATCTTGTCTCCGCCCAAGGCTGGGAAAACGACCGTGCTGAAGCACATCGCCAACGGCATCACGACTAACTACCCGGACGTTCACCTGCTGGTCGCCCTCATCGGGGAGCGCCCCGAAGAGGTGACCGACATGAAGCGCTCGGTGCGAGCCGAGGTGATCGCCTCGACGTTCGACGAGCCGGTCGAAGATCACACGGCCGTCGCGGAGATGGCGCTCAATCGGGCGAAACGTCTGGTGGAGTCCGGGCGCGACGTTGTGATCCTGCTTGACAGTATCACCCGTCTGACGCGCGCCTACAACCTGGACGTACCGCCCAGCGGGCGTACGTTGTCCGGCGGCATCGATCCGGTGGCCCTGTACCCGCCGAAGCGGTTCTTCGGCGCCGCGAGGAACATCGAGGAGGGAGGCAGCCTCACCGTCATCGCCACCTGCCTCATCGACACGGGCAGCCGGATGGACGACGTCATCTACGAAGAGTTCAAGGGCACCGGCAACATGGAGCTGCACCTGGACCGCAAGCTGTCCGAGAAGCGCATCTTCCCCGCCATCGACGTGCTCCGGAGTGGCACGCGCCGGGAGGAGCTAATCCTGGATGAGACGGCTCTCAAGCAGGTATGGCTCATGCGGCGAATGCTCGCGCAGATCGGGTCGGCCGACAGTATCGAGCTGGTGCTCAACCGCATCGCCAAGACGAAGAATAACTTCGAGTTCCTCTCCACGCTCAGCAAGGCGGAGATGTAGCCCGGCTAGGGGTCGAGCACGGTGACTGTTCGTTGCTGGACGCCGAAGCGGAGCGCTGAAGCCGGGTCTGGGAAGTAGATATCAACGTGGTTCCCTGAAACCCCGGCCCCGGTGTCTTCCGCGACAAAGATGTCCGTGAACCCTTCGATCCTCAGGCGAGACCCCAGAGGGATGACGCGAGGGTCGACGGCTACGACCCCCCAGCGCACAGGGGTGCCACTCGCCGTGCGGGAGCCGTGGGCGTAGGCCGTAAGCTGCGCCACAAACGAGCGGCCGGATGACGAAGGCACTGATGCGGCGCTAACGCGGGCAGTGGGCAGCGCATCGGGCTCCGTTGCGTCGATCTGCACGAGAAACTCCGCGGCACTCCAGCCGGACCCACCAGTGGGGTCGTAACCGGTGACGCGATACCAACGATAGCTCTGGGCGTCCGGAACGGGACCGTCCATCACCCGTACCCGGGTGCCCTCCGCTAAGGTCCAGGCAACCGGATAGGACAAACCCGGCCCCTGCCGCACGTGCAGCCCCTCACTGCCGGTGCCCGCGACTCGGGCGTACCGGGACCCGGGCGTATCGGATTCCTGCCGCTCAGGGCCGTTTCGCGCCTGCGCGCTTGTTGCCGCCAGGAACGCATCCGCCATCAGAGCCACCGGCAAGAGCACGCCGGCGGCGATGGCGCAGCGCAGGCGCATATTGATTGTGTCCAATCACCTTTCCTTTGGCACCAAGGGGGAGCAGCCAGGCGGACCGCGCATAGGCGCGGGCCCTTATTCCGCCAGTGGAGGAAATCAGGAGGAGCAGTTCATCACCCGAGCGGGCGACCTCCGACCGCGCGAGGAACGGCCGGATAAGAAATGCCGAAGGAAAGCCTCCGGCACGAAAAAACGAGCGGATGCAAACCCTCAGGAATGCCTGCGAGGTTAGCTGAAGGGTTCGGGCCTGAGAACCCTGGGCCCGCGACTTTGCGGACCGTTCACCCCAACGAAACTGGTTCCCCCGCTCTCCGCCTCCACCGCGGAGATCTCGGCGCCTTTTTGGAGTTGTGTCAGCTCCATCTCGATAAATTGGGTCAAGCTACGTACAGACGGCGAGTCTAGCGGGGCCATGGTGCTCTCGTCAAGGCCCCGGCGCGGTTTGTGCGCGATTGTGACTGAAGGGCATACTAGACGCTTGACCCCTCCCCGAGATGGCGTGAGCCCGCCCGCTCTGCCCTCCATGATGTTTCGAGGAGCTCCGACGAGTGAATCTCAAACTACTGCTCGGCCTCGGCGTCAGCGTCGCCTTCCTCTGGATCGCAGCGCGGAACGTCGACCCGTTAAAGGCGTGGGCGTACGCCCAGGGAATCAACGCACTGTACCTGCTCCCCTACACGGCGCTCGTCGTCGCCGAAGTTCTCGTCCGCGCGTGGAAGTGGTTGGTCCTCCTGGCCCCGATCAAGCGCGCCTCGTTTCGCAGGCTGAGTTCCGCGACGCTCATTGGACTCATGGCCAACAACGTCTTGCCGGCGCGCGCCGGCGAGTTCGTCCGCGCGTACGTCGGCGCGCGCATGGAACGGATCCCTATCAGCGCCTGCTTCGCCACGGTATTCATCGACCGCGTGCTGGACGGCCTCACGGTGTCGGCCATCTTCGTTATCGCCGTCGTCGTCCAGCCCCTCCCGGATCAGATCAAAGGGGCAGGATACGCGGCGGCCGCCATCTACGTTGCGGCACTTGGGGGCCTTGTGGCCCTCATCATTCAGCAAACCCGCACCCTCCGCTTTATAGACACCGTTCTGGGCCCATTTCCTTTACGGGTCCGCTCCCTGGTGATGCGCCTGGCACAGACGTTCGTGGGCGGCCTGAGCGCGCTGAGGAGTGCACGCCTGCTGCTGGCCGCGACTGCGATCTCTGCCCTGATCTGGTTCGGGTACGCGCTTTCCGTCTACGTTATGGCTCTGGCGTTCGACATTCACCTCTCGCTGTTTCAGTCGTTCGTCGTCCTCCTGATCCTCACTATCGCGCTCACGCTGCCATCCACCCCGGGCTTCGTTGGGACGATGGAGCTCGCGCTCACGGAGGGCCTCGTCCTCTTTGGCATCGACGATAGCCGGGCATTTGCTTTCGCCCTCGTCTACCACGTCACGCAGTACGTGCCGATCACCGTGGCGGGCATCCTGGCGCTCTGGTTGGAACGACTCAGCATTCGCGATATAGCCCACGTCCCGGCTGGCGATGCTGCCGCCACGTCGGTCTGAAACCCAGCCGCGCGACGGCCGGGTGCTGGCAACCCTGCTCCGATGGGCGCCGGCCGCAATCTGGATGGCGCTCATCTTTCTGCTCTCCGCCCAGCCCTCCCTGCCCCGCGCGCCTGACGACATGCTCGACATCGTCGCCAAGAAGCTCGCCCACTTCGGCGAATACCTGATTCTTGCCCTGCTGATCTGTCGGGCGATGGCTCCGATCGGCGTACCGTTCGCCCGAGCCTCGGCGGGAGCTGCGGCATTCGCGCTCCTGTACGCACTCAGCGATGAGATCCACCAGGCGTTCGTTCCCGGCAGAAACCCCTCAGCCGCCGATCTCGCCGTCGACGCCATCGGCGCAGCAGTGGGCATCGCGCTGTTTCGGCGCTGGCGCGCCGTGAGGGTCCGCTCATCCGACGAGTAATCGTCGCGGGTTGCCTCGTATCCGGGGAGTCCAGAGGGGCAGCGCCCCTCTGCTGGGGGGAGTGCGGGGTGTCCCCCCCAATCTCATCTAACTAATCTCCCCCCTCTCGCAGCGGAGGGGGCCGGGGGGAGGGGGAAGTTAGACGTTGAACAGGATGTGGACTATGTCCCCATCCTGAACGACGTACGTCTTACCTTCCGAGCGAAGGCGGCCCCTCTTGCGTGCTTCGGCCAACGTCTGCGCCTGGACCAGATCGTCGTAGGTGACGACCTCAGCCCGGATGAACCCTCGCGCCAGGTCTGAGTGGATCACGGCGGCGGCCTCAACCGCCGCGGCGCCGCGGCGGAGGGTCCATGCTCGTACCTCGTCCGGCCCGACCGTAAAGAACGAGACCAAGTCGAGCAAACGGTAAGAGGCTTGAATCACGCGGGTCGCCGCGAGCTCGTGGATGCCCATGGCCTCCATGAACTCCCCGGCCTCAGCTGGCTCCAGCTCGGCCAGCTCCATTTCGAGCCGACCGGCGATAGCCAGCCACTCTGTTGAGCCCGCGCTCCTCCGAGCCGCGATGGCCTCTGCGAGATGGCGCCCAACTTCGGGATCGTCCCCGGTGTTCAGTACAGCCAGGGCTGGCTTGGCGCTGAGCAGAGCGTAGCTCCGCAGCAGTTTCTCCTCTTCGGGCGTCAGCCTCAGCGTTCGGATGGGAATCTCCCCATCCAGTGCTTCCTTGAGGCGAGCAAGGAGCTCCAGCTCGCGCGTCTTGGCCTGCCGCTCGGCGTCGCCCCCGCGCGACATACGGATCTCACGATCGAGACGCTCCAGGCGCCGGCTGGTGACGTCGAGGTCGGCAAGGATAAACTCAGACTCCAGCGATTCCAGGTCTGAGAGAACGGATTCCGCCGTGGCGGCATCGCCATGGGCCGCGATGACGAGCAGAAGGGCATCGACCGCTCGGAGATGCCCGAGAAGCGCAGCGTCGCTCTCCAGTCCCGCTCTGCGAGCGAGGCCCGCCACATCCACGAACTGGACCTCGGCAGGCTTGATGCTCCTCGGGTGGAACAGCTCCACCAGCACATCGACGCGCGTATCCGGGACCTTGACGACCGCTCGGTGGGGCTCACTAACCGCGCTGCTGAACGTCCCCACTTGCACGTGAGCTCCGACGAGGGCATTGAACACGGTGGTCTTTCCAGCGCCGGGCAGCCCGGCGATCCCGATTTCCATGCGCTCGTCACCACCACCCAGGCACTTGGCGTAGTCTGTTCATTTTGCGAGTGGGTTGCTGACGGTCGCTACCGGCCGGTCCGTCAGCCCTGGCCACCGGTAGTGGCGGGGCACGCCCCGCCCGCAGTCAGGGCTAACGCGGGTCGCGCGTGCCCGACCCCTACGGGAATGCCCGTCAACCCTGGCCGCCTATGGCGAGGCTGGATAGCCAGCCTCTGCGAGGGTCTGCCGAATCTGCTGCTCAATCACCTGAGCGTCGTCGTAGCTGAGCCGGACCGCGCGGGTGGGGATGTCAACCGACACATCGCCGACGCCAGGCACCGTGCTGAGGGCCAACTCGATGGCAGCCGCGCAGTGATCGCATTCGATATCTGGCGCATGCAGCTCAAGCACGGATGGGAGTTTCCTCTATCAAGTTGCTGGTTGCCGAAAGGATAATACCGTCGTACGAGGCGCACGTGGAGGGCCCCGCTATCCTAGGGCCGCGGCGCCTCGTCCTGCCTAGCGGCCCGACGGGCCGCGTCTTCGTAGGCCGACTCGATGATCTGGGTACGCGCGAGGCCTGGCAGCGCGAGGGGCGCTGCGGCGGCCGCCAGCGACGATTGCGCCGGCATGAGCCCCACCAGCTCGCTTTCGGCCAGCTCAACCCCCAGCCGTTGCGCCTCCGCCTGCACCCTGGCCGCCACGATATGCAAGGGCGTTTCGGCGAGGTCAGTTACATTTATGGATACCTGCACCAGTCCCGGTCGAGAGGTGGGGAGCCCCAACGCCTGAACGCCAGGGAGACCACCGCTGGATGCACGCACAGCCCGTGCGATCTCCCTGGCAGCGTTCACGTCGGAGGATCGCAAGTGCATATTGAAGGCGACGAGCGGTGGGCGCGCCCCTACCGCCGTCGCGCCGGCGGGCCCGAGACTCGCTGGCCCGAGGTCGGGGGCGCGCAACGGGTCGGTCCCGATCGTGCCGAGCAGGCCTTCATACTCCCCGCGGCGAACGTCGGCCAGCGACTTGCGTTCAGGCCGCAGCGCCGCCTCCCCGTAAAAGTAGACGGGTGTCCCCAGCTCCGTCGCGATGCGCCGGCCGAGCGCGTGAGCGAGCCTGACGCACAGATTCATCGATGTCTGCCCCAGGGGGACGAAGGGCGCCACGTCGAGCGCTCCGATGCGTGGGTGGACCCCGCGATGCTCGCGCATATCGATACTCAGGACCGCCAGCTCGGCGAGGCGGAACACCGCCTCGGCCACCGCCGCGGGAGACCCGACGATAGTGAACACTGAGCGGTGATGATCGGGGTCAGAATGCACGTCGAGGAGATACGCCCCGGCCACCCCCGCCGCTGCGGCGCATAGCTGCTGGATAACATCGGCTCGGCGGCCCTCGCTCACATTCGGAACGCACTCCACGGCCTGGTCGGGGAGGCCGCCCACGAGTTGCAACTCCCTATCCCTCGACAGCCGGCACTCAGCCGCCGGCGAAGATCTCAGCCACGGCCGGCCGAATTCGATCCCAACGCGGCAGGAGCACCTCCGCCCCGGATGGGAGAACGCTCGGCGTGACCAGTGATTCGTCGAGCAGGTGAAAGCGCGGCTCTCCACCAGTGCTCGCCAGAGTGGCCAGCCAGATGGCGTCGGCCACGCTCACGTCACTGCGAGCACCGGGGCACCCGAACACCGCCCGTCCGATGCGCAGCGCAGGGCCGGGCTCATGCATTCGGGTTGCCACGGCGGTCATGACTTCATGTTGCCGCCGGATTCGTCCGAAATCCGAATCCGGCGCGCGGGTCCGTACATACTCGAGCGCCCGGGAGCCGGACATCATCTGCAAGCCGGGTTCGAACTCGATCTCCACTTGTCCCCCTCCGGCGGGGAAGCCAGCATCGACGATGCGTCGAGGCACGTCCAGGGTGATGCCTCCCACCGCGTCGATGGCCCGCTGGAAACACTCGAAATCCAGCACGACGGTCCGATCAACGCCGACGCCAAAGCTCTGTTCCACCGTGGCGCGAGCTAGCGCCGACCCATCACCGTGCCTCAGCTCGCCCCAGACGTACGCTGTGTTGATCCGGTCCTCGCCGTAGCCGGGAATGCCCACCCACAGATCGCGCGGGATCGAGAGCAGCTTCGTTGGGCGCCCTGGAGATCCAATTCGCACGAGTACGATCGTGTCCGTTCTCGCAACCTCCGACTCGCGTCGATCGAGCCCGAGGAGGAGCACGGTCGCGCCACCCCCCCGGTCGAGGCCGACCGGGATGCGCGCGGACGACATTGGGCCGCTCAGTGGACGCAGCAGCAGGCCGCCGGCCACGATCAGCAGTCCCAGCAAGAGCAACCGGCGCATGAAAGCGACTTTATCACCGTTTTGTTAGGATCTGCTTTGTTGAAGATCATCGTCGCTGGCGGCACCGGCTTTATCGGCTCCGCCCTGTGCAGCTCGCTGGTCCGAGACGGACACGAGGTCGTGGTCCTCTCGCGGGGGACACCCTCGTCCGCCTACCCCCGGCATGTGCCATGGGATGGGAAGAATCTCGGCGGCTGGGTAGAGGAGGTCGCGGGCGCGGACGCCGTCGTCAATCTCGCCGGGGCATCCATCGCCGCCCGCCTGTGGACTGCCCAGCGCAAGCGTACGCTGTACTCAAGTCGGATGGAGCCAACATCAGCGCTGGTTCGTGCTATCGAGCGGGCTGATCCCAGACCCCCTCTTCTGATCAGCGCGTCCGCCGTTGGCTACTACGGGGATACCGGGGACGAAACCGTGGCGGAAAACCATCCTCCGGGCACCGATTTCCTCGCGGGGCTCGTCGTGGAATGGGAAGCCGCCGCCCAGGATGCCCGGGAACTGGGGACCCGTGTTGTTTTGATCCGGCAGGGCATCGTCCTCGGCCCCGGCGGGGGAGCGCTTCCAGCCCTCGCCCTTCCCTTTCGCCTCTTCATCGGGGGCACTATCGGCGGCGGCAAACAGTGGGTATCATGGGTCCACATCGATGACGTCGTGGGGCTATGCCGGTTCGCCATTGACCGACCCGATGTGGTAGGGCCGATAAACGCAACGGCGCCCGTGCCCGTAACCAACCGCGAGCTGGCGGCCGCGCTCGGGCGGGCTCTGGGCCGGCCCTCGTGGCTTCCCGTTCCGGCCGCCCCTGTTCGGGTGGTGCTCGGAGGGCTGGGCGCCGCGATCCTGACGGGCCAGCGCGTGATTCCGGCGGCAGCGCAGCGGCTCGGATACGCCTTTCGCGAGCCGGAGCTTGATCGAGCGCTCCGGCGGGCCCTTGGCTCGGCCGCCTAATCAGTGCGTGGAGAGCACCGGTGCCCGGGATCTCCGAGCGGGTACGGTCTCAGTGCCGATTGACGGCGGAGCACGCGCGCCTCGTGACGGGCTCGCCGCGGGCGACGCTGCTTCTCTACGATGAGGTAGAGGGCAACCTGGTGACGGCCGCCACGACGGGGGCGGACCTGCCACTCCAAGACGTGGCAATCGACCTCATTCGCCGGAACTACCCGGGGCTCGATCCGCTCGCGCTTGCCCATTCTCCGCAGGTGAACCCCGTCGTAGCCGCCGCCTTCCTCGGCAAGCGGACCCAGGTCAGCTCGATCGCCGAAGCGTTCGAGCATATCTTCCCAGCATCCGTCACCGCCCTCGTCCATGGGCTAGTTGGAGTTACGACGGTCGTGTCCTGTCCTGTCGTCGCCGAGGGACGTGGGCTCGGGCTGATTCGGTTCCTCGTGCCGGGCCCACCCGGCGATCCACAGCTGGCCCTCATGGAGGCGGCGGCGAACCAGATCGGGCTGATCCTCCTGAACGCCGAGCTTGCCGATCAAATGGCTCGGCAGCTAGCGGCGACGCGCGCGATCGGCGGGGTCGTGCGCATGGCGCGCGCGACCGGGCCGCAGGCCACCCTGGAGGCCTTGGTCGACAAGGTACGCGAGCTGACCGACGCGGACCTCGCCGTCGTCTACCTCGTGGATGACGCGGAGGCCGCGTTTCACGTGGCGGCAGCGACTGTCTCGGATGCCGGCCGCGAAGCGGGCCTCGGCCCCAGGATCCTCACGCGCGGAGTTGGGCGCGGCCTCATCGGCTGGGTTATCGCCTCGGGGGAGGCGGCGTTCGTGCCCGATGTGAGGCAGGACCCTCGGACTCGAACAGGGCGGGGCTCCAGGGTGACCGAGGCAGTCATCGCCGCCCCGATGCGGACGCCAGACCGGACGATCGGCTGCCTGCGCGTCAGCGTGGTGGGTGGGAGGAGGTTCGCTGAGCCCGACTTGTGGCTTACCCAGGCAATGGCGGACCAGGCGGCGCTCATCGTTCCCAGCCCTCCCAAGCGAGCCCGCTCGGCGCACCGGGCGGCCCTCAAGGAAACCAGGCCGACATGCTAATGGCGTCACTTGGCGCGAACATGACCGTTACCCCCCTCTCTAACCCTCCCCCTCAAGGGGGGAGGGGACTGGCTCTTCCTCCTAGCCCTCCCCCTCAAAGGAGGAGGGGACTGGCTCTTCCTCCTAGCCCTGCCCCTCAAAGGGGGAGGGGACTGGCTCTTCCTCCTAACTCTCCCGCTCAAGGGCAGGGGCTGGCTCTCCTCCCCCTCCATGGGGGAGGGCTGGGGTGGGGGTGCCCTTGGCCCCGAAATCTAAATCAACCGACATGCTAGACGTCGCAAAGCTTTCGCCCGAAGTGCTCGTCATCGGCGGGGGCGTGGCTGCCCTGCGCGCCGCCATTGCCGCCCTCGAAGCTGGCGCCAACGTGACCGTTTGCTGCAAAGGACTCGTGGGTCGGAGCGGCAACACGGTCCCCTCGACCGCCGACATTAGCGCCTATGTCCCCGAGCTGGGCCCTGACGACTCCGAGGCCACATTCTGCCAGGACACGCTGGAGTCCGGCGCGAGCATCGCGGACGAACGGCTCGTGCGCCTCCTGGCGGAGCGATCCGGCGCGGCCCTTCTGGACCTCGAACGGCTGGGCATTCGCCTGCTCCGCAGCGGCGACCGCATCGATCGGACGCGGGCCGCGGGACACTCCCGAGCGCGCACGTACCGCGCCGACTCCACGGGGCTTGGGGCCAACAAGGGATTGTCACTCTCCGTCCCCCTCGCGCAGCATGCTCGCGACCTGGGCGCTCGGTGTCTCGATCGCACGCCGGTCGTGGGCCTCGAGGCCCGGGACGGGTGCATCGCCGGGGCCGTGGCCGTCGATCTGGCTACTGAGACGATTCTCCGCATCGAGTGCCCAGCCGTCGTCCTCGCGGCCGGTGGCGCATCGCATCTCTTCGCGCGGACCAACGGCACCGTTGATGCAACGGGCGACGTCATCGCGTTCGCCATGCGCGCCGGCGCCGAGACACGTGACCTCGAGTTCGTGCAATGGCACCCGACACGCCTCGACAGCCCCGTGCCCATGTTCGTCACCAACGGACTCCTCGCCGATGGCGCGGTGTTCCGCGATGCGGCGGGCCGCGAGTTCATGGCGGATTACGACCCGCGCGGCAGTCTGGCCCCGCGCGACATCCTGGCGAAGGCTGTGTACCTCGAAGCGAGCTCGGGGCGCGGGGTGAACGGCGGGGTCTACCTGGACTGCTCGGCAGTCCTCCAGGAGCGCATCACTCTCCGCCACGCGCACCTCGCTGAGACTCTGAATAAACGCGGACTGGACTTCCCGCGCGACTGGCTGGTTGTCAGCCCGGCTACGCACTTCTCGATGGGTGGAATCACCGTTGACTGCGATGGCAACTCGTCCCTCGCCGGCTGCTTCGCGGCCGGCGAGGCGGCGGGGGGCCTCCATGGAGCCAACCGGCTGGGCGGAAATGCGTTTTGCGAGGGGCTCGTGTTCGGCACCATCGCTGGTACGGCAGCCGCGGCCTGGGCGCGCACCGCGGACGCCGTCCCTTCGACGGGCGATGCGCTAGAGCAGCTCAGAGCCGCTATCGACCCACGCGCGGAGGACCCCCGCCCCGCGCTCACGGCGATGTGGCGCCGACTGCGCGAAACTATGTGGCAGCGGGCCTCATTGGTGAGGGATGCGAGCGGCCTGGCCGCGGCCGCCTGCCTGATCGAGACGCTCGCGGACGAGGCTGCAGCCCTTCAGGCCCCCGGGGCCAGGGGCGCCGCACGGATCCTTGATCTACGCGCCGGCCTCGACTGCGCGCGAGCCATCGTTGCGGCGGCGAAGTTTCGTGAGGAGAGCCGGGGCGCGCATTGGCGATCGGACTTTCCCGACACGCTGGACTCCTGGCTGGGACACGTTGCGATGAGGTGGCCCTCCGGCGCCCGCGACCCGAAGCTGCACTTTCACCCGCGTGTGTAGCGCCGCTAAGCTATACGCGACAGCCGCGGCACGAGCACCCCGACCCTCACCCGTCCCTGGGAAAAGGGGCAGGCTCTCGCGCCGGGTGGACGCTGCGGGTCCTCGCGCCTCCCACCAGTGGGGAGGCCGGCCGCCGGGCCAAGGACGGGTGAGGGCTCAGGCTGGCAGTCTGAGGAGTAGAAAATGGAGAACCACGACGTCGTCGTCGTAGGAGCTGGCAACGCCGGGCTATGCGCCGCTCTCTCCGCCCGCGAGGCTGGCGCGCGCGTCCTGGTCCTGGAAAAGGCGCCGCGCGCGGAGCGGGGCGGCAACACCGCGTTCACCGGTGGCCTGCTGCGCTTTGCGTTCAACGGCATCGAGGACTTCCAACCGTTGCTGCCGGACTACAGCGCCGACGAGCTGGCAGGGGTCGACGTGGGCCGCTACACGCAGGCCGACTACGCCAACGACCTGGACCGGGTGACCGAGGGCCTGGCGGACCCACAGCTGGTCGAGATCCTGGTGAGCCGCTCGTACCCCACCATCGTCTGGCTCCGTGAGCGCGGCGTTCGCTGGCTGCTGGCGATCGGCCGCCAGGCGTTCCAGCACGAGGGACGCTACCGTTTCTTTGGCAATCTCATCCTCGAGGCGCACGGAGGGGGCCAGGGCCTCTCGGACCGCCTCTTCGAGATCGCCGAGGCCAGCGGCGTCCAGATCCTCTACGAGACAAAGGCTAACGGGCTCGAGACCGACGATCGGGGCGCGGTGACTGCCGTACGCACCCGCGGCCCAGGCGGCAACCGGACGGTGGCCTGCGGCGCCGTCGTCCTCGCGGCGGGTGGTTTCGAGGCCAACCGGGAGATGCGAACGCGCTACCTCGGAGCTGAC
Organism: uncultured Chloroflexota bacterium; assembly: GCA_964417895.1. Classification (GTDB taxonomy): domain Bacteria; phylum Chloroflexota; class UBA6077; order UBA6077; family SHYK01; genus CAYQJS01. The sequence continues at coordinate 13,032 of CAYQJS010000003.1, read as the reverse complement.
TGGGAGCTTGCCAAAGTCCGAGGCACTCGCTTCAACACGGGAGACGCTATCCGCGCGGCCCTGGACATCGGCGCCCAGTCCTACGGGCACTGGAGCTGCTGCCACGCTGTCGCCTGGGACCTGCTTTCCGACGAGGTTGGCGATCTGCGCATCGGCGACCTGCACCAGAAGCACTCCTACCCGCTGGGGATCATCGTCAACCGCGAGGGGCGGCGCTTCGTGGACGAGGGGGCCGACTACCGCAACTACACCTACGCGCGCTACGGTCGCGAGATCCTGAAGCAACCAGGCCGCCAGGCGTTCCAGATCTTCGATAGCAAGACGATCCCCATGCTCCGCGACGAATATCGCATCCGCCAGGCGACGAAGGTACGGGCCTCGACTATCGAGGAGCTGGCCGACGGGCTCATGATCGATCCGGCGGGGCTGCGCCGCACGGTCGACGAATTCAACGCCGCGGTCCGGGTGGGGGATTTCAAGCCCTCCATTCTGGACGGCAAGGGCACGATCGGCATCGATCCACCCAAGACCAACTGGGCGCAGCGCATCGACGAGCCCCCCTTCGAGGGCTACGCGGTGACGTGCGGCATCACCTTCACCTTCGGCGGTCTCCGTATCAACGACCGCGGCCAGGTGCTCGACACGGAGAACCACCCCATCCCCGGGCTGTTCGCGGCCGGCGAGCTGGTGGGCGGCCTGTTCTACTACAACTATCCTGGGGGTTCCGGGCTTATGGCCGGCGCGGTGTTCGGCCGCCTGGCCGGCGCCAGCGCCGCAGCAGCGGTAACGGGGTAGAGAAGCATGTCAACGTTCACCGTTAGCGTCGAAGTCGGAGATGTGCTGGGCCTGAGCTTCGAGCGGGTGGAAGCGCTGGTGGACACCGGCGCGAGCTATGCGCGCGTGCCCCGGCCGCTACTTCAGCGTCTCGGCATCGTCCCTCAAGAAAGCCGGGCGTTCCGTATTGCTGACGAGAGCGTCGTCGAGTACGACGTGGGCCAAGCGCCGTTCCGAATCGACGGCCTCACGCTTTACTCTCGGGTTGTTTTCGGGGACCCAGACTCGCAACCGCTATTGGGCGCGGTTACGCTGGAGGATTTCGGACTCGGGGTAGACCCGATTCCTCAGCGGCTCGTCCCGGTCACCCTTCTGCTCATGTAGCAAGGGCGGCGGCAGCATCAAACGGGGTAAGGACGACGGGAACATTCGTGGTTAGCATCGAGGTCGGAGACTTTCAGGGCCTGCGCTTCGAGCGCATGGACGCTTTCGTTGATACGGGCGCCAGCTACACCCTCGTGCCGCGGCCGGTCCTCGATCGCCTCAGTGTGGTTCCTCGAGAACGGTTGCGCTTCAGCATCGTGAACGAGCGCGTCGTCGAGTACGAGGTGGGCGACACGCCGATTCGTATCGACGGCCGAACCCGCTTTTCCCCCGTGATCTTCGGAGATGCAGAGTCCCAACCCCTGCTCGGCGCATTCACGCTGGAGGTTTTCGGGCTTACCGTAGACCCCGTCGCTCAACGCCTGGTATCCAGGATAGGGCTCCTCAAGCAGCTGTCAGGCTGACGGCTTCTACCCCTCCACCGCGGGTGCGCCGAGATAAGCCTCATCAGTCCAGGAGGTGGAATTCCTCCCCCGATAAGGTCTAGCCAGCCAGCAGGATCGAGTCTTGCGCAGTCCGCTCGTACACTCGATGGATGTCTTCCGATGGGGCGAGAGCCTGAGCGAGGAGGCGCCACGAAGCCCCCGCGGAGCAACGTTTGCAGCGACCCAGGATCGAAACTAGAATGGCGCCAGCGGGCACAAGGAAGGCACTGAACAGAACCCAGCTCCCCGGGCCTGTCGGGGGCTGTTGCGCGTGGCAGCATTGCGAGATGCCTTGACCGAACGATGCGTCGCGTTGCGTAAAGGAGAGCCATCCGTGCGCTACTGTTGGGAGCGCACCGGAAAACACTTTCCCCGTGGAGTCGCAGCCGCCCTGATGGGCACGGCGCTGCTGATCCTCGCCTGCGGGCCCGCTCCTGCGCCCACCGGGCCTCGCGACGCGGACGGGGCTGGGCGCGCGGCTGCGACAAAGACCCTGGTGATGGGCGTACAAAGCGAGCCGGAGACGATCGTGGCCTACGGCCGCCCGTCGGCCATCGGCACCAAGGACACGGAGCGCTACTTCACCTTTCACGCGAACCTGACGATGTTCGACATCCAAGGGAATGTGGTCACACAGCTGGCGCAGAAGGTCCCCACGATCCAGGATGGCGACTGGACAGTTTCTCCCGACGGCACCATGGAGGTCACCTGGAAGATCCGACCCGACGCCCGGTGGCACGATGGCGCACCCCTGACGGCTGAAGACTACGTGTTCGGCTTCGAGGTCGTGATGAATCCCAGCCTCGGCGTGGCCGAGCTGGGCGAGGTGCTCAACATCGCAGGAGTGCAAGCGCGCGATGCCGAGACCCTGGTCGTCAGCTGGAAAACCCTGTCGATCTGGGGGAACCACAACGGTACCGAGGCGCTCCCGCCGATCCCGCGCCATCTCCTGCGCGACCTCTACCTGACACGGGATTACCTGGCGTTCGAGGCCAGCCCGATCTGGACGACCCAGTGGGTGGGACTCGGCCCGTACCGCCTGAGCAGGTGGGAGCAGGGCAGCCACCTGGAGGCCGCGGCGTTCGACCACTACGTTCTGGGACGCCCGAAGATCGACCGTATGCTGATCCGCTTCATCCCCGACAGCAACGTCATGATGGCGAATCTGCTCGCAGGGACCGTGGACGTGGCGCCCCTGGCCAGCATGCTCAAGCCAGAGCAGCTCGCGGAGCTCCAGAAAATCTGGGGCAACGGCGATGCCTACGCCTCGCCCAACGCCATGCGGATTCTGAACCTGCAGTTCAGAGACCCCGCCGCCGCCTGGGTCAGGGACCTGCGCTTCAGGCAAGCGATGATGCACGCCATCAACCGAGTCCAGTTCGTCGAGGCCCTCCAGCACGGCCAGACCGAGTTCGGCCACTATCTGGCCATGCCCGACGATCCGGTCACCCGCCTGGCCGAGCAGCGCGGCGTTACCCAGTACGCGTACGATCCGGCGCGGGCGGAGCGGCTCTTCGCCGAAGCCGGCTGGGCCCGCGGCCCCGATCGGCTCCTTCGCAACAGCGCCGCGCAGACGGTCCCCTTCGTCTGTTGCCGCCGATTCGACGCCGACGCCAACGACGTGCGCGAGAGTCTGGCCCTGGTAAGCGAGCTGCAAGCGGCGGGCCTCGAGGCGCAGCACCCTCTGCCCAGTGCCCCCGCGGGGCTGTCGTCGACCGAGACCCGTAAGTTCGAGGCGCTGAACCGGCACGGAAACATCGGGCCCTTCAGGTTCAACCAGAGGGGTAGCCTGGCGAGCATCGTGTCGGGCCAGATCGCGAACGACGAGACGCGCTGGACGGGGAGCAACGCCGGAGGTTGGTCCAACGCAACCTATGACGGCCTGTTCGCAGAGATGATGCGCACGTTTGACGCGGCCCCGCGGCAGGAGCTGGCATTCCAGCTGGTCAAGCTGGCCGCCGAGGAGCTGCCCGTGCTCCCTCTCTACTACAGTCCCGTCGGCGTGGCGGTGCGGAAGGGGGTGGAGGGCATCAACCGCAAACCCCATGCACCACCCCTGACGCAGAACACCACGTGGAACATCCATCTTTGGGATGTGAAATAGCGAGAATGAACTGCAATAAGTTTCATGAAGGGAAGAGTCGATGCAAGCAGCCGGTACCGTTGAGCCAGCGAGCGAGGTGAGGATCTCCGCGGACTCCCACATGGGGGAGCCCCCTGACCTGTGGGAGGAGCGGCTCCCACAGCGGTTCAAGGACCGGGCCCTCCGGTTTCCCAACATCAAGCCCATGGAGTCAAACCACCACCTGCGCGCTGGCTGCTGGGACCCGCATGAGCGCCTCAAGGACCTGGCCATCGACGGCATCAGCGCCGAAGTGCTCTACCCCACGCTGGGCGCGCAAGCATGGCTCGTCGGCGATGTGGAGCTGGAGGAGGCGTGCATCCGTGTCTACAACGACTGGATGATCGAGTTCTGCCGTGTGGCCCCGGAACGCTTCTGGGGCCTGGGCATGATCTCGCTATGGAATATCGAGCACGCAGTGGAGGAGCTGGAGCGCTGCAGGGACGCTGGGCTGCGCGGGGCGTCGATCTGGATCGCCCCGCCCGACGAGCTTCCTTACAGCTCGGACCACTACGAACGGTTTTGGGCCGCGGCTCAGCATCTCGACATGCCCCTTGCCATGCATATCAACGCACGGGTTCCCGAGAAGAGATTCGAGACACCGCCCGGCCTGAGGCAGCTCCATTCAGTGAACGGGCACAAGATCGATGCGATGAATGCCCTGGGTCACATGATCGGCTCCGGCGTCCTGGAACGATACCCCCGTCTGAGAGTCGCCGTCGCGGAGGTGGGGGTCGGCTGGATCCCGTTCTGGCTGCAGGAGTTCGACTACTACACCGCCCGCGGCTCGAGGAGTCCCCTGCCCCGGCCTCCGAGCGAGTACTTCCATCGGCAGGTCTATGCGACGTTCATCACCGATGCGGTTGGCTGCCATCTGCTGCCCGATTTCGGCCGGGATAACGTCATGTGGTCGAACGACTACCCGCACCCGGCATGTATATGGCCGGACTCCGGCATCGTTATCGCTGAGGACCTCGGGCACCTCACCCCGGAGGACCGCGCCAGGGTCACGGCGGGCAACGCCGCCCGGCTCTACAATGACGGCGAGCTGCCCCCGCCCGCCGAGCCACCGGGGGACCGGACGGAGGTGGAGGTCTGGTTGACGACCCATACTGACTTTGGCGCAGGCTCGCGCCTGCGCAATGCCCCAGAGGCAGCGAGCTGAGGCGGTTGTCCCCTCTCCCTCTGGGAGAGGGGGGTGAGGGCGTGCCCCTGCTGTTGCGCGAAAAAATGCAGGCTGCACCGAGGAGGTTCGCAGCGTTTTGAGGTAAGATGGCAGCAATCGCGCATTCGCACGAAACACTCGAAGGGAGGCCAAACCATGGCGATCGCGACCAAGCAGTTCGGGCAGGACCTGCTCTCCCCAGACGAGCTTCTGGATGGTCTCGAGGAGATCAGAACCGAGTATGGCGGCAAGGACTTCAGGCGCCGCCGACGTGCAGAGACCATCCTGGAGATCGCGGAGCAGAAGCGGCGGTCGCACCGCGGCGGTGACGGCAATCATCGCTTCGAGGGCGAACGGTACTTGAACATCGACAGCAACAGAGAAGCGCGCCGCTTCCAGCTGCGCAAGCTGGTCGACGAGGGCGGCCAGGACAGCGTGGGCGGCCCCGTGCCGAGCCATCCCAGGCTCGCCAAGTGGCACTCCATCGAGTTCGGCCTCACCGAGGAAGAGATCCACGCCCTGGAGATGGAGGACTTCGCCCCTGAGTCGCTCGTCGCGAATGGCTGGTACTACCTGATGCATCGGACCGAGCCGTGGCCGGTCCTGCTGGGGAGCGCCCTAGTGGGCGAGGGGGCAAAACGGCTGCCGGAGGTCAAGGAGGCCCAGCTGCGCGCCCTCGACGATACGCGCGAGCTGTACCAGCAGCTCGGCATCAAGGACATCGATCGGGCCATGCTGGGGCAGATCGAGCACTCCCCGATCGGGGCTGACGACGCCCACGTCGTGTTCGGCGAGAACATGACGCGGGAGCACGTCAACACGCCCGAGCTGCAGGAGGCGCTCCGCAAAGTGTTCATTTTCAGGCTGCACCGCGAGAGGCGCGACTCGCTGTAGCAAGGGGCCGGCGAGGGTCCGCCTGGGATAGCTGTCCTTCCGAGTTGTCATGCGCTTCCGGCGGGCCACGGACAGATGAAAACCGCTCATGTGAGCCTGTCGTACCATGAGCCCAACGTTGCGCAGTCCCGGGCCCGTCCTTCGACAGGCTCAGGACGAGCGGCGTTTTCAGGAGCAGCCGAAGGCGAAGAGTCCGTTCCTCGAGGACACGGATTCTTCGCCTTCTGGTCAGAATCGCTCAGTCCGGGGGAGCGGATTCCATGAGCAACAGAACGACGCACACCGGGAGAGTCTCACTGGTCGGGGTCGGGGGGCTCCTCAGCGCCGCGGCCGCGCTGCTCGTCTTCGCCTGTGGCCCCGCATCCACGCCGACGGCCCCACGCGACGGAGCTGGAACGGCAGGCGGGTCGACCGCGCCAAAGACGCTCTACATGGCCATGCAAGGTGAGCCGGACGCGCTCATCCTGTACGGCCGCCCCGCCGGCAGCACCACCGCCTACCTCGAGCGCTGGTTCATGTTCCACGCCAACTTGACGATGTACGACCCCCAGGGAGGCGTGATCGCCCACGCGGCGCAAAAGGTCCCGTCCGTCCAGGATGGCGACTGGAAGCTGCTGCCCGACGGGACGATGGAGGTCACCTGGAAGCTCCGCCCTGACATCTTCTGGCATGACGGCACACCCCTGAAGGCCGACGACTTCGTGTTCGGCTTCGACGTCGTCCGTGATCCCAGGCTCTCCGTCCTCGCCCTGGGCGAGCTGCGCAACGTTGCCAGCGTGCAGGCCCCGGACGACCATACGCTCGTGGTCACGTGGAGGCAGGCGTCGATCTACGGAAACGTCAACGGATTCGACGGCGTATCGGCGCTGCCCCGCCACCTGATTCGCGACCTCTACCTGGCGGGCGACACCGGGGCGTTCGAGAACCACCCCATCTGGACGAGCCAGTGGGTGGGCATTGGACCGTATCGCCTGAGCGAGTGGATGCCGGGAAGCCACATCGATGCCGCCGCGTTCGACCAGTATTTCTTGGGCCGTCCGAAGATCGACCGCCTCGTGATCCGCCATCTTGGCGACGTCAACATCCTGATGGCCCATCTGCTCGCGGGCACGGTCGACGTGGCGCCGCTCGCGAGCATGCTAAAGCCAGACCAGGTCGTCGAGATCAGGCGGTCCTGGGCGGCGAGTGACGGAGGCGTGGCCTACACGTACCCCAACGCCGTCCGTACGCTCTGGATCCAGTGGAGGGACCCCGCCGCGCCCTGGGTCCAGGACCTGCGCTTCAGACAGGGGATGCTCCACGCCCTGAATCGCGACGCGCTGAACGATGCTCTCCAGTTCGGCCTCACCAGCATCGCCCATTACTACGTGATGCCCGAGGATCCGATTCATCGCCTGGCCGAGCAGCGCGGCCTCCCCCGCTACACCTACGATCCGGCCCGGGCGGAGCGCCTGTTCGCCGAGGCCGGGTGGACCCGCGGCCCCGACCGACTGCTGCGCAACAGCGCCGGCCAGACGGTTTCCTTCGAGTGCTGCCGGCTCGCCGACGCGGACCCCAACGACATTCGAGAGAGCCAGGCCCTGGTGAGCGAGTTCCAGACGGCGGGGCTCCAGGCCAGGCATCCGATCCCCACCCCCGGCGGGCAGCTCACCGCTGAGGACGAGCGCAAGCTCGGGCACGCCTTCCAGGGCGGCTACGCGTCGCCCTTCAGGTTCAGCACGCGAGAGGGCTTCGCGATCTTCACCCCCGGCCTGATCGCCACCCAGGAGAATCGGTGGCAAGGGCAGAACCGCGGTGGCTGGACGACCTCCGCCTACCAGGACCTGTTCGCGAAAGCAACGAGCACGTTCGACCCCACAGAGCGGCAGGAGCCCCTCTTCCAGATGACGAAGATGATCGCGGAGGAGCTACCCGTCCTACCGATCTACTACAACCCACTGGGGATGGCCATCCGGAAGGGGGTCGAAGGCCCGGGCCCGATGTCGGTGCTGCAGCTCGGCACTACGTGGAACATCCACACCTGGGACATAAAGTAGGGCCGCGAACTGCCCGACCCGATCCGACCGAAATGCGATAGAGTTCGCCGCGCCGCATCGCTCCCATTTCCCATCCGCCGGCCCAAGGATGCCCATCGAAGGTTCGTAGGGCTGAGCGGGGCTACCCCTCTCCCTAGCCCTCCCCCGCAAGGGGGGAGGGGACAGCTACCCTCCCCGCAGGGGGGACAGCCGCACTCCCTCCCCCTCGACGGGGGAGGGTTGGGGAGAGGGTGGACGCAGGGTGGCAACGACGAGGATGACCTCGCCTCGCTTAGGGAGGGAGCGCAGCGCTGTGGTATCCGTGTTGCGCGCGCCGCGGACACTTGCTTGAGGAGAGCGTTTTCATGCCGACGATGACCGGCGGCCAGGCCCTGGTTCAGCAGCTCAAGGTTGAGGGCATCGACACGATCTTCGGCCTTCCCGGCGTGCAGCTCGACTGGGCCTTCGATGCCATCTACGACGAGCGCGACTATTTTCGCGTGGTGCATACACGCCACGAGCAGGCGACCGCGTACATGGCCGATGGCTACGCCCGCAGCACCGGCCGGGTCGGCATGTGCCTCGTGGTGCCCGGGCCGGGGTTGCTCAACGCCAGCGCAGCACTCGCGACCGCCTACGGCTGCTCGTCGCCGGTGCTCTGCGTGAGCGGCCAGATCGACTCAAAGCTCATCGGCCTCGGCCGCGGCATGCTCCACGAGGTCAAGGACCAGATGCAGGCCATCGCCTCCGTCACCAAGTGGCAGGGCCGCGCGATGGCGCCGGCCGAGGTCCCTGGCATCGTCCACGAGGCATTCGCCCAGCTCAGAGACGGGCGGCCGCGCCCGGTCGAGATCGAGGTGCCGCCGGACGTTCTGCAGGCGACGGGTGACGTCCACCTGCGCGAGCCGGCCCTGGTTGCTCCAGCGGCCGGGGACCCCGACCTGATCGAGCGGGCAGCCGAGGCGCTCGGGAGGGCGAGGAGGCCGCTCATCTGGGCCGGCGGTGGCGTCCTGCGGGCGGGGGCATGGGACGAGCTGCGGGAGCTCGCCGAGATGCTCGAGGCGCCGGTCGTCATGACGGTCAACGCTCGGGGGGCCCTCTCCCACCGTCACCACCTCGCGCTGACCGACAATGCCGCCGTCGACCTGGCGCCCGGCGCGGACGTGGTCCTCGTCGTGGGCAGCCGCTTCGTCGTGGGCGCGAACACCAGCTGGCAGCCGGGCGACAAGACAGTCATCCAGCTGGACGCCGATCCGGAGGAGGTAGGGCGCAACTACTCGCCCGACATCGCCATTGTCGCCGATGCAAAGGCGGGCCTGGCGGAGCTCGTTGAGCGCGTCCCACGGCACAATGGGTCGCGGCCGTCGCGGCGCGACGAGATCGAGGCCCTCAAAGGGGCGATGGCCGCCAGGGCTGCCGCCATTCAGCCGCAAGCGGATTTCGGGCTCGCCATCCGCGCCGAGATGCCCGACGATGCCCTCCTCGTTTCCGAGAGCACCCAGGTCGGTTACTGGACGCAGGGCTACTTTCCCGTCTACACGCCGCGGACCTTCCTGACGTCCGGCTACCAGGGCACGCTGGGGTACGGCTTCGCCACCGCGCTCGGCGCCCAGGTTGGCAACCCCCACAAGAAAGTGGTATCGATCAACGGCGATGGCGGCTTCTTCTACAACGTCCAGGAGCTGGCGACGATGGCGCAACAGAAGCTGCCCGTGGTCGCCATCGTCTTCAACGACAACGCCTACGGCAACGTGAAGCGCAGCCAGGAGACGCGCTTCGGTGGCCGCTATATCGCGTCCGACCTGTACAACCCCGACATGATCAAGCTTGCCGACGCATTCGGCATCGCGGGTCGGCGGGCGACAGACGCGCAGCAGCTGCGCCATGAGCTGCGCGCAGCTCTCGCGGCGGACGAGCCGACGCTCATCGAGGTTCCCGTGGGGCGAATGGAGTCGATAGCCGGTGGGCAGCGGGCATCGCGCATCTAGCAGGGCCCGCCCTAGCTGGCCGCCACGCGGGCAGGGCTCGGGCGGGGCCTTCGCCCTCGCCTTCAGTCGAACAAGGTGTCGAGATCGATCGTCACATCGGGCAACCCAAGCGGCTGCACAGTACCACCAGTGTAGCGCGACTCGGTGTAGCTGCCATCTGCCTGCCGCCGCCAAGCGAAGAGCGTGCGGTCAAAAGGGTGGATGCGCCAGATCTCAAGGTCGCCCCGGCGTTGGTACTCTGGGAGCTTCGAGTCGACGTCGTATTCACCGGTCGAGGGTGACCACACTTCGACGACGAGGGGCAATGGCGCGTCGTAGGCCTCGAGCACGTTGCGCAGGCCCCGCAGCGGGCGAACCAGTTCGATCGGGATGACGTACACATCGGGAATGTAGTAGTTCTCCGGCGAGCGGCGCACGCGCCCCATGTTGAGTCGTACGTCGAATGCGCCCTGATCGAGCTGTCGCTTGAGGTGAAAGAACAACTGGCCCGCAACGTAGTTGTGTTCCGCGGTCATGCTCGGTTTCCTGCGCAAGACCCCACAATGCAGCTCCCAGTGCCCCTCCGGATCCTCAAGGGCCAACTGCTCGTACGTGCGCTTGGTCAAGGCCATGGTGTGCTCCAGAGGCGCCCGGCTCCCTGTGAAATTGTACTTCTCGATTCTCCCGCCTGATCCGCCAAGGGGAAATGCCGGCGGCGACGACAAGCGCTGCGTGGAACCCTCTGATGCAGCATGTGCGCCCCAGGGCGGCGAAGGGGGCATCCGCGCCCGCTAGAAGCGGAATAGGCGCTGGGGATTGTCCGACAAGATCTTCTCGACGGTGCTTTCCTTCAGATCACCTCTGCGAAGCAAGCCTTCGCTGAGATGGTCCTCGCGGAAGGCGTCGCCGTGCGGATAGTCGCTCGCTGTGATCAGGAAATCCTCCCCGAGCTTGCTGATGACATAGGGGAGGTCGTCGTCCAGCGTGCACGAGACGAAGACGCGCTCGCCCAGCCACTCGCGCACCTTTGGGCCCTTTCGGTCGCACAGGCCCTTGACGAGACGGACCGTCCAGTCGGCCCCCGTCTCGAGAAACGCGAGGCGCAAGTTGGGAAAGTCGTCCAGGAGGCTCGATCCGAGCAGTTGCTGGAACGCGTAGAGCACGAAGGGGCCGCTGTTCAATCCGGCGGCCAATGGGTGCGTTTGGGGGAAGTCATCGAGGTACGGCCGCGGGATGCCCTCGAGCATGCGCAGGACAGCCGGGCTCGAGCCGTTCCCCACGTGCACGGCGATCGGCAGGTCCTGCCGCTCGGCCTCCTCGTAGATGGGCCAGAGCATGGGATGGGAGAGGGGTAGATCCCACTCGATGCCGCGCGCGTAGATGGCCGCCGCGGCTCCGGCCTGCTTCACTCGCCTGATCTCGGCGACGGCGAGGTCGGGCCGTCGGAACGGGACGACAGCCACATAGGACAGCCTCCCACCGGACTGGCCACACTGGGTGGCCATGAACTGGTTGTGGCTCCTGGCGAGGGCTGCCTCCAGGTCGACGTTTTCCGCGAGGCAGCCCTGCCAGATTGAGGGGAAGACCACCTGCTTGTCGATCCCCATCTCCTCCATACACGCGAGGCGCAGCGGCACGTCGGTCATTTCCTGCACCGGGATCGGGGCGCCTTTCTCCGTCGCCCGCTTCATGCTGGTAGGGCTCGCGGCCGAATACCGCAGCTTGTAGTCGATCACCCATGCGGCGTTGTGGCTTCCCCAGCACGTGTCCTCGGGGAAGACCACCGGGATCGGGCGGAAAGGATAGAAGGCTGGGTCCAGGTGGCTCCAGGTCTCGACGCTCTCCTCGACGTGGGCGTCTGAGTCAATCACCATGTCGTGTCCTCCGTTTCGTGCCCCTGGAGCTCACCCCTGCGCCTGTGGCCACAGGTGCGAGGACGCCACGCTGCTGAGTGTACCGGACACGCGCCTAACCGCAGATCGAGAACACGCGCCTGCCAACCGCCAGGGCATGGTCGACGGGTTCTTCAAGGGGCAGGCTCCGTGTCCGACGGATTCATCCCCTCTGACGGGGTTCAGCGACTAGCCCGGCAGGCCATAGAGCCTGACGGCGTTTGCCCGAAGGATGTCCTCCGCGGCGCGGTCCGCCTCCTCCGCCGTGCAATCACCGTCCCGGACGGCCTGCTCCAGCTCGGCTCCCAGAGCCAGCCGCCCCCAGTGGGCGCCCAGGTAAAAGAGCTCCGGGATGACGTGAGCGTCGCTCGCGAACAGCACCTTGGAGACGGGCGCCAACTCGAGGAGCGCCCGAATCGTGGAGCGCATTCCCGATACGCTCAACGAGGGGACGGCCAGCCCGAAGTCCACGAATACGTTGGCGTAGACGGACGCCAGGTAGCCCGCCTCTCTCGTAAACGGGTAGCCCGCGTGCAGCAACACCACGCGCACGCGGCTAAGGGCGGGACTTTCGAGCGCTGGCCGCAGGTGCAGCGGATTCGCCAGACGCAGGTCGAGGTCCGGGTCGCCAAACCCTGTATGAAACTGAACTGGCATCCCTGTCCTCGCGGCCGTCGCCAGCGTGGTCCAGACCACCCAATCGTTCAGCGGCTTGCAGGCGAGCCGGACCGGGCGGCCGTCGAGCGCCTGCTGGCGCAGGCCTTCAAAGCATGAACGTGCCGCCTCCACGTCCGGCTCGTCCAACGCGAGCCCCGTTCGGTAGGCGACGATGGTCTTCAGCCCCACGACCTCGCTCGGGGGATTTGCCAGCGCATCCTGAAAGCGCTCCGCGAGCGCGGGCCACGTCGGAGCGCCACCTTCCACAAGCTCCTCGGCCAACCGCTCGACGCGAAGCAGCCGATAGGAGCGAGCGAAGCGGCCGTGCCACGCGACCGGGAGTATCCGACCGGCCAGGAAGCCATCGTCGAGCAGCAGGGCCTCGACGTGCGCAGCTGCGATGAACCGACGCGCGGCCTCTTCGAAGCCAACCCGCCCCCGCTCCGCCAGAATGGCTTCGAGGTTGGGTTCGCATCCTAGCAACTGCGCGATGTCGCGCAGGCTGCGCCGGAAGAACAGCGTCTCGCGGACCTGGTCGTTCGCTGCCTCGTCGTCGCCGGCCTCCGTGAAGGCGGCGACGTAGTCGACCGGGGTCAGCTCGTCGGGTCGAAGAATGTTGTGGGCATGCTGATCGACGACGGGAATCGCAGTCAAGTCCACTGATCAGTCCAGCCTGTTAGTTAGCAGGCTGCTGAAGAACCCGCTCACCCTGAGCTTGTCGAAGGGCCCGATGTGGT
>CAYQJS010000002.1:119073-225962 GCA_964417895.1 uncultured Chloroflexota bacterium | reverse complement strand
GTAGTAGCCGCCGCCGTAGTAGCCGCTTCCCACGCTGCGCCGCTCGTCGCTGATGCTGAGGGCCACTGGCGGGGCCGGGTCTACGTCAAGGGTGACCCGGGCCTCTGCCCAGCCGCAGTTGGTTCGCGCGCGCACAGTGTAGGTCTGCATCCCGCGCGGCTCCCTGGCCCAATCGACCTCGATGGCGTAGCCGGCCCGCAACTCCGTGCGGCGCAGGTAGGCGTCCACGTCGGGCCGTGCCACGCCGATAGACCCGGAGCCGACGCGCACATCGCCCCGCAAGACTTCGACCACGTCGACGCCGGCCGTCATGCCGGTCTCACTGTTGTCGACGGCCCAGCCGGTGAGCGGCTGCTTTCCGCGCACAGTCCCGAACGTATCGATCTGCACCACGCCCGCGCAGCCGGTGGCTTGCGCTGCCTGGAACACGGCCTCCGCAGAAGCGGGCTCCTGCGCGACCCCCGCGGGGGCCAACGACGACTCGTCGTCGGCCAGAGCGGGGCTTACGGGGAGCAAGGATAGAGCCAGGATCAGCAGGATGGGCAGGGCGCTTCGGCGGGTGGAGCGTTGCGCGATCATCTGAGGGGTCCTCCTATGCTTGTCCTCACCGAGGAAATAACGTCAATTCGACCGTCGTTGTGACGGCTGACTTCCGAGGGGCTACGGCAGCCCCTCCCGAGGCGCTGCAGAGTCCTTCCTCTCTCCGCGCGGCCCGCGGAGGAGCAGGAAACTGCTGGCGGCGCACAGAAACTTCGAGCCGGGCGCGCCGTTTCGGGCCAGTATCCCATCGTAGCCAGTCTCCTGTCAATGCGTCGCAAATCCACGGGCCCTCATTCGCGTTGCAACGCGACCGGACGGATGCCATCAAAGCGCTCTCTGTCTCTCATAATCGTGGATTGGGCGGTAGTAGGCGAACATGAGCCGTGCTGACTACCGGGCGTAGGGCTCCGAGCAAGGGCGCTGATCGCCCACTTTCTGGGCGCGTTGCCAGCGAGTGTCGTCAGTCCGCAGCTTTGCGCAATGAAGACGCGTGCAGGAGCCTCAGCCGAGCGTCAAACATCGTGATGGGTTGTTTGACGGAGGCCAGCTTTCCTCCAACGGTGATGGCCGCCGCGACGATGATCCTCCTGGGCGAACAAGAAACGAGGGCTGCCGAGCATCGCTCGGCAGCCCTCGAACCGCCGTCCTATGCTTGTCGAGGCTAGAGGATCGTCCCCACGCCCGGATTTATCCCCAAGGTCGCTCCACCCGTGGGGCTGCTGAGGGTGACGTTGAAGGTCTCCGCCGGGTCGCCCAGCAGGTTGGCGCATGTCGTAATCGAGACCATGCTGGTACTGTTGGCGAGTACTGGGATGGTCTGGGGGGGCACGGTTATGTAGTCCACAGCGCCGGCGCAGGAGGCACCGCCGGTTGCCGTGCCGCCTCCCGTCGAGTAGTTCACATTGACGGATCCGATGCCGCCGCTCCGCGACACCGTAAAGACGCACGGGGATCCGGCTGAGCACGGCGCGTTATTGATGGAAATCACGCCGAGGCCAGGGGTCTCTGCTATCGTCCCCGTCCCCACGCCACTCGTGATGGTCCAAGCGGCATTCGTGCCGGATAGACTGACACTGAAGAACTCTTGTGGCTCGCCGTTCGAGTTGGGGCACGTGGTGATCGCGATGGGGGCAGTGCCGCCGTTGGCGGTCACGCTCACCGTGGCAGAGGCAGCTTCGTAGTCTCCTGCCGGACAGGGGCTGGCGGTCGCCGTGCCGTTCACGGTGCTGTAGTTCACGACCGCAGTGATTGTGCCGCCTGTCTGGGTCACCGTGAAGGTGCAGGGACTTCCCGACGTGCACGAGGCATTGCTGATCGAGATCGAGCCCACCGCTGGCGGTGTGGGTGTCGGCGTAGGTCCGGCCGCGGTGATCGTGCCCGCTCCGGAGCCGTCCACGATGGTCCCAGCCGTCGTGCCGGTGAGATTGACGCTGAAGGCCTCGCTAGTCTCTGTACCCTCGTTGGCGCACGTCGTAATAAGGATCGTGGCGGTACCGCTCGCGGCCACGATCACAGTCCCGCTTGAGACTACGAAGTCCTGGCCGGCGCTGGCCGGTGACGGGCAGGCGCCGGTGCCTTGCGCCACGTCGTTTACCGTCTGGTACGACACGGTAGCGGTGGTTGTGCCGCCCGTCTGGGTCACCGTGAAGGTGCAGGCGCTGCCCGCTGCGCACGTCGCATCATTGATCGAGATCGAGCCGCCGACTCCCGTGCCCGTCGTCGCCGTGACGAACGCCTGCGTGCTGGACAGCGTGTCCCTCACCTGGATGCAGTAAGTGCCGGTAAGGGAGATGGTCGTGGTGGTCGTGGTCGAGGCGAGCGCAGCCCCCAACGCGGTGAAATTGTTGCACACGCTGCCTGAACCGACGTAGACCTGGTAGCCGCTCGCTCCCGTGATTGTCGACCAGGTCAGAGTGACGGTCCCCGTGGCATTCACGACTACCGACGTGCCGCTCGTCGTGCCGGTGCCGCTCGCCACGCAGGTGAAGCCGTCCCAGATGAGCCCGAATCCGCAGTTGCCGATTCCGCCGCCGTAGTAGCCCCCGTAGTAGCCGGCCCCGCCGCCGTAGTAGCCGCTAGTGGAGCTGCTGCCGACGAGGGTGCCGAGCCCTTGGCCGTCGGAGATCGATGCGTTGACTGGGCTGCTGAGGTTGACGTAGAAGTTCCTCTCCCCACCATAGGCTTGGCCGTAAACCTGGACCGTGATGGTCTTGGACATCTCGCCGGGCGAGAAACTGAGCGTGCCGTTCGCGGCGGTGTAGTCCGTCCCCTGTATGGCAGACCCGTCCGCCGTGGCGTAGTAGACCGAGACGATCTGGGTACTCGCGCCCGAGAGCGTGACGTTGAAGTTGAAGCTGGTCTGGGACGCCGTGCTTCCCCCGTAGTAGCCGCCGCCACTGCAGTTCCCATAGATATCCCGCGAGACGCACGACGAACCGCCATAGATTCCGCCGCTGTCATAGGAGAGGCAGTTCCCGTATTGATCCCGCGAGATGCACGTCGAACCGCCGTAGATTCCGCCGCCGCTGCAGTTCCCATAGATGTCGCGCGAGACGCACGTCGAACCGCCGTAGATTCCGCTGCCGCCATAGGAGAGGCAGTTCCCATATTGATCCCGCGAGACGCACGTCGAACCGTAACCGCTGGAGTAGCTTGATGAGGTGCCAACGCTGCGCCGCTCGTCGCTGATGCTGAGGGCCACCACGGGCGCAGCGGGGGGCGGCGGAGGAGGAGCCACGAAGGGGGGCAGGGGCGGCGGGGGAGACACCACGGGCGGGGTCGACGGAGCGACGGCCAGAATCACCTGGGCCTCCACCCACTCACACTCGGTGCGGGCCCAAACGGAGAAGGTCTGGTTCCCCGCCGGCAGCGCGTCGAAGTTGATCCAGATCTCGAAGCCGGCCCACAAGTCGGGGCGGCCCGCGTATTCGTCCGCGTCTGTCCGTGGGTAGCCAACAAAGTCCCAGGCGACGGGCCATTCGCCCAGGTAGACCTCGATCAGGTCTACGCCGGGTGTTAAGCCAGTCGCGTTGAGGTCGACGGCCCAGCCGGTGAGGGGCTGTTCACCACTGAACACCCCAGGGTTATCGACGTAGACGAAACCGGCGCACCCGGTGGCCGTGAAATCCTGGGCGAGCGCCGGACTGATGGCGACCGCAGGACTAATGGGTAGCAACGACAGGGTCAAAATCAGCAGGATGGGCAGTGCGCTCCGACGCGTCGAACGTTGTGCCGTCATCTGGTGGATCCTCCATAGGTATGTTCTTCCAGTATGCACCGTCAACGGCCGCGCGTCAACCCCCACTAGCGCGCTCCGCCGGCAGTCATCTTTCTGTCCTACCTATACGCGCGTGCCGGCGGTTTGTTACAAGCGCGACGCGTATTGCCATCTATCGCCAGCTCCGGCAGATGAAGGTGGGCGCGCGGACAGCGTCAACTATCATCATAGGGTGAGCCCCCTGTTCTTTATCGTCGATGCGGGGGCGGGCGCTGCACGAGCGGCCCGCCTGTGGCCGGCCGTCGTAGCCGAGCTCCGGCGCCTCGGCCTCAGCTTCGAATTCGAATGGACCCAGGGCCCGCTGACCGGCGCCAGCTTCGCAAGGCAGGCGCTGCGCGCCGGCGCTCGGACCATCGTGGCGGTGGGAGACGATGGGACCGTCCACGAGGTCGTCAACGGCTTCTTCCTCGACGGTGAGCCCCTTTGTCCCGAGGCCTCGCTCGCGCTGATACCGGCAGGGAGCTCGTCGGTTATCGCGCGAGGCCTGGGGATACCGGGTGGCCTCAGCGCTCTCGGGCTGCTCGTCGGCGGGCAGCCCGTCGCCGTCGACGTTGGCGTGGCAACGTTCGCAGGGGGGCCGGGACAGCCGGCCGTGCGCTACTTCCTTAATAACGCCGACGTTGGGATGGGGGGTCGCGTCGCCGCGGCGGGCATGCGCCTGAAATGGGCCGGCGCGCTGGGCCGGTTCTTCCTGGCCAAGGTTGGAGCCCTCGGCGATCCCCGCTCCTGGCGCGGCTGCATGTCCGTGGATGGAGGCGAACCCGAGGCCATCGAGGCCGTGAGCGTCATTGCCGCGCTCGGTCCATACCCGCGCATCGCCCCACAGGCGAGGATGGACGACGGCCTCCTGGATGTGGTCACCGTCGGCGCGATGGACCGCGGAGAGCTGCTCCGCAATCTCCCCCGGGTATACACGGGCCATCACCTGTCGCACCGGCGGGTGCGCCACGCCCGCGCCCGAACCGTGCGCATCGAGTCGGACGATCGGCCACTCATCGAGCTGGACGGTGAGGTCGTGGGCGCAGGTGGCGCCGAGTTCCGTATCCTTCCAGGAGCTATCCGTATCCTGGTTCCAGCGCCCTGAGGGGAATGCCCCCTCCCCCCTTGCGGGGGAGGGTTGGGGTGGGGGGTAATCTTTCATTGCCAAATTGGACCCGCCGGGGCATGAAGTCTATTCCGCAATCCGCAATCCGCAATCCGCAATTGGGGAAGGAGGGCCGGTGACCCGTCAGGATATCGTGCGTCTCACGAGTCTGTCGCACTGCGCAGGCTGAGCGTCGAAGATCGGCGCGGCCGATCTCGCCCAGGTGCTGGGCGGCCTTCCGCTTCCCATCGATCCCAACGTCCTGGTGGCGTTCGAAACCAAGGATGATGCCGCAATCTATCGTCTGACTGACGACATCGCATTGGCGCTCACCATCGACGTGTTCACCCCCGTCGTCGATGACCCCTACACCTTTGGCGCCATCGCGGCGGCGAACTCCCTGTCCGATATCTATGCGATGGGGGCCAAGCCGGCGGCGATGCTGAGCTTCGTCGGTTTCCCGCGGGGCAAGCTCCCGTGGGACGTGCTGACCGAGATCTTGCGGGGCGGCGCGGAGAAGGCGCGGGAGGCGGGTGTCGACGTTATCGGCGGCCATACCGTCGACGACCCGGAGCCCAAGTCCGGCTACGCCGTGGTGGGGCTGGTCCACCCCCAACGGGTCGTCACCAACGCTGGCGGCCAGGCGGGCGACGTACTGGTCCTGACGAAGCCGCTCGGCTCGGGTGTCCTCTCCACCGCCATCAAGCGGGAACTGTTGAGTGAAGAGGCGATCAGCCAGGTCGTCGACGTCATGGCTGGCCTCAATCGAGGGGCTGCCGACGCCATGCTGGCTGTGGGGGTTCACGCCTGCACCGACATCACCGGGTTCGGCCTGCTGGGCCACCTCTGCGAGATGGCAACGGCCAGCAAACTGGGGGCCGTGATCCGTGCGGGCGCCGTGCCCATCCTCCCCCGCGTGCTCGAGCTGATCGATGAGGGCGTGGTCCCCGGCGGCACGTGGAACAACAAAGAGTGCCTCGATCCGTGCGTCGAGTACGCCGACGGCGTCTCGGCCGCGGTCCGAGTGGCGCTCGTGGACGCGCAGACCTCCGGCGGCCTCCTCATCGCCACGCCTCCGGAGCGAGTGGACGAGCTGGTTCGGGCGCTTTCTGCCGCTGGGACGCACTGCGCCGCACCGATCGGCGAGCTGGTTGCCGGCACACCGGGGATGATTCGTGTCGAGGCGTAGTACAAGATCCCAGAGGCTCGTGGCCGCGCGAGAAGCGAAGGCGCTCGATCCGTTAGCTGAGCACCACGAAGACAACGAACTAGAGCGGACTTTTCGCAGGTTGGTGGATAACTGGCGGGCAGAAACGAGATTCCTGTCGTCGGTCCAAGCCAGGTCCACGAACCGGTGGTACCAAATGATCATAGGTTTGGGCGAGCCTGCTCTTGCGCACTTACTGCGAGAATTGGAGCGCGCACCAGACCATTGGTTTTGGGCACTCAGGTCTATCGCAAGAGAAGATCCAGTTGAAACCTACGAAAGGTTTAACGATGCTGTGGCAGCCTGGCTTAAGTGGGGACACGGGCGAGTGCTACTGATCCCCTCCCCCCTTGAGGGGGAGGGTTAGGGAGGGGGGTGGCTCTCCCTCCAACGCAATCTGGATCGCCTGCTCCACGGCGGCCAACTCGCCCAGGACCTGATTGTTCCAGAAGCGCAGCACTCGGAACCCTCGCGATTCCAGCCATTGGGTCCGCACTGCGTCATCCACCTGCTGGTCTACATGCTGAGAGCCATCGACTTCGATGACCAGTTGGGCTTCGAGGCACACGAAATCCACGATGTAGGGCCCGAGCGGATGCTGGCGCCGGAACCTGTGGCCGCTGATTCGGCGGCGGCGCAGGTGCTGCCAGAGGGCCCGTTCAGCCTCGGTCGGTTTGCTTCGGAGTGCGCGAGCTAGTTCTTTGGGGACGCCGTTACCCCCCTCCCTAACCCTCCCCCTCAAGGGGGGAGGGGACCTGACTAACCCTCCCCGTCAAGGGGCGAGGGGACTAACCCCGCACCTTGCGGCTCCTCTGAACGCCTAACCCGCCACAGCGCGAACTCCTGGCCGTCAAACCCCTTCAACGGCGCTTCGAACCTCTCCGCCACGAGTCCATGGTCGGTCGCGGCCAGCAGCTCCGCGACTTCCGGGTCCTGGCGGACGACGTCGGTGACGATGACGTCTTCGCCAGACGAGAAGCGCTCCAATCGGGCCGCCATGTTGACCACCGACCCGAAGTAGTCGAGGCGGTCGTTCAGCGTGACCGCGATGCAGGGGCCATAGTGCACGCCGGCCTTCAGGTGAAAGCGTGGCGTGCCTGGCAACGGGGCGTTGAGCCGATCCTGAGCGCGAAGCATGGCAAGAACCGCCGAAACGGGCCTGCGGAACACGGCCATGACAGCGTCGCCGATGGTCTTCACGAGCGCGCCATCCTCATCGGCGATAGCCTCGCGCAGCACCGCGAAATGGTCGAGCACCTGGCCGAAGGCCGGAGCGTCGCCGACTTCCTGGTAGAAGCTGGTCGAGTCGCGCAGGTCGGTGAACACGATCGCGAGGTTGCCCACGGAGATCCGCTCGCCGGGTCGGAGCAGCTCCAACGAGAACAGGTCGCGGAAGGCCTGGAGGCTCGTCACCTCCGCGGCGGTCGCGGCCTGGTCGCTCCAGGCCATGCGCTCGAGGATGAAGAGCTGCTCGGCCTCCGTGGCGTTGTCGAAATGCAGGGTGGGGCGTAGAGAGAGGGTGATCTCGGCGGACGCCCAGCCCGTGGAGCTGGCGCTGAGGACCAGCTCGTCGGCGCCGTCGGCCGCCGCAACGAGGAACTGACCCCCGGTGAGCCCGAGGGTGCGGACGCGGTACCGACCGGGCTCCAGTGCCAGCGCGACGCTCCTCCGGCTCCCCGCGGCGAGCAGCTGTTGCGCGACAATGTGGGGTGTGAGCCGTGGGCCACCGACGCAGAAATCGCGGTCCTCGACGATCCGCACGGAAGGGCTTGCGTGAAAGGTCAGCTCCACGGAGCGGTCGAAGTTGGCGCCGAAATCGATGTTGCACGTTGCACAGTGCACCTCTGTTCGCATGTCGGCCAGGCGCGACGCGCTTTCTTTCGCGCCGCGGCACAGCGGGCACAGCACGTCCCACTGAAGGTCGAATAGGCCCGCCCGCGTTGCGTGTAGGCACAGCTCCAACAGTTTGCGGCGCGGCGCCCCCCAGCTGTCAGCCAGCGCATACGGGCGTATGCGCGCCACTGTGAGGTCGTCAGCGCTCCCCATCGTTCGGATGAGCTGCTCCACCAGAGCAGCTTCGCCGGTGACCTGGGCGAGCTCCCTCGCGGCCCGAACCAGGCGCTCGGCCGCCCCGGCCTCCAGGCGGACGGCGGGCCCGCGCTCGACGTTCGGGTCAGCTCGCATGGATGTCGGGGTGACGGTCACCCCCTTGCCCGCCACGCCGGCGATAGGCGAGCTTTGCATGGCGAGCCGGTCGTAGCGCCGGAACGCCGCGCCAAAGCTTCGGCGGTTCAGAGCCATGAAGGGAGGAACGACAATGAGGCCCACGAGAGTCCGAGGGATAATCCAGCTCTGATAGACAAGCCGAGTCCCGCCTTCGGGGAGGGGGGCCAGCTCGGCCAGGACCCGGAGCGATGCAACAGGGCCCGATCGGTAGCGGCGCACGACACCGAAACGCTCCGGGCGCACCCACTCAAAGGGCTCCTCCTCCCACTCGACGCGCATTCCGAGGCGGCGGAATCGGAGGAGCTGGCGAGCGTTCGCTCGTGGCTCGATGTCGGCTGGCTCAACCGCGGGCAGTCCCGTCTCGCGGTTGAACCGGTTGGTGTCCGCGACGAACGGCCAGAGCTGATCGGGCGAGGACCGCAGGCGCCACTCCCAGCGATAGTGCCGCTCGGTGAACCGCATGGCGATGAATCTACCACAGAGGTTTAGGCTACAATGCCGCCCTCAATTCATTCCTTGGGGCAGGCTGATGGTGGCGGCTCCCGCGGTCAGGCGCGTGCTGGTGGGCACGGATCGGTCGGAGAGCGCCGACCGCGCGGTCCGGTGGGCCGCTCGCTTCGCCGCGTCCTACGGGGCTGAGCTGGTGCTCCTCCAGGTGCTCCCGGTCACAGCGGCTGGCGACATTGATGGGGCTGACCAGGCGAGCCTCGAAGTGGCGCGGGAGCAGCTCGGCAGCTTCGCGGGCGAGGTTGCGGGGCCGCGCGGCTTTGCTCGGGTGGTCGCGGGCGACGACCCGGCGCAGGCGATCCTCGACGCCGTCGAGACCGAGCGCATCGACGTCCTCGTGGTTGGCAACCTGGGTATGGCCGGCCGCAAGCAGTTCCTCCTCGGCAACATCCCCAACCGCATCACGCACAACGCTCGTTGCACCGTTGTCATCGTCAACAGCGCGGATCTCAATGGTTTTTCCGCTCCACGGCCCGCGAGCGGGTCGGCTGCGTCCGAAGCGCCAGCTACCGAGGGCCGGCTCCTGGCTCGCGCCTGGCAGATCGGGCGCGTGCTGGCCAAAGCTGGTGTTCGGGACCTGCTTACGCGGTCCCGCCCGGACGCCGCGATGGGGGACGCCGCGCAGCGGTTTCGCGCCGCACTCGACGAGCTGGGACCGACGTTTGCCAAGCTGGGACAGATCCTGTCGACCCGGCCCGACTTGCTTCCGCCCGCGTTCCTGGATGAGCTGGCCTCGCTCCAGGAGCACGTCACTCCGTTGACCGAGGCGGAGGTCGTGGCGGTCATGGAGAAAGAGCTGGGTGTGCCGTGGGAGGACGTGTTCGGCAGCATCGACCCGCGGCCCCTCGCCGCCGGCACGATCGCCCAGGTGCACCGCGCGACGCTGGAATCGGGCGACCGTGTGGTTATCAAAGTGCAGCGTCCGACCGCCGAGGAGAACATTTCGCAGGATCTTGGCCTGCTGGAGATGTTCGCGCAGAAGGCGGCCGGCCGCCCGGCGTTTCGCCGGGTGTTCGACGTGCCGGCGATGGTGGAGCACCTGTCGACTTCGCTGCGACGGGAGTTGGACTTCAGGCAGGAGGCGGACAACATCCGTCGCATGCGGGAGGTGCTGGCGCCCTTTCCCCGGCTGGATGTGCCCGGGGTGTACAGCGAGTACTCGACCGCCCGCGTCCTGGTCATGGAGGAGGTCCAGGGTGTGCCCGTGCGAGAGGCGCCCCTGGGGCCCGCCCGCCTGGAGGCGGCTCGTCAGCTGCTCGAGGGCTACTACCACCAGGTGATGGCGGCCGGCTTCTTCCACGCCGATCCTCATCCCGGGAACTTGAAGTGGTGGAACGACAAGATCTACTTCCTCGACCTCGGCATGGTGGGGGAGGTCGACGCGCAGGTGCGCGAGCTGGTGCTCTTGCTGTTGCTGGCTTTCGCCCAGCAGGACGCAGCGTTCCTCTCGGAGGTCGTCCTCATGCTGTCGGCCGGAGACGGCAGCGCCGACGCGATCAATACTGAGGCCTTTCAGGCCGACTTGCAGGGGCTGATCCTCCGCTACCGTTCGCTCTCGCTCCGCGACATTCAGCTGGGGCCGATGCTCCAGGAAGTGACGGAGATCTCCGTGCGCCACAACGTCCGTGTGCCCGCGTCGCTCACCCTCATGGGAAAGGCCTTCGCCCAGATGCAGCTCGTCGCGGCCGAGCTGGATCCGTCGCTCGATCCCTTCTCAGTCGCCGAGTCGTTCGTGCTGCGGAACACGATGCGGCAGCTCGCAGGCGCGCTGGACCCGAAGAAGACGTTCTACGAGGTGCAGAAGGCGCGGCTGCGACTGGTGCGCGTCGTCGAGGCGATCGAGGGGGCGGTGGGCGCGCGCCCAGGGGGCAGCCTGCAGGTGCAGTTCCGAGGGACGGAGCTGCTCGAAGCCAGCATCACGCAGGCCGGCCGTCGCCTGTCGCTGGCCTTTGGGTTAAGCGCCGCGCTGATCGGCGCTGCGATGGCGGCCGGGTCAGATCGCGCGCCGCGCTGGCTCGCGCCGCTCATGGGCGGAGTCGGGGGCCTACTGGCGGCGGGGCTCGCCGCCGGCGCCATACCCCGTCGGCCTTGATCGCTTGCCGGGGCTCGCGCGGCAGACCGATTTTTGATCCCGCCATCCGCGGCCCTGCGGTCGAGGCAGCCGTGATGTTCGCGCCAACTCGCGACCGCCCTCCGGTGGCCGGGTGAAGGTCCCGCTTCGGCTGGAAGCGGCCACATGAGGTGCGGGTTCCTGGCGCCCGCCATCACCCGCTGCCTGGCCATGTGGGCGCTCCTGTCTCTAACGCTGCAGGGGGGCTGTTCATGGTTAGGACCGCTCCAGGGAGCGGGCGCGGTGCCCCCGACCGCTGGGGAGACAAGGCGCGGAGATGCCAACGCGACGTTGCCTCGGGATGCACCACCCCATGAGGTCACGATCGGGGCGGCGCTCACGCTCTCCGGCGGCAACACTGTGTACGGCGAGTCCCAGCGCAAGGGGCTGGAGCTCGCCGTGCACCGCATCAACCAGGCGGGCGGCGTCGGTGGAGTGAAGATCACACTCCGAATTCGAGACGACGAAGGGACGCCTGACGGCGCTGTGAGCGCCTTCCGACGGCTCATCGAGGACGACGATCCGCTGGCGATCATCGGCCCGACGCTGTCGACCGCGGCCTTCGCCGCTCACCCGCTGGCTCAACAGGCCGGGATTTTGGTACTGGCGATCTCCAATACGGCAGACGGCATCGTTGATACCGGCGACTACATTTTCCGTATCGCACTGCCCGAGGCCGTGGTCATTCCGGCGATGGTCAAGGTAGCCGTCGAGAAGCTCCGACCGAGGAGCGTCGCCGTCATCTACAATCGCGACGACGCGTTCACTCTGTCCAGCTATCGCGCGTTCAGGAAGGCGCTCGAGGAGAGCGGCGTTGCGATCGCGACGGAGACGTCCTACGCCACCGGCGACGAGGACCTCACCCCTCATCTGTTACAGGTTCGGGCTAGCAACCCCGATGCCATCGCCGCTTCCTCCCTGCCCAGGGATGCGGTGAATATCCTCCGACGAGCGCGCCGGCTCGACATCACGGTTCCCGTAATTGGCAACAACACCTTTAGCTCACCGTTCGTGATCAGGTCCGCCGGCACGGCAGCGGATGGGCTGATCCTGGGGACAGCCTGGAATATCACCAGTCCCAACCGGCTCAACCAGGAGTTCATTAGGGCCTTTCGGGCACGGTACGATGAGAATCCTGACGAATTCGCTGCTCAGGCGTATGCTGGCGTGACTGTTCTCGCCGAGGCCATAGCCAGGGACGGTACGTTCAGCGACCGTGGGAAGCTCCGCGCTGCCCTTGCGGCCACCGCTGCCGACACCGTCATGGGGCGATTCCGCTTCCTACAAAACCGGGAACCCGATTACCCACCCCTGGTGCAGATCGTCCGACACGGCAAACTCGCGATCCTGAGGTAACCGTTAGGAGGACCGGGGACATGACGCTTCGAACTCGCATCCTCCTCATGGTGACTGGCCTGCTCGCAGTTGCCGTGCTGGCCACGAACGGCGCGCTCGCGTGGACCGCGTACCGCTCGCTTCTCGCGCAGACTGAGGCTGACGGGCTCCTCATTGCCCATCTGTTGGCGCAAAGCGCCGGCTACGCCGATGAGCTTTCTGAGGACGTCGAGGCGGTCATCGGGGAGCAGATGGTGGTCCAGGCGACCGTCGTAGCGCATCTCGTTCAGATCGCCGAGCAGGCTGGCCTCGATCCAGAGCGGATCAACGCGCATTTCCGCCTGATCACCGAGCGCTCTACACTGGACGAGATCTGGGTGACGGACGAACAGGGCCGCGCCTACCTGACGAACCGGGCGGGGATCGACTTCACTTTCACCCCGGACGCCCGGGGACACCCACAGGCAAGTTTGTTCTGGCTGCTCCTGAGTGGCCAGCCGGTCATCATTCAGGAGGCCCGGCGTCGCGACCTGGACGGCGCCGTATTCAAGTACGCTGGCGTCGAGGGGGTGGACAAACCCCGGATCGTCCAAGTCGGATATCGCGCGGGCCTATTCGACTGGCTGCGCCGCCAGATCGGGGTGGCCCGCCTGGTGGATGACCTTGTAGATGCCGGAAGCGTCGCGGCAATCCGGGTCGTGGACTCCGGCCTGACGACACTCACGCACGGCGTGGCGCCTGGAAAAAGCCTGGATACCAGCCCGACGGCGGAGGACACGGACCGATTGCGCGGCGTCGTAGACCAGGGAGGGCCGGCGAGCTACCTCGATCGAGGTCTGCTCAAGGTGGCGTTCCCCATCATCACGCGGGACGCGGGCACGATTGCTGGGGCGGTGCTCGTCCTGCTGCCCACCGACCACTTGACGGACGCTCTTCGCGACCAACTTCGCGCGGCGGGCATGGTCGCGGCGCTCGTCCTGGCGTGCGGGATCCTGGCCTCGATGCTGTTGTCCCGGCGTGTCACTGGTCCGGTCGCCGGTCTCACAGCAGCAGCTGCGGCGATCGAGGCAGAAACGTTCGAGCCGGGGACGCTGATCGAGATCAGCAAGCGCCCTGACGAGCTGGGTCAGCTGGCTCGGGTCTTCGACCGGATGGCGCGCGAGGTGTACGCTCGTGAGCAGCGCCTCAAGCAGCAGGTGGAGGCGCTGCGGGTAGAGATCGACCAGGCCGCGCGCCAGCGCGAGGTTACCGAGATCACAGAAACCGAGTACTTCCAGCAGCTCGAGCAGCGGGCGACGGAGCTTCGGGCAGGGCCTGCGGACCCGCCGTCTTCCCTACCCTGATTCGGGGAGGTCCTGGTGGCGACCACTGTAGCCGTTCACTCATTTCGCGGAGGGACCGGCAAATCCAACCTGACGGCCAATCTGTCAGCCACGCTGGTACAGCAAGGAAAGCGCGTCGCCATCATCGACACTGACATTCAGTCACCGGGTATCCACGCCCTCTTTGGACTGGACCAGCAGAGCATCCAGCGGACCCTGAACGACTATCTCTGGGAGCAGTGCTCGATCGTGGACGCAGCCCATGACGTCACGAGCGCGCTCCACGCCGGGGGGAGCGGTGACGTGGTGGCGGGCAGGCTTCATCTCGTCCCTTCGAGCATCAAGGCCAACGAGATCGCCCGCATCCTTCGCCAGGGGATCAACGTGGAGCGTCTGCGGGACAGCTTCCGCGAGCTGTCGGCTCGGCTGGACCTCGACTACCTGTTCATCGACACCCACCCCGGTCTGAACGAGGAAACGCTCCTCTCCCTTGCCATCTCGGACCTCCTGGTCCTTCTCTTGCGCCCGGATCGGCAGGACTACCAGGGTACGGCCGTCACGGTCGATGTGGCCCGCCGGCTCAAAGTGCCGAGAATGATGCTTGTGGCGAATAAGGTGCCATCGGTTTTCGATGTGAGCGAGCTCAAGCAGCAGATGGAGTCGGCATACCAGACGCCGGTCGCTGGGCTTTTGCCGGCGACTGACGATCTCCTGGTGCTCGCCAGCACCGCTGTCTTCTGCGTCCGTTTCCCGGACCACCCCTGGACCAGAGAAATGCGTTTGGTTGCCGACCAGATTGCCGCGGGATGACTGCCTGAACTTGGCGTCCAAAGCTGTTTGCTAGTGGGTCCCTTCGCATGAACGTGGGCGTCACCCCCACCCAACCCTCCCCCTCGACGGGGGAGGGTTGGGTGGGGGTGACGGTGATCCCGACATCCATAGGAACTGACCCATTAGGGTACCGAGGGCATGCGAGTGGGTGGCTCTCCTAGCCATGGCCAGACAGACCAGGGCAAACTCGTCCGAAGTCGACAATGACCCGACCCCGACAGGGCGGCCGTGAGTAAAAGGGGGAAAGTGTGGCTGACGCCACTCCGGGCGAGCCGTCGGAAGGGCTGTTCACGCGAGACGAGGCGCTGGGCGGCCTGCCGGCGCGGCGCACGCGGACTCTGCTCTTCCTGGTCGAAAGTCGGACAGCTCATCTCGCCGCCCGGTCGCGCGAGGCGATGGTGCCGTATCACTGGGAAGACCGCGAGCGGGAGCGGGACGCGATGTTCCTGGAGGCCTTCGCCCTGGGTCGCGATCCGCCACTGCGTCCGACCATACAAGACCTCGAGCGACAAGCATCAGGCTGGGCGCACCTGGTCCCAGACGACCCCGAGGCGCGGGCCGCACTCGCCCACGAGCTTGGCGAGAAGTACGACCTGCCTGCCGGTTTCGTGCCGGGCATCCGCGCCGCTCTGGGCCTGGACGAACCTCCTGTCCGGTCGGCATATCAGCGCGCGTATCACCGGCCGCTGGAGACGCTGTACGCGCCGCGCATTCGGCTGGTCGACCGCTTGCGCTGGGGCTGGACTCGGTTGGCCGCCTGGCTGGAATCGCTGCCGCCGTTCTGGATGGCGTTCGCCCTGACGCTGACAGAGACTGTCGGTGCCGGTATCCTCGCCCTGCCGATCGCCCTAGCCGGCGTAGGCCCCCTGGTAGCGGTGGCGCTCCTCATCGTGATCGGCCTAATCAACGTCGTGACCATCGCGGCGCTGGCCGAAGCTGTGGCTCACAGCGCCAGCGTCCGCTACGGCGGCGCATTCTTCGGCCGCCTGGTGGCCGATTACCTCGGCGGCACCGGATCGCTGATCCTCACCATCGGCGTGGCCGTGTACTCCGTGCTCGTTCTACTCGTCTACTACGTCGGCCTCTCGCATGCGCTTCGTGACGCGACATCGGTGCCCGCCCAGGTCTGGAGCGCGCTGCTGTTCCTGGTGGGGGTGTACTTCCTATCACGCGAGTCGCTCCGCGCAACCGTCGCGTCGGCGTTAGTGGTTGGGGTCATCAGTATCGGCCTGATCCTCGTGCTGTCGTTGATTGCGCTGGCGCACCTGCAACCGGCGAACTTGCTCTACGCGAATCTGCCGCTGGTGCATGAGCGGCCCTTCGATGCCTCCATTCTGGAGCTCGCCTTCGGTGTGGTTGTGATGGCCTACTTTGGGCACCTCTCGGTCGGGAACTGCGCACGGGTCGTGCTGCGGCGCGACGGCAGCGGTCGCTCCCTTGTCTGGGGAGCTGCTGCCGCCCAGGCGACAGCCGTGGGGCTTTACTGCTTCTGGATCCTCGCAATCAACAGTGCGATCGGACCCGAGGCGCTCGTGGGCCAGTCCGGCACTGCGCTGTCTCCACTCGCCGAGGTCGGCGGACGCGGGGTCCACGTCCTCGGCGCGATCTTCGTGGTGGTAGCGATGGGGATGGGTTCGGTGCACCTCTCCTTGGCCCTGTTCAACCTGGTTCGGGAGCGCCTGCCGTTGCGTGGGCGGCGGGAGGTGAAGTTAGACAGAACGGGAGCAGCGCCGCGCGAGGACAACCCTCCAGCGAGGACCGGCCTCGAGGCCCTCTTACGACGTGTCCGAGAGCTCAATCTCGACCAACGCGCCCAGTTCCTGCTCTCGATCAGCCCCGTGGTAGCTATCTTCGTGCTCGCCGAGTGGCTTTTCTTCACTGGCTCGGAATCGTTCGTGGGTCCGGCAAGCCTTGCCGGCGTGTTGGCAGGGTCGGTCATCGGCGGCCTCTTTCCCATGTTGCTGCTGATATCGAGCGAACAAAAGAGCGACTTCATTCTTGACGTTGGCCTGCGGCTGCGGCGGAACCCAGTAATAAAGACCGCGATCTATCTGTTTTTCCTGGCGGGCTTACTGCTGTACGGCTTAGTGATCTGGGATGGTCCGGTGGAACGCGCGGCAGCTCTTCTCGTCGCCGGCCTGGTACTCAGCGCGACGGTCAGGATGGCCCGCCAGGGCGCGTTCGCTCCCCGCCTGGTCCTGCGACTATGGCAGGATGCGGGCTCCCGAGACCGGGCTGAGTTCGCAGTCGTGCGCGGTGGCCGTCCGGCGACGGCGAGAGTGCGGCTGAAGTACCCGGATGGAGAACGAGAGGTGGAAGCGGCCGGGGGCGAAATCCCGGCTTTCACTGCGCTGCAGACCGCAGCCTTCGAGCTACCGACCGACGACGCGCGGGAGCTCAACGTGTGGATCCATCGGATCACGGCTGACGGCGACTCGGAGGGCCTGCCGGCCGTGGTCGATGTGGGCGACGGCCATGGGACTCAGCGCCTCGACCTAACGCGGTCTGATGGCCATGTTCTATTGCCCATCGAGGGCAGCGCCTGCCAGCTGACGGTCACGTTCCCCACGCAGAGCCGTTAGCAACACGCATACAACGCCTCAGTGTCTGTCTGACGAATGCTTGTGGCCGCATTCGTCGCGTCTGCGAGTTGGCGCGCTGGACGCCCGGCAGCAGCTAAGACGCGGCAATACCTGCCAAGGCACACATGGAGCCGCGCCGTCGCTTGCCCGGCTCGCGGGGCACGGGTACCATCGCTCCAGGGAAGTACGTCCGGACACAGGTGCTCGCGTCAGCGAGCCGCCGACAAGTTCCACTGACGGAGGAGGGTCATGCGCGACGGCTACTTCGTAATCGACGGCGATGGGCACGTCCACGAGGACGTGGATGGCGGCGAGGCGCTCCGGCGCCACATGGATCCACGGTTCCGAAGCCGCCCGTTTCGCAGCAGCGGCTTCGTCGACCGGAGCGTCGAGGGGCGGTACGGCAAGCGGCACGGGAAGCCGGCTGTTCAGCTTGAGGACATGGACGTCGAGGGCATCGACGTCGCGGTGCTCTATCCCACGGCCCTGCTCGGGGCGTGGGGCCTGAGAGACCGTGCGTATGCCGTCGCCCTCCACCGCGCCTACAACGATTGGCTGGCCGAGTTCTGCAGCCACGACCCGGACCGGCTGAAGGGTGTCGCCGTCGTGCCCATGGTCGAGCCCGAGGAGGCGGCCCGCGAGCTGGAGCGCGGGGTGACACAGCTCGGGCTCATCGGGGCGATGGTCCACACCTACATCTACAACCACCAGGTGAACGATCCCTGCTTCGACGATCTCTACGCCTGCGCCCAGCAGTACGGCGTGCCCGTCGCCTTCCACGCCCAGGGCTCGGAGATCGAGCGCTTCGGCCGATTCGACACGTTCCTGGCCGAGCACACCATCGGCCACACGTTCGAGCAGATCAGCGCGACCATCCTGGTGGTCTACGCGGGCATCCTGGAGAAGTTTCCGCGCCTGCGCGTCGGTTTCTTGGAGGGGATGACGGGATGGATCCCGATGCTGGCCGAGCGCATGGACGAGGAGTACGAGCACCGGCCGTTCGAGGCGCCGCTGCTGACGAAGGAGCCCAGCGAGTACTTCAAGAGCGGGCGGGTGTTCTTCGGGGCGGAGCCCGGGGAGTGGATGATCCCGACCGTCATCCGCTTCCTCGGTACCGACGAGACGCTCCTCTATTCATCGGACTACCCGCACTGGGATGGGGCCTTCCCCAACAGCACGAGGCAGTTGGTCGAGCGCACGGATCTGACGGACGGCAACAAGCGCAACATCATCGGGGATAACGCGCGCCGCTTCTACCCGGCTCTGGCGAGAGTGGCGGTGCCGGCGTAGGCTGCTCACTTGCTCCCACCCCAAGCTGGGCGGGCCGGCGTCGGCTGCTCACCTGCCCCCACAAGCTTGGCGGGGTCGCGAGAGCTATCTAGCGGTGTTGCCCAGGGGCCTCGTGTCTCCACCCGCTCAGCCGGCCGGGACGGAGGCGCTGCGCTCTTCGCGTCATGCCGCCGCTGTGTGCGGCGGAGTAGCCACTCTGCCAGCCAGAGCGCCAGGCTCATGCCGGCGCCGAGTACGATACGCTCCGCGACTCCGACGAGCCTCCGCGCCTGCATGGTGATCTCCCCGCGCCAACCCCCCACTATAACGGCCCCGCTGTAGCGGCCCACTATAATGATGAAGACTCATTCCCCGATAGCTCAATCGGTAGAGCGGGCGGCTGTTAACCGCTAGGTTGCAGGTTCGAGTCCTGCTCGGGGAGCCCAAATACAGAAGGCTCCCCCAAAGCGCCCGGCGATCTAGCGCGAAGACCGGGGCATAGAGAGGCTTCGGGATAATCGCAGCTACCTCTCGCCCCTCAATGACAATGCGGCGAAACACTTCCCGGACAAACTCCCATTGGAGGTGGCGGGAACTTTCCGCCCACAGTCTCCCGATACCAACAGGTAGTTCACGGCTCGCTCGAATTCCAAGGCTTCCCGTGCCGCTCCAACTCCGCTTGCCTCTTCATCAACGGAATAGCCTCTCTGCGATACTGCTGCTCGCTAATCCCGGGGTCGTCGCTCCGATCGAGGAGATTTACGAGCTGGCGTCGGCGCTTCGCGGCTGGCCGAGCGGTGTCTCCCCCGAACAATGGGCGGTCGTTTGGGGAGAGGATCCACCACGGGAATCCATGTGGGTTGCGCGATGGGTGGACCTCTGATAGATTCGCTAAGAAGAGCCGAATCGTAAAACAAGGAGCTGCCAGCATGAAG
This sequence comes from uncultured Chloroflexota bacterium, assembly GCA_964417895.1. GTDB lineage: Bacteria > Chloroflexota > UBA6077 > UBA6077 > SHYK01 > CAYQJS01. The sequence continues at coordinate 206,737 of CAYQJS010000002.1, read as the reverse complement.
GATGGCTTCAAGATCTGGGACACCGATACGCACGTTCGGCCCTCACTCGAATCACTCGAGCCCTACTACGACCCGGCGTTCCGTGCCAGGCTCCCGGAGCTGGAGCCGTATAAGCGCGTGAACAATCGGGATGCCGAGGGCATGGTCATTGGCCGCCACTCCTACGCCTTTCCTGAGGAGAATCCGTTTCGTCGGACGCTCGGCCGCGTCGAGGCCGGCGTTGAGCGTCCAGCTCACAAGTACCAGGGGCGGAGATATGCGAGCCTCGGTGCCATCGACGACGACGCCGATGCGCGCATTCGTGATCAGGATGAGGAGGGGGTCGACTGTCAACTGCTGATCGGCGGCTCATCGAGCTCGGGTCCCTCCAAAGAGATCGATATCGCCGTGGGCTTCATGCGGGCATACAACCGCTATCTCAACGATCTCTGCGGTAAGTACCCCCACCGCCTCAAAGCCGTGCTTCCGATCGTGCCCGGCGCCGTAGAGGCCTGCGTTTCCGAGATCAAAGAGTGGGGGAGGACTCCCTGGGCGGTGGGCGTGTACCCCAATATGGCCAACGACACCCCCCTGGACCACCCGGACTTGGAGCCGATCTGGAAGGCAGCGGATGAGCTCGGCTTGGCCGTCATCCACCACAGCCACTTCAGCGGCCCGCCCTGGTTCCCCGGCTACCAGGATCTGTGGAACAGCCCATTCCTGGGCAGGTCCGCTTCGCATCCCTGGGGTGCAATGCGGGCAATCGGCGCCTTCATCGGCGCTGGGATTCTCGATCGCTACAAGTCTCTACGCTTCGGCATCCTGGAGTGCGGCTGCGGGTGGCTGCCATTCTGGATGCGCCGCCTCGATGACCAAGCCGAGTATGTCGGGGGCGTGCCGCACCTCGAAGAGACCATCGGCGAGCAGATGACCGGCGGCCGGTTCTTCGCGGCGCTCGAGATGGCTGAGGGCGAAGACATGATCCACATGGTGAACGACTTCATGGGGACAGGCGTGCTGATGTATGCCTCGGACTATCCGCATATGGAGTGCCGCTTCCCGGAGTCGGTGAACTATTTCATGGGGTGGGACATCAGCGACGACGTGCGGCGGAAGCTCTTCTGGGAGAACCCCGTGCGATTCTACGGTGAGCCCTAGGTGCAGAACGTCAAGGAACAACGAGTTCGAGCGCGTCTAGGCCAAGGACACGATTCGCGGCGGAGAAGCAGGTCCCCTACATCGCACGGATGACGCGGATCAGCGCCGAGGACTGCCCTGTGTCCCGCTTTTGTTTGAAGATGCCCACGCTGCGGCGTGCGCGGCCCACAGGGCGTCACCCCAGGGACGCCCCGAGAGCATGGCGCGTACCTAGGGGGAGATGGATTCACTTGTACAGGGGAGGCAGGAGACGGGAGTCATGATGTTGAGGACAGACCTCGGACCCATAACGGCGGCGCTCCGACCGCTGCTGGCGCTGCTCGTCGTCGCGACCGCGTGCGGGCCGGTCGAGGGCACCACCACTCGGCCGGCGGAGAGCGAACCCACCTCGGCTCTCAAGATCGTGACCATTGGCACGATCACAGAGCCCAACAGCTTCGGGGCGATTGGGGGCGAATCCCAGATCGCAGGAGCCCACGGAACAGTGACCCACATCGTGGAGGATGGGCTCACAGCACGCACCGAGGGCGGGGGTACCGAGCCGCGACTCGCCACCCAGCTGCCGTCCACGGAGTCCGGGACGTGGACGATCAACCCCGACGGCACGATGGATACCATCTGGCGGCTGCGCTCTGGCGCCAAGTGGCACGACGGCAGCCCGTTCACGAGCGCGGATGTGCTCTTTCGGTTCACCCTAGAGGGAGACACGGAGCTGGTGCCGCGGCGGATGGCCGGCGGCCGCGGCCGCCCGGATCTGATGCAATCGGCCTCAGCGCCCGACCCGTTCACCTTCGTCGTCCGCTGGTCGCAGGTGTACGTCCGCGCCAATGAAGGTGACTACCTCGGTGCCCTTCCTCGCCACCTGCTGAACGACCTCTATGTCGATGATAAGAACGCCCTCGCGCGCAGCCCCTACTTTTTCGACGACTACGTTGGTCTTGGAGCCTTTAAGCTGGACAGGTGGGAGCGCGGATCTCACATGGAGTTCAGCCGCTTCCACGACTACTACCTGGGGCGTCCGCTCCTGGACCGCGTCATCGTGAAGTTCATCCCGGACAGCAACACCCTGATCGCGAACATCCTAGCCGGCAATGTCGACGTCGTCGTCCCCGAGGAAGGGGACATCGATGCGGCCTTCGAGGTGCGGCAGCGGTGGGAAGGCACGAGAAACCAGGTGCGCTTCGACATCATCGACGGACTTGAGCAGATCCAGATGCAGCACCAGCCCCAGTACTCCCGTCCGCTCTACGGGTTCACCGACCGCAAGGTGCGCCAGGCCCTCTACCAGGCCGTGGATCGTCACGCGCTGGTCGAGCTGATGACCCAAGGTGTGTCCACGCCTGCCGACAGCTGGTACAAGCCCACGGATCCGGTGAGGAAGGACGTCGAGGCCTACATCCCCCAGTTCCCGTACGATCCTGCCGCGGCGGTGCGCCTACTAGAGGAACAGGGTTGGGCCCGGGGCGGCGACGGCGTTCTCGTGCACCGGCCCAGCGGCGAGCGGTTCGAAACGGAGATGACGGTCCGTCGCGGCGCTGCTCCCCTCAGAATGGGATTGGTCATCGCCGATCAATGGAAGGCCATCGGCGTGTCCATGGACGTGGCCCCACTCACGCCTGCCACGAGCCTTCCAGAGGCGTTCGCGACCCAGCCAGGCCCTTCGCTCATCAGCCCGTCGGGGTACAACTTCTACGATCGACGGCTCTGGTCGCCAAGCATTCCCACGGCCCAGAACCGCTGGGTGGGGAATAACCGTGGCGGTTACAACAACCCGAACGTCGATGCGATCCTGGACAAGCTCGCGATCACTATCGACGAGCGGGAACGGATCAATCTGCACCGCGAGCTCCTGCGCGAGCAGATGGGCGACATCGCCCTCATGCCCCTGTACTGGCAGGTCTCCTCGATCCTCATGCTCAGGGGCATCACCGGGCCCAAGAACCACGGTAGCGGCGAGACGACCCCCAACATCTATCAGTGGGACAAGCGGTGATCAACTCATCACATCGGGCGAGCTTGATCCCGAAGCGACCTAGCAAACAATGTGAGACGGGCGCAAAGAAATGAACGCCATCGTGTACATCGGTCTCGCCTTGGAGGGACATCGTGCGGGATCCAGCCCGACGAGCGGGCGGCATATGGCCCTGAGCATGCAAAGGAACGACGAGTCGCTACGGTGAAGATGAAAGTCTCGCACAACGTCCAGCACCGCGCCACAACGGAAGCTCGTAGGCCGCAATCTGTATCCAGGACCCTCCCTTTGGTGGGAAGGCCGGTACATCGTGCGCATGACCCTGCCATTCCTTCAAGAACCCGATTGTCGGCTAGCAGTTTCGATACGTTAATCACGCGCGCCATTGTCTTCGCTGGCCGAGAAGGCCGGTAGACGTAGCAATAGTTTATTGGAGGGCTGGAGTGGGAGCGACAGAAACAAATCTTGCCGGCTTCGTACTGGACTACCCGACCGGGCAGATCCCGCAGGACATCATGCATCTGGCGAAACGCGGCTTCATGAACTACTGCTCGGTTGCCCTGTACGCCGCCACGAACCCCGCGATTGACATCCTGCTCGACGTGTTCAGGGCGGAGGGCGGGAGCCCGGTGGCTACCGTCCTTGGCAAGGGCTTCCGGACATCCGCTCAGAACGCGGCCCTGGCGAACGGCTTCCTTGGGCACTACGAGGACTACGACGACACCCACAATGGCAGTGGGATTCATCCCGCTTCGCCGATCGTACCTGCGGCGTTGGCCCTGGGCGAACAGCTGCACGTTAGCGGGCGTGATCTTCTGGCTGCGTATGCCATTGGCGTAGAGGTCGCGTGTCGCGTGGGCACCCTCATCTCGCACAACTTCCGAGACGGGGCAGAGAACTGGCACATCACGAATACATGTGGTGTGCTGGGCGCCGTGGCAGCCGCGGGACGACTGTTAGGGCTGAGCCGGGACCAGATGGTCTACGCCTTCGCCATCGCTGGCACGCAGGCCATGGGTGTCCGAGAAGTATTCGGCTCGATGTGCAAGCCGTTCCACGCCGGCAAAGCCGCACAGAATGGGACCCTGGCAGCAATGCTCGCGGCGCGCGGATTCACAGCCACCGACGGCATTTTCGAGGGGCCGCGGGGGCTCGTGGGCACCATGGCGACGGGCCACGACGTCGCCCAGATTACCGCTGACCTTGGCTCACACTGGGAATTGTCCAATGCGGGGCTGAAGTTCCATGCGAGCCCTGCGGCGACCCAGGGCTTCGTTGATGCCATCCTGGCACTCCGGACACGGCCCGGGGTCAGTCCAGAGACCGTGAAGCACATACAGGGAACCACACGGCAGTTGGCGCCCGCCGTCGTGAGACGGCGTCACCCGAGAACGGGTTTGGAGTCCAAGTTCTGTTACTACCACGTCATCGCTGTCGCGTTGACGGACGGCTGCGCATTTCCTGCACAGTTCGTGGACGCCCGGGTCAATGACCCGGCACTCGAATCGCTTCGCAACCGGATCGACATGAGTGAAGACGCATCCTTTCCACGCGGCATGTGCGTTATCACAATGGAACTAATGGACGGCACGATCCTTACGGAGCGCGTTCCACACGCTACAGGCCGGCCGGAAAACCCCCTAACCGATGCACAGGTACAGGAAAAGTTCACTGCCCTCGCAGCTGCTGTTCTTCCACCTGAACGTGTCGAACGCGCGAGGCGCGCGCTCTGGGAGGTCGATCAGCTTTCGAGCGTGACGGAGTTAGTTCCTCTCTTAAGCGCTTGAGTGGTCGTTGGAGCTGGCCCCATCCATCTCCAGCCTGCGAGTGCGCGATCCGATTCAGCCTGGGCTTGCGGAGGAGAAATGCACCGTTTTTTACTACTGATGGTCGCGGCAATCGGCTTGGCAGCCGGCTGTGCCCGGCAAGCGGCTCCTGGCGAGACGTCGCCGCAGGGGGGGCCACCGCGGGCTCCCACAGTCCTGACGGTAGCAATCCAGCAGGAGCCCTCGGCGCTGGTGCCGGGCATAGCACGGTCGACAACAAACTACCTTGTTCATCGCGAGCTCGGCGCGTGGGACAGGGCGGGCGACTGGATACCACTGTTGGCCGCCGAACTACCCTCACCCCAACAAGGCACCTGGCGGGTCAACGCCGACGGATCTATGGACACGGTCTGGAGGATCCGGCCAGACCTTGTTTGGCATGATGGTGCTCCCTTCACGTCCGCCGACCTGCTGTTCGCCTTGGATGTGTACAGGGCACCAGAGGCAACCCCGCCAGATGGCTCAGCCGCGCAGCTGATTGAGTCGGCCGTCGCACTTGACCCCTTGAGCATTTCTATCCACTGGTCGGCCGTCTACGTCGATGCAGACAAGGCGCCGAATATGGTCCCGCTACCCCGTCACCTGCTCGAAGAGCGATTTCGAGCCGGCTGGGACAGCTACGCGAGTAGCCCCTATTTGCGGACCGAGTTCGTCGGCTTGGGTCCTTTCGAGATGAGTCACTGGGAGCCAGGATCACACGCCGAGCTCCGGGCATTCGACCGCTACTATCTGGGGAACCCGCGCCTCGATCGGATCATTCTGCGGTTCATTGGCGACGCTAACACCATGATCGCAAACCTCCAAGCCGGGACGGTGGACGTAATCACCGGCGGGGCCCAGGTCGTCACTCCCATTGCAATAGCCGTGGAGCGAGAACAGCGGCAAGGCGGGCTGACTCCAATCCGTCTCGGCTATAGCCACGCGGGGAACCTGCTTTCCATCGAGCTTCAACATCGCGCGGAGTATGCTCGTCCAACGAACGGCTTGCCAAACCGCCTCGTCCGGCAAGCTCTGACCCACGCGACCGACCGACAGGCCTACACGGAGGTCATCACGGAGGGGAAAGCGCCGCCAGTCGACAGCTGGATCGGGCCGAGAGATCCGCTGCGCCGCCAGGTCGAGGGATGGATTCCCCAGTTTCCGTATGATCCGCGCCGTGCGCAGGAACTCCTCAGAGAGGCAGGATGGATCCGCGGGGAGGATGACGTCCTCGTGCACGATCAGAGCGGCGAACGCTTCGAGACGAACGTCCGCACGAATCAGGGCGGCGGCGCCGAGCGGATAACCAACGTGATCGCGGACATGTGGAAGGCGGTGGGCGTGCGGGCGGAGCCGGGTATCGTCCCTGCCGCACGTCAGAGCGACCTGGAATATCGGGTGACGCAACCCGGGGCGTTCCAGGGAGCGCTCAACCCAAAGGGCTTCTATGGCGGGCGGCTCAACCTACACTCGAAGCTCATCGCATCGCCAGACAACCGATGGTCGGGAATGAACCGCACGGGCTACGCGAATCCGAGAGTGGATGCGATCCTCGACCGACTCGTTACTACCATCGACCCGGCGGCGCGGCTCCCGCTTCATCGGGAGCTTCTGCAAACGGCGATGGCGGATGCACCGTTGATCCCGCTCCACATCGGGATCAGTGTCACGGTGTACGCAGAACGGGTCACGGGTTTCTACGATGATTACGTCGGGCAGGATTCAGAGGGGATCAACGTTCACGAGTGGGATAAGAAATCGAATTGAGTGACCAGACTCGGTCGAACTGACACAAATCCGTGTACGAAAGGTGGTAGCCGCGTGGTGTACATCAGCCCCAGGTTGAAGGAGATCGTTCGGAACCAGTTGGAGGAGCGAGGCGCGCGAACCCCAGAGCAAGCAGAGGAGCGACCAACCACGACTGTGAAGATGAAGGCCCTGCAGAACCTACAGTTTCGCGCCACGGTGGAAGGCCACAGCTTTATCCTGGATGAGCGAGAAAGCAGCGGTGGCAACGATGCCGGCCCTGCTCCGATGCGGTACTACGCGGCGGGCATCATGGGCTCGGACCACGTCTGGATCGTCAAGACCGCCGCGCTCCGGGACTTGCCACTCGAACGCCTCGAAGGGGAGCTCGCGCTCTACGGCCATAAGGTTGTTTACACCGTGTCCATCGATAGCCCGAATTCAGACGACCAGATACGAGCGCTGATCGATCAGGTTAGAGGGCGCGCCGGAAGCTTGTCTACACGGGCGGGTGGTCGCCGAGTCGAGTTCACTCTGCGACACAATGGGGAAACCATTATGGAGAAGGTCTACAGCAGTTAACGCCGAGGTGATAAAGGATGCCGTATCTGCGTCGAGGCGAGCTTTCGATCTACTACGAGACCCAGGGCGCCGGTTTCCCACTCCTTCTCTTTCCGCCAGGGGGGATGAACGCCACCATCGACTCGTGGGGACAATCGGCGTTCAATCCGATGGAGATCTTTTCGCGAGAGTTCTGGACCATTACTCTCGATCAGCGCAACGCTGGCAGATCGAGCGGCCCGATCGACGCGAGGGACCCTTGGGGAAGCTACGCTGACGACCACATTAATCTCATGAATCATCTCGGCGTCGATCGGTTCCATGTGCTGGGCTGCTGCATAGGGGGCTCGTATGTACTGAAAATCCTCGAACGTGCGCCCGACCGCGTCGTGGCGGCGGTTGTCGAGCAGCCAATCGGCATCAGTGACCAGAATCGGGAGATCCTGCCTAACAACCTGTCGGCTCGATGGGCGAAGAATCTCGCCGAAAAGCGCCCTGAGCTCAAGGAGGCTGACCTCGAGGAATTCCGCAAGCGGATGTTCTCAGGCGACTTCGTGTTCAGCGTCTCGCGGGACTTTGTTCGATCCTGCACGACGCCCATGCTGGTAATGCCTGGCAACAACCTGGATCATCCGACGGTCATCGGCCGCGAGATCGCATCCCTCGCTCGTAATGCGGAGAAGCTCGAAGATTGGAGATACCCATCTGACGTTGTTCCCGGAACGGTAGCCCGTATCTGGAGCTTCCTGCGAGCCCACACCCCAGCCGTGGGGTTGGCGCGGACTTAACCGCTTGCCTCCTGAATTCCGCTCTCGAAGTACGAGCCTCCGGGCGGCCGCTCCGGAGTAGCGGTAGCGCGCCGCTTTGGAATCAAGGGCGAGTGTCATTCGAGTGCCGGTACTCTCGCTCGCTCCCTCCCCGCGCTGACGCGGACAACGGCGCTGGGGGATGTCGCTCGCCCGCAGCGCGGCATCGACGTGCGTGCCTTTTGCTTCCACGGTTTTCGTAACCTTCAAGTGCTCACGGCCTCTAGGGCGACTGGTCTACTGCGCGTCCAGGTGGAAGAACTCGACCGCGTTGCCTGCGAGCAACCGGTATCTCTCGTCGTCGGGCACGCCGGCAAATGCTTCATCGATCTTCTCGCGTGAGTGCGGCCAGTCGCTCGCTGCGTGAGCGAAGTCGCTCCCCCACATGAGCGCTCGGACACCCGCATGGAGTCGGAGGCGCACGCCAACGGGATCGGTCATGAAGCCCCATAGGTTCTGCTCTCGCAAGTAGTCACTCGGGTGCCGCTCCAGCGACTCGATTCCCCACAGCTCCCGGTTCATCGGCATGTAGCGATCGTGGCTGTCGTCGAGCTGCCACAGCGCGAACGGGAGCCAGCCGATCTGGGTCTCTGCCCAGTAGACCTTCAACTCGGGGAAACGATCGAACACGCCTGCGTAGGCGAGCTGGATCGCCGCGAACGCGGTGTCGCCGCAAAACCGAAACAACAGGGTGATCGGGTCACGGTCCTCGCCTCGGTCCACTGGGCGCCGCGCATACGGAAACACGGGCCCTTCATTCGTAAACCGGGTTGATCCCCCGTTGGTATGAGCGGTGATCGGCATACGGAGATCAAGGGCGGCCGCCCAGAATCGATCATCCTCGGGAGTGGGGTGGCTCTTCCCGCTCGGGAAGCGATACAGCGCCACGCCTTTTAAGCCTGCCCGCGCGCAGTACTCGAGCTCAGCGACCGCGTGCTCGAGGTTGGTCGGGGGAATCACAGCCATGGCTAGCAGCCGGTCGCGGTCGTGGGCGCAGTATTCCTCAGCCAGGTACTCGTTGTAGGCGTGCACGAGCGCCCGGAAGCCTTCATCCTCCTTGATTCCTCGCCACAGGCTGAGGTGCGTGCCGTGGGCGAACATCACCTCCGCATCGACGCCGTCCTGGTCCTGCTCGCGGATCCGCTGCTCCGCGCTACCGGTTCCCAGGCCGCTCTCGAAGGTTGTCATCTGCTGCGTGTACCCGTCCTTTGGAGCCCCCACGATCCGCGTGTAGCCCAGCCGGTGGAGCGGCCGGTTCTCAATCACGACGGCGTCCTCTCCGTTCGCCAATCTCACGACTCGCGGCGCTCGATCCCGCCATGCCTTGGGGACGCGGTGGGTCCATCGGTCCGGCGGCAGATCGAGGTGCGAGTCAGCGGAAATCACCTGGTATGACCGGCTCATGGCGGCCTCCTAAAGGGCGTTCTCGTGGCGGACGTTAGGCGGCTGCTCCTGGATCAGCTCATCAATGAAGCCGGACAAGTCGAGCTCCCGGATGTAGTGCATATCCCAGAGGGCAATGGGGCTGATCGATTTCGCGTCGTCATATTGCATGCAGCAGAGCTCGTAGGCGTTGGCGATACCATCTTGCGTCGGATAGGGCTTCATCGGGAAGTTGGCGACAGATCCCGCTCTCCCACCATGCTGCGCGTACGGCCGGTCCAGCTTCGTGTCCAGCAGCCGCTGCGCCTCCTCAGGATGCATGCGCGCGTAATGGATGGTTTCCACCATGGCACGAACCAGCCGTTCCGCCAAACGTTCTTTCTTGAGGAGCACTTCGTAGCTGGTGGTGATCGTGGTGCCATTGATCATCGGCAGCGTGGGGAGGTCGTAGAAATGGACGCCCTCGGGCGGGGCATCCGCGCGCTGTCGAGAGTAGAAGGCGGCATCAGCCTTGCCGCTTTTCACAGCGTCGATGAGGCTCGCCTGGAACCCTGAGTCCTCCGGTTGCCCGACGTCGACCCATTCGGCTTCATCTTGCTCATAACCCTCGCGCATGACCTCGAGGATGTGGTTCGCCCGCCCGTGCGCAATGTGACCGTGATACCGAAGGAGCGCCGAGTCGGCGACCCGGAGCCCTTTATCCTTGAACTCCGCCAGGGACGACACCGGGTCCCGAGTGATCATCCGATCGCGGACCGTATTGCCGGGAGAGGCCAAGCAGACGATGGGCTCTCCATGGGCCACATGGAGGTACGGAGTGACATGGTTACCGGACACGAAGTCGATATCCCCGCGAAACAGCGCTGCCTCAGCCTCCCGTGAGTCGTCGGCAAAGTCCAGGCTGCCCAGCGAGAGGTTCATCTGCCCGAGGATCCCGCACTTGTCTGCCATCTCCCACAGCACCGAATGGGTGGCTCGGTACACGACTTTCAGGTCATATGGCGGATAGTCCTTCATTTACAGCTCTCCTTTTTTACAGCTCTCCTTTTTCTCGCACGCTCTGGTGTGTGGTCCTAGTCTTCGATCCTCAGTCCTCAGTCCTGTTTGATGCTATCGGAACTCCCATTCGTGAATGTTCCAGTGGGGGGTCGTGGGCGGAGCAAATTGCCCGAACCCCTGTGTGCCTATGTCAGGGCCAACCAGGCCGGTGACCCATGTTCGGGTCTGGACGTTGAAGAAGAGTAGATAGGCGAGGACGAGATCGTTCACGGTCGTCATCATTTGCACCCAGTAGCGTGTTCGTTCGCCGCTGTCCAGGGACGAGTTGAAGGCGGCAAACAAGCGGTCGTAGTCAGGGCTGGACCAGCCCGAGCGGTTGTCTCCCGCCCAACGGTTGGCAGCGGACCCGATCTCGGCGCCAGTGAACTGGATGGCGGAGGGTGTTCCTCCCCGCGATGCCAGCCCCTTGTACGCGTGGCGCGTCGATAGATCACGCTGGTCTACCTGCGCCAACACGGCCGGGTAGACATCGAAGCCGGCCCGGCGCCACGAGTCGGTCAGGATGGCTAGAGCGCGCTCGTTCTGCGTCCCCTCGCTCATCAAGAGATCGAGGCGAAGGTTCTTGCCGGTCGGATCGGCAAACAGACCACCTGCGCCCCGACCAAAACCGGCCTCACTCATCAACTGCTCGGCCCGTCGCTGATCCGGAGGGAACTTCATCCGGCCTCGTTCCAGGTCCTGGTACATGGGCTCGGTGTCTGGCACGAAACTCTCGCTCGGGAACCCGATCCCGTCGAAGACGCCCTCATTGATGGCCTGACGATCCAGGGTGTGTGCTATGGCTCGGCGAACTCGGACGTCGAGCAAGGCGGGATCGCCGACGTATTCGGGCCGCTGTTGCGGATTGAGGCTCGTCCCCGAGTTCTTGATTGGCATCACGGTTCCCTTTCCGGCCGCCTCCCAGTCGCGCCTGACAATGGGGAGATGCTCGAACTTGAGGGTCTGGAAGTTCGTATAGTCGAGCTGATCCCCTGCGAGAATCGTCGCCAACACGGTGTTCTCGTCGCTGAAGAACCTGATCACCAGGCGATCGATCTTCGGGCGGCCGAAGATGTGCCCATCGAAGGCCTCCCCCTCCAGATAGGCGCCGGGCTCCCAGTGCGCAAGGCGATAGGGTCCCGCCCCCATATACTCGACCGTCCAGTATGGGCGGCCAAAGAAGGTCTCGCGGGCCGCACCCCGGCCGTATTCGGCGAAGGCTGCATCGAGCAAGTGCGTCGGTAAGGGAACCAGGCCGTCCAGTTCCAGGGAGCCCGCGCCGGGGTAAGCAGACGCCCACCGCACAATCACGGTCCTCGGGTCGGGTGCTAGAACGGCCTCCATCAAGTCCTCTGGACGGCCGATGAACCCCAGCGCTGGCTCGCTGTAAACGCGGAAGGCAAACGCGAAATCCTGGGCAGTGAGCGGAGTGCCATCCTGCCACGTCAGCCCATCGCGAAGCTGGTACGTGGTCTCCATCCGCCCGTCTGGAAACACCCGCCAGCTCTCCGTATTGAGCTCTGGGAGCGCTCGAGCGAGATACGGTCGGGGCCTGCCGGCGTCGTCGATGAGCGACAGGGAGGCGTTAAACAGGCGCCGCGTGGTATTCGGACCACTACTCGCGGGAACCTTCGGCGATAGTCCGGGGACTTCGTCCTTTACCGCCATTCTGAGGGTGCGACTCTGGCGCATGGGAGCCTCGCCGGTCCCAGTTCCCACCTGGCCCTGGGGACCAGCGCACGCAACCGAGAGCCCCATGAATAGGGCGACGACAAGAACAGTGGCCTTGCTGGGTGTCACGGCGAACCTCCTTTTGAGCACTACGCCCAAGAATCCACGCCCTGGCGGCCGTCACTCCGTGCCCTCGCCGCATCCTGGCGACGGCTCAGCCCGGCCCCAGGTTAGCGGCCGACAGCACATTTCTCCATCACGCGCGTCCCGCCTGCATCTGGCGCGTAGGCGCCTCCAACGGGTCACGTCCGCCCTCCTGGTCTGGTGCTGGTCCCACACCTCTAGCGAGGACCCGAGGGCTGATCCGTGGAGCAGAATCACTGCCGGCCCGCTACCTTGGTCTCGATACCGCGTATTGAGGCCTCGATGCGCATGAATTGGCTGGTCTCGGCGATCGCCATCATCACCTCGTTCCCGATGTTGTTGATCCAAAGGAACGGTATTCTTCGGACCCGTCAGCTCATCAAGACTGCCATTCCCACAACCACATGTTTCGTTCGTTGCCCGCGTCGGGTGTCAGGTTGTTAACAACACCCTTCAGCTGCCGCACGTGGGCCACCGCTCTTGGGCGGTAATACAGAAGGATGGCGGGCAACTCGTCGCTCGCGATCCGCTCCAGCTGAGCGATCACTCCCACGCGCTCAGAGCGGTCCAGCGTGACTCTGAACGAATCCAGCAAACGGTCGAACTCCGGGTTCGAGTAGCCAATGCGGTTGGCCCCTGTCCAGCGGTTCTCCGGTCTTGCGATCAGATCACTGTGAAACGACAGGAACCCGGTTTCGTTGGCCGCACCCGCAAATAGCCCGGAGGTCTTGGCCCGATCCTCGTTACTCGTCCGTTGAATACCCCACAAATGGGAGCTGGCATCGATTCCGACGCGGCGCAGGCTGTCGATTACCAGGACGCTCTCTTGCTGATTGGCGGAACCTGGCAGGTGCCATTGCTCCAAACTGAATCGCTCTCGACTCGGGGTTACCCAGAATCCGTCGCTCGCACGACTGAACCCCGCATCGAGAAGGAGCTGCTCCGCCCGTCGAGGATCGTACGCATACCTTGTCGCAACCGCGCTTAAGATGTTCTCGTAATAGTCCGTAAAGGGATGGGTGTAGGTTCTCCTCACCAGACCGCGCCCATCCGTTGTGGCCTCCGTAATCCCGTCGAGATCGATCGCGTGGGCAATGGCCCGTCGTACTCGCACGTCAGTGGCCAGCTGCTGAGGAACGGCGAACTCGGGTCGTTGCTGCACCATCATGCTCCGACCTGCAAACGCCTCCCAGAACACCGTGCCGCCAATTGACTCCCATTGCTGCTCGAGGGCGATGCCCTCTTCCGGGTCCAGCAGAGCTGGGCTAGAGTAGTGCGCTTCTCCCCCGAGCATCATGGCAACGGCCGTTGCCGGGTCGGGCGTGTAGATCTGCCGGACGCGCTCGATTTTGGGCCGGCCGAAAACGAAGCCGTCGAATGCGTTCGCCTCGACGAAGGCGCCCGGCTCTCTCCGCTCCAGCCGCCAGGGCCCGGCGCCAACATACTCGTCTCTCCAGAAACGCAGCCCGAGGAAGGCTTCGAGCTCAAGCTGCTGGAAGGATGATTCGAGGAGATGGCGCGGCAAGGGTGGGAGCACCTCCGTGTCCACCACCGCGTCCGGGTATACCTGCTTCCAGCGAATGACAACCGTGCGAAGATCTGGCGCCGCCACGTCGTCGACTAGCGCGAAGCCGCCAGTCCTGGACACACCGAAATGCGGGGTTTCGTAGATGCGCCAGGCGAACACGAAGTCCTGGGCGGTGAGGGGCTGCCCGTCATGCCAGGTAAGGCTTGGCTTGAGCCGATAGACGGTCTCCATCGTTCCATCGGGTGAGACTCGCCAACTATCGGTTCTGAACTCAGGGACTGTCTCTGCAAGATAGGGGCGCGGGAGTCCTCGTTCGTCCCTGAGAACGAGGCCGGCATTGAGAAGGACTTTGAACGACTCCTTGGCTGATGCTGCCGTGGTGCCGCTTCCGACCAGTTCCTTGACGGCATAGTTCTGGATCTCGCCACCGGCGAGGATGACCAGCGTTCGTGCAATGGTGGGTGGCGCGGCTCGTTGCTCTCGATCCCCGCCCGGCTGGGGCAGAGCACAAGCTGAAACGAGAAGGGATGCGACTACCAGCCCACTTACAAGCCCGAAATGCTGTTTCACCATCCCCTCCCATTCCCTTCGGGAGGCGCGTCTGTCAGCGGAGCACTCGGGCGATGAGCACTCCGCCGGCCTTCGAGTGACTCGCGGTTACCCGGACCGTCCAAGAGCTTCTCTGGGTGGCGTCGTTGAACTCATGTCTACTGGTGCTCACTCACGCACAGGAGCACGCCATCAGGGTCGGGGAGGTGGTACGTCCCGTACTTGCAGGTCGCGAGGAGCTTCATACGGGCATCTCCCTCGCCCCGTTCCTTCTTAGGGGCGGGGGCCAAATCTGGCCGACGCTCAGCCAACTCCTCGAGGTCCGCTTTGAAGGCTTCAATGCTCTCTACTTCGAACCCTATGTGGTCGAGGGCCGGCCGCTCGATCCCTGAATGATCGTAGTCGGTAATCTGCCAGGGGGCGACGACAAGCGTCACCGTGCCATCGGTGAGGTAGTAGTTGGGGTCTTCGGGATCCTTCTCCTGCGCGCGAAGCTCCAAGATATCTTGATAGAAGCGCGCCAGTTTTTCCGGTTCAACCGTTCTCAAGAATAGATGCGAGATCCGGCGAGCGTGGCGCTGGTCCTCTGCCAGGTTCGCGTAATGTGCGCCCTTGTCCTGCATCTCGATAGGGGAAAGGTCGAAGATGTTGCCGAGTGGGTCGTGCGAGCTATAGGCGGCAAAGCCGCGGTGCGGTCTCCTGGCAATTCGAATCGCCGGGTAGTCATCCTGGAGGCGAGCTTGGATCAGATCGAGGTCCTCGACTTCGAAACCAAAGTGATCCAACCCTGCCTGTCTTCCCGGCGGCCTCGTGTTCACGGCCAGCCATACATACCCATCTGCGGTGGAGGCTGCATCGTCACCGCCACGGCCGCTTCTCGGGTTTCCGCGCATACCGAAGAGCTGTTGATAGAACTCAGCGATCCTAGGGGGATTACTGCTCACGATCGCGACGTGCTTGAGCTTCGGCATCGACCATCCTCCTTGGTGTTTGGAAAGAAAGAACCGGCTCTGACGATAAGTTCCATCGGTTAACCGTCCACAATGGCCCGAAGATGCCTCCTTTCATCTGACGGATGAGGTGCCCGCCGTCGCCTGGAGCAACTCAGATGCGGTAGAGAGTGGCCGCATTGTTCCACAGCACCTGTTCACGATCCTCGGTCGACACGCCCTCGAAGCAGCGGTTGATCGTGTCCCGAGTCCTGGGCCATGTCGAGGTCGCCAGCGGGAAATTGGTGGACCAGAGGATCTTGTCCACTCCCACGTGCGGAATGAACGGAGCGACCTCGTCGAACCACGACGTGAAATAGCACTGCCGATGGAACATCTCGGATGGCTTCAACTCGTAGCCTTCACGGGCGAGGCCGTCCTGCCGAAACTCGTGGTCGGCCTTCTCCATGTAAAGCACGCCCCAGCCGAGGGCGCTCTCGGCAAGGATGACGCGCAGCCCGGGGTGCCTCAGGAGCAACCCTGAGAAAGAGATGTGGCCGATAACGAACACACTCGATACGGGTCTTGTCACCGCATCCAGGGCGTCGGCCATCGCGGAAGCTAGACCCGGCCGCGGTTGATATTGGAGTCCGGGAGAGGCCCCCGCGTGGAAACAGAGCGGCACGCCCAGCTCCTCGCACGTAGCCCACACGACGTCGTACTCAGGGCCGCTGATGTGCGGCACCTGGCGCAGATCCATCGGCACCGAGGGGAAGACAACCCCCCGGTGTCCCATCGCTACAGCCCGGCGGATCTCGCGCACCGTGGCCTCAGGGGGCCAGATCGGCACGATGCACTGGGGTATGAAGCGGTCGCTTACGGCGGCCCACTCCTCGACCAGCCAGTTGTTGTAGGCCTCCACGCAGCTCCGCTCGAGCTCAGGATCGTGAAGGCGTCCAAAGGCCTCCCCCGCCAATCCCGCCACTGTGGGGTAAAGCACCGAGTAGTCGACTCCGGCGGCGTCCATCGCTTTCAGGCGCTCCGCTGGCACATAGGCGGCCGGTGGAACGTCCTCCCAGCGGCTCGGATCACGGCTCCGATTTAACATCAGCGCGCCCGCACGCGCCACACGCCCGTCGAGCAGTAGCTGGCCGTCCATCACCCAGCGCTCGACGCCATCGTCGCGCTCGAGATGAGGGATGCGATCACCCCACCGGCTCTTCGAAAGCCTGCTCGTCCAGAGGTCGGGCGTCTCCTGAACGTGGTCGTCGACGCTGATGAACCGATACGACCTCTCTAACATCAGCGGTCAGCCATCAAGAGCGACACGGAGCAGGCAGCCACGCGCGAATTCCCGCGGCTGCCATCTTCATTCGCCACCCTCAGCTCGAAGCCTGTAAACACGCAACGCATTCTCGTAGAGCATCTTGCGGCGGTCGTCCTCGGGCACTCCAGTCAGCACGCGCTCCGCTGCATCCCTGGACCGAGGATAGAACGACGCCACGTGCGGAAAA
The DNA here is from genome assembly GCA_964417895.1 of uncultured Chloroflexota bacterium. Taxonomy (GTDB): domain Bacteria; phylum Chloroflexota; class UBA6077; order UBA6077; family SHYK01; genus CAYQJS01. Next base: position 189,954 of record CAYQJS010000002.1, on the reverse strand, counting down.
TCCGACTCCCACATGATGTTGTCGATGCCCACATGGTGCCGCATTTCGACGCCGCCCGCTTCAAACCAGAAGTTCACGTGCATCTGCCGACGCATGATCTCGCTCGGACGCGTGTCCAGGCCCTCCTTCCACAACTCGCGGGCCTCCCACTCGTGGTCGCACGTGGTCAGCGCGTAGTAGAAGCCGCCGATCCCCATCTCCGCGAAGACGAACCTGAGCCGTGGGAAAGCCTCCGCGACACCGGAAAAGATCAGTTGCGGCACAATTTGCCCGGCGGTCACGGATGATGGCGTGACTGACGCAGAGTGGGACGAGCGTGGCGTGTACCCGCTGAACTTGTGGCGTCGCTCGATTCCCAGGCTCAGCCCCGAAAAACCGTGGAAGTTGACCGGCACATCGAGCGCCTGGCACACGTCCCATAGCGGGTACCAGTAGGGATCGGTGAGGTGGGGGAGCGATTTCGGAGTCTCACCGAGGACGTAGACTCCCCGGTTCCCACCCTCGACCGCGCGCTCGAGCTCCCGCACGATGTTCCTCGGCTCCTGCATGTAGGGAATCAGGGCAAGCGGCAAATAGCGATCGCTGACTCGCGTCCAGTCGCCGAGCGCGTCGTTGGACGCCTGCACCACGTCGAGCTCGAACTCGACGTCGCCAATCTCAACGAAGGGGCCGAACGGGGGAAACACCACTTCGGCGTCGACGCGGTCCGTGTCGAGGGCCGCGAGGCGCGCCACCGGATCATAAGCAGCCTTGGGAACATCCTCCCACCGGGTTGGAAAATGGGGGAAAGGATCGCCCATCAGGGCGGGGCAGTTGCATGTGGCGCCGGAGCCCTCGGCGCGCGCCGGCTTCGCATAGATGTTCCAGCGATGGATGCGACGACCGTTGACCTCCATCTCCACGACCTGGGGGATGCGGTCTCCCCACTTCGTCGCCGACATACGGGAGAGGAAGTCGTCGCGGTCGAACGCCGCATGGGAGTCCGCGCTGATCGCGCCGTGTTTGATCTCCATGTTCAGCGCCTCCAAGATCACGCTTGCTCGCCATCACGGGAGGGCGCACCCTTCCCAACCCTTTTGCGCGAGGAACCCCTCTAGGAGTCAGTCCTCTCGGACGCGGGCGCCCCTTGGTTCCTCGACCGGATCGTTCTCCTCGAAGTACACGCCCAAGCCCCGCCACACCGGATCGTCGCTGAGCGAGTAGAGGATCGCGTCTTCCGCCGTAAGGTTCTCGTGGTGATGAATCGCCCACGGCGGGACGACGAAGATGTCTCCCTGCGCCCACTCCAGCCGCTTTCCGTCGGCCACGGTCACACCGCGTCCACGGAATGCCTGGTAGATGGTCGTCGAGTTGTGGCGATGCGCCTTGGTAGTCTCGCGCGGCGTTAGGAGCTGGACTCGCGCCGCCATGGTGCTGAATGTCGGTCCACCGTCCAGCGGATTCGTGAAGTCGAGCCTGATACCGTCGTAGGGGTCCGATTCCTCTCGTTCCTTGAGAGCCATCAGCGCCGCATGCGTGTCGGGCCACTTATATCGGTACGGCGGCCGCAGGAACCCGTGCTTCGCCGACTCTGGACGGGTCGGCCCGGACATAACACTCGACCACCACCCTTCGGGCTTGTCCGCCGGCTGAATGCGCTCTGGGTACGTGGCGCCGGCCGGCCCGTGATTGAGGCGGAGGAGCTCTGAGGTAGCCGTAAGCCAGATCATGGGCTTTTCGCCGTCGTGGTAGTGGCCGTGCCAGGCGTACGGCGGCGCGACCAGGAGATCGCCCTCCAGGAGGGGGAACGCCTCCCCATCCATCACGGAGAAGGCACCCGGGTCGCCGTTGATGACCCATCGGCAGGTGGTTGCCATATGTTTGTGGCTCTGCGCGATGTCGCCGGGCATGAGGTACTGGAGTGACCCCGACATCGTGTGCGTCGGCCGCCGACGGCCTACGGTCGGGTTGATGAGGTTGATGTTTCTTCGGCCTCCGAAGCCGACGGCGAAGAAGTCCGCCGCCTTTACTAGGGCTGTGTAGAGCTCGTCCCATTTCCACAGGAACGGCTCGAGCTCCGTTGAGTCGCCGTCGCGGTCCCAGATGCCCTTGACATTGTGCTCTGACAGCCACCGATCGAATGCTTCGATATCTTTGACTTCCGCGAGCTCCATCTCATCCTCCTCTCGTATGAAACCGTCCGCAGTCTATCAGCAGCAGTTGCAGTGGTAAAGCTCCGTCGGCCATGCACACGGTCTCGATCCGCTTACGTCACCCTCCATTCCAGGATGTTCCAGAGGTACGTCGGGCTGTGGCCCAGGCTATGCTCCTTGATGCCCTCGACGTTGTTGCGAGCAGCGCCCGGTCTCACCTGGTAGAACAGACGTGGCTGGCCGACATCCATGGTAATGACCCGCTCTAACTCGACGGCCATTTCCTCGCGCTCCGCTAGACTCAGGGACTGGCTGAACCGAGCAAACGCCGCCTCATACTCCTGGTTCACCCAACTGACCACGTTGCGGCCGTTCCACCGGTTCTGCTCGGTGGGAAGCTCTGCCCGGATCAGGTCGTGGTACTGGAAAGGCGGTTTCGATTGCAGCTGTGCTCCGGGAAAGTTGGCCCGGTACTGCGGGTCGTCATGTTGCGCACGTGACACTTGGATGACCTTAGCGTCAATGCCCACCCGCTTCCAGAAGTCGACGAAGGCGGCTGGAATATTGCCGCCCGCATCCCGCGGGGACCCGTACATCTGGAGGTCTAAGAGCGTGCCAGCGGCATTATGGACCATGCCGTCAGTACCTCGGACCCAGCCGGCCTCGTTCAGCAGCTGCTCGGCCCGACGAATGTCGTACGCATACTTTGCGGCTGCCGCCTCCATCCTCTGGAACAGCAGGTGCGTGCGAGTCATGTTCACATCGGTGGCCATCGAGAACCCGTTCGTCGCCAGCGATCCGATCGCCTCCCGGTCAACGGCGTGGATCAAAGCTCGTCGCACGCGAACATCCCTCAACGCGGGCTGAGGGTCGACGGGGACGTCGGCCTGCTGGAACACTAATACCTGGGCCTGCCACATGGTCGAGAAGACCTTGCCCTCGTTGGCGTCGTTCCACTGGTCTCGTAGGACCGCTGCTTGCTCGGTGGTTATCACCGCGTGCTCGGCGAAATCGATATCGCCTGCCAGGAGGCGAGCGACCACGGCTCGCTGGTCGGAGAATGTGAACTCGATGATGTCGATCCTCGGCGTCCCGAGGAAGAAGTACGGGTTTGCCGCCAGGGTGACGCGCACGTCCTGCTCGCGCTTGGCGACACGGTAGGGCCCCAGGCCGACGTATTCCTCGGTCGTCCAGAACCTGTGGTTGACGAACGCTTGCTTGTCGCTGGTGTTGTAAAGATCTTCCAGCAAGTGTCGCGGCAGGGGCTCGAGGTCCGGCTCCCTTGGCTGCGCGGCCCCGAAGAACAGTTGGCGCCAGTTCACCTCGAAGGTCCTATCGTCGCGGGGAGTGATGCTGCTAATGTAGCGTTCCGGTGTTCGATCTGGCACTGGAATATCGTTGTCCAAGTACACCTTGTGGGCAAAGACGATGTCGTGGGATGTGAGCGGCTGGCCGTCGTGCCACCTGGCGTCCGGTCGGATCGTCCAGATAGTCTGCATCGTCCCGTCCGGGCTGATCACCCAAGTGCCGTCGTCCTGGCTCGGGAGTTTCACGGTGAGGTACGGTCCGAGAACGCCCCTATCGTCAGTGCGGGCAAGGAAGGCATTGATCATGTAGTTGATCCCGCCTCCGCTTCCGTCGCCGAACCGATGGGCCAGATCCGGGTCGTCGCGCTCGTCGGCGACCCGCAGCACCATCTGCTTCAGCGGAACGCTGTCGGACCCGCGCTCCGCTAGAGGCGATTGCGCTGGCCCACACGCCGCGAGCGTCACGAAAACAGCAACCATCGTGAGGATTGCGGGCCTATTCAGAGCGCTCATGGTGACCTCCCTGTGCTATTCGACGGTCCACTCCCAGCCGTTGTAGGTGTAGGATGGCGTGCCTCCGACACCGTAGCCTTTTATACCCTTCACATGAGACGCGCCTGCCGCCACCGGCGTCGCGTAGAAGATGGCCCCTTTGGGCAGCTCCAGGGTCATAACGCGTTCGACTGCGACCATGAGATCGTCGCGTTCAGTTCCGTTGAGCGAGGTGCCGAGACGGAACAGCAGATCGTCCAGCTCCGGGTTCACATAGCTCCCTGCATTGCGGCCCGACCATCGATTCACGGGTGTCGGCACCTCGACGCTCGACATCGTCACGACGTTAGTCGGTCCTGGCATGCCGCCGTCGATTTGAACGCCGGGAAAGCTGGCGGTCAGCTCGGGGTCACGCACCTGTGGCAGGGGCACGGCTCGCCCGTCGATCCCGATGCGCTTCCAGTAGTCGATGACCGGCACGCAGGTCGCGAAGCGGGCTGCGCTGCCAGTGCACTCTAGGTCAAACGGCCGGCCGGTGGCATTACGAAGCATGCTATCCGCGCCGCGCGACCAGCCCGCCTCCACTAGCAGGGCTTCGGCTCGACGGACGTCGTAAGGGTACCTGGCGATGGCTTGCTCGATGCGCGGGTACAGGCGATTCTCCCGGGAGTAGTACGTATCAGCCGCCGTCGAGAGGCCGGAGGTCATGGCCGCAGCGATGGCGTCTCGGTCGATGGCATGCATCATCGCGCGTCGGACACGCACGTCTCTCAGTGCGGGCTGATGATTGTGCACGTCGCGGAACTGCGGCCGAACGGACTGGACCGCGTAGAAGGAGACGTACACGACGCCCCCTCCCTGCCATTGCTCACGCAGCACCGCCGCCTGCTCAGGCGTGATGTCTTCACTGAAGTCGATCGCCCCCGATAGCAGGCGAGCGATGATCGCGTTCTTATCCAGGACGATCTCCAGACGGACGGTATCGATGTGCGGTTTTCCCAGAAAGAAGTCGGGGTTGGCCGCGAGGGTGACGCCGACCCCGAGGTCGCGCTCGCGCACCCGGTACGGTCCGGCACTCACGTATTCTTCACTGGTCCAGAATGGGCTATTCATGAAGGCTTGCTTGTCTCTGTTAAACAGGGACTCGAGCAGGTGGCGTGGCAGGGGAACTAGATCGCGCTCCTCAGGGGCACCCGCTCGGAAGTGCGGCTCGCGCCAGATAACCTCCGCCGTCCGGTCGTCGCGCGGCACCACGCTGTCGATGATCCGCTCTATGGGCTGTTGGCTGGGGATCTCCGGGTCTGCGTAGACGCGGTGTGCGAAGGCGATGTCGTAAGCGGTGAGCGGTTGGCCGTCGTGCCAGCTGATCCCGGGCCGAAGGCGGAGTGTTGTCCGCATCGTGCCGTCGGCGTTGACCAGCCATGTGCCATCATCCTGGCTCGGAAGCTTGTCAAGCAGGTACGGGTAGGTGACGTCTCGATGGTCCACTTTCGCGAGATTGACGTTGACCAGATGGTTAACGATCTTGGAATAGTCGGGCCCGAGCTTGATGCTGAACTGAGGGACATCCGCCGCCATCGCAATCCTCAGCAAGCTGGGCCGCACGGCCTGCCGCACGCCTGCCTGATCGCCCGGCGAAGGAGCCTGGGGCGCGCAGGCAACCACCAAAACGACCACGCCAAGCGCAATCACGATGACCTGATGAACGGTGTTCCTCATGCTTCCCCCCGGGGCCGCTATCGTTTGGATGACCAACGGTCAATCACTGCCGCCCAGCAAAGCGCCTCGACGGCTACGGTTCGGGCGCGCCCCGAGCAAAACACTGCCCCACCAGCTCGGGGTGGACACGCCGACGGCCGCGAGCACGCCCCATAGACGCGATCCCATTTTGTAGTGCAGAGGGTTGATCGAGCGTGGTTTCCCTGCAGGTATTCGCTGTTGGAAGAGTAGTAGAGGCGGCGAGCTTTGCTCAGGCCGACTGCGGTTCGTTGATTTTCTTGGTGTCGATTTGATTCTTGTCCACGGCTAACGTGACGGGCACGTCCGGGACCGCTTCCGCAACGCTGTCGGCAGCGAGCCAGTAATCCCTCTGAAAGAGGCCGGTCTCGACCTTGAATGCCTCGCCACGGACCTCCTTCACCTTACCGATCTTTGCGCCATCGTGTGTATAAACCGGTGTTCCGACCGTGACGGAGAATGGATGCAGGCTTTGATATCGGCCCTCCCTGAATTCATTCGGACTCAAGTCGAGCATAACTGGATCACTGTATAAGCGCAAGCTGAATGAAATGATAAGGGGAGGCACGCGCAGCGAGTTGGCGAAAGCCCACGCCGATGCACGCGAACAACCTTTTGAGCCAATTCGTACTGGGCCAGAGCGTAGTGGGGCGGTTCTTTCCCACTTCCGCTGGAACCCGCAGTTCCTCGAGTTGATGGGCCACTATCGCGTGCAGCCGCGCGCCTGCCAGGTACGGCGAGCCCAGACGAAGGGCGAGGTGGAGAAGCCGTTCTTCTACCTGGAGCAGCAGTTCATCAAGGGCAGCGCCTGGACCAGCTTCGCGCATTTCCCAAGAGGAGCTGACGCGTTTCGAACGGGACGATTTCCTGGAAGGCCTGCAGCTCCAACACACCCACAATCCCGCCGAACATCTCCGTGGGGTCATGGAGCTGGCCAGTCTCTACGACGAGCGCAGCATGCGTCGCGCCTTCGCGCTGGCGCGCGAGCACAAGACGTACTCTCACGCCTTCATTCGCGGGCTACTGGAGAGCCGCGCGGTGCCCCAGGCGGTGGATCCAGGGCGCCCAGCCGACCAGGCAGCGTCGCTGCCCCGCGTCGCGGTGCGAGCCGATCTGCGTCCCTACCAGCAGCTGCTCTGGGAGGCCGGGCGATGATGGCCGAGAGCCACGCGCTCAAAGACCAGCTCATCCAGCTCGGGCTGCACGCCATGGCGAGCCACTTCGAGACCGAAGGGGAGGCAGCTGCCCAGAGCGAGTCGTCCTACACGACGTACCTGGCCCGTCTGGTCGAAGCGGAGCTGGCTGACAAGACGGATCGCTCGGTCAACGCGCGGGTGCATCGCGCGCGGTTCTCCATGTTCCGCACGCTGGAAGAGTTCGACTTCAGCTTCCAGCCCGGCCTCTCGGCCGCGCGGGTGCGGGAGCTTGCCAATCTCTCGTTCATCGACCAGGCCGCCAACGTGCTCTTTATCGGTGGGCCAGGAGTGAGAAAGACACACCTCCCTGTCCCTCTCGCCCTCCAAGCCTACGCAGCACGGCGGAGTGTGCTCTTCACCGCCGCGGCGGACTTGCTCGACCAATTGGCAGCCGCCGAGATTACCCAGACGCTGGGCAAGCTGCTCGACCGGCTCCGTCGCCTCGACCTGTTGGTAATCGACGAGCTGGGATATCTGCCTTTCGACGGCAGACGGGCCAACCTGTTCTTCCAGTTGGTGGCGACGCGCTACACCAAGGGCTCGATCATCATCACGAGCAACGTGAGCTTCGATGGATGGGGCAAGGTCTTCGGCGACGAAGTGATCGCCTCAGCGATTCTGGCTCGGCTCCTTCACCAGAGCCACATTTTCGCAATGAACGGACCCAGCTACCGGCTCAAGGACAAGCGCACCACCGTGCCAAAGGTGCCAAAGGTGCCAAAGGTGCCAAAGGTGCCAAAGGTGCCAAAGGAGGACTAACATGAGCCGCACGACGCCAGCAGGATGGCTCCCTTTTCAGGCGTAAAAGTGGGTCCGTTTTCACGCGGAAACCACAGTCGGGCGGGCGTGCACCTCAGACGAGCGCGAGTTCTTGTTCGTTCGGCAGCGCGAGAGCTGGGGTCACGAGAGCTTGGCCCGCGTGCGGGTTCTCTAGTAGTGTTGCTCCGACACCTGCTCGGGGAGCCAAGGTCATGGAAATCTCAAAGAACCCTTGAGGTTTGAGCGATACCACCGCCGGCTCTCACGCACTTTTGGGTCAATCACGCCAAGCGGCGGCCGGAGATTCGGCCGCCGCCTCTAATGAGCTTATGACCGGCTGATCGCTCGCTCGATTACGTCGCGAATGTCGGCCTCGGGCAGCTCGTCGGTGAGCTTGAAGTTGAGGCTCCCCTTCCCGGTCTTGATGGAGGGGTGACGCTGCTTGAACGGCTCGATATCGATGGCGTGGAGCGACACCCCGTTCTTCCACCGCCCGAGGTAAACGCGTCCGCGTCCTACCTTGTAGGTAGGTATCCCGTACGAGATCACGATCTCGGCGTCCGGATAGAGCTCGAAGATGAGCGACTGTAGGCGATCGAAGAGCGGCCTATGCGTCGCTGGGATCGCGTCGATGTAGTTCTGGACGCTTGGATCCGTCATGGCCCCTGGCCTCCCGTCTGCACTACGCTTCCATACCGGCCGCGAGCTCCTGACCCGCGATCTGACCACGCCGGCAGCGACACAGTTGTTAGCTTAGCTGAGCTAAAACGCATCGTGAAAATGAGCGGCGCTGAGCTAGAACGGCCACCACGGAATCCAGGCCGCCAGTGCGCTCCCGACCCAGCCCGCGATCACGGGCAGCCCGGTGATCAAGCCAATCACGTCCGCCGAGATGTAAAGGCCTCTCCTGATAGCAATGGTTGGAAACGTCTGAATCGCCTTCTACTACGGCAATCTGTTTCTTGGGTGGGCACGCGGGGACGGAGCCCGCTCAAGTTGCCTTTGAGGAGTACTTCTCCCGCCCCACGCCATCCGCGCCTCACGAACGCTGCGTTCTGGTAAGTTGTCACTGCGCACGACGACGGGGCGGCCGAGTACCTAACAGGAGACCACAACATGGCTAAGAACACTGACTACGTGATCTACATCACGACCTTACATGGTCAGACGTGGAGCCACGTCAAGGAGGGCGACGTCTGGACACGAACCGGCCCAAACGGTCGTGTCCACCGTATGAGCGCAGAGCAGTTGTTGTCGCATCTCCTGCCGCCACTAGCAGCCGACCAGCCTGGCCTGAGCGTCAGGGTGGAACGGAGGTCAGCCGTGACCACACCCCTCGCTGGCAGCGAACCTGGACGACTTCGGAGGGAACCGCAATGAGAAAGATCATCTTGATGATGTCGGTGTCTGTTGATGGCTTCATTGAGGGACCGAACCGCGAGCTCGATTGGCACATGGTCGATGACGAGCTGCACCGCCACTTCAACGAGCAGCTCAGCGCGATGGGCGCCTTCCTGAACGGACGTGTCACCTATGACCTGATGGCCGGATTCTGGCCGACGGCAGACACCGACCCCTCGAGTACCGGGCCCATGGTCGAGTTCGCGCGAATCTGGCGGGACATGCCCAAGATCGTGTTCTCCAGGACTCTGGAGCGGGCCGACTGGAACACCACGGTGGTCCGAGACCTCGTCGTCGAGGAGGTCCTGGAGCTCAAGGCACAGCCCGGTGGAGACCTGGTGCTCGGCGGGGCCGACCTCGCCGCGGCCTTCATGCGACACGACCTGATCGACGAGTACCGGCTCTATGTCCACCCGATCGTCATTGGGCAGGGCAAGCCCCTGTTCCAGATATCAGACGCCAAGATCAATCTCCAACTCGCTGAGACCCGGACCTTCGGCAACGGGGTCGTCCTCCTCCGCTACCAGCGCCCCCACGCACAGGGTAGAGAAATGAGGGATGCCCGGGCCCTCTGATCTGCGAGCCAGCTCCGCCCGCGAAGGAACGGTTCCGACTGCGAGCAATGCATCCCATTCGCGCGCTAGCGCGACAGGATTGCGACGGGGCTTGCCGACGGGCGCTTTTCGGCGGATGGGCGGGTCCGGTAGGGTGATTTGAGGTCTTCAAGGTCATGAAAAAATCGGCCCACGGGGCGATTTCCAGTCGTCATTTGGGCCTACAAACACGGCGAGAGTGAAAAAAGTTCGGATTTTCCCCCTCTGCGGGGAGCCAGATCGGTGCCTCAAAGCGTTTGTCCCCGCGAAACCTGCGCCTCAATCCTGTCTCGATCTGGGAGCATTGCTCGCCCGGGGAAGTAGAAGAAATAGAATAAGGAATCTAGAGGTGGTAACGGTGCAGCCCGTTGCTGCTGCAAATCCAACGGTGGGTGAGGAGTCCCGATGAGTACTGCATCAACCACCTACGTGGAAGCCGGAGTCAACACCGAGCACGAGGAGGCGGCCCTCCGCAAGCTAACCGAAAGGATCACGAGGACATGGCCGACCGAGGGAGTCGGCAAGGTTCACCTTGAGATCGGCTACTTCGCTAACGTCATTGAAATTGGGGCCGGTCTCGGTCTCGCTATATCAACCGACGGCGTGGGCACTAAGGTCCTCATCGCGCAAATGTTGGACGACTACTCAACCGTCGGAATCGACTGTGTGGCCATGAACGTGAACGACGTTATCTGCGTCGGCGCGCGGCCCCTTTCCATGGTTGACTCCATAGCCATCCAGCGGCTCGACCCGAACGTGGTAGATCAGATCGCGGAAGGCCTGTGCGAAGGGGCCCGCATAGCGAACATCTCAATCTCTGGCGGCGAAATGGCCCAAGTCCGCGACCTCATTAAGGGGGAAAGGGAGGACTCGGGTTTCGATATCGCGGGTACCGCCGTGGGGCTGGTTCAACTGGACAAAATCATCGTCGGCGAACACATCAAGCCAGGCGATGTTATTGTCGGCATCGAAAGTAGCGGGATCCATAGCAACGGGATAACCCTCGCGCGTAAAGCGCTCCTGCGGGATGGCCACCTCTCGTTAAACGACACGCCGCCCGGCCTTACCCGCCCCCTGGGCAAAGAGCTGCTCTGCCCAACCAACATTTACGTCGCAGAAGCGATGGAGATCCTTGAATCGGGCTTTGACGTCAAAGCGCTCGTGCACATCACCAGCGATGGATTCTTGAACCTCACAAGGGTTAAGTCCGAGACCACGGGGTACGTCATCGACAACCTTCCACCAATACCTGCCATCTTTGAGCTGATCAAAGAGCACGGCGGCGTCGCCCACCCAGAGATGTTCCATGTCTTCAATATGGGAATCGGGTTCTGTTTGGTTGTCCCCGCACCGGAAGCCGACGCTGTGATATCCATTATTGAGCGCCATGGAAAGCGCGCCTATAAGATAGGGCAAGCCACATACGATCCGGAGCGGAAGGTTCACATCCCCGACTATCATCTTGTGAGCCGCGGAACCCAATTCGTCTACGAGTGACCGGAGGGGGCGGGAGTCAGGCTGCCTGGGAACTCCGTGCGAAAATCGCCCTACTGCGCACGGAACTTCCCACTGGCGAGCGGTTTATTCGATGGCACGCGTTGGCTGCCGACGGGTCACCTCCCAAAAAGGCCAATTGCGTCGAGCTGAGTCCGAGATCGTGTGCCTCTAGAGGACCCCAACACCATTCTCCCATAGTGTGGCGTGGCACCCAGCATCCTGGAGGACCCCTGTCCTCTTTCTTACGAAGCGCAGGCAGGTGGCTTGCACCGTCAGGTCCGCGTGGGGCATTTGAACATGAGAAGTTTCCGAAGAACTATGATGTGGTGCCTGCGGCGAAGTACGTAGCACGCGGATCTCCGGAGAAAGGGCCGACACCTCTTCGCTGACGCTGAAATCTGGAGCACCATTGGCGTGGTATCCGTAGGCGACCCAGGTTCGTTCGCGCTCAACCTGTTCAGCGGCCTTCCCAAACGTTATGACCTCTTGGCCGAGATTCTTTCCTGTGGCCAAAACCAACGGTGGCGAAACACCATGGTTAAGCAGGTGCTTGCTGCCGAACCGGCCCGAGTCCTCGATGTCGCCACCGGTACGGCTGGGGTTGCTCTGCTATTGGCCGAGAACAGCGGTGCGAAGATCACCGGGCTAGATATAAGCGAACCGATGTTGCGACAAGGTCAGCTCAAGATACTGCGGTCGAGCTACGCAGGCCGGGTACACCTCGTCAGGGCTCGGGGGGAGCAACTCCCTTTTCCCGACAATGTGTTCGACGCGCTCACGTTCACGTATCTGTTGCGCTACGTGTCAGAACCGGCAGCTGCACTCAGGGAAATGGCTCGCGTGGTCAAGCCGGGCGGCGTCATGGCGAGCCTGGAGTTTTTTGTTCCTCCCAATCCCTTTTGGCGCAGTTTATGGTGGCTCTATACGCGTTTGATCTTGCCGATTGGAGGCTCGCTGGGCGGTCGGGCCTGGTATGAAGTGGGCCGCTTTCTCGGGCCGAGCATCTCACGCCATTACCGTTGCTACCCCTTGCCCTGGACACTCTACGCCTGGCGTGCAGCGGGGCTCGCTGGAGTGAATTTCCGAGTCTTGAGCTTGGGGGGAGGGCTCGTCATGTGGGGGCGCAAGGCTGAAGCCTGAAACCGAAACCCTGCCCGCCTACTATGCCCTCGGCCCAGGTGCATTGCGCGAGGTGTGGACCTTGCTTCACCCGCCATACACTGCTTGGCACCTCTCCTACGTGGTGATCGGGGCGTGTCTTGCGCCTCGCGTGAGCGCGGAACGCCTGGCGGCCACGGTGATTGCGTTTTTCCTAGCGGTCGGCATTGCGGCGCACGCTCTGGACGAGGTGCACGGGCGCCCGCTGGGGACGTCGATCCCCAGCCACGTGCTGTTAGTGGCCTCGGCTCTCGGCTTGGGCGGCGCAGTGGTGCTAGGCGGTCTCGGCGTGACCCAGGTTGGGTGGACGCTGGCACCCTTCATCGTCCTGGGCGTCTTTCTTGTGCTGGCGTACGACCTCGAATGGTTCGGTGGCGTCGTCCACACGGATGCGGGCTTCGCCGCGGCTTGGGGCAGCTTTCCAGTCCTAACCTCATATGTGGCTCAAGCGAGCGAACTTAGCGTTGCGGCTGCGCTTGCCAGCGCTGTGGCCTTCGGCCTCACATCTGCGCAGCGCAGCCTCAGCAACCGAGCTCGCCTGATACGCCGGCGCGCGACGTCCGCCACAGGCCAACTGACCCTGCACGGCGGATCCCAAGCCATTAACAAGCAATGGCTGCTGCAGCCCATCGAGCAGGCGCTTCGCGCGCTTTCTTGGAGCACTATCGCCCTTGCAGCAACGCTAGTAGTGTTCCGACTGGCCTGAGTGAAGGCCTGCACCGCGCGATTGCGTCCTCAGCGGCAGCTCTCGGTGATTCGGTCCTCGACTTCGACGACCTGGCTCTTGTCCTTTTTGACTCGAGTTTGCGGTGCTCGCTGCCGTCCTCATTCCGGCGGAGATCGTGCAGCACAACAGCTCGTACAAAGCCCACGTCAAACGGCTACGTGCTGTTCGCCACTGACACACTGCTGCAGCATCCCCGCGCGGTCGACATTTCGGGCAAGCTGCGGGCCGTAACCTAGACGAGCCGCATTCCTGGCCGCGAAGCCGAGCGGCGCACCCCGCGACCATCAGGTGATCGTGGGCGGTCCACGCTTGGGATTAGAGCCGCCCGGCAGTCCGCTCCCTCCTAGCGGCTCACGGTCTGTCACAATGGATCACTGACTGTTGCGCAGCTCGCGAAGAGGGGGAGGAACCACCTTCGATGGAAGTGCAGGTGTTCGGGACCAAGCACTGCAACGCGACGAAGAAGGCCCTTCGGTTCTTCAAGGAGCGACGCATCAAAGTGCATTTTGTGGATCTGGAGCAACGCCCGGTATCGCCGGGTGAGCTACGCCGCTTTGGTCAGAAGTACGGTTGGGGAGCCTTGCTGGACCAGCCTGGCCGGCGGCCCACGGAACGGAATGTCTCACTCGCCAAGCACTCTGAGGGCCAGGTCCTCCCCCTGCTGGAGGCCAACCCGCTTCGGCTCGTGACGCCGCTGGTCCGCGCAGGCAACGAGGTGGCCGTGGGTTGGGATGAGGCGCGGTGGCGTCTGTTCCTGAAGGCCACTACCTAGGCGCCGGATCGTCTCTCCAAGCCCAAGGCGTCTTCGCGCACCACTTCCTCTGCGGGCTCGTCCCGGCGTAGGCCCTTGAACGACGGTTGGCGCAGCTCGCCGGAGCGCGACGTCCACTCCGTGAACTCGACCTCGCAGACTGGCCGGGTCAGAGATGGGACCAGAAGCGGGTATTAGCTGCTGTACGATGCGAAGGGTCCAAAGCGACGCGCCGAGGGGCCTGATATGTTGCGGGGCATCGACCACGTCGTCATCGCTGTCCCCGACCTGGTTATCGCTCAGGGGGTCTACGAAGCGCTCGGCTTCGTCGTGGTGCCTGGCGGGCGCCACCCGGTAGGGACCCACAACGCACTAATCGGGCTGGCCGATGGCTCCTACATCGAGCTGATGGCCTTCTTCGAATCGAGCCCCGAACATCGGTGGTGGCTGCCGCTCCAGAAAGGCGGCGGACTCGTGGATTTCTGCATGCAGACCGATGATCTGCCGGGCGACACGGCGACCTTTCGGCGAGCGGGCGTGGCTATCGACGATCCCTCGCCACTCTCGCGCGTGCGCCCCGACGGCTACCACCTCAAGTGGGTGCTGTCGATTCCTCGCAACGCCTTTAAGGGCGTGGCGCCGTTCCTGATCCGGGATGAGACTCCGCGAGAGGAGCGTGTGCCTAGCCAGAACCGGCATCCCAACGGGGTCGCCGGAATCGGTGTCCTCACGGTCGCCGTCCATGAGGTCGCCACGGCGCGAGGTTGGTACGAGCAGGCTCTCGGCCGCCCAGCCGAGCTCGTCGTCCGGTCCGACCTGGCCGCCAGCGGAGTACGGTTCACCATCGGCCCGCACACGCTTGAGCTGTTGGCGCCCCAAGCAGCGAGCAGCCCGCTGATCCCCTGGCTGGCGGATCGCGGTGCATCACCTTACGCGGCGACCCTTACGACGGCGGGCAGCGGCGGCTCGCTCGATCCGAGCAGGACGCTGGGCGCACGGCTCGCGCTCGTGTCACGATAGCGCGCTCTGCTCCCACCCAAGTGCCTTGCTATTCCCGGCGCCCAGAGTGATGTATCCGCCACCTTGGAGTGGGAGGTGGCGACCATGGCGACGACCTCGACGCCGACCCAGCCCGGCGAGGGCGAGGTGCTCGGCGACGGGGATCCGCGTTAGACCTGCGCTTGTGCGCAGTTCTCGGTACCCCCGGGGAGACTCGAACTCCCGCACACGGTTTAGGAATTCGTTAACTGCCGTTCAGGGCCGTTCGAGGGCGTCCATCACAGACAGAGTGACGCGTGTTGTTGTGCACGTGAGTTCACGTCAGTTCGGTGACGTTCATTCCCTTGGGCATCACTTTGGGCATCAAGCCCAGTGCGTATCAGCCTGGGCCTCAAGGCACGCTTGTCGGCAGCTAGACGCCAATCACCGCGGCCTCTCGGCCATCTTGCCATTCGCCCTTCCGTCATCCCCTCGGAGGGCAAACAAATAGGACCCGCCCTCCTCCGGGCGAAGCGTCCTATTTGGGTGGCTTCGTCTTTTCTGGAGTTGACGGCCTGTGGATGCCCGTCGTCATCTCAGGGCAATCAGGATACGAGACTCCACCGTATTGAGAAAGGGAATCGATGGAAAGTGGACGCCGATTCGCCGAGGCCGGCGTGGTAGCGTCGGTTGGATCACGCGGGGATAGCTACGACAATGCGCTCGCCGAGTCCTTCAACGGCCTGTACAAGGCCGAACCGGTCCGGCACCGGGGCCGTGGATCGGTCTCGACGGCGTCGACCACGCCACCCTGGAATACGTCGATTGGTTCAACCGCCGCCGGCTCCACGGCAGCTCGGCATGATCCCGCCCGCAGAGTTCGAGGCGATCTATTACGATCAGACGCAGCCAGCTCCGCTGGCAGTTTCCCCAATAAACGGAGTCTCTACAAGTCCCGGGGCGGTTCAACCCTAGGGTTGGAGGAATCATGCGTTGGGTCGTCGTGATTCTTGCGTTCGTCGCCGTAATCGCTATAGCCGCTCAACCAGCATGGTTCATCTCGCTTGCCCTGCAGCCGCGTAGGACCCGGGGCCTCTGCCCGCATTTGCGACGAGCCAGTCGCCCTGGCCGATCTGTTACCGACCAAGGAAGGAGGTGCAGCCCCCACGAGGCTAACCCGGACACTCCCGTGAGTGAACGGCGGGAGGGTGGCTCAGAGCCGGGCGGCGCCCCCACCGGCTCAAAGCTGGCGGGCTTTGACCGCTGACTGACAAACGCGCGTTACACTACCCACGCCGGGACCGGAAGTGGCCTAAAGGTTAATGGCGACGGGGTGTCACCGCGATGGGGGACCGGCGGTTCCAACACCGTCACGATCACGACGTGCGCCAACGTGCCCGGTGAGCGCGAACACGATGCGGAAATAGTCCGCGTTGAGCCGTCGATGGCCTCGGGGACTGGATGAGCGGAAGGGGTACGTCCGAGCGAGTTGGTAACTGGACAGAGGTCGCCAAGCGGAGGCTGAATCCCACGGATGTCTGACACTCAATTAGCCGCGTCGTTTCTGTTCGCGCTCTTGAGTGCTCTTGCTTCAGTCTTGCTCGTCCTGTGGGTTGACAGTTGGCGACGGCCCAGGCTCATCTTTAAGATCGAAGATCCCCGGAACGACTCCTATCTGGGGGCGTTTCTGCGCGTTAAGGTGCACAGTAAAGCTCTTCCGTGTGGCCGCTCAGCTGGCTAATGGACCGGCACCCAGGCCTTCTCTGCCGTGCTTATATCACGTTCCTTCACCAAGACAACACGCCTATCTTTCCGCAGGGGCGGCGGATGAAAGGTCGCTGGGCAAGCACTCCTGAGCCAGTAGCATTCGGTGGCCTTGACGGCAACGGTCAGCCGCTGCTCGTGCGGGATCCGGGGCGGGAGCGAGACTACGTGGATATCGGGCCAGGCTCGTTCGAGGTCTTGGACGTGCTTTGGCGCAAACCATCGGAGGAGACGTGCCGAGGTTGGCACAACGGAATCATCGGGTGGAGTCAGGTGAAGTCCGAAGAGGACTTTCCTCTAGAGAAGGGGCGCTACCACGTCAAGGTAAGGGTCCAAACGGGCGGCCGCAACTTCGAGCGAGTCTTTCGGATCGAGAATCCGCAGCGGCGGGAAGACTTCAGCCTGGGCGAGTTGACGAAGCAACCCAGGCTAAGCCCTGGACTCTAGCCGCGTTCGCCAGAGTGCTCTGAGAGCACCCGTGCTTGCTGCGACTATCTGGTCATAGTGACCCGGGCACTGGGGCGCTCCAAAAGCTGGACTTGGCTGCTGCATAGGAACCGTCGAGCCCCGGCTCCAAGAGCAGAACCGCCACGAGTCGTCGGGCGATCTGCAGCACGTCGAGAGCCTCGGCGGTAGTCAAGTCACGCCCCAGATCCGCCCAGGCGCGATAGCTGAGCTGAGCCACTTCTTGAGCACCTGATGACCGCCGATAGTGTAGGTCCAGACCCGCTGAGGAATGTTGCTCCAGACGGTTGTCTGGTTGAGCGGAACGTCGCAGGTCCGACTGCCGAGGCACGCCAGCATGTTACCCAGTGACATGCCAAGCGCTGACCCACCCCCAGCCAGCGCAGCGAGCTCTTCGGCCGTGTACTCCCGGACCATCGGTTCCTGGTTGCCGGCATGACAATCCCACGCTGGGCGAGGTAGCCCCATGCCGCCCGTAGCCCTAAGTCCACCGGGCTGCCGGCTCCGTCCGCGCGCCTTAGGAGGCCTATTAGCCTCATCTCTTCCCGCAGCACGCCCACAGTCACCCCGTCGACGGCCTGCTCCACATCAAGCAAGCCAGCGACCGTTCGCCCCAGCTTTGCGGACGCGCTCAGCAGAATCCGCGTATCGGGTAATGGAATGCGCGGCCAGTCCATCTTGAGCCCACTCACGTTCTCTGCGACGTAGGCCGGCGCGTATCCGCACGCCAAGACGTGCATCCAGAGCAACTCCGCCGCCTCGTCATCCCCATCCGGGTCGGTGACGCCGACCGACTTCAGGTAGAACTTCGCCAGATCGGACAGATTCGGCCGGGATTGGGGAGCGGCGGATGGGAAAAGATCGGCCTGCGCACCCACTTTCTTCCCCGCGGCTGTCGCAAGACGCAGAGGGATGAAGTAGGCGTCAGTGTCCAACGCGTGCTGGTCCGCCAAGTAGCGACTGTAGAAAAACGCCGCCCCGTCACGCGCCCGCGGGGCTCGCCGTCGCACCAGTAGAAACTCGCTTTCGTCGGTCGCGTGGCTCTGTAACTCCTGCCGCCCCTCGTTCCACAGCTTCGCCAATGGTTCAACGTAAGCCCATCGGAGATCCCCAGGCTTGAACCAGAAGCGTCTCAGTCTCACTTCCGAGTAGGCACTGTCGTTTAGAAGGCGCTCACGGATCGCCTTGGCTTTGAACCGCGCCGCATCCTTCACGAGGCCGCGCGGTAGCGACACGTCATCGAACGGGATCTTAGGGTCATAGTAGGCACGCATTCGGGTTCGGAGGGCGCTCTTGTCCAGGTCGAATAGCGCCGCGCCGCGGTTCTCGTTCAGCCCGAGCATTGGGTGGATGGCTGACAGGTCTGAAACCCTCGGCCATTGAGCCCACGCGTCCGTCACGGTCCAGGGGCGTAACGTGTGCCAATTTGCGTCATTCGGAATGATCTGCTCGTAATCTGCGCCGAAAGGTTTGGCGTGCAGGCTCTCCAGCACGTTGGCCCGCTTCTCCGTCCCCCAGAACTGCCGGAACCACACTTCAGGCGCGCCAGATGTCGTCACCTTTCTGGCCCATAGCGTGATGGCCGTGCCGACCCGAATGCCATCCTTGTTGAACGATGTCGAGAAGATGCTCGGATCAAGTTTACCATCCGGCGTTGTCTTGCCGGTCTCGCGGCTATCGCCGTTCATCTCATCAACCCACACCTTGTCGAACCCGCTGAGGAGGTGCTGACGCATGACAACATACGACGGGTCCTCCAAGTACGAGTGGTTGGAGATGTAGCAGACGATGCCTCGCTTCGTGCCCTCGGCAATGCGGCGTCCCGCGATCCGGAAGAAACGCACGTACAGGTCGTCAAGATAGTTCTTGGTGATGCCCCACTTGGCGAGGGCCTGCTTGTAGGGCTCGACGAGCCCGCCTTCTTCCTCGGTGCTGACACCCGCGAAGCCGTTGTATGGCGGGTTTCCAAGGATCACCAGTATCGGCGCATCGCGTTTCACCTTATCAGCAGCGTCGCGCTCTTCTTCGATGGCCTGAAAGAGCAGGTGCTGCTTAGCCCCAGTCGGCGGCTCCCAGCCCGTCAGCGAGTTGGTGAGATATACGCCCGCACGCTCACCCCCGGTTGCGGCTAATGGCGCACCGAGGTTTTCGAGCAACAACCCCAGCTGCAAATGCGACACGACGAACGGTGCAGGGAGAATCTCGAACCCGTA
Source organism: uncultured Chloroflexota bacterium (assembly GCA_964417895.1). Taxonomy (GTDB): domain Bacteria; phylum Chloroflexota; class UBA6077; order UBA6077; family SHYK01; genus CAYQJS01. The sequence goes on along the minus strand of CAYQJS010000002.1, from coordinate 170,784 downwards.
GACACGCTCAAGGGCCGCCTCCTTGACGATTCGCGCGGCGAGCGCGTCTCCATACCGGTCCTTCGCACCGGCGTGAATGGACCGCAGCACCTCAACGAGATAGGAACCGGTCCCCGCGGCCGGATCCAGGACGTCGACGCTCTTGTCGGCGAGCCCATCCGCGAGCCCCAACTCTTCGCGTAACACAGCGTCCACCCGGGCCACCATGTACTGGACGATTTCTGGGGGCGTGTACCAGACGCCTAGCGCCTTGCGGAGCTCGTGGCCGCGCCCCAGTCAAGTACCTCCTCTAGACCGAGCGGGCCCAGCCTGGTCGGATCGGCGAGCTGATGAAAGAGTGCCTGCACCATGGGCACCTTGAGTTCCCAGGCCGCCGATCGCCAGTCGAAGGTGGAAGTGCTGGATGCCGGCTTTTTCCGCCACAGTAGCCAGGCCGAAAACATGCCGTAGAAGAGAGTCTGAATGAGCGTGCTGCGGAAGAAGTGTTCGCCCTCCTCGTTGTCGAAGGTGAGGCCGAGCCCCGCCTCTAGGGCTGCACGCAGGTTGGACAATGCTGGCAGGTCCACCCCTTCGATCCGGATTCGAGCATCCCGAGCGTAGGAGGCGAGGAACCAGGCAACATCCCTTGGGGACTCCAAGACCGCCTGGTACTGCATGACGCGCTGCAGGTACTCCAAGAACAGCTCGGCATGCTTCTCCACCACCTGGTCGGGGGCGGCCGTCGCGGCCAAGAATGCCGCTTCACTCGAGGCGAGCCGGTACGCCTCCAACTTTACGGCGTTGCCGTCGGAGTCCTTGCCGACCAATAGGAAGTCACGGAGGTTGGTGACGAGTACCTGGCCGTACTGGCCCCAGTATTTCGTCACTTGCTTGCCGTCCGCCGTGCGCCACGCATCGTCCTTCGGGCTCTTCACCTCAACGACGCCGCGACTCGGCACTTGTCGCTGGAGTGGTGGCAGAGCCCCCTTCTTCTGCAACTGGTCAGGCGTGAATAGGCCAACGTCGGGTGACCCGGCGCCGATGTTGGCGAGCTGAAAGACGCACTGTACCTTTGGTTTCAGACGACCGCCGACCGCATTCAGTAGATTCGAGAGCGCCGGATAGTAGGATGTCTCCTTAACGCCCATACCCGTGGAGTAGACAGCGCGTACGTCGTTGAGGTAGATCGCGAGGGGGTGGGGCTGAGAGGGGGACAATCCTGGTTTCTCTCCGTCATTGGCGAGCGACAGCGCCGCCAGTCTAGGCAGGAATCGGATCCGGAGCCATTTCGACGCCCAATGCTACCGGACTAACTGGGGGATTGCGCGAGAGCAGCCTGGCGTCTGAACAGACTTATGACACGAGACGAGGCGGCACGATTGGTTCCTCGTGCCATCCGGCGTTTGACCGGGCGGGGACTCAGGTGGCCGACGAGGTAACCAACTCGAACCTGATGGTGTTGCCTTCGCTGCGACGGTAGCGAACGCTCCGTCCTAGCAGATGGGCGGCGCGGGTCAGCCGACGCTTCACCGTTTGCTTCTGTTCGTTAGATTCGAGGGTCAGATGACCCCCCTCGCCGACCTGCAGGTTTCGAATGAGTCGCTGTACTCCGTTAAATCGACCGCGGCTACACGGCGCCTTTGCAAAGCAGCGAGTTGGTCAGCGCAGAGGGCGGAATGTGGGCATGACGACAAGCACCTCTGCATAGTTTCTGGTCTGGCGAAACCCAAGCTTAGCTCGCGCCGCCCAGCGAAGCCCAGTCGGTCCGCCACTATCGTTTGATCGTGTCAATTGAACCTGCGGGCCAGCGTTTTGTTCAACCGAGCGGTTCGCGGTGACCGGGGTACCGGCTGGCGTTAGATCCGACCGCCTGGGGCTCGATGAGCCTTTTTGGTGTCGATCTCATTCGAGTCGACGACGAGCGTGACAGTGACGCCGGCAGCTGCTTCGGCCATTAAACCAGCCCCAGCCCGGTAGGGCGGTCGGGCCCGACTATAATCGCTCAGTCATTCGATTCATGGGAAGGCGAGATGAAGCTGAGAACAAACGTCGTCTGCTTTGTGGGTCTGGCGATGCTCCTGATCGCAGCATGCGCCCCGGGCGGCCAGAGCGCGGGCCAGGAGGCGGGACAGGGGGCGGCGCCTGCACCGAAGACCCTCATAATCGGGATTGTCACCGACGCCGAGCCCAAGGAGGCGGGGATCGTCTACGGAGGCGGGGCCGGCGGGTCCGAGCCGAAATTCATCTTCCACGCGGGCCTCACCGCCTTCAACGACCAGGCTACGTTGCAACCTCGGGTCGCGGAGCGGATCCCCACCGTAGAGAACGGCGACTGGAAGGTCCTCGCCGACGGCCGGATGGAGGTTACCTGGAAGCTGCGCCCCGATGTCGTGTGGCACGATGGCAGGCGTGTGACTCCCCAGGACTTCATGTTGGGCTTCAAGTTCGGAAATGACCAGAGCATCCCCTTCACCCGAGGCGGAGCGATCGTGCGCCAGATCGCCGAGCTGACGGCGCCGGACGACCAGACTCTCGTCATGACCTGGAAGAACGTCTACGTCTTCGCGAATCGCATGGGGTTGGAAGTTCTCCCGCCCCTCCATCCTCAACTGGCCACTCTGTATGAGTTGGGCGACCCGGCTGCCCTCGCGGCTAACTCCGCCTGGGCGGAGCAATGGATCGGGCTCGGCCCGTATCGCATGCGGGAATGGGTCCGAGGCAGCCATATCGAAGCCGACGCCTTCGACCAGTACTTCCTCGGCAAGCCCAAGATCGACCGCCTCATCATTCGCTACGTCGGCGACACGAATGCGATCCTGGTCCAGATCAAGGCCGGCGAGCTGGGCGTCGTCCCGGTGGGCTCCCTGAAGGAGTCGGAGGCTGAGATCCTGACGACCGAATTTCAGGCGGCCGGGGCGGGAACAGTCATCCTGAGCAACAACAAACTGCGCCACGGTTTCTGGAACTTCCGAGACCCCAGCGCGCTCTGGGTGCCCGATGCGCGCGTCCGCCTGGCAGTCACGAAGTTCGTCGACCGACAGGGCATCGTCGACACCGTCCAGAACGGGCTATCGGCCGTCGACGACATCATGCTGCCCCGGGAGGACCCGGCCTATCGGCTGGCGCAGCAACGGGGCTTGCCCAACCTATCCCTCGATCCGAACGCGGCGCACCGGCTCCTGGGGGAGGCCGGGTTCACCCGCGGCCCCGAAGGCCTCTACCGATCCCCGGACGGCCGGCCCTTCGCTCTCCAGCTGACGGTGACGGGGGATATCCAGACGAACGTGACGCAGCTGCTGGTCATCGAAGACAACTGGAAGCGCGCCGGCTTGCAGCCCACGTTGAACATCATTCCCCCCAGTGCTGGAAGCGCGGGGAAAGACGAGGGCTACAGCAGCACCCCGGGCGTGGTGTTCACTAGCTCCGACCTCAGCTACGCTTCCTTTGACGGCTACATCACGAAGGAGATCAGCACCCAGCAGCGCGGATGGAGGGGTGCCAACCCTGGTGCCTACTCCGATCCCGTCTACGATGCGCTCTACGATCGACTGCTGAGCACGGTGAGGAGTTCCGAGCGGGACGAGATTGCGGCGGACATGGTTAAGTATCTGCTGGACCGCGGGCTCTACATCCCGATCGCGTACAGCTCCGACGTCTCGGCCATTCGGACAGGGGTCCGCGGCGTGACTGGCGTGCTTCCAGCGCAGCGGGTGACCTCGTGGAACATCCACCTGTGGGACATCGGATAGCGACAACCTCACCGGTTCCAGCCCAGCTGCCTCCCCCGCGGCTGGGCACCATGCCCTGGTCCGCGCGTAGGGAGAGAGCCATGCCACTTACAACGATCACTACGCGGGATGCGCGTGGCACTCTTGATGAGCTGCGGATACCGGCGAACTCTCCGTTCTCGGGGCTTTATGTGGCGTTTAGCGAGAACTGGTCCTCGAACGTCCAACTCTTCCAATTCGCGTAGGGTTGCGGCGACTATCCGCTCATAGCGATGCGACGGAATGGTAGACGGCCCTTGCGGGTGTGGAGCAAGACCCTCAGCTAAACGGCCCAGTCCGGCAGGATCCTGCCACAAGCCAGGCAAACGTGAATCGTTTCCCAGTCCAAGCCTGGCTCGTCTCTAGGGTACTCCTCCACCTTTTGCCTGGCGACCTCTTCCAACTCTTCGCCAATCTCCACTACGGCTTCCTCACCACATTCCGGGCAAGTCAAGACTTCATCATCGATGCCGTGCTTAGGGTGTTTCCATCCGGGGTCGTTGTACCTGGCGTAGTCATCGGCTGCCACAGTTGGGTAAGTTTCGGTGCCGCACACGGGACAGAAGGGGTAACCGTCACCTACAAGCAGAGATTCGCGCTCGCAGGTGGCACACATAAGCACGAGCTCACCTCCCGCCCGTCTGCGTTCGATCTCGTCCCGCGCTGCTGCGTACCGCTGCTCGATGAAGTCCTCAGAACGCATGAGCTTCTTACGGATGTCCACCAAGCGGTGCGCTCGGCCCGTAGCATAGCCATCCTTTGGAATCGACACCCCCCGCAGGAATCCCTCCTCTAGCAAGCGGTACATGTGGTGCCAAGCTCTGATCTGGACGGCGATCACCGCTGTCCGTTCGTCTTTGGAGGCGAAATGCACGTACCTGTTCCTGTAGCGGCGTAGTTCATTGAAAGCGTTCAGGGCTTCGGGTGGGATTTGGACTTCGCAGATTGAGGAAAGACGATCACAGGCTGCGTCAAAAGTTACGGATATGAAATCGCCCTGCTCAAACGAGCCCTTCTTGTATCGATCCTGATCGCGAAGAATGAGAGACCAGTGCTCTTCCATGAGACGCTTTTAGTACGAGCTCTAACGCCTCGTAAAGTTCGATGGTCGCGTACTTCGACTGCTGTTCAGGAGTGAGTCTTTCGTCCCATAGATCATTGGCCGCTCGGTCTATGAAATCGAGAGCGTTGTCCAGTAACTGATTGCTGGGCTCGACCACTCTATAAAGTCCCCCAAGTCCCCGACGCAGGTGAGGTTATCACGGCACGCCCCCAGCAATGGGGAAGCGCTAATCTCCCTTAGTGTCTGTGTCGGCCGTCGTCTAACGTCGTCCAACAACGAGTCCTTTAGGCGTCAGGCATTGATGCGCCTCCGTGCAATCGGTGATTCTAGGGACCACGGGATGCGGCTTGCTCGCCGCGTGCCGAAACGTGAGGAGAGTCGTGATGAACAGACGCTTTCTGGCTGCTCCCGTGCTTGCTTTGGTGATGCTCTGGTTGCCGGCAGTTGTTGACGCAGAGGAAGCTGAAGAACGCGCACTCCTCGTCGGTTCGTGGGTTCAGACACGAGCAGCGATCGGCGCTGCATCAGGCACCGCTCTCTACACCTTCAGTTCTGACGGCACGATGATTCTTACGAATGTCAATCATCCGTACCGCAGCCCCGGGCACGGTTCGTGGACCCAGACCGGCGAGCGAGAGTTTCTAACGACGTTCGTGGCTCTGCTGTTCAGCGAGGACGGTAGTTTCCGTGGAACTGTCAGGCTGCGCCAGCGTATCCGCTTCGAGGATTCGGACAACGCGTGGAGTAGCGAAGCGTTCGTCGAGAACTTCGATGTCGAGGGGAACCTGACCGAGACGAACAGGACCACCGGAACGGCGGTGAGGATTCGCGTGGAACCCTGGGAATGAGAGATTGCCACAGATCGCCTGCTGGTCACCGCGTGCCACTGGGCTCCCAGCCGTCCCATTGCCCAAACACGATTGCGTCCTAGTGTGTCCTGCCTGCCGTCAGTTTCTGGGCATAACTAACCGCTGGTGCTAGTTCGGTCAGACGGCGTCCCGGGCGGTTGGGCCGCCGGAGTCAGCCACGGGTCGGTCGGAGCGTCGGGCGGCCAGCAGCGCGTTGAACAGTGCCGCGACGCACGCCGGGCGCATCAGCGGTCCGGCGGATGAAGGCGGGGCGCGGGATGACGTTAGTATGAGCCGACCGCGGGTGAAAGAGGGTGCGCGATGGCGAAGATGGAGTCCACAGTGGTGATCGCGCGGCCGGTGGGCGAGGTCTTTGGCTTTTTTCTTGCCCTCGACGAGAATGCGCCGAAGACCGACCCAAGCGTAGGCTCCATCGTGAAGACGCCGGATGGACCGGTCGGGCCAGGGACGATGTTCCGGTTCCGTCAGCAGAACCTCGGGAAGGTGAGGGAAACGGCGACGCGGTTCACCGGGGTCGAGACCAACCGGAAGATCGAATTCGAAGCGGAGATCGGGCCAATGCGGCCCAAATGCGATCTTACCTTCGAGGAGACCGACGGAGGAACGAGGGTTACGTTCCGAGGCGACTCGAATCCGCTCGGCCCATTCAAGTTGCTCTCTCCGGTCCTAAACCGCAAGGGGGAGCAGGTCTGGAGCCAGAGGCTGGCGCGGATAAAGTCCGTGCTGGAGTCCTCCGCGCACTAACCTTGAGCGTTGAATCTCGAAGTTCCTGAGATCACCGCAAGGGGCACGGCCCGGCAGAGCATCCGCGCTCGGCTCGATCTAACGGTTCACGATCAAGTGATAGTGGCAGGTCGCGAGCGCGCGTGCCATTCCTCGTACGCCGAGCGCTGGCCTATGATCGCCCATCATTTCGCAGGGCCACCGGCCGGCGCAGTGTCCACCACCGAGCCGGCCTCCGGCCCGACGAGCGTCGTTCGTGCATCCATCTGTCTACCTCAGGCCAAGTCCCCAGGCGCTGACTAGGCTGGTTCATTATGAGCAACGCCCACTTCGCGGCCCACCATCCCACGATAGTGGGCCCTCCTCCCGACCGCAGTGACGCGATGCGACTCGCCGATACCTCGCCGGATCAGATCTGCAGGGTTCGCTCGCAAACGAAGATCAAGCCAGCGTCCCTTTGATCAGCAGCGCGCCCCGCACCGACTCGTGCTTCAGTCGAAGAACCCGCTGTCGTTCCTCGTCGTTCGAATAGCGCGTGAGATCGTCTTCGCTCTCGAACGATGAGGAGCGCTCCGGCTGCGTGGCGAAGGATTGGGGCGTCGTCACTCATGGCCGGCATTCTCGCCCGACAGAGCAGACGCTATGAACGCATAGCGTGTTATTTACGGATCGTCGCTCGACCCTTGGCCTAAGGGATCGACGTGTCCCTTGACCCAGACGGTGCCACGCACTCGTGGCGATGGCTGAAGCTGTAGAACGCAGCAGCATTGGCAGTACTGGAGCGGGGGCTGGCTCATGTCGCTGACGTTTGATTTGTGGACCGTGGTTCACGGCATGGGCTTGAGGGCCATCTTTCTGTTGGCTTTCGCCGGCGGCCCGGCCGGTCTGAACAGCATGCAGCCCGAGTGGGTAACCGTCGCTGGCCTGCGGGAGCGCGTCCAGTGAAGCCCGTCTCCGTGGTGATTGATCTCGAATCGAGCAGCGCTGCGCTGGCGAGCACGTCCAAGTGCGCGACCTGGAGGGGTATGACGTGGCGGCGCTGTGAGCGAAGCGACTGTCCGAACCAGCGGCTGCGTAAGCATCTCGCCCATCTCGGTCTGACTACCGCAGCTCAGCACTTGAGCACGGAACTCGATTCGTAAGGGACTTGATCCGCCGGGTAGGAGGGTCGGCCGCCGCGTTTTCGGACCGAGCGGGCCCAGTAGCCGGTGTTCGACCAGCCATCAGGAGGAGAAAGGCCAGCATGAGTCCTGATCTGATGAGGGCGTACATCAGCACGACTACCTTCGGCTCAGCGCGCATTGTAGCCTGAACCTTGACCGAGGCAGCGTGCTATATTGGCCACGTCGCGGCCCCGCGAGCCGACGAATTCAGCGAGGAGCGTCGCCATGATCGTACCGTTAGAGATTGGGCGCTCGGCGCTCGTCATCATGGATATGCAACGCGACATCCTGGACGACGATGGCGTCCTCGCGCGCCTCGGCTTCAGGGACATGTCGGCGGAAGAGGTCGCCGTGCTGTCTGAGAGCTGTAGGTACCTCGCCGCGGTTATGCGCCAGGCAGGTCGCCCCGTCGTATTCGTCACAACGACCTTTCACCCCGACTACGCCGACTGCGCTCTGCCCCTTCCGTGGCTCGACCGTGGGCTTAACGCCGAGAGCCGCTTTCTGGTTGAGGGAACGCGGGGCGCGGAGCTGGTGGACGGGCTGCGGCCGGAGGCCGGCGACCACCTGGTGGTGAAGAAAGGTCTCTCGGCCTTTCAGCACACCTTTCTCGACCGTCTGCTCGCCAACCTGGGGGTCGATCAGTGCGTCCTCGCTGGAGGGCTCGGGCACTCCATCAGCAGCACAGCGCGCATGGCCGCGCTTCTGCACTACGCGGTGTTCGTCGCGCAGGACGCGGTCCCTCCGAGAGGCTCGGCCTCGCTCGACACGTTCAAACACCGCGCGGAATTCGTGTCAGCACAGGCGCTTGAGGAAGCCGCGCATGCCCCCGCGCATTCTTCCCGAGAGGGCGGGCCTGGCTGCGCCCTCGTCATCGTGGACATGCAGAACGAGCTGCTCAAGGGCGACCCGGATGCCAGCGAAGATGAGAACCTCCAACGGCTCATAGCGAACAATCGGGAGCTGATGGCGGCGATGAGGGAACTTGGATGGCCGGTGGTTCTTGCCGGAGGTGCCCGGCGGCCGGATCTGCTGGACGACGCCCGCTCCCGCGTGGCCCCCGTAATGCACGCCCGTCCTGCAGGCGTTCCCTATCGGCAGCTGGGAAGCTGGGGGGCCCAGTTCCTGGAAGGCTTGCAGCAGCAGCCTTCCGACATAGTCGTGGAAAAGAAGGGCAACAGCGCCTTCGGCTTCACCCCACTGCACCGCATTCTCCGCAACATCGGAGTGCGGCGGTGTCTGGTGACCGGCGGGGCCGTGAGCGGGTGCGTGAGCGACACGATTCGCGAAGGCATTGGGCTCGGTTACGAGATGACGATGGTTTCTGACGCCGCGTATCCGCTGAACGCACCGTACAGCGGAGAGATCGCCGAGCTAGGGCAGGTGCGGACGACGGAGGATGTGCTGCAAGAGCTGCGGGTGGGGGCGGGGCCGCCCCGCTAGCACGGGACAGCGCAGGAGGAAGTGCTGATGCGGAACCTGTGGCATCTTCTCGCTTTGACCGTCGTGGTGGTGGGGGTTGGTTGCAACCGGGCAACGGAGAGGCCCGGCGTAAGCGAGTCCCCAGGCGCGCCCAATTCCACTCGGACGTTGACGTTCCTTGTAAAGGTGGAGCCTGTCCATCTCGGACCGCTGGACGCGGCCACGGGTGCCTACAGCTCGGATGTGATCGGGGGGCTGTTCCGCGCCGGGCTCACCCAGCGTGACCAGTTCAGGGTGCCGCAGCCCCAACTGGCCGAGGCTCTGCCGCGCCTCAACACCGACACGTGGAAGGTCTTCCCGGATGGGCAGATGGAAACCGGCTATCGCCTGCGGCCGAACCTGACCTGGCAAGACGGCCATCCCTTCACCGCGGACGATTTCATCTTTACGATCACGGTGCATCACGAGCCTTCCATGACGACCCTCTTCGCTCAAAGTGGAGTCGTGACCAATGCCATCCTGTCGGTTACTCACCCCGATGACCGGACCGTAGTCTTTCGGTGGAAGGAACCAACGGTCCTCGCCGAAGGTGGGATCCCCGCGCCGCTGCCGCGGCACATTCTCGCGGGCCCATTCAGCGACGATCCTGGTCGCCTGGCGGGTCATCCCTACTGGACGACGCAGTTCGTTGGGCTCGGGCCCTATCGCCTCGAGCGGTGGGAAGCGGGCGCATTCATCGAGGCGGTCGCCTCTGATAACTACGCGCTGGGGCGGCCGAAGATTGATCGGGTCAAGGTGATCTGGGCCGGCGACTCCAGCGTAGCGATGGCGAACCTCGTCGGCGGCAACGCCGACATCGCCGCTGATCAGTCGTTGAGATTCCAGCAAGGCACTCTCCTCAAGCGGCAGGTCTGGGCTAATGGCGGCGGCCAGGTGCTGTTCACCAGCGACACGACTCGTTACTTGCAAATCGAGTTCCGACCGGACCTCGTCAACCCGCGGGCCCTGCTTGACGTGAGGGTGCGTAAAGCACTTGCCTTTGCCATGGACAAGCACGGGTTCGTCGAAGGTCTCCTCGAGGGGCAGGGGTTAACCGCGGACAGCCTCGCTCTCCCAGACAGTGCCTGGTACCCGGAGGTCGAACGGGTGATGACGAAATACCCGTATGACCTTCGTCAGGCCGAGCAGCTGATGAATAGCGCAGGTTTCACGAAGGGGCCGGACGGCATGTACTTGTCTGCCGCGGGCGAGTCCTTCGCTCCCGAGGTTCGCGGGGAGCAGGAGAACGAAGTGGTGATTCTTGTCGACGGTTGGAAGCGAGCGGGCATTAATGCCCAGCTAACCGTCAGCACGCCACAGCAAGCGAGCGATAACGAGTACCGCTCCACGTTTCCGGCCATGGCGATCACCAAACTCACCGTCTTCCAGGACGACACGGTAGCCAAGAAGTTCTCGTCCTCCCTGATAGCCAAGCCCGAAAACCGGTGGGGAGGCACGAACCGGGGTGGCTACTCCGACCCCGAGTACGACCGTCTGACCGATCTGTTCCTAGCAGCCCTCGACCGCTCAGAGCGGGATAAGCTCATGGTGCAAATTGTAAAGCGCCAGACCGAGGACCTGCCGGCCCTGCCCATGTATTACGACGTGTTTACGACAGCCCACGTCGACGCGCTCAAGGGTCCACTCACCGCCGGCTTCTTCTGGAACATCCATCAGTGGGAATGGCGATCCTGATCGTCTCCGCTACTCGATCTCCCACTCCGCGATGTTCCACGCGATTCGCCCCTTCCGGCCTGGCCGGCCCCTTCACTCCGGTCACGCCGTGCCTCAGCAGACTCACCACCATTTCGCCATCGTGACCCGAACGGAACGGGGGGGCGACGCGGGGCACCCGCGGCGCGGTTTCCGCTTGTCCTAATCGTCCGACGGTCCTCACTTCACTAGATATTCCCTAACGGTATTGGCGAATAGCTCCGGGTCCTCGATATGCATGCGGTGCCCGGAAGGGATGATCTTGAGCTCAGCAGTGGCCGCTGCAGCCATGACCTCATCCTTGAGCTGCATCGCTGCCTGGTCTCGCTCGCCGAGGAGGATCAACGCGGGAACGCGCAGGTGCGGCAGGCGGCTTATCATGGCGTATCGACTGCGATTGGTCGGGTTGCCCATGCTGACCATGAGTTTGGTGAACGCTTCGGCGAAACCGGGTTCGTGAATCTTCGCCAGCTTCTCTTGGACCAAGGCCTCCGTATCGACGCCATATCCCATTGTGCGATTCTCCACCCACTCGCGCACCTTAGCGTCGGGCGTCACGGAGTCGACGGAGAAGTTGAGCATGCCGCGGTTCGGTGCGCCGGTGAAGGGATGGCCGCCGATGACCACCTTGTCGCAACGCTCTGGGCTCTCATACGCGAAGAGACCAGCGATCCAGCCACCCATCGACGCGCCGACAATGTGGCTGCTTTTGATCCCAAGCGCGTCCTGGAACTCGCGCAGGAAGTCGACCAGGAACGGAAACGCGTCTATTCCATCAAAGGTGTCGCTGGGTGGGAACCCGAGGAGATCCGGCGCAAGGACCCGGAACATGGGCGAAAGCACGTCGAGGGTTGCGAGGCAATCGTCGGCTCCGCTCTCGATGCTGGACACGTGGAGGAGAATGAGGGGGTGTTCCCTTCCGACGTCGATGTAGCGCGTCTTGCCGTGCCTTAACAGCACAGTCTTATGGATCGCGGTTCGGGTTGCCGTCACTGTTGCCCCCTTTGCCGAATGACGCTCCGAGCCGGTTCCTGCCCCTGAACCTTGAGAAGCGGGAAGGCCCTCGCCGTTATTCGCAAGACTGCTCTAGTCTGCCTTGGATGACCCCTAGTGCGCATGGTAGTCCGCCCGACCACCCGGATCAATGCCAAAGCGCCGTGTCCGGGGGTTCGCCCAGAACCGCCTCCTTCACAGGTGCCGCTCTTCAAACGCCAGCGCCTGCTGTCGCTCACCCATCATGTCGCAGGCCTCCGCTCGCGCCACGTCCACCGATCGAGCTTCACCAGCACCGCTATAGCGCTTCGCGTCTGCCTGATACAACGAGGGTTGAGATCTGCGTGACGGCCTCAGCGTGTCGGCTTTTGTGCAATTCCTCGCCGCCTCCCACGTCCACCCCTGGCCCAGCCGCGCCCGGACTACCCAACACGATGCCGCCATAGTGAATGCTGTCGTACCGCCCGCTGGCGGGTCCACCGCGTGAGTTGCGCCCAGGCTGGGCCGCGTCCATTTCAAACTCACCTGCTTGGGATAACTCTCGTCTCCACGCTCGCGGCACTCGCCTAGAGGCTGCCGTATACCCGCTGCGGCGACACCAGGACCACCGTTCGTTGCTCCTTCTCCATGGCGCCGTCGAAGTCCTCCCATCGCTCCGGAGGCCGGCCAGTCGCGGTGTAGACCTTCCGCAGGAGCGAGAGGAGGTCGGAACCGCTGGTGTTGTCCCAACCGTGCACAGTCGCCGGGCCCTCGATGGTCACGTACCGGTTGTCCGTCTTCCGCAGGACGGTCACGGTTGCCCGACCCCGCTTCAACGCGTTCTTCACCTTCACGGTGTTCCCCCGAGACACGAAGGCGATCTGTCCTTCATATGGGCCCGCACTCACCACAGTAGCTTGAGCCGAGCCTGAAGGCGTCACGGTGCTCACCACCGCCGTGTGATTCTGCTCCAGGAACGGAAGCACCTCATTGAAGTCCACGTTGCTCTCCTAGGAAGTTGGCTCGATAAACCAAGCCGGTTTCGTTACTTCGTTTGTTGGCTAGGATTCTATCGGGGTCTGCTCTGATCCCACGATCCCGCGATAGTGAACGAGACCTAGCCGACAGTCACTTTGCTCTGGGCCCAGTGCGCTAGCAGTTCCTCACGCTCGACGATCAACGCTGCGATCACGCCCGCGAGCACTGCCCAGAAGGCCGAGCTGATGCCCAGAAACGCGAAGGGAGTCGCGGCCACCGTGAAGGCAATCAGCGCCCCGAACCGCAGGGTCGTGCCGAAGGCCTTCTCGAATGCATCCTGCAGAGAGGCCAGAATAGCGAGTCCTGCCAGCGCGATGATGTAGCTGGCGGGCAGGATGGACAGCAGCGAGAAGACTGAGGTCGCGGCGAGGGCGAGAGTGAGAGTGAGGGCGGCGGCTACCAGGTTGGCCCAATAGCGCCCGGCGGGCGGACCCGTATCACGGCCAGCGAGTATCGCCACCCCCGTCCGCGCGACAATCGCGGGGTGGCCGCCGAAGAGTGCATTGACCACCGAGTTGATGCCAACCACCACCGTCACTACCGTGACGGGAACTCGGTACCCTTGGGCCAGAAGGAAGCCCAGCCCTTGGACGTTGCCCAAGCCCATGGCAAGCACCACCATAGGAAAGGTCACCGCCGCAACGGCCGGGAGAGAGAAGCTGATGCTCGGAACCACGAGCGTTGGCAACGCCCATGTCACTGGCGCCGGGGTGGCCCGCTGGGCGATGAGAATGGCGACCATACCGCAGAAGACCGCTAAGCCGAGGGGAGGCACGCGGGGATGAGCCAAGAAGCGGCCGAGTAGGTAGCCCGCGACCGTAGCGCCCGCGATTATCACATCCTCGACCGTGGCCCGGACCAGCCGCGTGAGGTAGCCCAAGATGCTCCCCGCAAACATCCCCATGACGATCGGTAAGGGGAGCCAGGCCATGATGCGCCCTCCGATCCCGACGAGGCCCAGCCCGATTATCACCACGCCAGTGAGCAGGTTCGCGCCGACGATCTCCGCGAATGAGAACTGGTCGGCCAGGGTGCCCAGGTAGACGAGTCCTGGGATGGTCCAGGTGATGGGAATGGGCTCCCGGTACACCAACGAGAGGGCGATGGACGAGACCGCGCCACTGAACCACACGATGAAGATCCAACTGGACGCCTGGGCTGGCTCCAGCCGCAACTGCTCCGCCACCGCAATCTGGAGCGGAATAGTGCCGAAGGCATACCAGATGAACGCGCTCACCCCAGCCCAAAGGGCTGCGGCATTGATATCGCGTAGGGTTCCTCGACTCATCATTGATCCCAGCGGATCGAGACTCCGTCGCATTGATAGGGACAGCGACCCCCAAGAGGCCGTTGAGGAGAGCGTAGGAGCCAGGACCGCTAGACGGTCCTCTCCGAGCGACCACAAGTGTAAACGCCGAGTCACCGCTCACGATCTTGGAATACAGGCGCGACCGCCCACTTGTCGCATTGATTCAGGGAAGGGCCGATCACGAACTCCTGGCGGTGGACGTTCCTGTGGGTGCTGTCGATTCCTCGCAACGCCTTTAAGGGCGTGGCGCCGTTCCTGATCCGGGATGAGACTCCGCGAGAGGAGCGTGTGCCTAGCCAGAACCGGCATCCCAACGGGGTCGCCGGAATCGGTGTCCTCACGGTCGCCGTCCATGAGGTCGCCACGGCGCGAGGTTGGTACGAGCAGGCTCTCGGCCGCCCAGCCGAGCTCGTCGTCCGGTCCGACCTGGCCGCCAGCGGAGTACGGTTCACCATCGGCCCGCACACGCTTGAGCTGTTGGCGCCCCAAGCAGCGAGCAGCCCGCTGATCCCCTGGCTGGCGGATCGCGGTGCATCACCTTACGCGGCGACCCTTACGACGGCGGGCAGCGGCGGCTCGCTCGATCCGAGCAGGACGCTGGGCGCACGGCTCGCGCTCGTGTCACGATAGCGCGCTCTGCTCCCACCCAAGTGCCTTGCTATTCCCGGCGCCCAGAGTGATGTATCCGCCACCTTGGAGTGGGAGGTGGCGACCATGGCGACGACCTCGACGCCGACCCAGCCCGGCGAGGGCGAGGTGCTCGGCGACGGGGATCCGCGTTAGACCTGCGCTTGTGCGCAGTTCTCGGTACCCCCGGGGAGACTCGAACTCCCGCACACGGTTTAGGAAACCGCTGCTCTGTCCTCTGAGCTACGGGGGCCTGGAGGCCAGCCCCAAAATTCTATCCGAGCCATGAGTACCCGATGGCGGCAACGTGGGAGGGCAGACGCGGGCTCTGGTTTCGGAATATCCCGCCCAGCTTGGACAGCTTGCGGTCCGAAGGCTCCGACGAGGGACTCCGCCTCTGTGGAGGCTCCCCTCAAATCAGCTTGCCCCGTTGCGCTCCTGGACCGTGCTGCGGCCGACGCGGACGCGGTTGACCCGCACTACCACGGCGAAGCCCTTGCGCTCGGGATCCGAATCGAGCTCGCGCTGGACCGTTCTGGACATGACCTTCTCGCGCATCTCACCCGACCGGTAAAGCGTCGCATCTCCGTAGAGACGCATGTGGGGAATCTGGTGTTTCGCCGGGTTCCGGTACAGCACCACGACGTGCGGGTTCTTCTCGACCTGCGCGATTTGCTCGGCGAGGCTGCGCTCCCACCAGGCAAGGTGGTCCGCATCGAACACCATCATACTGCCCTTGAACGCGATGTCCGGGTAGCCCTGATCATCGGCGGTGGCGAGCAGGCAGGGAGTGCCGTCAGCGAGACCGTTGTTGATGGCCTCCGACCACTTGGCGAGGTCGATGTCGGTCACTTCAGGTGGTGCGACTGGGGCTGGGGCTGGCGGCTGCATGGTCATCCTCCCATCTGATGGTTACAAAAAGACCGAGCGCCAGGCTCGGTCGCTCGGTGCCGAAGGGGGGACTCGAACCCCCACGGGAGTACTCCCACTACGCCCTGAACGTAGCGCGTCTGCCAATTCCGCCACTTCGGCGCAGATTGACATTATACCGGAGGACCGGCGCCCTCCCTGATCTATCAACGGATCGACCGAGCGACGGGCACGGCCGCGAAGATGGCGAGGGCTGCGACGGCCCCAGCCGCCGCCATGGCGGCCATCGCCCACTGGGCCCCCCATAGGGATGCCAGGCCGCCCAGCACCAGGCTCCCGATCATCAGGATGACGTGGATCTGCTGAAAGAGGCCCATCGTGCGCCCACGGAACTCCGCGGGCGTATAGGTCTGGACTACGGTTTGCACCAGGGCGTGTGAGCTGACGTGGAACAGGCCCACGATCCCCATGAGCGCGACGGAGAGAGGAAACCACGGTGATGCGGCGAACGCGACGACGCTGAGTCCGTAGAGGGCGACACCTCCCAGCATCAGGAGCCCTCGCGGGAGTTGGTCGCCGAGGGTTGCGATCAGCACGGCGCTGCACAACGCGCCCACGCCCATCGCCGTCAGCAGGAACCCCTGCCCCGTGGCCCCTACCAGCAAGACGTCGCGAGCGTACACCGGCAGGAGGGTCGTGAAGGGGATAATCAGAAATGAGGCCGATGCTGCGATGAGCAGGCTCGCTCGAACAGTTGCATTGTTCCAGCTCGCCCTCCACCCGTCAATGATGCTCCGCGAGAAGGATTGCCGCCTGCGATGCGCCGACGAGGAGCCGGCGGGGAACCGCAGGGCGGCGGGCAGAGGCACAGTCCACACGGTGGCGAACAGGTAGAGCAACGCCTGCACACCGAACGCCGCGGCGGTTCCCATGAGCGCGATGAGCACGCCCGCGATGGCGGGCCCAATGCTTCTGCTCAGATTGAAGAGCACCGAGCTCAGGCCAATTGCGTTCGTGAGGTGGTTGGGGGGAACGGCGTCCGCCACCATCGCGAGCCGCGCCGGCTGCTGAAACGTCTCCACGATGCCCCTCGCGAAGGCCGTGGCGTAGACGTGCCGGGGAGCGATCTGGTCCGTCACGATGAGTACCGCGAGGGCAGCGTACATCAGGCCGTCCAGCACCTGGGCCACGATCACCTGGAGCTTGCGGTCGTAGCGATCTGCGGCGGTGCCAGCCACGGGCGAGAGCAGGAGCAGGGGGATGGCCTGGAGGCCCCGCACGAGACCCAGCTGGAGCGGCGAGTCGGTGAGCTGGTAGAGAAGCCAGCTCCTCGCCACCTGGTCCATCCAGGTCCCCAGCGAGAGGCATCCCTGGCCGAGCCAGAGGAGCCGGAAGTCGCGGTAGTGCAGCGATTCGAATGTGCGGAGGCGGAACAGCGCCTCGGGAAAGCCGCGGCGCTGCTCGTTCCCTGGGACCGGCTCCGGCTCGCCCGTCGAGGGGCTCGATGTTCGCACGGGCTCTCCTGGCGGCTGAGGGAGAACCCATCGCCGGCGCTATCATGCGCCGGCATGGGGCCGGTCATCGTCTGTGGGCTCGGTCACGTAGGGTACCGGATCGTGGGCTTGCTGCGTCGTCTCGACGAGCCCGTCAGCGCTATCTCGCTGGCTAGCCCACCACCAGATTGACGAGCCTCCCGGGCACGTAAACCACCTGCCGGACCGTTGCGCCGTCGATGTGCGCCTGCACCCGCGGGCTCTCGGCCGCCAGCCTGCGTGCCTCCTCCTCGGAGATGTCTGCGGGGACTTCGATGCGGTCCCTCACCTTGCCGTTCACCTGGAGCACCAGCGTGATCTGGCGGTCCACCGTGAGCGCCGGGTCGTACTCGGGCCAGCGCTGGAGGTGGACGCTGTCGTCGTGCCCGAGGCGGTGCCAGAGCTCCTCCGCGAAATGCGGCGCGCTGGGGGCGATGAGGAGCACGAAGCACTCGCTGGCCTCGTGCCACGCTCGGTGCGACACGCTTCCCCGCAGCCGGACCAGGCCATTGGTCGCTTCCATCAAGGCCGCCAGCATTGTGTTGAAGCGGAAGCGCTCCAGATCGTCCGTCACACGCTTCGTTGTCCGGTGCACGAGCCGCAGCGCATCCTCGTCGGCAGCGCCATCCTCAGACGGTGCGCCATCGCCAGCGCCGTCGAGCGCCAGCGACCACAGCCGATGCAGGAAGCTATCGACGCCCGAGATGCCCTGGGCGTTCCACGGCCCACCCGCGTCCCACGGCCCGATGAACATGAGGTAGCAGCGCACCGCGTCGGAGCCAAGCCGTTGCACGTAGTCGTCCGGGTTGACGACGTTCCCGCGCGACTTGGACATGCGCGAGCCGTCGGGCCCGAGGATCGCACCCTGGTTGAAGAGGCGCTTGAAGGGCTCCCCGACGGATACCAGGCCCAGGTCGCGCAGCGCCTTCACGAAGAAGCGGGCGTAGAGCAAGTGCATGACGGCATGCTCGACACCGCCCATGTACTGGTCCACGGGCAGCCAGTAGTCTACGGCGGCTCGGTCGAACGGCGCCTCGGCCGCATGGGGGCTGCAATAGCGCAGCATGTACCACGATGAATCCACGAACGTGTCCATGGTGTCGGTCTCCCGACGGGCGGGCGAGCCGCACGTCGGGCACGTCGTGCTTACGAAGCCCTCGTGATAGGTGAGGGGGCTCTGCCCCGTCGGGCGGAACTCGGCGTCCTCGGGCAGCAGGACCGGGAGCTGGTCCTCGGGCACAGGCACGATTCCGTCGTTCTCGCAATAGACCACGGGGATGGGCGTGCCCCAGTAGCGTTGGCGAGAGATGAGCCAGTCGCGCAGACGGTAGTTGACCTTGCGCTCGCCAACGCCGCGCTGCTCGAACCAGTCTGCGATGCGCTCCTTGCCCTCTTCGGAGGGGATCCCGTCGAACTGCGCCGAGTTCACCATGACCCCAGGCTCAAGATAGGCCGAGGAAAGCGCAGGCCCCTCCCCCAGGATTGGGGGAGGGGTTGGGGTGGGGGCCTGCGGCCGGATCACCTCCCGAATCGGAAGGCCAAACTTGTGGGCGAACTCGAAGTCGCGCTCATCGTGCGCTGGGACCGCCATGATGGCGCCCGTGCCGTAGGTGGCCAGCACGTAGTCCGCCACCCAGATGGGTACCTGCTCGCCATTGGCCGGGTTGATGGCTTCCGCGCCGATGAACACCCCGGTCTTCTCGCGCTCGGTTGAGAGCCGCTCGATCTCGCTAACGAGTCGCGCCTGCTCCTGGTAGTCGCGCATCTCCGCCACGTGGTCGGCGGACACCAGCGCGTCGACCAGTGGGTGTTCCGGTGCTAGCACCACGTACGTCATGCCGAAAGTCGTGTCGACCCGCGTCGTGTAGACGGGAATCTCCAGGTCGTCGCGCCCGGCGACCTTCAGGCGAAACTCCACGCCGTGGCTCTTGCCGATCCAGTTCCGCTGCATCGACTCGACGCGCTCGGGCCAGTCGATCTCTGAGAAGTCCAGCAGCTCATCGGCGTACTGGGTAATGCGGAGAAACCATTGCTCGAGGTCGCGCCGCGTTACCACGGTTTCGCAGCGCTCGCACCTGCCCTCCTTGACCTGCTCGTTGGCAAGGGTAGTCTGGCAATGCGGGCACCAGTTCGCTGGAGCCTTCGCCCGGTAGGCGAGGCCACGTTCGAGGAACTTCAGGAAGAACCACTGGTTCCAACGGTAGTAATCGGGGTCGCAGGTGGCCAGCTCTCGGCTCCAGTCGTACATGGCGCCGATAGTCTTGAGCTGCCCCTCCATGCGCTGGATGTTCTGCATCGTCCACGTATGTGGGTGGATGCCGTGGCTGATCGCAGCCTCCTCCGCCGGTAGGCCAAAGGCGTCGAAGCCGATGGGCTCCAGCACGTTGAAGCCGCGCATGCGCTTGTAGCGAGCATGAGTATCAGCAGGGCCGAAGTTGTACCAGTGGCCGATATGCAGATCGCCGGAGGTGTAGGGGAACATGACCAGGGCGTAGTACTTGGGCCGGTCGGGGGGTTGCTCGGCTCGATACAGGCCGGATCGGGCCCACTCTTCCTGCCACCGACGCTCGATCTCGAGCGGATCGTACCTGTCGGCCATTTGCTCGACTCCCCGCCTGAGCGGCACATAAACAAAGCGCGCAGGCTCATGCCCACGCGCATGCTCTGGGTGGAGCAGAGGGGAATCGAACCCCTGACCTCTTCCATGCCAAGGAAGCGCGCTCCCGCTGCGCCACTGCCCCGGAGCGCCCGGATAGCGTGCGTCCAGGCACGGCGATTGTACCAGAATCCCTGGTTTGGGCGCGTATTGCCACCGGTCGGGCGGTTGGCTACACTACAGTGACCGCGCGGCAACGTCGCCCGCTGGCATTCCCCCGCAGCTCGGCTCCGCGGGTCGACGAAGACCCGTGCGCAGCCAAGGAGGAGATTTTCAATGGCGAAAGTCGAACCTGCGCGTGACGGGTCCTTCCTGGGCAGAGGCGATGTGCGATGCTCATAACTCTGTCCGCGATCAAGGCAGATGTCGGCAGCATCGGGGGGCATACTCGACCGACCGAGCGAATGCTAGCGGAGGTCAACCGCCGCGTAGCCGGCGCGACCGGCACTCTTCTCATTGACGGCATGGTGACCCACACGGGCGACGATATTGCCCTACTCATGAGCCATACTCTCGGAACGGGCGATGAGGCAGTGCATAAGTTCTCGTGGGACTGCTTCATCGCGGCGACCGAGATCGCGCAGCAGGAAGGCTGCTATGGCGCCGGCCAGGATCTGCTGGTCGACGCGCCCTCCGGCAACGTCCGCGGCGCCGGACCGGGCGTCGCCGAGATTCAATTCGAACGTGGTCCCAATACGCCCGACCGGCCCGCCGAGGCCTTTATTGTCTTCACGGCTGACAAGTGCGGCCCGGGCGCCTTCAATCTTCCACTCTATCTCGCGTTCTGCGACCCGATGCACGACGGAGGCCTGCTTCTCAACCCCAAAATGCACAGGGGTTTCACGTTAGAAATCATCGACATGGACGACAAGGGAGATGGCGATAAGATCATCCGGCTGGACGTGCCGGAACGCGCCTGGGATGTCGCGGCGTTGCTTCAGAATTGCGACCGCTTCGCTATCGAGGGTGCCTGGTCGCGCTATAAGCCCAGCGAGCAGGTCGTTTCTGTTTCGGCCACGCGTCTTCACAACATCGCCGGAAAATACACGGGGAAGGATGACCCGATCGCCATCGTCCGAACGCAGGGCATCTTCCCTGCACCGGAGGAAGTGACCGAGCCTTTCCTGATCACGCCCTATGTGACGGGCGACGCTCGGGGATCGCACGTGATGCCGCTGCTGCCAGTCCCGATCAACACCGCCGTCAACGGTCCCTATTGCCACCCGATTTGCAGCGCGCTCGCTTTCTCAATGACCGCGAACGGCCGATTCACACACGAAACGGTGGACTTGTTTGAGGGTCCGGCGTGGGACGAAGCGCGGCGCCGCTCGCAGGTAAAGGCGCTTGAGATGCGAAAGCAGGGTTTCTTCGGTGCGGCGATGGCCGGTGTCACCGAAATCGCGTACACAGGGCTGGTCGATACCCTCAACGCGCTGGAGCCTGAGTTCCGCATGCGCAGGGACGCGAGCGTGAAGAGCGACAATGCGAGAGAGCCAGTCGGCGCTGCGTCGCGTTAACGGAACGAAAGCAAGGGTTCGACCCGGGCTGAGGGCCTCACCTCAGTTCAGGCTAAGTACACCGTTTCATACGCTCGACAAAGTATTTGGTAGCGAGGAGCTGGGAAGTCCCTCTCCCAATGCAGGGGGTGAGGGCGACCCACTACTCAGGCAGGCATCTCCCCTGGCTCAAAGTGCCAATGGAGAAAGGGGCCCTCACCTAGCCTCTCCCACTCCGGTGGGGGAGGGATGGATTGCCGCCGCTGCTCCTTGGCTTCGGACCTCGAGAGTCACCGACTTACGTCCTGCCGTACTGGCTTCTGGCGCCAGCAACTCGCTGTACTCCGGAGCTACCGCACCGGAGTCTCCGCCACCTCCCACACGCCCAGCGTGATCTCAGTGTCCTGCGTCTGCCCGCCCCGCACGAAGGCGACGCGCACCCGGTCCCCTGGCTCTTTGGCGTCCACGTAGGCAGCCACATCCTCGACGCTGCGCACCGGATGAACATCCAGCTGCGTGATGATGTCCGCCGTGGCCGGGTCACCGCGGGTGGCACCTCGGAGCCCCGCCCGTCCGGCCGGACCGGTGGGAGCCACGGTAGCGAGCAGCACGCCTTGTTGCACGGGCGCCCGCAGCTGCTCGGCCAGAGTCGGTGTGAGCGGAGCGCCGCCCACGCCCATCCACGCATGCCGCGGCTCGCGACCAGCGAGCAGATCGGGCAGGTAGCGTTTGAGGGTGTTAACAGGGATAGCGAAGCCGATGCCGACGTTGCCCCTAGTAGGGGCCTGGATCTGCTCGTTGATGCCGATGACCTCGCCCTGCAGGTTCAACAGCGGGCCGCCCGAGTTCCCGGGGTTGATGGCGGCGTCCGTCTGGATCATGTTGCTGATGAATCGCTGGCCCTCACCCGGCCGGACGCGGCCGAGTGAGCTAACAATGCCCAGCGAGGCCGATCGCTCGAGTCCGAACGGGTTCCCGATCGCGACGACAGTCTGTCCGACCTTGAGCGCGGTCGAGTCCCCGAGGGGCGCGACCGCCAGCTGGCGGAGCTTGTCCTCGGGCGCCCGGATGCGGATCAACGCCAGATCGTTAGCGGGATCCACGGCTACCACCTCAGCCACGTAGCTCGTGCCGTCCGCCAGTGTCACGTCGAGCCGGTCCGCGCCCCCGGCCACATGGTGGTTCGTGACGATGTGGCCTTGGTGGTCGACGATGAAGCCGGACCCCGTCCCCTCTGACTGCCGCGCGCGGCCGAAAATGTCTCTGGCCTGGGCGGTGATAGTGATGTTGACCACGGCTGGGCCAACGCGCTCGTAGACAGCGATGACCGGACTGTCCGAGACGGGATTGGTCTGCGTCGCAAGCTGGACCTGCGGCGCCGGTGGGATGCTTGGCGCCTCGGGCAGAGCGGCCGTGTTCCCCCCGCGAAGGGTCATCAAGCCGCAGGCGCCAAGCAGCAGCGCGCTGATGATGATCGCGGTTGTCGCGACGATTCTCATGGCAGGCTCCTGAAACGTCCTCTTTCGGATCGTTCTCACCATATTGTAGGAGCGCATCCGCACCGGAGTTTCGCTGGACTGTAAAGGTTGTATGAAATGCGGCCGGCTCGCCACCCTTATTCGTAACGCAAAGCGTCGATGGGGCTGAGGCGCGATGCCCGCATGGCTGGGTAGATGCCAAAAAACAGCCCAACGGCCGCCGACACGCTGAAGGCGAGGATGACCGCGTCGGGCGCGACGATGCTTGGGATGGCCTGGCCGCCGAGATCCACCTGCGAAACGAGCCGTGAGATGCCGGCGCCCGCCAGGATGCCGATGACCCCGCCACTGATACTGACGACAACCGCTTCGACCAGGAACTGCGACAGGATGTCGCGACGCCTCGCGCCCACGGCCTTCCGGATACCGATCTCTCGTGTTCGCTCAGTCACCGAGACCAGCATGATGTTCATGATCCCGATCCCGCCCACTACCAGAGAGATGCCGGCGATCGCCCCGAGGAACGCGGTGAAGAGCCCTGTGACCTGGTTGATCGTGGCCAGGAAATCGCGCTGCGAGCTGATCACGAAGTCGTCCTGGGCGACCCGGTGCCGCTGCCGGAGGAGCTCCGCAACATCCTGGATGGCCTGATCGACGGCGTCGTCGCCTACCAACTGCACGCTGATGCTGCTCACCATCTCCGCCGCCTGGGCGGTCCTCGCCGGCTGCAGCCGGCCGGCGACGGTGGTCAGAGGAACGAAAGCCTGGTCGTCCTGGTTCTGCAGGCTGCTCCCGCCTTTGGCCTCCATGACGCCGATCACCCTCAGGTTCGCCCCCGACCGGTTGAACGTACTGGCCCGCACGGTCTGACCCACAGGGTCGTCGTCGTCGAAAAGCTGTTGGGCCACGCCGGAGCCGAGCACGATGACGCGGGACGCCGATTGCACGTCGGTGTCTGAGATGAAGTCCCCCAGCTCCACGTAGAAGTTCCGAACTGTCTGGTAGGCGGGTGTCACGCCAACGACCCGGGTCGCCACGTTCCGCCCGCTGTAGATCAGCTGCGTGCCGGGCACGCCGCGCTCTGGCGCGACGGCGACTACCAGTGTGCCACCCAGCTCGCGCTCGATAGCGGTGGCGTCCTCGTAGCTCAATGTCTGAGCGCCGCCCGCCTGCTGGCGCACGTTGCCCTGCTGACGCTGCTGCCCCGGGGTGATGAATATCAGGTTCGACCCCAGGGATTGCACGCGCTCAGTAATCTGTGCCTGGGCCCCTTTCCCGAGTGACATCAAAGCGATGACCGCGGCAACGCCGATGATGACGCCGAGCATCGTCAGCGCGCCACGGAGCTTGTTGGCTGCCAGCGCTCGCAGCGCGACGCGTACGCTTTCGATGGCGTTCATTTCGCCCCCTCCGCCACGCTATCTGGCGCGGCCAGCAAGCCATCCTCTTCTTCCGGCGGAAGCCGAGCGAGCACCTCCTCGGCCAAAAGGTGCCGCTCCACGGGCCCATCGCGCACGATGCGGCCGTCGCGCAGGTGCACGACTCGATTCGTGTGGGCGGCGATGTCGTTCTCGTGAGTAACAAAAACGATCGTAATCCCTCGCTCGCGGTTCAGCGCCTGGAGCAAAGCCATGATCTCCTCGCTGGACCGCGTGTCGAGATTGCCGGTGGGCTCGTCGGCCAGCAGGATGGCCGGCTCGGTGACGAGCGCGCGGGCGACGGCGACGCGCTGTTGCTGCCCTCCTGAGAGCTCGGACGGCTTGTGATGCATGCGATCGGCCAGTCCCACGGCCGCGAGAGCTGCCGTCGCGCGCTGTCGCCTGTCGCGGGCCCCGGAGTAAATCAGAGGGAGCTCCACCTGCTGGATGGCCGAAGTTCGCGGCAGCAGGTTGAACATCTGAAACACGAAGCCGATCTTCCGGTTGCGAATCACCGCCAGCTCGTCGTCGCTCAGCGTACTGGTCTCGTGCCCGTCCAGCTCATAAATGCCGGCTGTAGGCTGGTCCAGGCAGCCGATGACGTTCATCAGCGTCGATTTGCCCGAGCCTGACGGCCCCATGATCGCGACGAACTCCCCACGCCGAACGTCCAGGTCCACGCCTCGCAGCGCATAGACGGAAGTGGCTCCCAGGTGGTAGGTCTTCGTCACGCCACGAATGCGGATGACCAGCGGGTCCACTGAGCTCGGACCGGCGGTCGCCGACAGGTCCACGGCGGGGGCGAGCCGCTCCGGCGGAGCCTGTCCGTCTCGTAGCCCGAGCCTGGCCGCCTCGGTCACCACGTGAACTGGTCCCCTCCCCCCTTGCGGGGGAGGGTTAGGGAGGGGGGTAACGGCCACGTTCATACGGAATGACCCGCTAGCGGCCGGGCCCCGGCCCAGTGACGGGGACGGCGAATCCGCCGCCACCCGGCACGAACCCGCCGCCCCCCGGGCGCCCAGCCGCGCCGGCCCCGGGGACGGCCGCACGTGCCGCGGTTGCGGGGATGACCACCTCATCTCCTTCGTTGAGACCTTCGGTGATCTCCGTCACCTGATCGTTGGTCATTCCAACCTGCACGCGCCGCGACTCAGTCCCCTTGAGCGTCACTACCTGCACCAACCGATCGCGGCCCTGTCGCGTGATTGCCCGGTTGGGGACGTTGAGCACATCATCGCGCTGCGTGTGCACGATTTCGGCGACGGCGGTCATCCCGGGACGAACTCCACGTGGGTTTACCAATTCAAGAGCCACGAGGTACCCAACGACACCCTGGGTCGTCGTGCCGGCCGGCGAAATGGCCGCCACCGACGCTGGAAATCGGCGGCCGGTAAGCGCATCGAAGGTCACGTTGGCCGGCTGCCCGAGATCGATGCGGGCGATGTCGGATTCGTCGACCTGCACCGTGACGAATGCCCGGGTAGGGTCCACCAGTGTGATACTCGCGCCAGTTCCAGAGCCGGATCCGGACGCCCCGGAGGTGCTCTCGCCTACGCTCATGGTTACCAAATTGATGACTCCGTCGAAGGGGGCGACGATCTGGGCGCCGTCCAGATTGTTGATGGCAGTCGCGAGGCCGACGCGCGCCTGCTCGAGAGCCGCCTCGGCCGCGAGAATGTCGGCAGCAAGGTAGGGCGTGCGCTTGAGCGCGAGGTTCGCTTCCGCCTGGCGCACGGCCTGCCGTTGCGCCTCGATGTCGAACTCCATCGACGGGCTGACCTTCGTGGCGAGGTTCGCTTCTGCCTGACGCACTGCCTGCTGCTGCGCAAGGATGTCGGCCTCCGTATGGGGGGACTGCTTGAGGGCCAGCGCCGCCTGCGCCTGAACGAGGCTCGTCTGGGCGGCCACCAGGTCCGCATCCTCCGGCCCTGCGAGGAGCTGACCCAGCCTGGCCTGGGCGG
The DNA here is from genome assembly GCA_964417895.1 of uncultured Chloroflexota bacterium. Lineage (GTDB taxonomy): Bacteria > Chloroflexota > UBA6077 > UBA6077 > SHYK01 > CAYQJS01. Next base: position 144,689 of record CAYQJS010000002.1, on the reverse strand, counting down.
AGCGCAGGTTGGCCTCGCCGGCGTCGACCCCGGCCTGCGCCGCAGCCATCTCGGGGGCAGTTGGACCGGCGCGGATCTCCTCCAGCTTGAGGATCGCCGAGTTGAGGGCGGCCCGAGCGGCGTCCACCCCGCTCTGGGCGGCGACCACCTCGGCGGCTTCGGGCGGCTTCTGCAATTCGGCCAGCCTGGCCTCCGCGGCTGCCAGGTTGGATCGGGCAGCCGCTTCCGACGACTCATCGGCCCGCAGCTGCGCCGCCGTGGCCGCGAGGTTCGTGGACGGGGTGGCCCGGAGCGTTTGTTCCTTCTTCGCTGTCGCGGACCTGAGGCTTGCTCTTGCGGCATTGATAGCAGCCTGGGCCGCGGCGACATCCGCGGCGGCGGGAGCGGTAAGCTCGGTTAGCTTTGCGTGGGCGCTTTCCAACGCCGCCTGAGCACTGCCCACTGCGCTCTGCGCGCCCGCCAGGTCTGCCGTCGTGGGGCCCTTGAGGAGATCATCCAGCTTGACGCGCGACGCGTTCAGGTTCGCCCGCGCGCTGTCGAGAGTCGCCCGGGCAGCTTCGATATCCGCTTCAAGCGGGCCTGTCTGCACTTGCAGTAGCCGTGCCTGCGCGCTGACCAAGGCCGCCTGCGCGGCATCAACGTCCTCGGTTCGACCGCCGGCGAGCATCGTGTTCAGCCTGGCTTGCGCTGCCTCGAACTGGATGTGCGCGGCCACGATCTCCTCCGGACGCGACTGCTGAATCCCCTCTAGCCGGGCCCGGGCGCTCGCCAGATTGGACTGCGCCACTTCGACATCCTCTGGCCGAGCGCCGGCCCGAATCTGATCGAGCTTCGCCTGGCTTGCGAGCACTTGTACCCTCGCCTGCTCGGCTGCCAGCTCCAGGTCCGACGTGTCCAGTCGCGCGAGCAGCTGCCCGGCCTTCACCGAGTCTCCAACGTTGACGGAGACGTCGGCGATCCTTCCGTTGGCCTTGAAGTTGAGACGATTCGTGGTCAGTGCTTGCGCAGAGCCAGTGGCGTTGACGCTGGCTACGATGCTGCCCCGCGCCACCGTCGCCGTCTGCTGGACGACGGGCGCCGGCGGCGCGTTGACTCGCTGGTACAGCAGGTACCCAGCCGCGCCGATAACCACCGCTGCCACGGCGATTGCGATCAGTGCGCCGGGAGACGGAAGGGCTCCCAGGCCGAAACGCGGAGAGGTTATCTGCATGTCAACTCCTCAGATCCAGGTTCCGAGTTCTGAGTTCTGAGTTCCTGGTTCCGAATGGTGGGCCACGCGGAACTCGCAACCAGGAACTCGGAACAGTCAGCTTACGTGCCCATTCGACGCTGGACAGACGTGTTTCCCCTCGATGGGAGCCCCGCACAGCGGACAGCGAGGGCGCCCGGCCGCCACCACTTCGACGATCTTGGCTGTCAACGCCTTCACTTGAGCCTGGCTCGCCGAATACGTGAACGGCGGGCGATCAGCAGGGTCCTCCTCCAACTCGTGAGCTGTGAAAACGAACTTGCCATGGCCTTCGTCGAAGCTGACAGCCATGCGGCCAACCTTCAAATCAATCGTGGCACGGGCGGGGAAACGCCCCGCCAGGGTGAGCAGCGCCGAACTCCCGCCGGCCTGGCGGCCGCTGATCCGAGCGACCTGCTGCTCGATGATGAGCGCCAGCGCCTGGAGCTGCTCCTTCTCGACCCACATGGACGCCGTCGCTGCTCCCCGCTCTGCGAGCAGGCGAAAGGTCCGGTGGCCGGGCTCGCCGATGGCTTCCACGTCGATTTCATCCACGTCCCCGAAATCGCGGCCGCCGGGCTCGGCCATTTCTCCCCCATAGTAGAACAGGGCCGGTCGAGCCGGCCCCTCTCCGTTCGGGGAGGATAGCACAGGCATGGCGCCCCAGGTCTCCGGGGCCTGGCGGAGCCTCGCCCTTCCCTACCTGAGAAACGCTGCCATCGCGCGGATCGTTTCGGAATCGCCTGGACTCGAAAAGCGAAGCGCCCGGCCTGGAGCCGGGCGCTTCGTGCGTCGAGACGGGAAGAGGGGACTAGCGCTTCGTCATCCGTGGGTCGAAGGCATCGCGCAGGCCGTCACCGATGAGGTTGAAGCTGAACAGCGTCACGAAGATGCAGATGCCCGGATAGAAGACCAGCCACGGCGCGCTGAAGAAGTACTGCTGCGCATTGGAGAGCATGTTGCCCCAGCTCGGCATCGGGGGCTGGATCCCGAGCCCCAGGTAGGAGAGGCTGGTCTCGGCGCGAATCGCGCCGCCCGCCCCGAGCGTCACCGCGACGAACAGCGGCGAGAGGGAGTTGGGGATGATGTGCCGGAAGATGAGGCGCGACCAGTTGGCGCCGACCGAGCGCGCCGCCTCGCTGAAGAGTTGGGTCTTCAGCGTAAGCGTCATGGCCCGCACTATGCGGGCGCCTCGGAAGCCGCCGGTGAACACGAGGATCAGGCACATGGTCCAGAAGCCGGGCGGGAAGATCTTGGAGAGGACCATCAGGATGGGGAGGTCCGGGAGGGTGTTCTCCACATCGTTGGCGCGCATCAGGATGTTGTCCCACCAACCGCCCATGTATCCGGAGACTGCGCCAACGATGGCGCCGCTCGTGACGGTGATAAGGGCGACGAGGATACCGATGCCCAGCGACACGCGTCCGCCGAACATGGCGCGGGTCATGGTGTCGCGGCCGAGGTCGTCGGTCCCCAGGGGATGGCCGAACTTAACCGACCGATCGTCCTCGGCGGGCCTGAACCAGGCATCGACGTTGTAGAGGTGCGGTTGCCCAGCGGCGGCCGCGACCATCACCACGCTCGGCTTCGCGAAGCGCTCCCGCAGGTTCACCTGGTCGGGCGAGTAGGGCGAGACGAACGGCCCCGCGAACGCGAACGAGAACATGAAGGCCACGACGCCCAGGCCGCCGACTGCCATGCGGTGCCGAATAAAGCGCTGGAAAACGATTGACTTCAGGCTGACGATCTTGACGGCTCGCTCCTCGACTCGAGGCAACGCACGGGTGGGGGCAGTGATCTCGCGCGCCATTTTTTCCTCTCCCTCCGCTCTTAGCGGGTGCCCCAACGGGCGCCAGGCTGCAACATGGGCTTAGTCGTATCGAATCCGCGGATCGATCCATCCGTAGATGACGTCCGCCATCAGGTTGCCCCAGAGAACCATGAACGACAGGACCATCAGGATCGCCATCGAGACCACAAAGTCGTTGCCCATCACCGAGTCGTACAGCAGCTTGCCCATGCCGGGGTAGCTGAACACTGTCTCTGTGATGGTGGCGCCCGCGAAGAATCGCGAGAACGAGCCGCCGATTACTGTGACGAGGGGCAGCAGCGAGTTCTTCAGCGCGTGCTTTATGACAACCGCCTGCTCCGTTAGTCCCTTGGACCGCGCCGTCCGCAGATAGTCCAACTGCAGCACGTCGAGCAAGCTATTGCGTGTATAGCGCGTCCAGGAAGCCATCTCCGACACAGCGGATACGAACATCGGCATGATGAGGTACTTGCCCCGGTCCAGCGCCTGGTTCAGGAAACCAGGCGTGACGTCGCTGCTCATGATGCCGCCCGGAGGTAACCAATGTAAGTTCACGCTGAACAGCACGATGAGCATGAGGCCCAACCAGAAACCGGGGACGGAGAACCCAAAGAAGGCGAACCCCATAGAGGCGTAGTCGATCGCCGAGTACTGCTTCACGGCCGAGATGATGCCGAGCGCCAGAGCGACGGTAAGCGCCAGGATCAGTGCACCGATGGAGAGGATGAGCGTGTTCTGGAGGCGTGGGAGCACCAGGTTCTGAACGGGAATCTTGTACTGGCGCGAGTAGCCCAGATTGCCCTGGATCACCTGCCCAGACCACTTGAAGTACCGGACGTAGACCGGATCATCGAGCCCATAGATAGCCCGCAGCCGCATGTAGTCCTCAAACGTGAAGTCCGGGTTGTCCTCCAGCATCCGGTCCAATGGATCACCCGGCATGGACGTCAGGAGGGCGAACACCAGAACCGAGATGAGCACGATGAGAGGAATCATCTGAAAGACACGGTGGAGAATGTACTTTGTCACGGCATTCCCTCCTCAGGCTCCGATCCCGCTCCCGGGCACTCGGTTTACGCGCAGTCCTCGGCCGTAGATGGCATCGTATCACCGGCTCACGACCTGCACAAATTAGTCTTTCATGAAGGCATCATAAGTAAACGCTTATGGCACGAACCGTGTTGCTGCCGACCGCGCCCTGGGGGCGGCTCGATATACTTCTCTCGCGAGTTTCGTGCCTCGTTGTAGACAGGAGAGTGACTCTTGACGACGACGCCCTTTGCAGTACGAACTGATGGCACCCTCGCCGAAGTCGACCCCGAGATGGCGGCGATCCTGCGCGATGAGGAGGAGCGGCAGCGTTCTACCCTCGCGCTTATTGCGAGTGAGAATTACGCCTCTGTAGCGGTACGTCAAGCGTCGGGCTCGATCCTGACCAACAAGTACTCCGAGGGTTACCCCGGCAAGAGGTACTACGCCGGTAATGAATGGGTGGATGCAGCGGAGGCTCTGGCCCTCGAGCGCGTCAAGGAGCTGTTCGGCGCCGAGCATGCCAACGTGCAGCCGCACGCCGGCTCACCCGCCAACATGGCGGCGTACTTCGCACTGCTCAATACGGGCGACACCGTCCTGGCCATGGAGCTGGCGCAGGGCGGACACCTCACGCACGGAGCCAGCTTCAACTTCTCGGGCAAGCTTTACCGCTTCGTGCACTACGGCGTGCGCCGCGACACCGAGTTGCTCGACTACGACGAGATCGAGGCGATCGCCCGGCGGGAGCACCCGCAGCTTATCGTCGCCGGAGCCACGGCATATCCGCGGATCATCGACTTCGCTCGCTTCCGCGAGATCGCGGATGCCGTGGGTGCGCGGCTCATGGTCGACATGGCCCACATCGCCGGGCTGGTGGCCGCCGGCATCCATCCCAGCCCGGTCCCCCACGCCGACGTCGTGACGTTCACGACGCATAAAACGATGCGCGGCCCGCGTGGGGGCGCCATTCTCTGCCGGCAGGAGTGGGCGCGCAAAGTCGACAGCGCAGTGTTCCCTGGTCTCCAGGGAGGACCCCTCGACCACGCCATCGCGGCCAAAGCTGTGTCGTTCCGCGAGGCGCTGCAACCCGAGTTCCGCCTGTACCAGCGCCAGGTGGTGGAGAACTGCCAGGCGCTCGCCGACCGGATGGCGCGCCAGGGCGCCCGGGTCGTCTCGGGCGGAACAGACAATCACCTGTTCCTCCTCGACCTGACGCCACTGGGCCTGGAGGGCCAGGATGGGTCCAGCAAAGCGGAGCGGGCCGGGCTCATCCTCAACAAGAACCTGATCCCGTTCGACCCCCTGCCATCCACGCGCACCAGCGGCCTGCGCGTCGGGACTGCCTGCGCAACCACCCGCGGCCTGGGCGTGGAGGAAATGGGGCAGGTGGGCAACTTCCTTTATCGCGCCCTCATTGCACAGGACGATGCGACGCTGCACGCCATCGCAATCGAGGTCCGCGCGCTCCTTGATGACTTCCCTGCGCCCTTTCTCGTCCCGTTAGGCCCCCAGTAAGACCGTGAAAGAGGAGGGAGCATTGGAGGACGTCAGCCTTCGGCCTGTCGCGGCGCTGGTGCAAGACCTCTTCTTCTCTAGCAGGATCCAGGACGCGCTGCGAAAAGCGGGGAGGCCAGCGATCATCGAAGCGAGGTCCGACGAGTTCGTGGAGCGCGTGCGGGCCCACCAGCCGGCGCTGGTCCTCATCGACCTGGGCATTCAGCGGGTCGATTGGGCCGCGACGGTGAGTCGGCTCCGAGCCGACGAAGAAACTGCCGAGCTGCCGATCGTGGCGTTCGGTCCGCACCGCGACCTGGAAGCCAGGGAGCGGGCGCTCGCCGCCGGCTGCGCCGAGGTCATCGCCAACTCTAAGCTCGTCATCGACCTCCCGCACATCATCGAGCGCTACACGGGAGGGAATAGGGGACACGGCACGCTGTGACGTGGCTCCCGGCGTTCAATACGAGCCTCATCCTGGTCAGTGGGTTCTTTCTGGCCCTCGGCTATGCGTTCATTCGGGCGCGCCGAATCAGGGCGCACCACCGCAGCATGCTCACCGCTACCATCTTCGCAGGCCTATTCCTCGTCGTCTACGTCGCGCGTGCCATCTTCATCGGCCCCAAGGAGTTCGATGGACCGCCCCTCGCGTACGCCGTCTACCTGGCGATTCTGGTGCCCCACGTGGTGGCGGCTATCGCTGTGGGGCCGCTCGCACTTCTGGCCATCGCCCGGGCGCTGCGCAGCAACTTCGTCGGACATCGGCGCATCGCCCGCGTCACGCTTCCCATCTGGGCGTACGTCGCCGCGTCGGGCTGGGCGGTGTACGTGATGCTCTATGTGATTGCCTGGGACCGCTAAGGAGTCTTCGCTACAGGCGGACGACGCGGTCCAGGACCATCGCGGCGAACAGCACCGCAAGGTAAACGATGGAGTACTTGAAGAGGCGTCGGGCCGCGGCGCGCGTTGCAGTCGCCATAAGACGGAGCGCGTACCCGACGAAGACAGCGCCCAGTGCGAGCGCGGCCGCCAAATAAATAGTCCCCAGCAGCCCGGTCGCGTAGACGACAACCGTCATCGCGACGAGGGCGATGGAGTAGAGGAGAATCTGCTCCCGCGTCTCACGCTCGCCTCGCACCACCGGCAGCATCGGCACTCGCGCCCTGCGGTAGTCCTCCTCCATGAGCAAGGCGAGAGCCCAGAAGTGCGGCGGCGTCCAGTAGAAGACGACGGCGAAAAGGTAGACGGCAAACAGGCTCAGCTCGCCGGTGACGGCCGCCCAGCCAACGAGCGGAGGCACGGCCCCGGCGGCGCCACCGATCACGATGTTCTGCGCTGACGAGCGCTTGAGCCAGCCGGTGTAGACGACGACGTAGAAGACCAGAGCGGCGAGCGTGAGCACCGCCGCCAGGAGATTGACGAAGGTGGCGAGCACCGCAAACGATGCCGCTCCGAGGAGTACGCCGAAGCAGAGCGCCACGGCGGGTGCCAGTGTGCCCGCCGGGATCGCGCGCTGAGCCGTTCGACTCATGATCGCGTCGATGTCTCGGTCGAGCCAGCAATTGATGGCATTCGCGCCGGCGGCTCCCAAGGCCCCCCCTAGCAGTGTCCAGGCCAGGAGGCCGGGGGCGGGGAATCCTCCGGCCGCGACCGCCATGGAGGCGGCAGTCGTCACCAGGAGCAGAGCGATCACGCGCGGCTTGACGAGACTCAGGAAAGCGGCTAGCTGGCGATACGGGCCCCCCCGCTGATGGACAGCGCTCGCTGGACGAACGGCGTCGGCGGGTGGCTCCGGGGTGGACCAGTCAGCCACCGGAACTGCGGGCCCGTTGGCGCGACCGGTCACCTTTGCCTCTTCTTTCACGCTGGCGCCTCGATGGAGCGGGCACGGTGGGCCAATGCGACGAGCATCACGACCGTCCCCCATAGCGCTGCCGCTCCCGCCACGTGGAGCGCCTGCGCGAAGGCCGGCACCCCGCTCGAAACCATGCCGGCCCCGACAGCGATCTGGATCAGAAGGCATGCCCCAACGGCCAGGGCGGCCGGCCGCACGCCGGGCGCCGCGGATCGCGTTCGCCAGGCACGAACGACCACGAAGGCGATGTGCCCGGCCACGGCGTACGCGAGCAACCGGTGCAGCAAGTGAATGTCGGTCAGGCGATCCGCGCCAAACGGCAACGCCTGCCCGCTACACGCAGGGAACCCTGCGCACGCCCAACTGGCGCCGCTAGCCCGCACAAGAGCGCCAGTCAGCATGAGGAGGTAGACCGCCGCGGCGGCCGCCAGCACGGGTCGGAGGCGGAGTTGGGGGCCCAGTGTGAGACGTCGGGGGTCGGCCGCCAGCCCGGCGCGGCCCCTGTCGTCCGTCCCCTGTCCCCGGTCTCCTGTCCCCCCCGCCGCTTCGACGGCGAGCCAGACGAGGCCGCCAAACAGCAGCATGGCCATGCCGAGGTGAACCATGACGATGGGCGGCGACAACTCCAGAGCCACGGTCAGCGCTCCGAGAAGCACCTGAGCCGCCAGGAGCACAGCTAGCGCCGTTGCACCAAGCAGCGCTAGCGGACGTGCCCCGCTCACGCGAATCCACAGCGCCGCGGTCGCCATGATCAGGAGCGCAGTCACTGCGCCCCAGGCGCGATGGCTGTACTCGATAACCGCGGTTCTCTCTACTGGGGGGAGCGCGCCTCCGTGGCAAAGAGGCCAGTCGGGACAGCCTAGCCCCGAGCCCGTAGCGCGGACGACCGCCCCGAGCACAACGAGCGCATAGGTCGCAACCGCCGCGGCCAACGCGACCCAGCGGAGGGCATCGCGTTCGCCAACGGCGCCTCCGAACGTGCCAGCGAGCGAACGCCCGGAGCCGTCGGGCCGATGGGAAGCCGCTCTCGCGGCTGGCCACGGTGGGTTGGTTTGCGGCGTCGGAGACGAGCCGGTTCTGCGTTCCAAGGCTGCGATGCTCCTCCTGAGACCGACCGGTCGCGCGGTCGGGCGTCCAGTTGTCGCGTTACGCGCCGCGCGCTGTATAGAGGAGCAGGACGAAGATGAGCAGGCCCGGGAGCGCCGTCCAGACTACGTCGATCGTCCCGTCGCGCCGCGCTCCATCCCCCTGCCGGGATCGGCGCATGCCCCATTCGCGGACGACCAGCATCAGGTGGATTCCGAGAAGGACGGCGCTCGCTGCGGCGAAAGTGAACGGTTGCAAGGTGCTGGATTATAGGCGAGGCCCTTCCGGTGTTGCGCGCGTTGGCCTCGTCAGGCTATACAGAGGGGCTGTGATTTCGAACGCCCGGCTATCCCTGCGCGTCGCCCCCGTGATGCTGGTCGTTGGCCTCTTGACTGGGTGTACCCAGTGGGCAGACTCGAGCCTCCCGCAGACGACAGTGTTCCCTCTGTCTGACGTCGCCCGCTACGTTCAGAACCTCTATGAGCTCATCTTCTGGATGGCGGTGGTCGTGTTCGTCGGCGTCGAGGGTTTCCTGCTCTACACCATCATCCGTTTCCGCCGCCGGCGCGAGGATGAGATGCCGGCGCAGACCCATGGCAACACGCGACTCGAGGTTGCATGGACCGTGCTCCCATCCATCGTCCTGCTGGTGATCGCCATCCCGACGATACCGACCATCTTCGCTCAGGATGCCATCCCCCCCACGGCCAGCCAGCGCATCAAGGTGATCGGCCATCAGTGGTGGTGGGAGTTCCAGTACCCCGATCTGGGAGTGGTCACGGCCAACGAGCTCCACCTCCCGTTGGGAGAGACGGCTCTTCTGGATCTCGAATCGGCCGACGTGGTCCACAGCTTCTGGGTTCCTCGGGTGGGCGGGAAGATGGACGTCGTCCCCACTAGAACGAACCACCTCTGGTTCACACCGGAGAAAGAGGGCGAGTTCTACGGCCAGTGCGTCGAGTTCTGTGGGACTCAGCATGCCAACATGCGCGTGCGGCTGTTCGTCGAGTCGCGTGATAGCTTCGACAAATGGGTCCGCTTGCAACGCGAGAACGCCGCGGCGCCGGCGGCCGGCCCGCCGCAGCAAGGAGCGGAGCTGTTTCAGCGGAGCGCTTGCATTGGCTGCCATACAATCAGGGGTACCAACGCCCGAGCGGTCGTCGGCCCCGACCTCACGCACGTTGGGGGGCGCAAGACACTCGCGGCAGGCATCCTCGACAACACACCCGAGAACTTGAAGAAATGGATTCGGGACCCACAGGAGATCAAGGTGGGAAGCAAGATGCCGAACCTGGGGCTGAGCGATCAGGATGCAGGGCTACTCGCCGCGTACCTTCAGTCTTTGAGATAAAGCGCCCGCCGGCCGCCGAGCGCACGCTCTGGCGGCCGATCGCGGACGCAGCCGACCGGAGGCAAGAACATGGCTACTATCACAGCTCCGAGTATCCCGCGCCGCGGCATTCTCGCGCGGCCCGTCGCGCCAACTGGAGTCTGGAGCTGGCTCACGACGGTCGACGCCAAGCGGATCGGCATCCTGTACGGGTCGACGGCCTTCGTCTTCTTTCTCGTGGGTGGCATCGAAGCCCTGCTGATGCGAACGCAGCTAATCCAGCCATCCAACACCCTCGTCGGGCCGGGGGCATTCAACGCGCTGTTCACCATGCATGGCACGACGATGATCTTCTTGGTGGTGATGCCGCTCAGCGCCGCCTTCTTTAACTACATCGTGCCACTCCAGATCGGTGCACGAGACGTGGCGTTCCCGCGTCTCAACGCTTTTAGCTACTGGGTGTTTCTCGCCGGTGCCGTTCTGATGCACCTGGGCTTCTTCCTGGGCACTGTGCCGGACATGGGCTGGTTCGCCTACGCCAACCTCACGTCACCAGCTTTCAGCCCCAGCAGAGGGGTGGACTTCTGGGTCGTTGGCCTCCAGGTGCTGGGCGTGGCCTCCATGGCGGCGGGCCTCAACTTCCTGATCACGATTATCCAGCTGCGCGCGCCTGGCATGAGCCTGATGCGCATGCCCCTGTTCACCTGGGTCACCCTTATTACGTCGATCCTCATCGTGCTCGCTTTTCCGGTCATCACGGTGGCGTTGATCGAGCTGATGTTCGACCGCCTCTTCGGGACCAACTTCTTCAATGCGTCTGCGAGCGGAAACCCGATTCTATGGCAGCATCTCTTCTGGGTATTTGGGCATCCGGAGGTGTACATCCTCATCCTGCCCGCCATGGGGATCGTCTCGGAGATCGTGCCGGTGTTCTCGCGGAAGCCGCTGTTCGGATATCCCTTCATGGTCTATGCCGTCGCCTCCATCGCCTTCCTCTCCTTCACCGTGTGGGCCCACCACATGTTCACCACCGGGCTTGGCCCCATCGCCACGTCCTTCTTCACGGCCAGCACCATGCTGATCGCCGTGCCCACGGGTGTGAAAATTTTCAACTGGATATCGACGGTGCACGGCGGGTCGCTGAGCCTGAAGCCTCCTGCCCTCTTCGCCCTCGGCTTTGTCGCGATGTTCACCATCGGAGGCCTGAGCGGCGTGATGCACGCCTCGCCTCCCGTGGACACGCAACAGCAAGACACCTACTTCATCGTGGCGCACTTCCACTACGTGCTGTTCGGCGGGTCGATCTTCGGCCTCTTCGGCGGGATCTATTACTGGGCCCCCAAAGTCACCGGACGTCTCCTCCATGAGGGGCTCGGCAAACTCCATTTCTGGCTGATGTTCATCGGCTTCAACGTCACTTTCGGCCCGCAGCATTTCCTGGGCGTCGACGGCATGCCCCGCCGCGTGTTCACGTATCCAGCGGAGATGGGCTGGGGTTTCTGGAACCTGGTCTCGACTCTCGGGGCGTACACACTCGGGATCGCCACGCTGGTGTTCATCTTCAACGCGATCAAGACGCTGAGGAACGGCCAGCGAGCGGGCGACGATCCGTGGGATGGCAGGACCCTGGAGTGGTCCACTTCTTCTCCTCCTGCCCATTACAACTTCGCCACCATCCCCACCGTTCACAGCCGCGACGCGTTCTGGGCGCAAAAACGCCCGGACCTCGGAGCCCACGACTTGCCAGCGGGGGCGGGTATACCCGCACTATCCGCCGCCGACACCCCAACGCATGGGAACCCCGGCGACGGGCACGAACACGAGCATGGCGCCATTCACCTGCCCGATCCGTCGTACTGGCCCATAGTGGCGGGGCTGGGCATCTTTGTAGCTGGCTCCGGGATCTTGTTTGCCCTGCCCCTTCTGCCCGTGGGACTGTTCATTCTGGTGGTCTCCGTGTACGGCTGGTCGCTCGAGCCGGTGAACGGGTAGGGGACGAGGGTGGCACAAGCGGTCGCGCCACGAGTCCACGTCGAGGAGCACCCGACCAGCACCGGCCTCAACACGCGCAAGGTGCTCATGTGGGCGTTTCTGGCCTCCGACTGTATGTTCTTCGGTTCGCTCATCGGCACCTATCTCGTATACCGAGGGCGTACGTTGATCCATCCGACGCCCTCCGATATCTTCGACATTCCCTACACCTCGGTCAGCGCGTTCGCGCTCCTCATGAGTAGCCTCGCGATGGTCCTCGCGCTCGCGGCGATTCAGCGCGGCGACATCCGGCGACTGAAGATCTGGCTGCTAACGACGGCGGGGCTCGGACTCGTCTTCGTCGGCGGGCAGGTCTACGAGTTCACCACCTTCGGGCACGAAGGGCTGAATCTCAGCACCAGCATCTTTGGCTCGACGTTCTTTGTGCTGACCGGGTTCCATGGTGCGCACGTTTCCCTGGGGATCGCGTGGCTGCTGTCGCTCTTCGTCCTTGCCTGGCGGGGGCAGATGAGCCAGGCGAGGAGCCTGGACGTGGAGATCGCGGGGCTGTACTGGCACTTTGTCGACATCGTCTGGATCATCATCTTTACGGTCGTGTACTTGATACCTATCTAGCCCTTCACGTCACTCTGAGCGGCGCGACGGTGCCGCGGGTCCCCCGCGGCCCACCGAAGCCACAAGATGCTTCGCTTACGCTCAGCATGACAGGGCAGGCGGGAGTAAGAGCCATGAGCGCGCACGTTCCGAGTCACGCGACGGAGCACCCGCACCCGCAGGCGCGGCAATACATCATCATCGCCGCGGTATTGGGCATGATCACCGCCATCGAGGTGGCGGTCTACTACATGAATGCACTGCGGCCCATCCTCCCCCCGACCTTGATCGCTCTCTCCGCTCTGAAGTTCGCGCTCGTCGTCATGTTCTACATGCACCTGAAGTTCGACCACCCTCTGTTCACCGGGCTGTTCGTCTTCGGCCTCGCCACAGCGATGTTCACATTCGTTGGGTTCCTGGCCCTCTTCGGCTTCGTCGCCCTGCTCCACTAACGAACTTGGGCCATCTCGCTCCCAAACCAATTGCTAGCCGATCTCGCATCGGCGTCATCTTCCGTCCGAGTCGAAAGCCGGCTATAGTGAGCGCCGGTAGCCCGATTTCCACGGCGCGGAGGTAGTAGGCATGCGCGAAAGCTTCGTCCCAGCCCTGGTTCTTCTGATGACGATCGCGCTGGCCGGCTGCGCCCCCGCCCCACGGGCTGACCAATCGGGCCAGCCGTCGCAGGCGGCGTCAAGCCCGGGGGTGAGCCGCACGCTCACGATGGGCGTGCGTTACGAGGTCACCGATCTCTCTCCAAAGCGCGTCGCGGGGGGACCGTCGCAATACACCAAGCGGTCCTTCAACGCAGCCCTTGCCGTTGTCGACGGGGCCGGCGCCGTGCGTCCTTACGTCGCAGAGTCACTGCCCCAACTGAACAGCGACAGCTGGAAGGTATTCGCCGACGGGCGGATGGAGACGACCTACCGGTTGCGGCCCAATCTCACCTGGCACGACGGCCAGCCCCTTGCGGCGGACGACTTCGTCTTTGCCTACCAGGTGTACACCGCGCCGGGGCTGGGGGCGTTCACCTCGCGTCCGCAGGACCAGATGGAGGAGGTGCTCGCGCCCGATCCTCGCACCCTCGTCATCCGCTGGCGCAGTCTCTATGGCGATGCCGGAGCGCTGATGACCGAGGAGCTGGACGCACTGCCCCGCCAGGTCCTCGACGCATCCTTCACGGCCTATCAGCAGGACCCTTCCACGATGGACACCTTTCTGAGTCATCCCTACTGGTCCACACAGTACGTCGGACTCGGCCCTTACAAGCTCGAGCGCTGGGAGCCCGGCTCCTCTGTCGAGGGATCGGCCTTCGACGGACACGCGCTCGGCCGGCCTAAGATCGACCGGCTGACCGTGCGCTTCATCCCCGACGAGAACACGATGATGACCAACGTGATCGCCGGGTCAGTGGACCTGGCCTTGGACAACAGCATCCGCTTCGAGCACGCGGTTGAGATCAAGCGCCAGATGGGCGACCGCGGGGTCGCGCTGATGCGGCCGGGCAACCGCCACTGGGTCATCATCCAATTCCGCCCAGAGATCCTGAAGACCCCGGCCCTGACGGATCTGCGGGTCCGGAGGGCGCTGGCTCACGCTATCGACCGCGAGCCCATCAACGAGGCGCTTTTCGAGGGACAAGGGCTGATGTCGGAGCACTGGACGCCCCGCCAGACGTCCTACTGGAACGATGTGGAGCGGGCGGTTACGCGCTACCCATTCGACGCGCGGCGGGTCGAGCAGCTCATGGCTGAAGCCGGGTTCACCAAACGCGACGGGTTTTTCGCCAACGCCGCCGGCGAACGGCTCCGCCCGGAGTTTCTGGCGGACGGCTCGCCGCTGTTCGTCCGCGAGATGGAGGTTATCCAGGACACCTGGGCGCGCATCGGGATCGACATGGACCCCAAGGTCCTGGCCGCGGTGGCGGCTCGCCAGAACGAATCACGCACCACCTTCGCCGACATGTACGCCACCACGACCGGCACACGGGAGGTGCAACTGGATATCTTCAGCGTAGCCCAGATCGCGAACGCTCAGCGGAACTGGGCCGGCAACAACAGGGGCGGCTGGTCGCACCCGGATTTCGAGCGCTGGTGGGGGCTGTATAACTCGACGCTGGAGAGATCCCAGCGCGACCAGCAGGTCATCGAGATGATGAAGGTCGTCACAGACCAGTTGCCCGGTCTATTCCTTTATTTCAACATCCTCCCGATCGCCCACACGGTGGCGCTTCGCGGCCCCGAGATCGGCGCGACGGAGACGCTGCCCAACTGGAACATGCACGAGTTCGAGATGCGCTAGGAGCACGGCCGAAAACTGTCATCCTGAGGCCGCAGGTCGAAGGATCTGGGGTTGGAGTAGCGTTTGCGCGTGGCAGCTTCCGTTCGTGACAGATCCTTCGCTTCGCTCAAGATGACAGATTGGCATTCTCGGCCGCACTCCCAGGAGGAAGGCCACTAAGAATGAAGCGCAGCACCGACCGGATCCTCACCACGCACGCGGGCAGCTTGCCGCGCCCGGATGACCTGCGGGCAATGGTCACGGCGAAGCGCGATGAGGGTTCTTACGATGCGATGGCGCTCGCCCATCGCGGGCGGACGGCCGTCGCAGAGGTCGTGCGGCGCCAGCTCGAGTGCGGGATCGATTGCGTCAACGACGGTGAGCTCAGCAAGACGACCTTCACCGACTACGTTCGCGACCGCCTCGGCGGGCTCGATCCGAACCCGCCACTACCGTACGTCTCCGTGATAACCGGCCGGGATTCGCGGGAGTTCCCTGAATATTTCGCCGCCCGAAGTGGCTTCGCCAGCACCGGCCAACGGGCCACGGTCCGTCGGATGCAGGTCGCCTGCTTTGGACCGCTCACGTACACCGGCCAGGCGGCCGTGCAGGCAGACATCGAGAACTTCAGGGCGGCGCTCCAGGGCGTGCAGCCCGAGGACACGTTCCTGCCTGCGATTGCACCAGGTTCCATCGAGCACTGGCTCAAGAACCAGTACTACCCCAGCGAGGAAGCCTTCGTCTTTGCGATCGCTGAGGCTATGCACGAGGAGTACCAGGCCATCGTGGACGCGGGGTTCGTGCTGCAGATCGACGATCCAGACCTGGCCGATGGCTGGCAGGTACACCCAGAGACAAGCGTCGAGGAGTATCGGCAGATCGCGCAGGTCCGTATCGAGGCGCTCAACCACGCCCTGCGGGGCATCCCGCTCGACCGAATACGGCTCCACGTGTGCTGGGGCAGCTATCATGGGCCTCACAAACACGACATCCCGCTGCGAGACATCGTCGACCTGATCCTCTTGGTGCGCGCCGGCGCGTATTCAATCGAGGCGTCAAATCCGCGCCACGATCACGAGTGGCGGGTGTGGGAGGACGTCAGGCTGCCCGAGGGAAAGATCCTCATTCCTGGAGTGGTGGGCCACGCGAGCGACTTCATAGAGCACCCCCAGCTAGTGGCGGAGCGGCTCGTCAGGTACGCCAGGCTAGTCGGCCGCGAGAACGTGATCGCCGGGACGGACTGTGGGCTGGGCGGACGAGTCGGGCACCCCGAGATCGTGTGGGCGAAGTTTCAGGCCATGGCCGAAGGCGCGGAGCTCGCGTCGGAAGAGCTCTGGGGCTAGCGAACATCGACACAGGGAGGCACGAGATGCGAACAATGAAGCGCTTTGGAGAATCCGTACATCGCAGGCGCCGCTCCATCTCTGCGGTCCCGATGACAACGGCGCTGAGGTTGTCAACGGTTCTTTCGGCTGTCGCCGTCGCCACGGTAGTGGCCACCCTCACCGCGTGTCTGCCTCAGATGGGCGCGCCGGCCGCGGCGCCGGACTCCATCAAGATCGGAGCCGTCGTACCACTTACCGGGCGCTTCGGCGCGATCGGCGATCAGGTCCGGAACGGCTACGAGCTGGCCGTCGACGACATCAACCGCGGCGGTGGCGTCAACATCCGGGAGTTCGGCAAGAAGGTTCCCCTCGAGCTGCGCATGCTCGACGACGAGTCCGACCCCACCAAGACGGTGCAGCGCATGGAGGCGGTGTTCGCCGAGGGCATCGCGGCCTACCTCGGCGGGGCGGGAAGCGACCTGCACGCCGCCGCCGCGCCCATCGCGGAGAAGAACAAGACGGCCTACCTGGGCGTCGGGTTCGCGCTCTACCAGATCCACCAGCGTGGATTGAAGTACCTGTTCTCCCCGTTCCCCAAGTCGCTCGGCCTCGCGAAGATGACGTTCGACATCATGGACAGCCTGAGCCCGAAGCCGACGCGCGTGGCGATTTTTGCCGAGAGGACGGACTGGGGCGTAGAGCTGCGCGACCTGTGGAAGCGGGAGGCGCAAGCGCGGGGTTACCAGGTGGTCGCCGACGAGGAGTACGCCGTTGGCTCCCAGGATTTCTCATCGCAGGTCCTGGCCGCGCGCAACAGCGGGGCGGAGGCGCTGCTGGCGCTCCCGACGCCTCCCGACGGTATGGCCATCGTCAGACAGATGAAGGAGCTGGACGCCAACGCCCGGTTCTACTTCCTCATCCGGGCGCCCGATGGCCTCGTGTGGAGCCAGAACCTCGGCCGGGACGGTGACTACGCCATCCTCGCGCCGGGTTGGAGTCCCGACCTCAAGTTTCCGGGCGTGGACCACCTCAAGCAGGCCCACCAGACCAAATACAACAAGACCCCTGAAGCTCTGACGGGTGGCGCCTACGCATCGGTGCAGATTCTGGCCAGCGCGCTGGAGCGCGCGGGGCGGCTCGACCGCGACGCCATTCGCGATAACGTCGCCTCGACCGACATGATGACCGTGGCCGGCCCGGTAAAGTTCAACGCCGATGGTACCGGCCAGGTATTGCACGTGGCCAATCAGTGGCAGGACGGCCGTCAGGTCCTCGTCTGGCCGAGGGACCAGGCGTCCGTTCCCCTCGCCTATCCTGCCCCACCCTGGCGCGAGAGGTAGGCGCGAATCCTCCTCGAGCTGGCGGTCGTCTCGAAATACTTCGGCGGCGTCGCGGCTGTACGTAACGTCCAGTTCACCGTCGCCGAAGGCGAGATGGTCGGGCTCATCGGGCCGAACGGGTCCGGGAAGACGACGCTATTCAATTGCATAGCGGGCGTCTTCCGACCCGACAGCGGTCGCATCCTGTTCCGCGACCAGGATGTTACCGGGCTGTCGCCCTCACACCTCTGCCGCCTGGGCATCGGGCGCACGTTTCAACTCGTTCGTCCCTTCCCGAACCTGTCGGCCCTGGAAAATGTGGCGGTCGGACGGATTTACGGCCGTGAGCCGGCGCGCGATCGCCGACAGGCGGAGGCCGAGGCCATGGGGCTCCTCGCCGAGGTCGGGCTCGCCGACCGCGCCCAGGCGCCCGCCAGGAGCTTCACGCTGGTGGGCCGCAAACGCCTCGAGCTGGCCCGCGCCTTGGCCACTCAGCCACGCTTGCTTCTGTTGGATGAGCTTCTGGCCGGCCTCAATCCATCCGAGATCCTGGACGCCACGCAGCTCATCCAGCGTGTCCGAAGCTCCGGGGTCGCGATCATCCTCGTCGAGCACCTGGTGAAAACCGTTTTCGAGATGGCTGACCGGGTGGTCGTCATGAATGCCGGCGAGACGATCGCCGAGGGCCATCCCTCCGCGGTCGCTGAAGACCCCCGCGTGATCGACGCGTATCTGGGGACCAGTACGCCATGACACAAGCTTTGCTTAGCTTGCGTCGGATGCCCCCTCTCCCGAGCCGCTTCGCGGCCCGGCCTCTCCCGCGAGGGGAGAGGCAAATACTCCCTCCCCCCTCGCGGGGGAGGGCTGGGGAGAGGGGGGATCCTGCTTGCTCACCAAACCTTGTGTCGCCGACCAGCGTCCATGCTTGAGGTTACCGACGTCGACGCCCACTACGGCGACCTTCAGGCGCTCTGGGAGGTCTCGCTCCGCGTGGACCAGGGAGAGATCGTCACCCTCATCGGACCGAATGGCGCCGGCAAGAGCACGCTCCTGCGAGCGATCGCGGGCCTTCATCGCCTGAGCGGAGGGGGCATCTATCTCAGGGGCGCTCGCGTCGACGGCCACCCGGCGCACCGTATGGCGACAGCGGGCGTCATCCTGGTCCCCGAGGGTCGGCGTTTGTTTGGTCGCATGTCGGTACGGGAGAACCTGGAGATGGGCGCGTTCTCGCCTCGCGCGCGGCGCGCGCGGCTCGAGACGCTCCGCTCGGTCCACGACATCTTCCCCGTCCTCGCCGAGCGCGCGAGCGATCCCGCCGCCACATTGAGCGGAGGTCAGCAGCAGATGCTCGCCATCGGCCGGGCACTGATGGGCCTCCCCGAACTTCTCCTCCTGGACGAGCCTTCGCTGGGACTCGCCCCACTGGTCGTCGAGAGCATCTTCCAGGTGCTGGGGGCAGTCAATCGGCGCGGTGTGACGGTCCTCCTCGTGGAGCAGAACGCGCGACGTGCCCTCGAACTGGCCAACCGCGCATACGTCATGGAGAACGGTCGCATCGCACTGCACGGAGCCGCAGCCGACTTGCTGTCCGATGAGCGCGTCCAGCAAGCTTACCTGGGCAAGCGCCCGCCAATCCCAGGAGAAGCGAAGCATCCGCCCCCGCGAGGAGCGGATTCGTCGCCGAGAGGCTCAGAATTGTCCATGTCGTCTGTCGACACCACGGAAGGATGAAAAACGCCCCGGGAGGGAGCGCCCTCACCCTAACCCCTTCGACAGGCTCCGGGCAGGCTCTCTCCCGGAGGGCGAGGGGATTTCAGAACAATGACAGTCCGCGGCCGCATCCCTGGGAACGGTGAACGGTGACGGCAGGGCCATGAGCGCCGAGCCCATTCTGCAGATCCTGGTCTTCGGCGTCTTCGTCGGGGCGCTCTATGGCATCGCCGCGGTCGGCCTCGCCCTGGTGTTCGGCGTCATGCGCGTGCTCAACGTCGCGCACGGCGAGCTGCTCATGCTGGGCGGCTATGCCAGCTTCTGGCTTTTCGCGCTCGGGCGCGTCGATCCTTTCGTGTCCCTGCTCATCGCGGGGCCCGCCCTGTTCGCGCTGGGGCTCGTCCTCAATGCCGGGTTGTTCCGGCACGTGGTGCGGCTCGACGAAGAGAGGAAGATCAATAGCTCGCTCCTGATCGGCTTCGGGCTAGCGCTGATTCTTCAGAATGTCGCCATCCAGCTGTGGACGGCGGACGAGCGCGGGGTCAATACGGCGTACTCGGGTCTCGGGCTTCAGCTCTTCGGCGTCGCGTTTCCGTATACGCGCCTCGGGGGCCTCGCAGCGGCCCTGCTCGCCATCGTCGCACTGCACCTCTTCCTGCAGCGCACGTACGTCGGGAAGTCGATCAGGGCAACGGCCGAGGATTGGGAGGCGGCCGAGCTGGCCGGCGTCAATGTGGGCCGTGTCTACCTCCTGACGTTCGCGCTGGGCAGCGCCCTCGCCGGAATAGCGGGCACGCTGGTGAGCATCGGCTTCACCATCGCGCCCAGCATCGGGCTCACGTGGACGATCAAGGCGCTCATCGTCGTCGTGCTGGCGGGGCTCGGCAGCATTTTCGGCGTCTTCGGCGCGGGAATCTTGCTCGGCGTCATCGAGGCCCTCAGCGTGCTGGCCATCGGCGCGTCGTATCGGGAGGTGGTTGGCCTCGTGCTCTTCCTACTCGTGCTCTTGCTGAGACCCCAGGGGCTGTTCGGGGCACGGTGATGCGCTCGAAGCCAAAGCCGGGCTCACCCTGAGGGTTACGGCGACGTGCTCTGCTCTGAAACGACTGCTCGTCCTGAGCCTGTCGAAGGGCGGGCCTGGGCTAGCACACATCGGGCTGATGATGGTTCGACAGGCTCACCATGAGCGGTTTTTTCATCTGTTCGTGGCGCCCCGAGA
Source organism: uncultured Chloroflexota bacterium (assembly GCA_964417895.1). GTDB lineage: Bacteria > Chloroflexota > UBA6077 > UBA6077 > SHYK01 > CAYQJS01. The sequence continues at coordinate 124,418 of CAYQJS010000002.1, read as the reverse complement.
CATCGGGGCATGACAACTCAGCATGGCATTGAAAACGGTCCTCAGGGGCAATCGTCAATGAGACTGCCGGCTCCGTGGCGCAGTTGGCTCCGCCCGGCCTCGCTCGCGCTGCTTCTGGCCGGAGCAGCCCTCATCCCCTCCGTGACCCAACGGCCCGACGTGCTCAACCTTCTCTTCCTCCTGACACTGTACGTGACGCTCGGCCAGAGCTGGAACGTGTTGGGCGGCTTCGCCGGCCAGGTGAACCTGGGCCATGCTGCCTTTTTCGGCACCGGCGCGCTGGTGACGCGCACGCTCTGGGCGGCGGGAGTGCCCTTCCCAGCCGCTTTCCTGGCCGGGGGCTCCGCCGCCGCCGCGGGGGCGCTGGTGATCGGCCTACCCACCTTTCGATTGCGGGGCGCGTACTTCGCAATCGGCACTCTGGCCGTGGGGGAGGCGCTGCGCATCACCATCGGCAATCAGTTCCCGCTCATCACCACGCTGCCAGTCGAGATCATCGCTTCGTACGACCTGGCCTCCCGCTACTACCTCTCTTTGGGGCTGGCTATCGCAACCACTCTGGCCGCCTATCTGGTACTTCGCTCCCGCCTGAGCCTGGGCATGCTCGCCATCCGAGAGGACGAGCAGGCGGCGGAGGCGACGGGGGTCAGTCCCTTGCGGACGAAGCTCGCCGCGCTGCTCATCAGCAGCTTCTTCGCCGGCCTGGCGGGGGGAACGTTCGCGTACCACCAGGTCGGCTACTACCCGAGCCATCCATTCAGCCCGGTGTGGACCTTCGACGCGCTCCTCGTGGTGTTGATCGGAGGGGTGGGAACCCTGGTAGGGCCCATCCTGGGCGCGGCCTTTTTCACGCTGGTCCGCGAGGTGCTCGCGGTCAACCTCGTTCAGGCCCACCAGGTGATCTTCGGCGCGCTGTTCATCCTGGTCGTCCTCGCGCTCCCGGGCGGGCTGGTCGACGCGTGGCGAAGGCTTCGGCGGCCGTTCCGGAGTCGAAGACCACTGAGCGAGCAACCCGAGGAACGTGGTAGCGCCGGTGCCAGTCCGTAGCTTGAGCCGGCCATTGTCATTCTGGGCCTTGCTGCTCCATACGGAACTTGATGGCTTCGACCGGGTCCGGCGGGTCCATCGGGTAGTGTTCAGCTTCGTAGGCGTCGATGAGTGTGGCGAGGACGTCAAGCCGGTCGCCTTCGGGCGTGCCTGCCCTCGCACCCCACAGCCGTTCGACCTCCCGCAGAGCAGCTTCGCAGTCGGCCTCGGAGCGAATGGGTCTGACTCCAGCGCTCATGCTCCACCTCGGTCACGTCGATCCGGTTGTAGTCCGAGCACCGCACGGACGAGGATGTTCGCGTCGAGGACGAGTGATTTATCTCCGGGAGCGACGGGCTCGGAACTCACTCACGACCTCGCCTTCTGCGATCCCGTGGCTCTCCACTAGCGCCCGAAGCGCGTCGACCGCTCCCCGGTAGTCCACAATGTTTTGCTCATCGGGCCCTATGTGCGCGGGCACGTAATAGCCAACCGTCTGACCGTGACGAGTAATCGCGAGGGGGACGGGCGAGTCCAGGTACTGCGCAAGGTCGTCCCGGAACTCGCGGACACCTACGCGGGCTATCGGTGCTGCCATCTCGAACCTCGTCGGGGAAGATGCGTACGCAGAGTGTACATAAATGGAGGGTTGAGGCGCTCGGCGCAGCTCTCAGGCTTCCCCCCTCCCTCCGGAGCCCTTGCTCCACTGTAGGCGAGGCTCGTTACTCGGGCGCCTCCGATAACGGTGGCGCATAACCCGCCCGCGCTCGCGCAGACGGTTCGAGCGGCTCGACATGATGGCACAGACGGTGGAGCGTGGCAAAGCGTCGCGCCGGATACAAAACGTTGTCAATGGTGAACATCGAATCGCCGAGCGAGCTCCTGATTGCTCAAGATCCGGTCGGGAGGGGAGTCGAGCCGACGGAGCGTCGAATGTGGGATTACGGCGGGTAAACTCCACACGAATGCACTGCGTGCGAGCCGGTAATCGAGGCGCCCGCGCGGGCAGATGGAAGGAGTCAGGTGAGCCAGCGACGCGCTCCCCGGGCGAGGAATGGCGCCGCCACGCAAATCCCAGACGCCGTCGCCGCGATGGCAGAACGGATCGTCGGCGCGGTTCGGCCGCTGCAGGTCATCGTGTTCGGTTCGCAGGCGCGCGGCGATACGCACCGCTGGAGCGACGTGGACCTCCTCGTCGTCGTCGCTGACACGGAGGATAAGAAACGTGTCTGGGACGAGATCCGCGAAGCGCTTCGCGGATCGGACGCCCCGTACGACCTCGTCGTCTCGACCGCCGAAGAAGTGAGACGCCGGAGTGATCTCGTGGGCACGGTCCTAAGGCCGGCGCTTCGAGAGGGCAGAGTTCTGTACGACGACGCTGCCGCTCCGAAGTGCGATCAAGCGGGGCGGCCCGTAACGATGGAGGTGGGCCCGGTGACCGAGGAGGACCGTCTGGAGCAGACCCGCCTCTGGATCAGGCAGCCGCGGACTGACCTGGCGATGGCAGACCTGGCTCTTGCGAGCCAGCAGGTGGGCCCTGACCCAGCCTGCTATCACGCACAGCAGGCGGCCGAGAAGGCCCTGAAGGCCGTCCTCGTGTTCCTCCAGGTCCAGTACCCGTTCACCCACGATCTCGACACCATCCGCGAGCATATCCCGCGGGGCTGGGGCGTCCGGGGGGAGTTCCGCAATCTCAAGAGGCTGTCGGATTGGTCGTTCAAAGCGCGCTACCCGGGAGGCTGGGCTCTTCCCACGAAGGCTGATGCGACGGAGGCGACGCGTCTCGGCCACCTCATCTACGAGTCCGTGGTGCGGGACCTGGAAGCGCACGGCTTCACGTCGGAGCGCAGCGATGAGTCAACGGTACTCTAAGAATCTCGGCGCCAGCTTGGGTGGGTGGTACCTGAACCTTGCCTTACCGCAGCACGATACGGTGCTCAGCGGGCCTTTCTGGTCGGGGCCTGTGCGGGTATTGCGCGCTGCCGTCAGTGGCCCGTCCGTTCGCATCGAGGCAGTCGGGCTGGCCGACAATCAGTACTACGATCGTACGGATGGCATCGCAAGCCCGGAGCGCATACAGGAATAGCAGCCAATGAGCGTGGGTCCAGATGTCCTCGTCAAGGGCGATCGTGCGGTAATGATCCCGCCAGTGTCCACGGAACAGCTGCCACAGCTGGTCCCGCCGCGCCGCGGTGAGCCTGCCTTCCCGCAACTTACGATTCAGTACCGATGCCACCTCCACCGGCGTAATGCGGGCGATCAGCAGCGTCCAGCCCTGAGCCCGCCGACACAGGTCCTGCACTCGGTCGGCGCCAGGCTCGGCAGGATCGTATCTCTTAACCAGCGCGGAGGTGTCGAAAAAGATGGCCGGCACTAGCGCCGCCCCTCGAACACCGCCTCGGTCAGGCCGATGGGCGCCGACTCGGCACGCGCCCACGCGTCGCATGCCCGCTCCAGGGCATCGAGCGCCCTGCCCGTGGGCACGTCCTCATCCACCCACGGAGGCACCAACAACCCGGCAGCCGCGAGGCGACCATCCAGCGTCGCATCCGCGTCGGCGAGCCTGTCGAGCGCCACGCGGAAGACGTGCGCCTCGGTACAGCCCCAACGAGCTGCCAGCTCCCGCAGCTTCCGCTCTTGCTCGCTCGCGATGTAGAGTTGCTTGCGAACCATCGACAAGTGCCGTCTCCTCGTTTGGGGCGCCGCCCTGGTAAGCGGCGCCTACGCCACCGCTCATTCCGACACCCAAACGCCACACTCGAATCCGCCTGGCCGTCCCAAAGCTGGGCGTCGGGAAGACCGGTAACCTGCAGCCCTACCTTTTCAAGGTCCTCCAAGAGCAGGATGCTGGAGCCGAGCTGTCGTTAACCATCGACGTGAGCAGCTCCGCGGGCATCAGTGAGGAGTCGCTGGAAAAGCGGATTGTCGAGGCCTTCGACCAACTGGGCATCGAGGTCACCTGGGAAGCAACGTCTTAGCAGCTATCAGCTATCAGCTGTCAGCTCAGCTATCAGCTATCAGCTATCACCGCAGCTCCCATTCGTGAATGTTCCAGCTCACCTTCGATTCCGGTGCCACCAACTGCGGGCCTTTCAGGGCCGACACGTGGGCCCAGGGCTGCGTTCGGAAGAAGACCGGTATGGCGGGCAGCTCCTCCGTGAATATCCGCGCCATTTCCACCACCTGCCGCTCCCGCTCGCTTCGGTCAAGCGTCGTATTGAACGCCTCGGCGAGGCGGTCGTAATTTGCATTGGACCATCCGCCACGGTTCCCACCCTGCCAGCGGTTCTCCGCGCGCGGGATGCGTTCGGTGGTCTGGTTCAGAAGCGCGGCGACGCCCAGGCCGGTGTTGAAGGTGAACATGCCGGGGAAGGTGGCCCGGACCTGGTTGTCCTGAGCCTGCGCCGCGGGCAGCACGGCCTCCTGCACGTCGAAGCCGGCGCGCCGCCACTCGCTCGCCAGCACCGATTGCTCCGACACGTTGTCTCCGGAGGCGTTGGTCTTGGCTTCCACCGCGAACCGTCCCTCCCCCGGGCTCGCGTACAGGGCATCCTGCCCGCGCGTGAAGCCGGCCTCGTTCATGAGCTGCTCGCTGCGCCGTAGGTCGTACGGGAACTTGGGAATAGCGCGATCGATCGCCGTCCCGTAGGAGGACAGAGGAGGGATCATGAAGTCCGAGAGCAGCGAGTCCCCGGCATAGATAGCATCGTTGATCGCCGCCTTGTCGACGGCGTGCGCCAGCGCCTTCCGGATCCTGTGATCGAGGATCGCACGTGGCGCCGCCAGCTCAGGGCGCATCTGGAACACCGTGGACCGCCACTGGTTGGGATGGAGGACGACACTGCCGCCGCCTGGTCCCCACTCCCGGCGCAGCGTGGAGACCAGCTCGACGTCGATGGCCCCGTCCGCCGCCAGTTGGATCTCCCCACCCAACAGATGGGCCAGGCCCGCGTTGGCGTCCGCGATGAAGATGAGGCGGATGCGCTCTATCTTCGGGGCCCCGAGCACGTGCTGAGGGAACGCCACGGCCTCGATCGATGACCCCGGCTCCCACCGCGTCAGCCGGTACGGACCCAGACCGACATAGTCGCGCGTCCAGTACGGGTGGTTGAGGACGGCATCCGGGTCGCCGGCCGTGAACGGCGTCTCCAGGAGGTGGCGGGGGAGCGGCGGCAGCTCACGGTCGCGCTCGACGAGCGCGCTGGCATCCGGATAGGGCCGTCGCCACCGAATCACGAGTGTCCGCTCGTCAGGCGCCGCGACCTCCTCGATGGAGTTGAACGGCGGCGAGTTGGCCTGGCCGAGCTCGGTGCTGGCGT
>CAYQJS010000002.1:0-119063 GCA_964417895.1 uncultured Chloroflexota bacterium | reverse complement strand
ACGCGCCAGGCAAAAACGAAGTCCGCGGCCGACAGGGGAATGCCGTCGTGCCACACGAGATTCGCCCTGAGCTTGTGGGTCGTCTCCATGCGGCCATCGGGGAACACTCGCCAACCCTCGGTGTTGAGCTCGGGAAGCGATTCCACCAGATAGGGGCGGGCGGCGCCGTCGGGGTCAAGATAGGCGACCTCGGCGTTGAACATACGCTTCGAGAGGTACAGCGCCACGCCCGCCTGCACAAATGCGCGGGTGCCGAGGCTCGCGGGCTCCACCCGGACTGCCGCGGCCAGCGTGCGGGCCGGCCCCGAGCTTCGGGCGTCTCCAGGGTTCTGGCCGGGCTGCGGCGCCACCGACTGGGCCGGCGAACAAGCCAGGACCATCGGCACAACAAGGGAGAGCAGCGCCAGATGGAGCGGGACAGACGGTCTGCGCTGCGGACGGGCGCGATACCCTCGAAGCAACGGGACAGACCCTCTGCGGACCCGGCCGGCGCGTGTGCCGTAGCGCGGCGGCTTGTCCGCCGCCTGGTTGTGGCCCTGAGGCTTGTCGGCCTGGTTCGAGCGGGCCAGGCGAACCCGCGCTACGACGGGACGCGTCGGCATGGGGCTCGAATCGTCCGAGGCGCGATCGTTTGGATGATCCCTGTGAGCTGTCATACTTCTTGCTCCTCCGGTCTTTGCCCGTGGCGGTGGGTCAGGGCCTCCCTGCCGCATCCTGCTCAGCGCGGAGCACCACCGGCGGCCGCGGTGTCGGGGTCCCGGCCGCCGTGGTGGGAATCCCTGGGATTGGCGCGCTCGGCACGACGGTGGGAGTGAGCGTCGGCGACGGCCTCGCGCCCGGGACTCTGAATCCGGTCAGCTGGTAGGCGCACGGCATGGGCCCCGGGAACACGCGGACGCGCACGTAATAGGTGTCGCTCGTCGTTGCTCGATAGAAGATGGCTGCGTTGTTCGCGTCCCCAAGGTCGTCGTCTTCGGCGAGGATGGTTCGAGCATCAGGCCCGTAGAGCGTCAGGGCCGTGTCGCACGGGCCGCTCGTGAAGATGAACAGCACGTCGCGCGGATCGAGGGGCAGCGACACCCAGTCGACGTCGCTCGTCGCGTGGAAGGTCCGGGCCTGTTCCGTCCCATCGAGGGGGAGCGGCGTCGCCTGCTCGGGCGTATCGTCGGGTTCATATGGGTCGGCGCCGGGCGGGCCGGCGGCCGGCGGGGCGGCGCCGGGGGTAGGCGAGCCGGTACCGGGGCCAGGCGGGCTGGCGCCCGGGCCGGGCGAGTCGCTGATCGGCACGCCCGGGAGCGCTCCTAGGAGCTCGTAGGCCTCACACGTCGCGGTATCGGCGTAGGCGCGCACTCTAGCGTGATAGGTACCGCTCTCCCCGAGCACGACCTCCATCGACGCGTTGCCGCCGCCACCGCTATCGTCGTCCTCTACGAGGGCAATGGCGCCATTCGAGGTGAAGAGGGTCAGGACTGTGTCGCAAAGCTCGCCCCTGGTGAACAGCCGCACGCGGGCGCCCCCCTGGACGGAGAAGCGAACCCAGTCGCGGTCGCCGGGGACATGGATGGTGTGCTGCTGGGGCACACCGTTGAGCTCGAGCTCGCGAGCCGTCGCCGGGGAGTCGTCCGGCTCGAAGGCATCTGGTGCGATCTGGCTACGGGCCAGGGACACGGTCACCGTGGCCATCGGCAGTGCTTGCGTCGCCAGGACGGCGGCAAGGAGCGCGAAGAGCCCTCGGACGCGACTTTTCGTCACGGGATCCCCCACCTGTGGCTGCCCGATGATACGCCCTCGCCCGAGCGCCCTTACAGCGACGACGACGAGAGCCACCAACTCTCCCGTCAGTAGCCTGCCAGATGCTAGGTCTTACGAGCACGGAACGTTATGGGCATGGCGACCGGCCGAGCTTAAGCTGCCCCCTCCCCCCTTGAGGGGGAGGGTTGGGGAGGGGGGTAGTTCCTCCTCCAACGCCCGGCGGCTGCCCATTCGCCCGGCCGGCGTAGGCGCTGCCAAAAGGGCCCGTTCAGCGTCCATCGGTTGCTTTGGGCCCGCAGGGACTCTGTGCTGGACGTCGTTACCCCTCCCTGACCCTCCCCCCCTTGACGGGGAGAGTATCGGTCTTGTCCGCGTCGGCAATCGCGGTTGCCTCGGGACGCGGGTCTCGGGTTCAATCCGCGTGTGCCCAATTCACTGAAGTCCAGGTCGATTCACCGGGTGCCCTGCGCATGAGCAGTGCGGGCCGCACCGTGGCGCGATGGCGATGTTTGCTCGTTGCTCTGACAGTCATGGTCCTGGTGGGGTGCGCGGCCGCCGCGCCCGGCAGTGGAGGTGAGGGAGCGGATCGCGGCGCTCCCGACGCGCCCGCCCGGACACTCAACCTGCTGACGCGGGCCGAGCCCGCGACACTGGCGGCCAAGGCGCCCAGGGGCGCCGGCGGCGAATCACCGGGCGTGAGCGTCGACAGCGCCGTCCGGCCCTTCAACGCCGGCCTGGACATCCTCGACGCTCGGGGAGACCCGCGGCCCTACCTGGCCGAGGCCGTGCCCGAGCTGAACTCCGACTCCTGGGGCGTCCTGCCCGATGGGCGTATGGAGACGAGCTACCGGCTGAAGCCCAACCTCACCTGGCACGACGGCGCGCCGCTCACGGCCGAGGACTTCGCTTTCGCGTGGCGCCTATACACTGCGCCCGAGTTCGGCCTCGCGTCGCTGGCGCCGCAGAGCCTCATGGAGGCAGTGATCGCGCCGGACGCGCGCAGCCTCACGATCCGCTGGCGCCAGATTTACCCGCAGGCGAGCGTGCTCGGCGAGGGGCTGCCGCCGCTGCCGCGCCACATCCTCGATCCTCTCCTCCGTGAGGAGCCCGAGGCCTTCCTGGGCAACGCTTTCTGGAGCAGCGCCTATGTCGGCCTCGGCCCCTATCGGCTCGAGCGCTGGGAGCGTGGCGCCTTCTTCCAGGGCGTGGCTTTCGATGCTCATGTGTGGGGGAGGCCCAAGATTCAGCGCATCGCGGTGCGCTTCAGCAGTGACGAGAACACCGCGCTCGCCAACCTGCGCGCCGGTACGGTCCACCTGGCCTCGGACCGGTCCATCCGCTTCGAGCAGGCGGTGATCCTTCGCGCCGAGTGGCGAACGCCCGATCAGGGAGTGACCCTGCTCACACCCACGATGAGTCGCCGGACGCACGTCCAGGTGCGCCCGGAGTACGCCACCCCGCGCTCCCTCATGGATGTGCGCGTCCGCAAGGCCCTCGCCTATGCAGTGGACAAAGAAGCCCTCAACGAGGGGCTGTTCAGCGGCCTCGGCGTCATGACCGACACACTGATTCGGCCCACCGTCCCGTACTACGCCGAGATCGACCGCGTTGTGACGAAATATCCTTTCGACCCGCGGCGTTCGGAGCAGCTGATGGCTGAGGCGGGCTATGCGCGCGGACCCGACGGTACCCTCGCCAATGCCGCCGGGGAGGCGTTTCGTGTGCAGGTCCAGAACCAGTCGGGCGGCCAGCCCGAGCGGGAGACCGCCATCATGATGGACACGTGGAAGCGCGCGGGCTTCGACACGTTCCCGAATATCCTCAGGCCGCCTGCGTCGGGCGATCCTGAGCTGCGCGCGATCTTCTCCGGGGTGCAGACTGCCAGCGGTGGAATGGGGCTGGAGGAGATGGTCAACTATGTGGCGGGCCCTGAGATTCCCACGCTGGCAAACCGCTGGCGCGGCAGCAATCGAGGCGGATGGTCCGACCCCGAGTTCGATCGCCTGTATTCGATCTACAATCGCACGCTGGATCGCGGCAACCGCGTCGGGCTGCTCGCGAGGATGATGGCCATGGTCAACGAAGAGCTGCCGGTCATCCCGCTGTTCATGAACTTCGGGGTGTCCGCGCACGTGGGCTCGCTCGTTGGCCCGGACCCAACCGCCGTCGACGACACGCTCTTGACCTGGAACATTCACGAGTGGGAGCTGAAGTGATTGCGGATTGCGGATTGCGGATTGCTGATTGGGACTTGGGACTTGGGACTTGGGACTCGGGACTCGCGAGGGTGAGGGGGTTGCAACGATGTTGACACACGAGGATAACGAGCTGCTCTGCCGAGTGGGACCGGGGACGCCCATGGGGGAGATGTTTCGTCGCTACTGGATACCGGCCGTTCTCTCTCGCGAGATCCCGGAGCCCGATTCTCCGCCCGTTCGCGTCCGGCTGCTCGGGGAGGACCTGGTTGCGTACCGGGATAGCCTGGGGCGGGTGGGGCTTCTGGACGAACACTGCTCGCACCGCAGGGCGTCCCTCTTCTATGGGCGGAACGAGGAGTGCGGGCTGAGGTGCATCTACCACGGCTGGAAGTACGACGTCGACGGCACCATCCTCGACACGCCGGCCGAGCCTGGCGAGAGCATGATGAAGCACCATGTGAAGCACACGGCCTATCCGTGCCGGGAGATCAACGGGCTCGTTCTCACCTACATGGGTCCCAGCGACAGAATGCCCCTGATCCCCAACTTCGCCTGGCTGACCGCGCCAGCCGACCACGTCGAGATCGGCGACAAGTACTGGAACGAGAACAACTGGCTTCAGGGAGTCGAGGGCGACTGCGACAGCTCCCACATCGACTACCTGCACCGCCGCGCGGGCATGGCGACGCGAACCATCGGCGACACGATGCAACTTGCGCCCGGCTTTGGCGAGGCCCTGCACTTCGAGGTCGAAAAGGAGCCGTGGGGCCTGAACGTGGCAGCGATCCGCTACGTCGGCGACACCCACAAGTACGTCCGTACCAACATGTTCGTGCCGCCGTGCATCGGGATCCCGCCGACTTCGCGCATGATCCGGGGTGTCGTCGACGGCTTTCACGCCGTCTACCAGATCCCCGCCGACGACTACAACACCTGGCGCATCGACGTGAACGTGAAGGTCAGCGGCCCCCTGGGCCACTCGGGCGGGGGAGATGGACGCCGTCGCGAGGTCGGACCGGACTGGAAAAAGGTCGCCAACAAAGCCAACGAGTATCTCCTCGACCGCGAGAAGCAACGCACGCGGGTCTACTGCGGGGTCGACTTCGGCAACCACACTCAGGATGCCTGCGTGACTGAGTCCATGGGGCCAATCTCCGATCGGACGCTGGAGCACCTGGGGGTGTGCGATGCGCAGCCCATCGCCATGCGGGAGTTCCTTCTGGGCGCATTGCGCGCCATGGAGCAGGGTAAGGACCCGCCCGGGATCGCCTTCGAGCCGACCCGGAACCCCTACGCGGACCTCTTCACCGTGAATGCGACGGTGCCGCTGGACGTGCGCTGGAGCGACCGTGGGCAGGTTCAGGCCAATGCCGTGGAGCCGGCGCCGTTCTATTAACCGGGTTGATTCCCCTCCTCTCGCATGCGGAGAGGGGTGGGGTGAGGGAGGAGTGGTGAATCGTGCCTAATGGGCGAGGAGCCGGAGTGGGTGTGGCCGTGACCCCGGCACGCAGGACCTGGCCCGCTCGCTCGAAGCGATTGGCCTTCACGTGCCTGTCGGCGCTCGTGGCGCTCACCGCGTGTGCGCCGGCCCAGGTTCGGACCACCGGCCAGGGTGCCGAGTCGGAGAGTGCCAGGCCGGCGGTGAAGAAACGTATCAGCGCGGCGGCCATGGGCGCGCTCACGACCGTCAGCGGTCTCCTCGCCATCAGCGGCACGGGGAGCAATCTGCCGGGGACGGGCGAAGTCGAGCGCCTGCTGAACGCTGGCCTCACCAGCAGGGGCGCCACCCAGCCGCTAGAGCCGCTGCTCGCCGAGGCCCTCCCCACCACCGAGAATGGCCTATGGAAAGTATTTCCTGACGGGCAGATGGAGACGACCTGGCGAATCCGGCCAGGCGTGTTCTGGCACGACGGTGTGCCATTCTCCGCGCACGACCTCGCGTTCACCGCCGGGGTGGCGGCAGACAGGGAGCTGGCAGTTCGCCGCGAGGCCGTCTACGACCAGATCGAGGCCATCGACGTGGTCGACTCCCGCACGGTAACCGTTCACTGGAAGCGCACCTACATCGAGGCCGACACGCTTTTCGGCGAGGGCAGCATTCTCCCGCTGCCGAGGCACCTGCTCGAGTCCTCCTACCAGGAGAACAAGGCGACGTTCACGTCGCTCGCGTACTGGAACCGAGAATTCATCGGCACCGGCCCGTACAGGCTGCGCGAATGGGTTGATGGAAGCCATGCCCTGCTCGATGCGAACGAAGCCTACGCGCTCGGACGGCCGCGAATCGATCAGATCGACGTGAAGTTCATCCCCTCGCCGCCCACTCTCGTGGCCAACATCCTGGCGGGAACGGTGGAGCTGACGCTGGGCCGCAGCCTGTCTCTCGAGCAGGCGGCCGAGGTCCGCAGCCAATGGCGCGACGGCACGATCCAGATCACCGGCACGAATCCAAACATCGCGACGCCTCAGCACCGTAATCCACAGCCGGCGATCGTCGGAAACGTCCTGTTCCGCCGCGCGCTCTGGCACGCACTTGATCGAGAGGAGATGGCGGCTGCCCTGACCGGGGGGCTGGCCCCAGTCGCCCACAGCGGGCTGCCGCTGGGCGATCTCCAGTACAGGGAGGCTGAGGCCGGCGTCGTGCGGTACGAGTACGACACGCGCAGAGCGACGCAGCTGATCGAGGGGCTGGGTTACACGCGGGGGCCAGGTGGGATGTTCGCCGACGCCGGAGGGCGGCCACTGAACGTGGAGATCCGCGGCACCGAGAAGGACATCAACGTCAGGACGATCCTGGCGGTCGCCGACTATTGGCGGCGCGTAGGAGTGGTGGCGGAGACGACGGTCATCCCGGCCACGCTCCAGGCCGACCCCGAGTACTATCTGACCTTCTCGGCGTTCCAGACCGGCGGCAGCTTCGGGAGTCTGGGCGCGCTGGAAAACATTCGCGCCTCGGAAGTTCCGGGCCCTAACAACCGTTTCCGAGGGCGGAACACCGGCGCCTACGTGAACGGCGAGCTGGAGGAGCTCATCGATCGGTATTTCACCACGATTCCGCTGGGAGAGCGCATGCGGACGCTGCGCTCTGTCTTCAACCATCTGACCGACCACGTGGTCACGATGTACCTGTACTACGATGCCAATCCGACTGTGGTCGGGGGCCGGATCGTGGGTGTGAGCGCCGGCTACTTCGGCAACGCCCACCAGTGGGACGTGAACTAATAATCCCGTCCCCCTGCGTGGGGGCGGGATCGGGAGGAAGGCCAATGAACGAGTACGAGCCCATCGAGCTGAACGCATTCTATCGGGCGAGCCACTCGACCCTGTGGGAGATGGCGGACAAGGCGGGAATCCTCGGGCAGCTGGGCCTGACGCTGAAGAGCATGGAGTTCTGCGAGAGCTCCAAGAAGGCGGAGGAGGCGCTGTTCGGCGGAGGCCTGGACTTCGTCGCCGGCAACCACATCACGCCCTACCTGTGGGTCGCGCGGGGCAAGCCCATCGTGTGCCTGGCCTCGCCAGGCAACAGCGTGCGGGACCGTGTGGTGACGCGCAAGCCCGTCGAGACGCTAGCGGAGTACAAGGGAAAACCCCTGCGCGTCGCGGACTCGCACCTGATCGATCCCTGGGGCGGCTACCATCATCCGCGCGGCAACCACATCCTCGACGTCAAGGGAGCCGGGTTCGAGGACGAGGAAGTGGAGTGGGTCGAGGTGGAGCCGGACATGCACGCTCCCGATTTCGCGGATGCCGTCCTCCAGGAGCTGGCAAATGACCGGGCGGATATCGGGTTCGCGGGCTACAACCCCGACGAGCTGAGGCGCGAGGGCTTCCACGTCCTGGACCTGCCCACGCTCCCCATGGTCAACGGCACCACCATCACTACATCGTACGAGACGCTCCACAACAAGCCCGGGCTGGCCGAACGGCTCGTGAAGACCATGGTGCTCACCATTCACTACGCGCGCATGCACCCAGATGAGGCGCAGCGGCTACTCGACACCAAGATGGGCCGCGCCTATCCGGAGCGCGGGGGCCGCGCGGCGAGCGTCGCCCGGCACCCGATGAAGCCCTACCCCACCACTGAGGCGGTCGCCAACGCCTACGAGCTGTGCTGCGTCCACTACCCTGAGACCAGAGAGGTGAGCCCCCTCGCCCTTTGGGACATTGGCTACCTCCGCGACCTGGACCTCTCCGGCTTCATCGACGAGCTGATCCAGGAGCAGCCGGAGGCCGTGCGGCGCGAGCGACCCCGTTGAGAGCCGCAGCCCACGAGGCTGCAGGAGCGCCAGGGGGGTGACCGAAGTCCATACGGTGGTGATCGGCGCGGGCCACGCCGGGTTAGCGATAAGCTACTGCCTCTGGCAGCTGGGGGTGGAGCATCTGGTGCTCGAGCGCGGCGAGGTCGGACAGCGCTGGCGGGATGAGCGGTGGGACTCGCTCCGGCTTCTGACGGCAAACTGGATGACACAGCTCCCGGGCTTTCACTATGACGGCTCAGACCCGGACGGATTCGAGACCCGGGACGGCTACCTTTCTTACCTGGAGCGGTATGCCGCTTCCATTCGGGCGCCAGTCCAGGTTCGGACCAATGTGGAATCGCTCGAGCGTCAAGATGGCCTGGATCGCTATACGCTCCTCACTAATCGAGGACCGATTGACGCTCGCAACGTTGTGATCGCGACCGGCCCATTTCACCAGCCGCACATCCCAGAATTCTCGAAGATTCTCCCACCCTCGGTGTTCCAGATCCATTCGAGCCAGTACAGGAACCCCGACCGGTTGCCCGAGGGCCCGGTGCTTGTCGTTGGCGCCGGGAATTCCGGTTTGCAGATTGCTGAGGATTTGCTCAACGCGAACAGGCGTGTGTTCGTCTCGGTCGGGCGCCTCCGGGGCGCCCCGCGCCGGTACCGGGGCAAGGACATCCTCTGGTGGCTGATCCAGCAAGGTGCGCTCGACAAGCGCGTGGAGGACTTGCCGTCGCCAGACGCCAAACAGGTCCCTCCGCCGCTCCTGACCGGGGTTGGCGGCGGCCATGACCTCAATCTGCGGGAATTCTCCGACAGAGGAGTCGTTTTTCTGGGGCGGCTTCTGGGTGGCGCGGGTGGTCGTCTCATCTTCTCGGCTGACATCAACGAATCGTTTGCAAAGGCAGACGAAGCATATCGGGGCTTCAAGACGTCGATCGACCAATTCGTCAGGGCGCAGGGCCTCACAGTGCCCGAGGAAGCGACAGACGGGGCGTTTGCGCCCACGGAGATCGCTGACCCCCTCACGCAGCTGGAACTCGATCGTGGAGCCATCGGAACCGTGATCTGGGCGACGGGCTTCAGATTTACATTTGACTGGGTTCATCTCCCCGTTTTCGCCGAGGACGGAGAGCCGATCCACCAGGGCGGCGTCACCGCCTGCCCTGGCCTCTACTTTCTCGGCCTGCGCTGGCTCCGCAAATACAAGTCATTCTTCATCTACGGCGTGGGCGAAGATGCGGAGATCCTGGCGAAGCACATAGTCCAGAGGGCGTGATTCGCGAGAAGGGGTATGATGGCGCCGGACTTGCACGGAGGATTGGCGGGCAGGGCGCCAGCCTCACCCATCCATCGTGAGGCGTAGAGCCAAGGCGATGTCGCAGCTGCGGCAGCCGGTGTCTCCGGCCGCGCCCAGTCTCGCGTTTAGCCCTGGGAGGTGATCAGTGCCGCGCCTGAAGCGAATGGGACTCTTCTACCTCATCGTCCTGGTGTCGGCCCTCGGGTGTGGTGCGCCACCGAACCCGGCCACTCCCCAGAGCACGACCGCCGACGGGCAGCGGGCCGCCCAGCGCACGCGCATCACGGCGGCCATCCTGGGCGATCCAGTCACCCTGAGTGCGACCATGAACTCCACTACCACCGGCGGCCAGCCCGGCGTGAGCGAGATCGAGCGCCTCATCCACGCCGGCCTTGCCATCCGCGACGACCGCGGCGCGCTGCGCCCGCAGCTGGCCGACGCTGTGCCCACCCTGGAAAACGGGCGCTGGCGAGTGCTCGCCGACGGGCGGATGGACATGACCTTTACCATCAGGCCCGAAGCCCGCTGGCAGGACGAAACGCCAGTGACGGCCTCCGACCTCGTGTTCACCGTGCAGGTAGGACAGGATAAAGAGCTTCCGCTATTCCGCCACCAGGCTTACAACTCGCTCGAATCGGTCGAGGCGGTTGACGCGCGCACAGTGACTGCGCATTGGAAGGAGCCCTATATCTGGGCGGACACCCTCTTCACTTCTCTCCCGCTGGCGATGCCGCTGCCCAGGCACCTCCTGGAGCCCACGTATCTCGCCGAGAAGTCCAAATTCGTCGAGCTTCCCTACTGGACCGAGGGCTTCGTCGGCGCTGGGCCCTATCGAGTCCGCGAATGGGCGAGGGGCAGCCATCTCGCACTGCGGGCCAACGACGGCTACGTTCTCGGGCGGCCGCGCATCGACGAGATCGAGGTCCGGTTCATCCCCGACCCGAACACGATGGTGGCGAACATCCTGGCGGGAGAGGTGGAGCTGACCATGGGCCGCGGCTTCTCGATCGACGCCGGCGTCGAGCTCCGCGAGCGTTGGAAGGAGGGGCGGGTCGGGTTTCCACTGGCGAGCTGGATCGCCCTCTACCCCCAGGCCATCAACCCCAACCCGGCCATCATCGCCAGCGTGGAGTTCCGCCGCGCCCTGCTGCATGCCATCGATCGCCAGGAGATGGCGCAGACCATCCAGCATGGGCTGACGCCCGTCGCCCACAGCATCTTCGACCCCGAGGACCCGATGCACAAGGACGTGGAGCCGAGCATCGTGACGTACGAGTACGATGCCCGCCGCGCCACAGATATGATCGGGCGGCTGGGGCTCGCGCGGGGCGCCGACGGGCTCTACTCGATACCGCCGATCGACATCCGCGCGGCGGGCACCGAAGGCGATGCGAGCAACAAGGGAATGCTGATCGTGGGGGACTATTGGAAGCGCATCGGGCTCGCGGTGGAGACGACCCAGATCCCGCGGCAGCGCCGAAGCGACCTCGAGTATCGGGCGAACCATCCGGGCTTCACCATCCAGCGGCAGCCCAACAACGAGGAGGGCATGCTCCGCTTCCACAGCCGCGAGGCGCCAGTGCTGGAGAATAACTGGGTGGGCGACAACAAGGGCCGCTACATGAATCAGGAAATGGATGCGTTCATCGACCAGTACTTCGTCACTATTCGCTCAGGCGAGCGCGCCCAGCTGGCAGGACGAATCGTCCAGCACCTGACAAGCCAGGTCGTGCCTCTGGGGGTTTTCTACGACGCGAACACGGTGATGATCGGGAGCCGGTTGGCCAACGTCGTCGCGCGCGAGTTAGCCTGGAACGCCCACGAATGGGAGGCGAGGTAAGTGGTGGCCTGTCATTCTGAGCCGAAGGCGAAGAATCTAGGTTAGGATCGAGCCTTGACTGCGCAACCCACGTTTGTCACCGCCCCCAGACCCTTCGCCTGCGGCTCAGGGTGACATTCTCCTCGTGGCCCGCAGGCCAAGAACCTGGGTTGAGTTACCACTAGCACAAGGAGGAGCTTATGGCAGAGGAGCATCCGGCACGAATCGATCAGAACGAGGTCCAGTTCTTCGACATCGCGGAGGCACTGAGGGAGCGCGAGAACATGTCCGCCGCCATTCCCGGCCGCGTGGACATGGCGACCTCGCCGAACTGCTACGTGGCCTTCTTCCAGACGAGGCCGCGTGGCGGCGAGACGCACGTCCACTCGCACCCCGACTCAGACCAGATCCTGTACGTGCTGAAGGGCGAGTGCACCGTCGAGGGGCTGTCGGGGAGGTACGTGCTGGACGCGCACCAGGGCGTCCTGATTCCCGGCGGCGTCAACTACGGCTTCACCAACACCACGGAAGAGGACCTCATGTTCCTCTCGATGCGCACGGAGTCCACGGGAGGCCGTCGGGTCGGCTACGTGCCCAACGTCCCGTCCGATGCGTTGATCACGATTCCGGAAGCCGAGATCTCGGCCCGGGGAATCGGCCGACACCTCTACGTCTACGCGCTGGATCGACGGACCGTCGGCGTCTCCCCACTGCTGTTGGAGGAGTGGAACCGCGCCGCGATCCTGCGAATGAACTGCGATTACGAGCGTCGGGGGGCGAACGTCCTGGCCAATCTGCCGGAGCGCATGGCCCGGTGGTATCAGGTTGACGACCTGACTGAGGCGGACTACCGGATCGTCACCGATCCAGAGCGAACGCGAGTGCGCATCGACCTCAGCCCGATCATCGACCGACAAACGAGCCGCCGCTGAGCGGCACAAGCCACGGTTACGGCCTCACCTGACGAGTCATCCCAGCGCAACGAGGGATCTCCCGAGGGTTGCTTCCTCCGAGAGATTCTTCGCCCTTCGGTTTCAGAATAGTCCACGAACGATGAAAGCACGCCGGGAGGGAGCGCCCTCACCCTAACCCATGCGACGGGCTCAGGGCAGGCTCTCTCCCAGAGGGCGAGGGGGTTTCAGAGCAATGACGGTGTCGTAAAAGGAGGCGGATATGGCAAGGGGAGCTCCGGATCCGGGGAGCGTCGACGAGGTCCAGATCTTCGACGCGGACCCGACGCTGACTGAAGGTGGTGTGCCCGGCGGCCTGGACATGGCAACCTCCCCCAACTGCGACATCGACGTGTTGCGGACGCCCCCGCGCGGCGAACAGCGCCTCCACGACTCCGCCATGGACCAGATCCTGCTGGTGCTGAAGGGCGAATGCACCGTCGCCGGACCCTCGGGCGACCGGGCGCTGGCAATCAATCAGGGCGCCCTGGTTCCTGCGGGCGTCACCTCCAGACTCGTCAACACCGCCGACGAGGACCTCGTCGTGCTGTCGCTGCGGACGGGCTCGTCGGAGGACCGCCCCGGCTACGTGCCCAACGCGCCCTCTGGTGTGCTGGTCAAGGTGCCAACGAAGGAGATCGCCTCGAAGGGGATCGGCCGGCACGTGTATGTGTTCGCCATGAACCAGCGAACCATCGGCATCGGCATCAACGCCACCGAAGAATGGAACCGAGGCTCGCTTCTGCGTATGAACTGTGAATACGAGCGCTCCGGCGACCATATCCTTGTGAATCTCCCAGAGCGCATGGCCCGCTGGTACCGTGTGCGGGACCTGTCCGAGTCGGACTACCGCATCCTCCCCGACGACGGAACGCGAGTCCGGGTCGACCTGGGCCCGCTCCTCGAGCGAGAAGGCCGGAGCTAGGACGAGAAGGCCGGAACTAGGACGTGGGCGACCGAATTGGGCTAAGCGGGTCGGGCTAATGTTTCGCAGGGCTGGCCGCCTGGGTTCACCCCCACCCCAGCCCTCCCCCATCAAGGGGGAGGGAGTGCGGCTGTCCCCTCCCCCCTTGCGGGGGAGGGTTAGGGAGGGGGGTAGCCCGGGCTCGTTTCTACGAAACATCTCGATCGACGTGCCTAGGCCGATGGCGTGTCGTCGCCTGTTGTCTCGACGATCATCGATGGCGGCGTGGTGATGCACTGATGGCGGCGACCAGGTTCGATCCGGAGGACATGGGCCCGGAGACGCTGCGCGTTACCGGGTGGAGCTGGTACCAGCTGGACTCCATGCTCTTTCTGGTGGGTACCGACGAGGCCGACCTCGCTCGGCGCCCGGCGTTCATGGATGGCACGCTTCCCCCCTTCTATCGCGTCTCGGACCTGGCCCGCATCGTGGAGCAAGGAGATCCGGACCCGGCGCGCGTGCGACTCGCGCGGGAGCTGATGGCCGGGGTGATGGCGGACCTCGCGGCAGATCGGGGACTGCGGTAGCAATGGGCCCTGTCATTCTAGTCGTCGTGCGTCTTTGGGTGCGCCACGGACAGATGGAACACTGTCATGCTGAGCCGCAGGCGAAGCATCTGGGGTCGGCATCGAGTTGCGAGCCTGCGACGCGTGTTTTCGGCACCCGCAGACCCTTCGCGGTGGTTCAGCGTGACAACTTTGAGGGCAGGCGTCAGCTGAAGAACCCGCACGTGGTGGGCGCGGATTCTTCACCCGCCGCTCGGAATAACAGCCGGGGGTGACCTTATGGCGCACGAGGACCAGTGGCCGACCGGCAGGCGGCGCCGATCGCTGCCACGGCCGTTCACGATGCACTGGGGCAGCGGCCAGATCACCGAGGAGGCATCGACGAGCGGCGAGTACCACGAGCCGACGATCCAGCTCCTGGAGTACACGGAAGGGGAGGCAGCCGGGTCCCTCAGCATCCGCTTTTGCTATTACGATCATTACGGTCGGTTCCAGCGCAGCCCGCTGATGGTCGGCGAGGAGGAGATCGCCGGTCTGCGCGAGGCACTCGCCCGCGCCCCCAAGCTGCTCGCCATCCTGCGGCGACTCATCGAATAGTCCCAGGTCCCGAGTCCCAAGTCCCAAGTCCGTGCAAGGGACATCAGACCTGGGACTTGGGACCTGGGACTATTAAAAGGAGGTGGACATGGCGACGAACGTCGGCACCCAGGCGTCAGGCCAGGCGGGCGAATCGGCTATCGAGCGCTTCTTCCAGGTCCGCGAGCGCGGCAGCACTGTGAGCACCGAGGTCAGGGGTGGGCTCACCACCTTCGTGGTGATGGCCTACATCCTCTTCGTAAATCCGACCATCCTCTCCACACTCACGCAGGGCAAGGGCCCCGACTTCGGCGCCACCGTTACGATGACGGCTCTCGCGGCCGGGGTCATGACGCTGGCTATGGGGCTGTACGCCAACTATCCCTTCGCCCTGGCGTCGGGCCTGGGCCTCAACGCGGTCGTGGCTTTCGAGCTGATCCTCGGGCGAGGCCTGCCCTGGCAGGCGGCCATGGGCGTCATCTTTATTGAAGGGCTGGTTATCACCGTCCTGGTGCTCACCGGCTTCCGAACGGCGGTGATGGAGGCCATCCCCCTCAACCTCAAGCGGGCCATTAGCGTCGGCATCGGCCTGTTCATCCTCTTCATCGGCCTGGTGAACGCGGGCTTCGTCCGTGCGTCGGGCCAGCCCGTTCCGCCGGTCACCCTGGGCAACCTCACCGGCTGGCCCATCGTCATCTCTGTCGCGGGTCTCCTGCTGACGGCGCTCCTCATTGCGCGGCGCGTCCGCGGAGCGCTGCTCATCGGCATCCTGGGCACCACGGTCGTGGCTGTGGCCATCCACTACGCGACGGGCGCCGACATCTCCAGCGCACCGGGCGCCCAGGGTGGGATCCCCGAGCAGCTTGCACCGATCTCCTTCGGCACGTTCGGCGCGGGCTTGAGCTTCGGCGTGTTCGCCGCCGTGTCCTTCATCACGGCGATCCTCGTCATCTTCTCGCTTATGCTCTCAGACTTCTTCGACACGATGGGCACCGTGATCGGGATCGGCGGAGAGGCCGGCTTTCTCGACGAGGAGGGCCGCCTCCCGGGGATCAATCGTGTGCTGCTCGTGGACTCGCTGGCTGCCACGTTCGGGGGGCTCGCCTCGGCGTCGTCGGTGACAACTTACATCGAGAGCGCGTCGGGCGTGGCCGAGGGCGCCAGGACCGGCTTGGCCTCGGTCGTGACGGGCGCGCTGTTCCTGGTCGCTATCGTGCTCGCGCCCGTCGCCGGCATCGTGCCGGCGGAGGCCACGGCGCCCGCCCTCATCATCGTCGGCTTCTATATGGCCTCAGTGCTCAAGGACATCGATTTCGGCAGCCCCGAGGACGGCCTGCCCGCGCTGCTCACCATCACGGTCATGCCTTTCACCTACTCGATCACCAACGGCATCGGAGCAGGATTTATCCTGTACACCTTTCTCAAGGTCGTGACGGGGAGGGCAGGGCAGGTCCATTGGATGATGTACCTAGTGTCGCTGGCCTTCGTGCTGTACTTCGCGCTCGGATTCCTTCACGGTACGTTCGGGGTGTAGAACGGGGTGGTGAGTAGCCCCAGTCTTCGCACTTCGCCCGTCGACAGGTTCTGCCGATGCCATCGGAGGTGCTGCCATGAAAGCCTTCGACGCCGATGCCCACGTCGAGGAGTCGCCGGCGACGTTCGCTGACGATTATCTCGATCCCGCGTACCGAGACCGACGGCCTCAGGTAGTTGTGCTCGATGGCCAGGGACCCGTGTGGGCCATCGACCAGCGGCTGTTCCCGCGCCGAGTCGGGCGGGGCGCTCACCACTTCGCTACGCCGGCCGCCGTCGGCGAGGTGCCGAGCGCCTTCTCGGCCACGAAGCGCGACGAGCTGGGCAGCATTACGTTGGCCGACGTCAACGCGCGGCTGCGGCAGATGGACGCCGACGGCATCGCGGAGCAAGTCATCTACCCGACGCTCTTCCTCGCGTACCCGCTCACCGACGACGTCGCGTATGGCGGCGCCCTGTGCCGCTCCTACAACCGGTGGATCAAGGACGTGTGCGACCAGCGGCCGGATCGGCTGCGCTGGGTGTGCATTGTCGACCTGGCGGACGTTCGGAAGGCCACAGCGGAAGTGCGGCGCGCCCGCGCAGAGGGCGCTGTGGGCTGCATGATCCTGGGGACCGTGGGCGACCGCACGCTGGACGACGTAGCCTTGGACCCGTTCTATGCGGCCCTCTGCGAGCTCGACATGGCCCTCGCGGTGCACGTCGGCTGGTCCTCACCCGCGCTGACGAGCCTGTACGACAATGTTTACGACTCGCTGGTGCTCCCGTTCACCATGACCCTGTTCACCGGATTCCTGCACATCGTGGCGGGCGGCGTCCTCGACCGCTTCCCGCCGCTACGGGTGGCCTTCTTCGAGGCTGGCTGCCAGTGGGTGCCGTTCTTGCTGGACCGCATGGAGCACTACTACGAGGTGGGCGTCGGGCGCGGCCGGTGGCCCTACCGAGCGCACCGGCGACCGCTGGACTACGCCCGCGGCGGGAACGTGTACGTCGGCTTCGAGGTGGACGACCGGCTCCTGCCCCAGGCCATCGAGCTAATGGGCGCCGACCACTTCATCTACGCGTCTGACATCCCCCACGGCGATCGGGAGTGGGAGTCAGTAGCCAAGCTCGAGGCCCGAATGGACATCGAGGAGGGCGCGAAGCAGAAGCTGCTGGTAGATAACGGGCGGCGCTTCTATCGGGTTTAGTGGGCGGGTTTAGTGGGCGGGTTTAGTGGGCGGGTTTAGTGGGCGGGTTTAGTGGGCCCAGTTGCCGCTGCTTCTCAGACCGCGTCAGGCGGTGTCACCTTGCCATCCCGTTGTAGGTAGGTCGCGACATTCGGTGGCCTGTAGGAGGGGCTGCGGGCCCGCTCCAGGCGGTCCACAGCACTGCGATGGACCGCCTCGTTCGCGTTGGGTCCAAGACCTATCGGGCGGACGGAGTCGGGAAACCGCTTGTAGAACCCGGTCTTCGAGTCTCGCAGCTCGCCGAGAGCATTGGGCGCAACGCTGCGCTCGATGTACTCCCGATCAAAGGCAAGTCCGAGGGCTTCCGCTTTGTCTTTCATCCACAAGAACGTGATGTCGGAGAGGCCGGCATCTTGATACCCGCCGCCGACGTTCGAATGCACGCCCGCGAACCAGGTTTGCTCCATCATCTGGTGCTCCGCGTGGGGCTGCTGCTCCCAGAGCGTGGGCATGAACTGTGGACGCTTTTCATCGATGGCGACCGCCTGGTACGCGTTATCCACAAAGCTGCTGAGCTTCACATCGTGAAATTCCCAGCGCTGGTTCAGGAAATGGAGCCAACTATCCGGCAGCCAGGGGATGCCGACCGGAATCCCAAGTGCACCAACCGTGTCCCACACGCCGATGAAGGTGATGCGCACTTCGCGCGCGAACGCTTTTCTAAAGAGCTGCGCTTCGACTGCCGTGGGATGCGATGCGTCGTCTCTTTTTCGGTACAGACTGTATGCCTCGGCCAGCTTGTCTGCGTGCTCGCGCTTCAGGAGCCCGCTGTTCCTGATGAGGCCAGCCGTACTGCGGACGGTATAGGCGCCGCGGCTGAAACCGAACAAGAAGATCTCATCATCCGTCTCGTACGCGTCGACAATGAAGCGATACGCGTCCTGGATGTTCCTGGACAAGCCCCAACCAAACGCACCACCCCGCAGCCGGTCAAAGATCTCGGTGCCGACGCCTTTGTCATAGAAGACCAGTTGCTCGGTCCCGTCGCTGTCATGGGGAGCGACGGCCAGAGCCATCTTAGCGACGTTGCTTGGAGATACCTTCCCGCGGTCTTTCCGGTCCGGGATGTTCCACGTCCCGTCGCAACAGATCACCAGCCGCCTGGTCATGCGTCTCTCCGGCCGCGGTATGGCATTTTCACGAGGGAACGTCGTCGATAGGCTGAGGTCACATTCAGGCTCCTCCTCGACGAACGAGCCAGCGTCGACCTCACCAGAGAGGTCGCGGTGATGGCGGCCCGCCCGATCGTCAGCGGCGCAAGTACAACGCGCACCGGGATGCTAGTCGCCAGCATGTCAACCGTCAAGGCGGCGAGGCGCTAGCAACGCGACGGCTAGATTGGATGGGGCCCGCATTATTTGTGCTCCGTCGGAGCTATAATAGGCGCTATGGAGTTGGGTGCGCCGCCCCTTACCCCCACCGCGTTGCTGGCTGTCGACGTCGTCGTGTTCACGGTCCGGCCGGCCCCGGTCGGCGAGGCCTGGCAGGTGCTGCTGGTGCCGCGCTCCGATCTCGCTCGTGACGAGCGACCGGGGAGCGTCAGCCGGCACGCGCTGCCGGGCGTGCTGGTGGATTCCAGCGAGACTTTCGACGCGGCCGCGCGGCGCGCGCTCCTCGAGAAGGCGGGGCTCGACGCGCGGGACTGGTACCTGGAGCAGCTCGCCACGTTTGGCAACCCCACGCGGGACACGCGAGCCCGCGTCGCGTCGGTGGCCCATATCGCCCTCGTTCGCGGCGACGACCTCGTCTTTCACGCCGTGCACCACAGAGCGCCCGCTGAATGGCATCCCGTCGGCGCCATCCCGTGGGACGACCTGGCCTTCGACCACGCCGCCATCCTGCGCGAGGCTATCAACCGTGTTCGGGGCAAGGTCCGCTACGCCTGGGTGCTGTTTCAGCTCCTGCCGCCGATCTTCACGATGTCCGAGCTGCGCGCAGCCTACGCGGCCATCCGCGACCCGGGCGTGATGCACCTGAGCACCTCCAACGTGCGGAAGCTGTTCCGCCGCCTCATCGAGCGCGGCGCGCTGGTGCCCGTCGGCGAGCGAGCCGAGGCGAAGGGCCGCGGCCGCCCCGGCGATCTCTTCCGCTTCCGTGGGCCGCTCACCGGCACGTGGGCGCGGGAGCTGCCATGGTGATGCCTGCGCAACTCGGTCGCTATTCGCCCACACCCCAACCCTCACAGAGAGGGGTTTGCCCGAATTCTGCTCGTTGGGAGCAGAAAGGATCCGGATCCTTGACACGTCGAGCACCTGGCAGCCTGGTGATAGCAATACACGCCGGAAGGGTCTTCGCCCTCACCCCAACCCTCTCCCAGAGGGAGAGGGGGCTTGCTGCGTCGCCGAATTCTGATCGTTGGGAGCAAAAGTGATCCAGCTCTATGACAGCATCGCCGCCCTGCGCGAGGAGCACGAGGCACCGCCCGACCTCCTCGACGAGATCCGAGCGCTCCGCACCGAACGCGAAGCCGTCATCCTCGCACACAACTACCAGGTTCCCGCTATCCAGGATGTAGCCGACTTCGTCGGCGACTCGCTCGGGCTCGCCCAGGCCGCCGCCCGCACCGAGGCGCCGGTCATTGTCATGTGCGGCGTCTACTTCATGGCCGAGACAGCGAAGGTCCTCTGCCCCGACCGCACCGTCCTGATCCCCGACGCGGGCGCCGGCTGCTCGCTCGCAGACTCGATCTCAGTGGACGAGCTCATAGCATGGAAGGCCGAGCACCCGGGAGCTGTGGTCGTGTCCTACGTCAACACGACCGCGGCGGTAAAGGCGGAGAGCGATTACTGCGTAACCTCCGGAAACGCGGAGGACGTGGTCCGCGCCATCCCGGACGAGCGCGAGATCCTGTTTCTGCCCGACATGTTCCTGGGGGCCCACATCGAGCGCGCCACGGGCCGGAGGATGCACGTCTGGCCCGGTGAGTGCCACGTGCACGCGGGCATTCGGCCCGACGAGATCCAGGCCCGGCGCTCCGCCCACCCTTCTGCCGAGCTGCTCATTCATCCGGAGTGCGGCTGCACGGCACAGCTGGTCTGGGCTCACTCATCGGGCGCCATCGACAGGGCGGGCGCGTTCGTCCTCTCGACCGAGAAGATGCTCACGCACGCGCGCAGCTCCCCGAGCGAGGAGTTTCTGGTGGCGACGGAGACAGGCATCCTCCACCGTCTGCGGAAGGAGATACCAGCGAAGCGATTCGAGGCGGCTGACCCCGGCGCAGTGTGCCGGTACATGAAGATGATCACGCCGCTCAAGCTCCGCGACGCGCTGCGTGATCTCCAACCCGAGATCGACGTCGAGCCTGACATTGCCCGCCGCGCGCGCGTCGCCATCGAGCGGATGCTGGCCGTCCCGGCGCGGGTTCCTTCTTTCGAGTAGCGCTCGGGCGAGTAGTACAGCTCGGCGGGGGCGAGTCATGGGTTGCGCTCAAACGCCCGGACGCTTCAACCAGATGCCGTAGCTGCCCCAGCCCTCTCGCCCCGACTGCGCCCTCGAGCCCACATAGCCCATTCGCGCATCTGCACGGTGTGGTTCGTGTCGATCATGGCGTGGTCGGGATCGCGCACAACGCCCATGGGATCCTCGCCGCGCTGCACCTTCTCGATCTCTCGACGCAGCATATCCCGGAGCATCACGATGCCGCGATCGGAGGTCGCCAGCCGCTCGACGCTGCGATTGGCGATGGGCCCCTGCGTCTCCCAGGCCATGTGGTCCTGGTATTGCACGTCCTCCATCGTGAAGTGCACGAACGGGTGCATCCCGCCCGCCGGCTCCTTGTATGGCCCAAGGTAGTCGACGGGCAGTTCGTAGTCCTGCTCGATGCGGCTGCCGTCCGGGGTCGGCTCGAAGTTGACGAAGACGACCCAGGTGTGTGTGTCATCGATGGGCACCCGGATTTGGGTGTCATTGCCGTGGCGGAGGATGTTGGGGAACACCAGCGGGTGCTCGTCGACGTGCCCGTTCCTTGACACACGCCTCTTCATGATCCCGATGGGCAGCTCGGAGAATTCGAAATACGCAACGTCGTCGGTCGTTCCACGCGTTGTATTGGCGACGGGCGGCCGCCGGCCCGAGCGGACGCCAGCGTCTGCGTGGAGCACCCGCGAGTGCGCGGGGTCGACCGAGTTCTCCATGGGCTGCAGCCAGTTGCAGTCGAGCGTCGGCTGCACGTAGAGGCGGCGGCGGCCGTCCTCGCGCACCCATATGTCGTACCTGGGGATCACGGGCACCGGCTCGGGGCCCAAGTAGGCCCAGTACAGTCCGATGAACTCTTGAACGGGGTAGGCCTTGATCCTGACGGTCAAATGGAACCGACTGTCCGCCGGCTCGGCGGGCGTCTCGAGGCAGTAGCCCTTCGTATCGTAGAGCCAGCCGTGATACGCGCAGGCGATGCCGCGTTCTTCCACACGCCCGTACAGCAGCGAAGCGCTGCGGTGGACGCAATGGTCCCCGAGCAGCCCGACATTCCCGCTCTTGTCCTTAAAGAGGACGAGGTCCTCGCCCAGAAGGCGGACGAACTTCGTGGGGCTTGCGTCCGTGAGCTCGTTCGAGACCGCGAACGGCAGCCAGTAGCGCCTCATCAACTCGCCGGCCGGCGTTCCCGGGCCAATGTGGGTCAGCAGCTCGTTTTCTTCGGCGGTGAGCATCGGTCCTCTCCTCCTTAACCTGCCTGAATCGCCCGGGGCATCATCACGGCCGCCCCGTTCTTCGCGCACTCCTGAACGTAGAGATCGTAGATGGCCGGGTCCTCCTGGGCGTACGGAATCCCGGCGTAGAACGAGCCGACGTCATCCGAGTCCGGCTCCGGGCCACCCCACTCACCGCGCCGGGTATCGAGATCACCGAGGCGCATGGCCAAGTAGCGGGCGGGCGCCGGGCCGGTATTGAAATGCTGGTGGTATTCGCGCAGCCTCGGGGAGAGGACGCTGCCGTCTTTCCAGTCCACTTTTCGACGCTCCTCGCCCTCGAACCACAGCAACGAGTACCCCTGGCCGCTCAGGATGATGACGTGGGCGCCGACCCCGTGCCAGTGGGCCTGCTTATACGTCCCCGGCGGAAACTGGCTCATGTGGGCCGCCATCTGGTTGTCTGAGAGCAGGAACCCCATGCGAGCGTTGCCTACGCCCCGCCGCGGGTTGTCCACGAGCGTGAACGCGCGGACGTCGGGCACGAAGTTCGTCTTCCACTCGCGCTCGCGAATCCGCTTGCCGGGGTCGGTGAAGTAATCCTCCTGGCCTCCGTAGCGGTCGGCGAAAACATAGCGGTCGTTGAACACAAAGTCCGGGCTCCGGACGATGTTTATAACCATCGGAGCGTTGGTTACCGCGAACATGCGCGCCGACTGGCGTCCATCCAGGTTGAAATGTTGGTAGTAGCAGTTGAGCGGAGGTGAGAACAGGCTGCCCCGCTGCCATTCGACGGTCTGCTTGGCGGAGCCCTCCTGCCACACGGTCGTTGCGCCACGACCCTCTAGCACGTAGAGGGTGGCCTCGAACAGATGGTGCAACACCTCGGTCTTACCGCCCGGCGCGATCTCCAGCACAAACGCGTCGTCTTCCTGTTGGTCGGCCAGGTTGACGAACGCGCCCTTCTGGCCCGTGCGCGCCCAGGGCCGTACGTCCAGGGTGTAGAGATCCGCGACGTACGACCCGGTATTGATCGGGACCCCTTCGCCACGCTGCCAGAGCTCGTATGGGCTCTCCACCGTTCGCCTCCGAGCGGTCGTCTCAGCGCCCTGCATGCCCGCGGCCTCCAGTCAGCCCTCAAGTCCTCAGATTAAACGGGGGAGACGGCGCGAACGTCAACTCGATGCGTACCGGTAGCCCACACCGCGAACGGTTTCGATGCGCCGCGGATTGGACGGATCGTCCTCAATCTTGGAACGAAGGCTGCGAATGTGGACGGCAACGGTCCGCGTGTCCGTGTCCACGTAGCCCCAGACCGTCTCGAGCAACCGCGTCGGCCGCAGGACCTGGCCCTGATGCCGGAGCAAGAGCTCGAGGAGCGCGAACTCCTTCGGGGTGAGCGCTATGGCGTGGCCATGGAGGGTGACGCGATGCGCTCCGGGATCGAGGACGAGGTCGTCGGCATCGAGAACGTTGACGTGGTCGCTCGTGGGCTGTTGCGCGGCGATCTCCTCACGGAGCATATCGCGGCGGCGGAGCAATGCTCGCACGCGAGCCAACAGCTCGCGCATGCTGAAGGGCTTCGAGAGATAGTCGTCCGCGCCCACCTGGAGCCCGACGACGCGGTCCATCTCATCCGCGCGTGCCGTGAGCATGAGGATAGGGACAGAGCTGGTACGGCGCACGCGCCGACAGACCTCGAGGCCGTCGATACCCGGCAGCATGATGTCCAGGATCACAACGTCCGGGGCCTGCTCGCGCGCCGCCTGCACGGCAGCGTAGCCATCACCCACTATGGCAGTGGTGTGGCCCTCCCGCTTCAGGTTGTACGCAATGGTGTCCGCAAGATTGGGTTCGTCTTCGACCACGAGGACGCTTGACAGATGCCTTGCCCCGGCGCGGCTGCGCAGGGTGTCCCCTGACTTAATGCGCTGCGCCCGTCGGAGTCACGCCCTCACCCGTCCGTGCCCGCTCTCGCGGGCTGCGGCCGGCCTCTCCCAGAGGGAGAGGCGATTCGGCTGCCCCCTCTCCCTCTGGGAGAGAGCCTGCCCTGTCCGCCTTGCGGACTCCGAGCCCCGATAAATCGGGGTACTCGGAGAGCCTGTCGAAGGGGTGGGGTGAGGGCGTTTCCCTACGAGCGCACTAGCTTGGGGCACACCCGCTGCGCACACTTGCATTCTAAGGCTCCAACGTCCCTCACGGGTCATCTAGCCTGGACAGGGAGTGCTATGATGGCCGTTTGCTAGGAGGTGGAAGCCATGGCGACGATTCAGGAGCGACAGACGATGGACATGCCGACGGGGGTTGGAGGTGGCGCCGGCCGGCCGGCGTGGGGCTCCGACGTCGTCCTCGACATGCTGCGCCTGCTGGACATCGAGTACGCGGCCGAGCTGCCGGGCTCTTCGTTCAGGGGCATCCACGACTCCGCGGTCAACTACACCGCCAATCGCAAGCCCGAGCTCATCCTCTGCAACCACGAGATGATCACCGTGTCCCTGGCGCGCGGCTACGCGCAGGCGACGGGCCGCCCCATGGCGGCCATCGTCCACGACTTCGTGGGCCTGCTCAACACCGCGATGACCGTCTACGACGCCTGGTGCGACCGCGTACCGGTGTTGCTGCTCGGCGGCACCGGGCCCATGGACGCCACCAAGCGGCGGCCGTGGATCGACTGGATTCACACCGCCAATCTCCAGGGCAACGCGATCCGAGACTTCACCAAGTGGGACGACCAGCCGCACTCCGTGGCGGCGATCCCCGAGTCGCTCATGCGCGCCTATCGCATCGCCGTGACCGAGCCGTGCGGGCCGGTCTACGTGTGCTTCAACGTTGAGGACCAGGAAGAGCCCATCGACGGGCCGTTCTTGTTGCCGGACGTGAGCCGCTACCGGCCCGCCGCGGGGCCCGAGCCGGACCGCGGCGGGCTCAGGGAGGCGGCGCGGCTCCTGGTGGGCGCCGAGCTGCCGCTGGCGTTCGCCGACCGGGTCGGCCGCCGCGCCGACGCCGTGCGCGTGCTGGTGGAGCTCGCGGAGCTCCTCGCCATGCCCGTAGTGAACCTCGGAGCGCGGCACAGCTTTCCGACTCCGCACGCCCTGGACTTCGCGGGCGCCGCGGGCGAGCTTCTGGCCGAAGCCGACGTGGTCCTTGGCATCGACGCGACCGACCTGGCGGGCTCGCTCGTGCCATCGCCGACGCACGGCGCCCGCGCTCGGGTGGCCCCGAGCGCCGATGGTCGCGGCCAGCGGGTCATCAGCATCTCGCTGGACGAGCTGGTCCACCGTGGCCTCACCACGGACTACCAGGCGCTCCCTTCCGTCGACGTCCCGATGCTAGCCGACTCGAAGGCGGCGCTCCCCCTGCTCCTCGAGGAGTGCCGCTCGCTCATGGACAGCGCAGCCCGCGCTCGGATCGAGCGGCGCCGCCAGGCCCTCGAGCCGCGCCAGGAGCGGCTGCGCGCTCGGAATCGGGCCAGTGTCGAAGCAGCCTGGGACCATCCGCAAATCAGCGAGGCGCGCCTCGTGGGCGAGTTGTGGCAGACCATCAAAGATGAGGACTTCGTCCTGACTCACGGCCGCGTGGGACGGATGGCGCCGGGCGTATTCGCGATCCCGGGGCCGGAGCGGAACGTGGGCGGAGGCGGGGGCGGCGCCGTGGGCTCGGGGCCTGGCACGTCGCTGGGCGCGGCCCTCGGTCTCAAGGGCACCGGCAAGCTTCCCGTCGCCATCCTGGGCGACGGCGACTTCCTGTCGTCGATCCAGGCGCTCTGGACCGCGGCTCACTACCACATCCCATCCCTATGGATCGTCAACAACAACCGCTCCTACTACAACGACGAAGACCACCAGGACCGGATCGCCCGCATTCGGGAGCGCCCGCCAGAGAATAAGTGGGTGGGCATGCGCCTCGAGAACCCGGAGATCGACTACGCGAGCGTCGCCAGGGACTTCGGCGTCGGGGGCGAGGGCCCCGTTCAGGCTCCCAACGAGCTGGGGCCGGCGCTGCGGCGAGCGGTAGAGGACGTGAAGCGCGGGCAGCTAGTCGTGGTGGACGTGCGCTCCGAGAACCGCAATATGGGGTAGGGGAATCGCCGCTGAGTGTGGCCTAGAAATGCGAGCCCATTCCGCGACTATGAGGCCCTGGAGAGCTTCTGTCTCGCGACGGCCAATCTATAGTCGCCCTCGAGCCGCACCCAGAGGCCAGCCTCGATGCCGAGAACTCGCTCCAGGCCCAGAGCGGTCTCTGCCGTCAGCGCCCGCTTCCCTCTGATGACCTCGTTGATGGTCTGGACGGGGCGGCCCATCCTCTGCGCGAGTTCCTTCTGGGTCATCCCTCTAGCCTCCAGCTCTTCCTCCAAGATTTCTCCAGGAGGAAGGATGGCGTCGGCACCGGCGTAATCAATCGCCATAGTGGTTGGTGACCTCCTCGATAATTGCCGTGTCGTCCTCGACTGTAAGAATCAGCCGACACCGCCCGCTGAGGGTGAGGGCGTAAGAGCCCTGCCGGTCGCCGTCCACTTCCCGTATTCTCAGGACGAAGGATGACGCCCGAACGCGACCTCTTCTGCCCGAATGGCCAAGATTGCTGGTCGGTTGAGCCTCGAGGTAGGCGACCGTCGCCCGTCCAATCGGCGTTATGCCGAGTAGCCGCACGCCCTGCCAGAGAGAATGGTTTGGCCAGACATGTCCGCGTGGACTGAAGATGGACACGACCTCTCCGGTGTCCGGATCCTCGGCAGACTGGAGCGAACCCTTGCGCAGCGAGCAGGATACGCACGCGAGGGCGAGATTCTCAGCAGCGGTTGGTCCCCCTTGGACCACCGGCACCACGTGGTCAACGTGAAAGGTCGCTTCCTGCCCGACCTGCGGTAGCTGACAGTACTCGCAGCGGTCACCCGCCCGGACGACAACCAATCGCCGGAGGGCGGGAGGAACGTTGAGATTCACGCACCGGAAGCAGCTCGCTTAACACACAGCCGCAACAGCGAGAGAAGTTCGGCCAGCTCGACGCGACCCTCGGCTTCGAGCCTTTCATCCGGTGTGAGAGGCTCGCCACTGTCTTGCCGGTCGAGCAAGTGCTGCAGTCGCGCCTGGACGGCGCCTGGCAGACGGAAGTCGGTGAGTTCCGACGGGACCTCGATGGTTGTCACGCTCCCGCTCCGGTCACTTTCTACCCGAGTAGAGCAACTCAATGCAAGACGATGACTGGGTGGACCTGAGGGGACTCGAACCCCTGACCTCGCGGATGCGAATTCTGCGGTGGCCTCCATTTTGGCCGTCCTAGTCCGTTTTCGTGCCTGCGAGGCGCTCCGGATCCGCTACGGAAGTGTCCTTTCCAGTTCCCGTTGCCCCAGTAATTGCCCCAGAGATACCCGGGGATCGCGGCCCCGCTCCGCCGCGGGAGTTCCCATAATTCCTCTTATCCGGAAATGGCCGCCTACGGCGGCCCGCTGCTGGCGGTAGGGGCTTCCCATAACCGAGCCGTTACTATGTGGACCGTCTAGGTCCGACGAGCAGCCGGTACCCGATATCGAGAGAGTCCAACCCACGCAGCTCGCCGTGCTTCGCATCCCAGGCCCCGGAGTGCAGATCATCGGCAAGTCTCCTTAGCCGCGCCTTAACTGTCGTCGTGTTGATGAGCCCCAGAGTCGACATTCCCCCGCGAACAGCGGGATCTAGGTAGGCCTCCGGCCTAGCCCAGTAGGCACCGAAAAAGCCGTCGGTGCAGTCGTTGGGGATCGGGACAATCCATTCCTCCACGCCACCAAGCTGGTCCACGTAATCCTGAAGGGGAGGAAGTCTTCGTCTATCCCAGTCTGCCACCTCGGGAAAGTACTCGCGGGTCAGCCAGAAGAGATCAGCATCTCGATCAAAGAGAGTAGCACAACGCGGTTGGCCACTCTCCGCATTTCGCTGAGACCGAGGGCGATGTCCGTGAAGTGGTGAACAGCCAAGATGGCCATCGCCACGTCGAACACATAATCGCGAAAGGGAAGCCTTTCGGCGACGGCCTGGACCACGGAGGCTGCCCCGATAGGTCGCTGGGCAATCATCACGCTGGACGGTTCCACGGCAATGACCCGCCGATTGCTGGGCTCGTACGAGCCGGCACCGGCTCCAACGTTTAAGACCCGCTCAGCGCCCTCAAGAGCGCGACCAATCATTTCCTGGATTCGAGGGTCAGCGCGGCGGCGGGCCGCATAGCCCTGGCCGATCTGATCGTAATGCTGCGGGCTCATGTGACCTCGGACACCTTAAACGGGATTCACGTCGTTGCGGGAGAGCCAGTTATGCTGCACTTCTACCTGACATCTGGGGTTTTCCGAACCGACCCCGGCCGGACTGATCAACCTGCGTCAAGGAGCTGAGTTTCGGTCGCCGTCTCATCGGAGGCTCCCTTGTCGCAGCGACGGTTGATGTTTAGGAGGCCCATGAGGGCGTCGGACGATTTGCTGCGAAGAACCTTCAACGAGGCGGCCGAACGCTACGACCGAGCTCGGAGCTGAACTTGAGAGACTGAACTACTACGGTGCCGTCATCCGATTGCGGCCATCTCTTCGGGTGGAAACAGGGCCGCCTCCGACCGAAGCCACCGCGGTAACCTAGCGACTGAGTCCGGGACGGGGCCAGCTCGCGACATCCGATGCAAATATTCTCCTGCCGATGGCTTCAGTGGTCCGCATGTGTAAGAGCGGTCTTGAGCCGGTTTCCGCACAGTGCACAGGATCAGCAGTTCGTGATCTTACCCATACGACGACAAGGGCAACGGTGATGAGGAATGCCGAGGCTAGGTGACTGCTAAAAAATGGCTCCGCGCCCTCGCCGGTGGCCTCTAGGGTGCGGTTGCGCTACTCGGTGGTTGCCATGGCTCCTGAAGGACCTGTTCCTCGATTAGGTTGAAATGAGGGCGGGGCAGAGGGAATCCTGAATTCGGACCGGTCACTTGGTCGTTCGGACGACCCCCGGTGCGACGCGTTGTTGACAACGCACCGATAATCCACGCTATGCTGTGCGAGACGCGCCACCCGGAGGACGAGACATGAGGGTCGTCGTGGTGATGCCCCAGAGCCCAAGGGAGGCCTACGCAGCCATCGAGGATACGGGACACGAGCTCGTCCTGGGCGACGCGGAGAGCTCCCGCGGTCCGCGTCCCAGCGACGACTTGATCATCCCGGTAGCCCACGGTGCGCATTGCCTCGTGTACAACGAGGGCTCTCGCAGGCTGATGGAGGCGCTGCCGGAGCTGACCGCGTGCATTGCGACAGGCCTCGGCTACGACAAGATCGACGTCGCCGCGGCGAACGAGCTCGGCATCGTCGTGTGCAACACGCCGACGCCTCTGCAGAGCATCGGCGTGGCGGAGGGGACGTTCACGCTCATGCTGGCGGTTGCCAAGCGGCTCACGCAGAAGACGGCCGGCCTGCGCGCCGGCCGGTGGGCGAACGACGCCGATGAGGGCACGCTCATCCACGGCAGCACGGTGGGCCTCGTGGGCCTCGGGCGCATCGGGACGAGCTTCACGCGCATGCTGAACGGATGGAACGCACGCCTGTTGGTGCACACGCGCACGCCCAAGCCGGACGTGTTCGCAGAGGTAAAGGCCCAGCCGGTGGACCTGCAAACGCTGCTCCGCGAGTCCGACTTCGTGGTGCTGACTGTGCCGCTGACGAAAGAGACGCAAGGCATGATCGGCCGCGACGAGCTGCGGTCGATGAAGCCAACGGCGGCCGTCGTCAACACGTCGCGCGGACAGGTCATCGATGAAGCGGCGTTGTGCGAAGCGATCAACGAAGGATGGATCGCCGGCGCGGGCATCGACGTGTACTCCCGCGAGCCGCTGCCGATGGACAGCCCGCTGCTGGCGCTGGACTCGGACCGCGTGCTGCTGACGGCGCACAACGTATCGAGCGCGGAGGCCTCGCGGAAGGCCCGGATGGACACGCTGATGAACACGGTGCTCACCGCGATGGACGGCCGCATGCCGGACCTCGCGGTGAACCCGGAGGTAGCGCCAAGCTGGCGCGGACGGCGTGGGGACTAGACCTCCGGCGCTGGCACTCCTCAAATTGAAGTAGCCGACACCGGGAGAGGCATTGCCGAGGAGGACCTTCCACGCATCTTCGAGCGCTTCCAAGGCGGCTCACGAAAGGCGGCTCACACGGGCTAGAAGGATGAACACCACGCGCATGAGCACTACTATCGCGTGGTTGGCGAACCGCTGTTGGTGGGGCTCCAGGCATTGTGACCAAACAGCCCGCCAAGCTGGTCGCGCGCCTTCGGGTCACGACGAGGGCAATCCGATGGGTCCCTTGACTGCGAGACTCATCTGTATCGGAAGTTCGCTGCTTCCAATTCAAGGGGAAGGGAAAAGGGTAACCTAGCACTGAGGAAAAGCTGACTTCTTCTCGACAGCCATCGGGGTCCTCATACATGTCCCTTAGCTCCTTCCACGGCGGCCACTCCCGGTACGGGCACGCAAAGGGCGAGGTAATCGAGATCGCCGAGGCCGCCGCGTCCAAGAACTTTTGTCGCGTTCGGCTTCACCGAGCACTTCCAGATGCCGCCGATGGCCTTGTCCCCCGACATGGTGCTCCACGACCAGCTCGCCAGGTTCGACGAATACGTTGTCGACGTCCAGGCGGCCAAGCAGGCCCATCCCTTTGTGCTCCTCAGTGCCGACCTGGAGTACATCCATGGCGCCCTCGCTTGGACCCGGGAGCACGTCTCTCGGTGGCCGTTTGACTACGTCGTGGGGTCCGTCCATTACGTCCGTCTGGGTGATGCAGATATCTTGATCGACTGGGAGCGGTGGCGAGTTGACGACGCGCTCGAGCGGGCGGATGGCCCTGAGCGCTTGCAGCTCAAGTACTACGAGCACTTGCTGGAGCTCGTTGCTTGGAAGGTCGCGACCGTGATCGGCCACTTTGACCTAATCAAGATGTGGCTAACGCCGGAGGAGGCCGTCCAGACTCCCGCGATCGAGGCGGCGGTGCGGGGCGTGCTGGAGGCGATGCGCGACGCCGGCGTCGCCATGGACGTGAACGCGCGCGGCCTCTTGAAGCCGTGCAGACACATCTATCCGGACGACTGGATTCTCGCGGAAGCGAGACGCATCGGTGTGCCGGTGACGCTTGGAGACGACTCCCACGGCCCTTCCGACGTCGGGCTAAACCTCGATGTCGCAGTGAGTGCTATCGCTAGCGCCGGTTACGAGCACGTGTGGCTCGTAAGGCCCGGCGGCGAACTGGAGCTGTCCCCAGAACCGCTCTGACATGTCTTCTCCGTTCTGATGAGCCCGATTCCTAGTACCATCTCCTGACCACCCATGCCTGAAGCTCCAATTTCACGGTTCCGGATAACTGCTTGTGGATTGCGTTATCCGATCGTGATTTCGCGACTGTTATGGCCCCGTGATGCCGATCGGGCGCGCTTCGAGCGCGAAAGACATGTCGCTGACGCGGAGACATCGTCTTAATCAGGTCGGCACGGTGAGCTCGCGCTACTGAGAGGCTCACCGTCGGAGTGCTCGCTGGACGAGTTCTGCGGCTTCGAGATCCATTGCTTCGATGGCGTGGGTGTACAGGTCCATAGTAATTCCGATGGCACTGGGTCCCAGTCGTTCACTGGCGACCTTCATAGGAACGCCAGCGCGGAGCATCAGGGTGGCATGGGCATGCCGCAGGTCACTTGGCCTTGCGTTCTGTTCTTTACGCTGCTTCTAATGATCACAAGCAGGGGGCCGAGACTCTCGGCAGTCCCCAACCTTTAGTGGGCAAATCAGGCGCGGAAACGGCTTTTGCCATGGCGGAGTCGAAACTAGGGTTACGCACGAGAACGGAGCAGATCAGTCGGAAACGGCCCCTCCCCAGAACTCACATCCGTGCCGTCTCGGGGTTGCGGCCCCTCACGCTTCCCAGTCGCGCTCCCACCACGATGGCGCGGCAGCTGGTTTAGCAGTCCCGTTACAAGCGGGAGGGTGCATCTTCTTTGCGAAGTCGGTCGTTGGGCCAGCTGCCCCAGTAATACTGCCCCAGAAACGGATCCTTCCGCTTTGGGAGTACAGGCAACGAGGGCACTTTACGCACGAAATTATGGTGGACCTGAGGGGACTCGAACCCCTGACCTCGCGGATGCGAACCGCGCGCTCTCCCAGCTGAGCTACAGGCCCGTGGTGGGACGAAAACGGCCCTTGCGGGCCAATCGCATTATACCAGTGCTGTCTCAGCGGCCCGGCCGCCCGTCCCCATGGCGTTCGATTTCTAGGGCGAGCACCAACCCGGTAGACTTGACGGTCCGCACTACATGGAGGCCTCGGTGGACCTTGATCTCGCCGGCCGCGCCGCCGTTATCACCGGCTCGTCACGCGGCATTGGCAAGCATATTGCCCTCGCGCTAGCGGCGGAGGGGTGCCACGTCGCTCTTTCGGGGCGGACGGCAGAAACCCTCGCCGTCACGGCTCAAGAGATACGCGACCGGGGCGTCAAGGCCATCGCGGTTCAGGTGGACCTGATGGAGGACGGCGCGCCGGAGCGCCTCGTGGCGGAGGCGCATCGCGCCTTCGGGCGAGTGGACGTGCTGGTCAACTGTGTGGGCGGAAGCCGGGGAGGCCTCTTCACCGAGAGCGCGGACGACGACTGGAAGGCGGCTCTCGACGTCAACGTCTTCACCGCCATCCGGGCGAGCCGGGCGGTAATCCCGATCATGAAGGAGCAGGGCGGCGGCTCGATCGTCATCATCACATCGATCTTCGGTCGCGAAGTCGGACCGTTGCCCACCCATAGCCCGGCGTACAGCGCCCCCTATCACCTGGCCAAGATGGCCGAAGTGATCCTGGCCAAGACCATGGCGCGCGAGCTGGCGCCCTACGGCATCCGCGTGAACAGCATCGCCCCCGGCTCGACGCTCCACCCTGGCGGTTCCTGGGCGCGACGGCTGGAGGCGAACCCGGAGGGGATCGAGCAATTCGTGCGCGAGGAGATGCCCCTCGGCCGCTTCGGGCGTCCGGAAGAGGTGGCGGCGGTGGTGGCGTTCCTGGCATCACCCCGAGCCAGCCTGGTCACGGGCGCCAGCATTCCCGTCGATGGCGGCCAAACGCGAAGCGCGCTGTGACGGTGAGCGGCGAGGCGCGAGGCGTGAGCCGTGAGGGGGCCTCGTCGATGGCGGCCAAACGCGCTGTAACGGTGAGCGGCGAGGCGGGAGGCGTGAGCCGTGAGGGGCCTCGTCGATGGCGGCCAAACGCGAAGCGCGCTGTAACGGTGAGCGGCGAGGCGGGGAGGCGCGAGCCGTGAGGGGGCCTCGTCGATGGCGGCCAAACGCGAAGCGCGCTGTAACGCTCCTCAGCTCGAGCATGAGTGGGCACGGACGCATACCCCGGTCCTGACACTTGCGGCAGCAGCAGGGCCACCCGCCGCGGTCCGAGCGCGAACCGCCAGAAATGAGGAGGGAGAAGACCGATGACAGGTCTAGCCGCTGAGCATCCTATGATGGGCCCCGGCCGCGGCCGGCTGGCGGGTAAGGTGGCTATCGTGACCGCCGCCGACAGCGGCATCGGACGGGCTGCCGCGCGCCTTTTCGCCCGCGAGGGCGCGAAGGTCGTGGCAATGGACGTCAACGAGTGGGGGGAGCCGCGTGTCGATCAGCTCATCGAGCAGGATGGCTACCAGGCGGTCTTCGTTCGCGGCGACGTCACCTTAGCGGCCGATTGGGCCCGGGCGGTTCAGGCCGCGCTCGACGGCTACGGCGATCTCCATATCCTCTTCAACAACGCCGGCGGCGGTGTCCGCAAGCCCTTCCACGAGTTGACCGACGACGAGTGGAGCTTCGTCGTCAACCTGAATCTGCACGGCACCTACAACGGCATCAGGGCCGTGCTCCCCCACTTCCGCGGTCGAGGGAGCGGGAACATTGTGAACACTGCCTCCTCCCTGGGCGTGCTGGCGTCGCCCCAGTACACCGCATACTGCTCAACGAAGGCGGCGATCATCATGATGACGAGGCAGCTGGCGATGGATTACGGTCCGGGCGTGCGGGTCAACTGCATCTGCCCCGGCCCGACCATGACTCGCCGCTACCGCGGCTATCCGCCGCGGGCGCAGGAGACATCGGAGCTCACCGACGAGGCTTTGGCGCAGCGCGGGGACTCCGTAAAGGGGTTACATCGAGCGGCTCGACCGGAAGAGATCGCCTACGCGGCCCTCTTTCTGGCCTCCGATGAGTCCTCGTTCGTGACCGGCCACGCCCTCGTGGTGGATGGCGGCCAGACTCTCGATGCTTGAGCGCTGCTAACAACGAAGGACCTCCGGGAAGTACCATGCTTGGCGATCCAACATGACTGAGTAAAGGGGAGGTCCGAATGGTCGATGTCGAGGTTCGCGAGGTGAAGAAGCAGGGCGAGGCCCCGCGCTGGAACACGCTCTATTACGACGCCAGGCGTCAAGGCCTTCGAACGCCTCACGGGCCAAATCTTGCCACCGGGTCACTCTTTTGGCGTCAGCCACTTCTCCCGCCTCATGCCTGGATATTGACTGACAGTCACTCTACCCGCGTGAGCTGTGCCCTAATTCCCTCAAATGCCTCACAATCGTGTCAACGCGAATCCTGCACCTCTCTTACGCTCGTCCATTTCAATCGTTGCTCAAATGCCCTGCAAAAAGTTGGGGGGCACCCCCGCACGCGAAGATGGTTGCAACCTGCTACGAAATAACGTACGCTCGATTCTCTGTTGAGGTCCTTTCCAGGGAGCGAGACGCGAAGTATGAAACCACCAATTCTTGCCGCAACCGGCGGCCTTGCCAAGCTGGACTGGCGGGAGCATGCCCGTGCACTCTATCCCCGAGACAAGGTCCTGGCTACGACCGTCTGGTTTAACCTCGTCTTGTTGGTTTGCATGCTCGTGGTCTTGCCCTTCGACTCGCGCCTCGTTCTGGGCATCAATCCCTGGCTCAAGCCCATCAAGTTCGCGCTCTCCATCGCCCTATACGCGTATACGGTCGCTCGGTTGCTGGAATACCTGCGTCTGTCGAATTGGGGAAAGAAGATCATCAGCTGGGGAGTCTCGGCCTGCGTGCTCACCCAGATCGTCTTAATAACGACGCAGGCAGCCCGGGGAACAACGTCACATTTCAACGCGACCACCCGAGAAGATGCACTGATATCCTACACCATGGACATCACGGACCCGCTCAACAGCGTTTTCGTGGTTGCGCTGCTAATTTTCGCCTGGCAGGCGAGATACAACGTCACGCGTCCCTCCCTTTGGGGCATCCGGTCAGGGCTCGCCATCTTCCTTGCAGCCTCTGCCGTCGGGGGCGTGATGGTCGCCCTCGGGGCACATTCCATAGGTGTCGAGGATGGAGGTCCAGGAATTCCGCTCATGAATTGGAGTACGACAGGCGGAGATCTTCGGGTGGCGCATTTTGTGGGCCTGCACGCGCTGCAAGTGTTGCCAGTGTGTGCCTGGCTGATCAGCAAAACACGA
Source organism: uncultured Chloroflexota bacterium (assembly GCA_964417895.1). Classification (GTDB taxonomy): domain Bacteria; phylum Chloroflexota; class UBA6077; order UBA6077; family SHYK01; genus CAYQJS01. Next base: position 83,897 of record CAYQJS010000002.1, on the reverse strand, counting down.
TGGATGGACTCTCAGTCGGAAACCGCCAGCGTCCTTGCTCTTTCTATGGCGTACGCCTTGCTGGTCGGAATTCTGTTTCTGCAGGCCATTCAGGGTCTACCACTCCTGAGGGTATAGCAGACTTTTTTGTCGAAGCGGCCGTGTTCCAGGACTGCATACTCGTCCGGTTTCTCGCTCTGCACTGGGTACCTCCACGCCCTTGGGTGCGGTAGCGAAACCACGCTCGCAGGGCCCTATCACTGTCCCTTTGTCAACCATCCACGACTCCGCTCTGCGGCGGGGGTGGCCTCTCAGGCAGGGGGTGTGCTGCGCGCGACCTTGCCTGGATAGGCCCCGGTGTGCTCGCCCTCTTCGAGGAGCACCTGCCCGTTCACGATCGTCCACTCGATGCCCTGGGCCAGCTGGCGGCGCCGCGTGGCGCCGCCGGGGAGGTCCGGCGCCTCGTCCGGCTCCAGCGGGCCGACGGTCTCGGGATCGAACACCATCAGGTCGGCCGCCATACCGGGCCGAACCAGACCACGGGCTGTTTCCCGGGCGCTGGAGCCGCCATTACGGGCTCCCACCCATCATGAAGGCAGCCATGCGCCACCTCGGTATCGATCTCGGCGTGCCCGCCGGCCCGTGGGGACAGCTTGCGGACCGGGATGATGCCGCCATCGGCCAGTTCCTGGAGGCCGTTGGGCTGAAGGAGCCCGGGGAGGACAGTGCGCCACCCTCGAGCGCGGGACGGGGGCCAGCGAACCTCCGCACGGCACTCCTCGAAGTCGAGCGCGGCTCGGGGCCACTGAGCTGACCCCGCCACCGTCGAAGCAGCCTGGGACGATCCGCAAATCAGCGAGGCGCGACTCGTGGGCGAGATGCGGCAGGCCATGGAGGACGAGGGTTTTCTGCTAGCTCACCGCCGCGGATTGAGGGGTAGAAGCAGTCTGACCGCGTCTTTCGAGAATCCGGCCAACGATGGAGAGGGGAGTAGAGGGATCGCGACTCCGGCGCGGAGGGGCGGTCCGGGTGCATTAGCTGGACTTGTTCAGGAGATCTCGCCCGACAGTCGGCTGGTGCGAGCCCGCCGGCTCAGGGGTGGCCTGGGCTCGCGAATGCACGTGCTCGACATCGAGAAAGGGGACTCTAGCCGATGCAAGGTGGTCCTGCGACGGTATCGCCCGGGCGCGCATCGATTCGGCACTCCTCAGCACGCGGCGCTGGAGTTCGAGATCCTCCGGATCGTTCATGAGGCCGGCGTACGTGCGCCACAGCCAATTCTCCTCGATGCTGATGGGCGATATTTCGGCGCTCCCGCGATGGTCTTGTCCTACCTCCCGGGCCGCCCACTCTTCACCCACAGGGATTTGGCCACATGGACCGACGGCCTTGCTCGATCCCTGCTTGGCCTGCATGCCGTCACTCCCGACCGCTTCGACCTATCGCGTCTGCGCGTCTTTCTGCGTGACGGCATGCGGGAGGAGATCGAGCGTCGAAGGGAAGAGGCGGTCGCGGGTGAGCCCCTGGCCCGGGAGGTGCATGCTACGCTCGATGCAACGCTGGACCGCATCGATTGGCCGGCCCCTTCCCTGGTTCACGACGATTACTGGCCGGGGAATACGGTCTGGCATCGAGGGCGAATGGTTGGCATCGTTGACTGGACTACGGCAGAAGTGGGCGACCCGCGCGCCGACGTCGCGCAATGCCGTGTGGACCTGGTGCTGACCCACGGCCCAGAGATCGCGGACAAGTTCCTGGACTCCTACCAGGCGGCTGCGCCTGAGCGCCTACCCGACATCTGGTTCTTCGACCTGTTCCGTGGCCTCCGCGCCCTCTTCAGTTACCAACGATGGCTTGCGGGGTACTACGACCTGGGGCTAACCCACCTTTCAGCGTCTGACACCGGTAGCCGTCTCCGAGCCTTCTTGGAAAAGACGCTGGAAACCGCGGCCCCGCGACGCGGTTAGCGTTCATCACGACCATCGACGCATTCGTCCTCGATCGGGGGATCGACCTGATCGTCTTTAAGAAGGGACCAGCGAAAAGGACAACGTCGCCGCGCACTACCGAGCGAGATTTGCCCCAGAGGAAGGGGTCATGTTTTGTCAGCAAAGCCCAGGAGAAGGTGGCGGAGATACGGAAGCGGCTACTGGGCGGGAAACCAAGCTAGGTGAGCACGGATGCTGAATTGGATAGATACGGCCATGGGTCTCTCCGGCGCCCTCTTTGTCGCGCTCTTTGTGCAATGGGCGGTTGCTCAGTATCGCCGTGCGAAGATAGCTCGCGCGGCCCGTGACATGATCGTCACCGCATCGCTGCACAATCTTCGGGCGACATCCAACATGGTCCAGTCTGTCGAAAAGACACTGGTCGCCACCACACTGATGTACGTAAGGGCAACATTGCAACTTGATACGGTCGTCTTTCGGCAACTTGTAACGCCGGAAGTAATGGACGCGCTGACTCCACGCGAGTCGAGCCTGCTTATTGAGTCACTATATGGGCTCAGTCGCATGGCAGATTCCTACGATTCGATCTACCGCCAGGTGCAGTTCTCTATAGCCAATCCGCAATACGCCGACATTGCGATTAGGAGGGCCGATGGCAATTGGCGAATCGACGTTGCGGGCACTACCGCCAACTTGGTCAACCTCCTCATGTTTGCGGTGCACTGTCAAAACGGGAGCCAAATCAGCCAGCACGCGAGGGAGCTTGCCGCGGCAACCGAGGAGACGCGAGCCGCCTGGCGGGGGATAGCGACGGGTAACGAGCAAGCTCCGGATTTTGAGAGGTTCGCGGTCGTCGGGCGAACGTCACAGCTTCAAGGACAGGCGGCGACCGAAAGGTTTGGTCACGTGGCAACTGTCATCTGCTGGGAACACGGCTGGCCGGACTGCCCCGAAGCAAGTTGTCGATCTCCACCGAACAGTGTTTCCCCAGGATCTCTCGGGGACGGGGACCCTCGTCGGTTCTCAGCAAGTCACGGCTGGCGGCACCCAGGAGTCGAGTTGACCGGGACCCGGTTTTGACGCTCGCTTGACGGCTTGTAGGGAGTCCGCCCCCGCAGCAAAACCAGCGCCTTTGGCTTGGGTCAGCCGTTTGTCTGAGCCTTAGCTTTAGCCCGCGCGTAACGAGCGCGGCGCCGCCCCCGAAGCTCCTCGGCATGGCGGCTGTCATAGGCCTTGCGCGGTCCGACCCGACGACCTCCAACGCTTGTGCGCGGCCAAGCTGGCCGAGCCGGTACGGCCCCGGCCGGGGCAGAGGAGCGCCCGATCACCTGCCTACTCTCCGAAGATGGTGCGCCATATCCACACGGTCTTTCACCGCGCTTTCGGGCGAGCGGCGAGAAATTGGCTACCTGGTGCGCAACGTCGTGAGCTAGAAGTGATCGGGCGGCGCAAGCACCTCGACACCGACGTCATGAGCATGAGAATGCCTACAAGCGATAGCGTGCCCAGCTTTATACGATAGGACCTGCGATGCTCGGAGTTGAGGGCGCTGGCAGCGGCGGATTTTCGTCTCGTAGACCAGCTAGGTTCGTGTAAACGGATATCCCCATAGAACGGGCAAGGCGCACCTGAGCGGTGTCGTGAGACATCATGGGGAGACTGTGTTCGAGCGCGGAACTTATAACCCACACGTCAGCGTCTCCTGCCCCGCCCCCTCGGTCGTGCAATTTTCGGAGCCGCTCGCGCTGCTGCGCGACGCGACCATACCAGACTCCAGTCGCTTCAGAATTCGGTAGGTTGAGACACGCCGCGAGCAGTTCCTCGCAACGGAGCTTGCGGTTTGCGCCGAGGTTGGGCGGCCAGTTGCGCACCTCTGCAGCTATTTGGAAGTTAACAGCTGGCCTCCGGTCTCCCAGAAACGCATTGTAGGCACGGGAGTCAGGGCTGATCTTGGTGAGGCGGAAAACAACCCCGGTATCGACCAGGACGTACTCCGCCACGTTGGCTGGTCCTAACCAAGAGAGCCGCCCCGAACCTGCCGCAAGTACTCGCCGAAGCCTTCGACATCGTCCTCGGTTTCCCAAACCCGGGTGGCGAGCATCACATAGTCGGGGCGCTCTGTCGATAGGCCCTGTTCCCTTTCGAGTTCCTTTACAGACTTCGGTGGCCGATCGGTGCCTACTGCTGGAGGCTGAAAACTCAGACCAACAGCAAGGCGTCGCGTAACAGTGTCGCCTTCACGCTCTTCTAGGGACTCAATCTCTACGGGCTTGTCAAGGGCTCCCGCCACAGCAGCTGCGAGTTCCTCTGCGACATCTAAAGTCACGTCGCGACCATCGGGGAGTTTCAAACGAACCCGCCATTTCCCAGGCTCAACGTCGACCATGTAAGCGTGGCCGGACAGGCGGCGCGACTGCTCCGTTTTAGGTACTACGGCGACTAACTGCTCTGCGTCTGCCATCCGGATTCTGGCTCGGAACTCACGTGGTTCTTCAGCTCTCGGCGACACGGGTCGGAAAACAAGTTCGGCAGACCGCCCAATGGCCGAAGCATCACGCACGACCGACTGAACGCGCCGGCGCACGGCGGTTCGATCCGCGCCTGGCTCGTGAGCGGAAATTCGCTGCACTTCTCGAACGAAATCAAGCGCTACTTCATCAGGTGTGGGCTCAGTAGGGAAAAGACGACCGGGGAGATCCTCTGAGGGCGGCGGCGCCGCACGGATAATCGCGCTACCCGGTTCGATCTCCAGAATGCGAATTGCGGCCAGCGCGTCCTCATCCTGCGCCCGCGGGCCCGGCCGCCCTGACCTCCCAAGCTTCGACCTCGCGATCTCGTAGAAGGCGGAAGATAGGTCGGACAGCAGCCGCGACAGAGCTCGGACATCAACCCCTGTTCCCTCGGTTTCTTCAATGCGAAATTCGAGCCAGGGTGCCGGTTCGAATGATGAAGATGCCACGGCTACAGCTCGCAATTCTCGTCTCGGTGGACTGGCTGACTTTAGTGGGAGCTGTCAGAGCACGTCAACCTGTTCTTACTGTCCGCCGACGGCCCAAGAACCAATTTTTTGGCCGACTGCTACAGTAGCGGCCAGCGTAGGGGCAGCATGGGGAAGCGCTCCGAAGCCTGATTTTGGCACGATGACCGGGTGGACCTGGGGGAACTCGAACCCCTGACCTCGCGGATGCGAACCGCGCGCTCTCCCAGCTAAGCTACAAGCGCATGGGTAGGACAAAAAACGGCCCTTGCGAGCCAGTCTGATTATACCAGTGGTGTCTCAGCGGCCCGCCCGCCCGGTCGCGTTCGATTTCGAGGGCGACCGCCAAACCCGGTAGACTTTGCGGTCCGCCCCTACATGGAGGCCTCCTGGATGGATCTTGATCTCGCCGGCCGCGCGGCGGTCGTCACCGGCTCCTCACGGGGTATTGGCAAGCACATCGCCCTCGCCCTGGCGGCCGAAGGATGCCACGTCGCGCTCTCGGGACGAACGGCAGACACCCTCACCGTCGCCGCTCAGGAGGTACGCGACCGCGGGGTAAAGGCCATCACGTTTCAGGCGGACCTGGTGGAGTCCGGGGCGCCGGAGCGCCTCGTGGCGGAGGCGCATCGCGCCTTCGGGCGCGTCGATGTGCTGGTCAACTGCGTGGGCGGCAGCCGTGGCGGCCTCTTCACCGATAGCAGCGACGACGACTGGAAAGGTGCCCTCGACCTCAACCTGTTCCCCGCGATCCGTGCGAGCCGGGCGGTCATCCCCATCATGAAGGAGGGGGGCGGCGGGTCGATCGTCATCATCGCGTCCATCTACGGCCGTGAAGTTGGACCCCTCCCCACACATGGCCCCTCGTATAGCGCTCCCTACCACCTGGCCAAGATGGCGGAGGTGACCCTGGCGAAGACTATGGCGCGAGAACTGGCGCCCCACGGCATCCGCGTCAACAGCGTTGCGCCCGGCTCGACGCTCCATCCTGGCGGATCGTGGTCGCGGCGGCTCGACGCCAACCCGGAGCGCATCGAGCAATTCGTGCGCGAGGAGATGCCCCTGGGCCGCTTCGGGCGGCCAGAAGAAGTGGCGGCGGTGGTGGCGTTCCTGGTGTCGCCGCGAGCCAGCCTGGTCACGGGCGCCAGTATTCCCGTCGATGGCGGCCAAACGCGAAGCGCACTGTAACGGTGAGCGGCGAGGCGGGAGGCGTGAGCCGTGAGGGGCCTCGTCGATGGCGCCCAAACGCGAAGCGCGCTGTAACGGTGAGAGCGGTGAGGCGTGAGGCGTGAGCCGTGAGGGGCCTCGTCGATGGCGGCCAAACGCGAAGCGCCCTGCAACGCTCCTCGGCTCGGCCATGCGTGGGCAAGGGCGCATGCTCCTGTCCTGACGCTTGCCGCAGCAGCAGCGGCCGCCACGGTCCGAGCGCAAACCGCCAGAAATGAGGAGGGAGAAAGACCGATGGCAGGCATCACCACTGAGCACCCCATGATGGGCCCCGGACGCGGCCGCCTGGCGGGTAAGGTGGCTATCGTGACCGGCGCCGACAGCGGCATCGGACGTGCTGCCGCGCGGCTCTTCGCCCGCGAGGGCGCGAAGGTCGTGGCGATGGACGTCAACGAGTGGGGCGAGCCGCGGGTCGATCAGCTTATCGAGCAGGATGGCAACCAGGCGGTCTTCGTTCGCGGCGACGTGACGTCAGCGGCCGACTGGGCCCGGGCGGTTCAGGCCGCGCTCGACGGCTACGGCGATCTCCATATTCTCTTCAACAACGCCGGCGGGGGCGTCCGCAAGCCCTTCCACGAGCTGACGGACGAGGAGTGGCGCTTCGTCGTCAACTTGAATCTGCACGGCACCTACAACGGGATCAGGGCCGTGCTCCCCCACTTCCGCGGTCGAGGGAGGGGGAACATCGTAAACACCGCCTCCTCCCTGGGCGTGCTGGCGTCGCCTCAGTACACCGCCTATTGCTCGACGAAGGCGGCGATCATCATGATGACGAGGCAGTTGGCGATGGACTACGGTCCGGGGGTCCGGGTCAACTGCATCTGTCCGGGCCCGACCATGACTCGCCGCTACCGCGGCTATCCGCCCCGCGCGCAGGAGACGGCTGAGCTCACTGAGGAATCGCTGGCCCAACGCGGCGAATCGGTGACGGGACTCCATCGGGCGGCCCGACCGGAGGAGATCGCTTACGCCGCGCTCTTCCTCGCCTCCGACGAGTCGTCGTTCGTGACGGGCCACGCGCTGGTGGTCGACGGCGGCCAGACCCTCGACGCGTAAGGGCTGCTATCAACGAACGAGTCGGGGAGGTACCATTGACCACCATGAGTTATTCCTCAAGGGGCTTCGCAATGTACCGCATGAACGCTCCGATGTGATTCCAGACCTCGAGGTTATCTGAGCAGACGGGAGGATCCGACGGTCGACATCGAAATTCGCGACGAGAAGAAGCAGGGCGAGGCCCCGCGCTGGAACACGCTGTACTACGACGACTGGGTTGCCGGGGAGGGCCTGGAGCTGATTCGCGGCTACAAGGTGGATAACGTCTACACAGTCCCCCTCCGGTGGTGGCCGCGGATGGGTGGGCACGCCGTCCACATCCAGCTTGACGGTACCGGCGACATGAACGGTGCCTACGTGTGCGAGATCGACCCGGGCAAGGCGCTGGAGCCACAAAAGCACATGTTCGAGGAGTTGGTCTACGTCCTCAGCGGCCGGGGCGCCACCAGCGTCTGGGGCGAGGGCGAGCGCAAGAACAGCTTCGAGTGGCAGGCGGGTGCGCTGTTCGCCCTGCCGCTCAACGCCTGGTACCAGCACTACAACCTGTCGGGCGATGAGTCGGCGCGCTTCATCGCGGTCACGACCGCCCCGATTATGATGAACCTCATCCGCGACCACGACTTCATCTTCGACAATCCGGCGAAGTTCCCGGTTCGCTACGACGGCCGTGAAGACTACTTCTCGAGTGAGTACACGACCGAGACCTTCAACGGGTGGGGCTACCCAACCGACATCTACTTCACCAACTTCGTCTGGAACATCAACGCGCTTCCCTTCCACGCCTCAAACCGCGGGGAGGCGGCCGAGGGCGCGAGCTTCGAGGTGGGCCACGGCGTGCTCGGGTCGCACACGCTGCGCTTGCCGGGCGGCGGGTTCACCAACATCCACCGCCACGGGCCGGGTGCCCACGTACTGTGGCTGAGCGGTGAGGGCTACTCGCTGATGTGGCCGGATGGCGGCGAGAAAATCAAGGCCGACTGGGGGGCGGGGACCGTGATCGTGCCGCCCAGCTGGTGGTGGCACCAGCACGCAATCGTGAGCGCCGAACCCGCGCAGTACCTCGCGCTCAAACTCAGCAGCAAGCGCTTCAAGGTCAACCGACTCAGCGAGGGCACGATGCGCAGCAGCCGCGAGGGAGGCCAACTCGTCGCGTTCGAGGACTTCCCGCCCGGGCTGATGGAAGAGGTCATGGACATCTTCGTCAAAGAGTGCACGAAGCGTGGCACGCCGATGGAGATGAAGCCGATTTCAGGGGTGTAGATGCGGGCCGCCCGAAGAATCCGCGCCCACGAGGTGCGGATTCTTCGCCTGCGGCTCAGAATGACAGTTGTCAATCGGTGGGTAGGTCAAGAGTTGGGAGTGTGCGAGTGGCCGAGCAACGTTGTCTCGTCAAGTCAGTAGTGATGGCCGCCGCGGTGCTAATGCTGGTGGCCGGCTGCACGCCTGGGCAGTCAGCTCCAGGCGCACGTGGTGATCAGCCATCACCCACGGAAGGCCAGCGCCCCAGAGGCACCTTGACCATTGCGTGGGCCAGGGAGCCGGAGACGCTCAGCCCCAAGTTCCTGGGCGGCTCGGGAAACGGGGAGTTTCAGTGGACCTTCAACTCCACGCTCACCTTTCGCGACCTTGCCGGGCTTCCCAGCCCCCTTCTGGCTCGCCAAATACCGACCCAGGAGAACGGCGATTGGGTGATCAACGCGGATGGCACCATGGTCACGACCTATCGCCTGCGACCGAACACCCTCTGGCACGACGGCACGCCGCTCACGGCGGGCGATTTCGTCTTCGCTCATACCGTCTACCTTGATCGCGATCTCCCGATCACGAACCCCAACCCCGAGCCGCTGATGGACAGGGTCGAGGCGACGGATGACCTGACCGTAACCATCCATTGGAAGGAGCCGTACAGTACCGCGAACGTGCTCGGAATCGAGCAGCTGGTTCCGCTGCCTCGTCATGTCCTGGCCGAGAAGTACCGCACCAACCGCGCGAGCTTCACGTTCGGTGAAGAGTGGACGACCGCATACGTCGGCACCGGCCCCTACAAAGTCGAGCGGTGGACGCAGGGAGTCGGGATCATTGCCCGCGCGCATACCGGCTGGGCACTGGGCGCTCCTAAGATCGAGATCCTCGACATCCGCTTCATCACGGAGCAGAACGCCCTGCTGGTTGCCGTCCTGGCCGGCGAGGTGGATCTGATCAACTCCCCTGGGATCCGCGCCGAGGAGGCCGCGGTGGCCCGCGAGCAATGGGGTCCCAATGGACCGGGCTATGTCAGGACCTGGGCCACGCGAACCTCCTATCTCGAGTTCCAGTTCCGGGAGGTACCCAGGTGGCAGCGGGCGGTGACCGACGTCCGCGTGCGGAGGGCTTTGGTCCATGCAATCGACAGAGACGGCCTGGCTGAGGCCGTCAACTTTGGCTTCGAGCCAGCCGCGGATGCGTTCATTTCCCGGTCCGACGCCCTGATTGCCGAGGTGGACCGAGCGATCATGAAATATCCGTTCGATCGAAACCGCGCCGCGAGCCTCCTCGCTGAGGCCGGGTGGCGCCGATCCACAGAGGGCGCCCTGGTCGTGAATGCCGCGGGTCAGACCCTGGACGTAGACCTAGCAGCGACCGCGAGCCAGGAGCGGCACGCAACCATCGCTTCCGACAACTGGCGAACTGTGGGGGTCAACTCGCAACCGGCCATCATTCCGGCCGCTCGGGCCCGAGACGGCGAGCTGCGGTCCAGCTTCACCTCGGTGGCGCTCAATGGGCGGACCATCGGACCGAACAACTTCGTCTGGACGCAGGGCGAGCTGCCGGGTCCCGAGAACCGGTGGTCGGGCTCAAACCGGGGGAGCTTCGTCGATGCGGAGATCGACCGCTTGCAGCGGATCAGGATCACAACGGTCGATGCGCAGGAAGCCAAAGAGGCGACCATCGCGCTGCTCAAGCGCACGTCTGAGCTGGTGGGCGTTGCGCCGCTGATTTACTCGGTGGAGGCGATCATCGCCCGCAACCGCGTCCGAGGCCCCGTGGGCAACTACGTATCCCAGGAAGGGATCACCTGGAACATCCACGAGTGGGAAGTGGCCGACTAGCCTGAAAACGGCCACCCCCCCCCCCCTCTTGTCCTGGGGGCTTCGGCCCCAGCCCCCCGCCAGGACGGACGCGGTTTTCATCGCCGGATGACGCGGCGACGCCGCATGATGTCTGACCAGCAACTACCTTCTGAGCGCCCTCAGCCGTTCCACGATACGCGGCAGCGCTTCGAGCACGTAGTCGATCTCGTCGGCCGTATTCTCAGGCCCCAAGCTCAGGCGCAGGTTGCCCTCCGCGAGACGCGTGGGCACACCCATGGCTCGCAGCACGTGGGATGGCTCCAGGGTAGCAGACGTGCAGGCCGAACCCGAGGCCGCGGCGATCCCCTGCACATCCAGCTGGAGGAGCAGCGCCTCGCCATCCACCCCCTCGAAGCAGAAGCTGGCGATATGCGGCAGGCGCTGGGTCCGATGCCCGGTGACGACCGTCCCAGGGATCGCCTCCGCGACGTGATCCAGGAGCCGCGAGCACAACGCGCCCACGCGCTCCGCCTGTTGTGCTGCTGCTGGCAGCGCGATCTCCAGCGCTCGCGCCATGCCCATGATGGCCGGCACATCCTCGGTCCCGGCGCGGCGGCCCCGTTCCTGGTCGCCCCCCAGGATCTGAGGCTGGAGCAGAACGCCGCGCCGGATCCAGAGCAGGCCCGCGCCCTTCGGCCCGCCAACCTTGTGCGACGACAACGAGATCAGATCGACGCCGAGATCGCCCACGTCCAGCGGCAGATAGCCGGCCGCGGCGATGGCGTCGACGTGTACCGGGATCGCGGGGTTGCGGGCCTTGACCAGCCGCGCGATCTCGCGCACGGGCTGGATCGACCCAACCTCGTTGTTGGCCCACATGATGGACACCAGCGCAGTCTCGTCGTCGAGCGAGTCCTCCAGAGCGACGAGGTCCACGACGCCGTCCGCATCCGCCGGCAGATAGGTGACGCGCCAGCCCTGCTTGCCCAGCTGCTCCGCGCTATCCAGCACAGCGCGATGCTCGATCCGGCTCGTGATGATGTGCCGGCCGCGATGCTGGCTGGCCATCGCCACGCCGCGCACCGCCAGGCCAATCGATTCGGTGCCCGAGCTGGTGAACACGATCTCGCCCGGGTCGGCAGCCAGGAGACCAGCTACTCGGCGCCTCGCGTCGTCCAGCTCGCGCTTCATCGCCCGCGCTCCGCGGTAAAGACCGGCCGGGCTGAGCCACTTCTCCGTGAGGTATGGCTCCATGGCCTCGAACACGCCGGGCGCAAGCGGCGTGGTAGCTGTATGGTCGAGGTAGATCCGCGGGCGCTGCATCAGGATGACATTATCGGGCGTGGCCGATAGACGAAATACGAGAAGCCGTTGGGGCTCGGCAGCCCGTCGGTAAGCACGTACTCCTCATCGAGCGTCGCCATCACATCCGCCGGCAGGAACTTGTAGGTGAGCACCACCACCGCCCAGCGGTGCTCTCGGATCGTGTCGTTGAGCGTCGCCGAGCTCCATCGGCCCCGCTGCTGCTCCGCTTGCAGGTCCACGGGCTGGATCCACACCGGGGCTCCGGCGACGACCGCGATGCCCGCTGGCTCGACAAGGGCTCGGGCGCCGGCCTCGCGCACGATCGCAGCAACCCGATCGCCCACGCGGACGTCCTCTTGCACCGGGGTCACCCCCTTGGCGGGGCCGGGTGGGATCTGGCTCATAAACCCATTGGGGATGTGGACCAGGAGCGCCAGCTGCACGAGGGCCAGCCCCCAGGCCAGCACACCACCGCGCCGACCCTGGCGGAGCGCGGATTGCCAGGCGATGGGCGCCGCGAGGGCCAGGGCGACGGTCGGCTCCAGGAAATAGTTCACGTCGCTACTGATGTTGCCGGCGGCCAGCGTGGTTACCAGCCCCAGTGCGACGTACACGCCCACGAGCCCTGGCCGAAGGCGGCGCCATTGCGTCGCCACCACCCACAGAGCGGCAGCCGCGGCGATAGCGTTGATGCCGATGAAGAGCGCGCCCATCTCCAGCGCGCGATCAAGCCGAAAGGGGTTGGCCGCGTTGCCCAACAAAACGTGCTCGGCGTACTGGCCCCCGGTCGCCGTGCTGAGCACAACGGTCGCCCCGCCCACGATGGCGAACACGCCACCAGCGAACCCGACAGCCCGTCGGTCATGCTGGAGGGCGAGAAGGAGCACAATGGCCGCCGGCGCTGCCAGAAGCGTCTGCTTGGTCAGCAGCGCGGCGCTGCACAGAAGCGCCGCCGACGCCAGTCGCGCGGTCGAGACCCGCCGATGCAACAGAACGACAGCCGCCAGGCTGAGGGCGAGCCCCACCATGTCGACTCGGGCGAGCGGTGCCCATTGATAGACAAACGTCGAACCGAACCAGAGCCCGCCTGCCAGCCAGGCTCCCAGCGATCCGCTTTCCGCCCGGGCGTGCCCAGCAAGCATGATTCCAATGGCCAGCGCAGCGCCGAGCGACAGAAGCCGCGGGGCGAAGAACGACGGGTCGGGCAGCGACAGGGCACCGGCGGCCAGCAGAAACAGAGGTGGATACGGGGAACGCACCATGGGGAACTGGCTGACATCGGTCCACGGGAGCTCGCCCCGTGCCAGGCGAAGCGCGTCGTTGAGGACGTACCCCTCGCCGTAGTTCAGGTCATAGGGGTAGGCGACGCTCAGGGCCCCGTGGTAAAGCAGCTCCATCACGTACAGGCCCGTAACGAGGGCAAGAAGGGCCAGCCCCGCCCGCTCGGCTCCTACCGCCCAACGCGGCAGCACCGCCTTCGGGGCGACGAAGGGAACACTCGAGTCCTGCATTTCGCCCCCGGGTCGGACAGCCTGGGGCCCAAGTGCAACTCGGCGGAAGTGAGTCATGGGTTGCGCTCAAACGCCGGACTCGTTCAGCCAATCCCTCTCCCATCGCTATGGGAGAGGTTAGGTGAGGGCCCCCTACCGAACCCTAGTGGCGTCGGCCATCGAGGCCTGCCCTCACCCCACCCCTCTCCCGCTGCGGCAGGAGAGGGAGCCTGCCCGCTCGCTCACCCATCGGTGCTCTTGTGCCGACGTGTACTAGCAGCCGACCCTGTGTCGTGGCCTAGCGTACACACGTGTCAGGAACGCACGACGGCGAATGCGAGGGCGGCGGCGGAAGTCAGGAGGCTCAGCGCGACTAGCGGTCGGGCCGTTCCTGGTTGAGCGCCTCCAGAAGCTGACTCCCCAGCACGCGGTAGGCGCGTCCCACCCGCGCCGCACGAAGCTTGCCGGCCTTCAGCCACCTGCGGGCCGTCGCGTCGCTGATTCGCAAGATCTGACACACTTCCGCTAGCGTGTAGACAGCATTGGGTCGAATCTCAATGCTGGAGCCTACCATTGGGCTTCTCCATCGTTGGGCTGCATTCTGCTATCGACGCAGGCTTACGAGCATTGTATCAAAAGACCTCCCCGGCTGTCCGTGCGCGCCATTCAGCGGGTACCCAGCGTTTTCGCCGGCCCCGTCCCATCGCGTCGAATCGTGCCTAAGAACCGCGCCGACGGCAGCGGTCGGTGCTTTTCGTGCGCACACGGGCGCAAAAGACTAGGGAATACCCCCATGCGAGTAACCTCGGGCACTGTTTGAGCCTCGCCCGATCGCCCTCGAAGGGAGCGGTAGAATACGCTTCACCCGCACCCCCACCCACGGCTGCCTTATTCGCAATTGAGAGGGGCGAATGGCCTTCGACTCGACTGATTACGACCTCCGAGCGAAACTGGCGCAGGGATGTCGCATCCTGGCCATGGAGGGCCATGGCGACGTCATCTGGGGACACCTGTCCGTCCGGGACGACCGCGACCCCAGCACATTCTGGATGAAGGCCAGCGCGGTTGGGCTGGAAGAGATCACCGCCGACGACGTGGTCCTACTGGATTTCGAAGGCGCCAGGGTCGCCGGAATTCGCCAGCGCCACAACGAGTTCCCAATCCACGGGGAGATATTTCGCCGCCGCCCCGAGGTCAATGCGGTGGTCCACACGCACCCCGTGCTCTCGACAGTCCTTGGATCAAGCGCGCATAGCATCCGGCCGGTGACGCACGAAGGCTGCTACTTCTGCCCGCCGCCAATCCCCATCTTCACCGAAACCTCAGACCTGATCCTCACCCGCGAGCAGGGCCAGGCCGTGGCAGAAAAGCTCGGCGACCACAGCACGCTGCTCATGCGGAATCACGGAGTCGTTCTCGCCGGCCGGAGCGTGGAAGAGGCGGTCGTCGCTTCGATGCTGTTGGAGAAGGCCGCGCGCGCCCAGCTCACAGCCATCGCCGTGGGGGACAGCGTCTCAGTGACCACCGACGAGGAGGCGCTGTCCAAACGCGAACACATCTACCACGCAGAAGGTGTGCTCCGCGCCTGGCAGTACCTGGTGCGTAAAGAGAGCCGATGGGACCGAATGGTGAGGGGATAGGGGACAGGGGACAGAGATGTTAGCACGGCGCCTCGCGAGGCCCTGTAACCTGTCACCTGTAACCTGTTACCTGCCGGAGGAACGACGGCCGTGAACATCGACTTCGACGTCCCCGAGACATTCAACATGGCGACCGTGCTCGTCGACCGGCACGTGGAAGAGGGGCGGGGGGACCGTGTAGCCATCTACTATGGCGACGAAGCCATCACGTATCGCGAGCTACAGCGGCGCGTCAACAAGGCGGGGAACATGCTCCGCGGGCGCGGGATCGAGATCGAGGACCGCGTCATGCTGCTGATGGCCGATCGACCGCAGTTCATCGAGACGTACGTGGGCGCCATGAAGATCGGCGCCGTTCCTGTGCCCGTTGACGTCAGGTCGTCCCCGGAGGAGGTGGCGTATTACGTCGACGACTCGCGGGCCGCGGCCGTCGTGGTGGACACGGAACTGGAGGCGCATCTCGGGGATCGGGATCGATTTCGCTACCTGAAGCAGATCTTCGTCGTTGGCGGGGATACGCCCTCACCCCAACCCTCTCCCATAGGGAGAGGGGGCAAACCCTCCTCAGTCCTCAGTCCTCAGTCCTCAGTCCTCTCGTACGGGGAGGGGCTCGCCGCTGCCCCCGACGAGCTGGAGACCGAGCCCACCCACCGGGATGACCCCTCTTACTGGCTGTATAGCTCGGGCACGACGGGCCAGCCGAAGGGGACCATTCACCTGCACCGCGATATGGTCTACTGCACCGGCACATGGATCCAGCACGTTGCAAAGCCGACTCCCAGCGACATCTACTACACGGCTTCGAAGCTGCCGTTCTCGTATGGGCTGGTGAACGGGCTCTACCAGCCTTTGCTGGCGGGGGTTGCTACGGTCTTGGTATCCGAGCCGTCCAGCGCCGTGGTCTTGACGGAAACTGTCAGACGCTATCGCCCGACGATCATCTTCTCGGTTCCCACGCTTTACAACCTGATCCTGCGCGAGAAGGAGGCAGGCCACCTCGATCCGGACTTCTCATCAGTGCGCATGTGCATCTCGGCAGGTGAAGCCCTGCCGGCCGCCATCTACGAACGCTGGCTCGAGACTTTCGGGCTCGAGCTCCTGGATGGCATCGGCAGCACCGAGTTCGGATACATCTATATCCAGAACCTGCCGGGCCAGGCCCGGCCGAACGCCAGCGGGCGGGTGTTGCCAGGTTATGAGGCGAGGATCCTCGACGAGGACGAGAACCCAGTGCCAGACGGCGAGATCGGCGAGCTGTACATGAAGTCTGACTCGTTCGCAGCGGCCTACTGGAAGAAGCGGGAGCGCTCGAAGGACACATTCCGCGGGCCGTGGCTCAAGACAGGTGACCGTTATCGGCGGGACGGCGATGGGTATTATTACTACGCCGGGCGCGGTGACGACATGTTTAAGACCAGTGGCCAGTGGGTCTCCCCCATCGAGGTCGAGGGCGCCCTGCTGCGCCATCCCAGTGTGGCTGAGGCCGCGGTCATCGGCGTCACGGACTCCGATGGCCTCAACAAGCCGAAGGCCTTCGTCGTGTTGAAGCCCGGCCACGAGGCTGGCCCGCAGCTTGTCGCCGTCCTCCAGGACCACAGCAAGACGCTGTTGGCGCCGGATTACTACAAATACCCGCGTTGGGTCGAGTTCGTGGGCGAGCTGCCCAAGACAGCGACGGGGAAGATCCAGCGGTACAAACTGAGGAGCCAGGGGTCGGCAGCCAGAGGCCAGCAGCCAGAGGCCATTGAGCTTGCCGGCCGCTGACCCCCGACCCCGGGACTCCGAAGGAGGCGCTCAATGGCCATCGCCGAAGCGGTGAAGACCTACCAGAACTACATCGGCGGGGAGTGGCGAGACGCCGAGAACGGCGCCACCCTCGAGATCCACGACCCGGGCAACGGCGAGCTAGTCTACCGCGCGCCCAACTCGCCCGTTGAGGATGCCGCCCGAGCCGTTGACGCGGCGAAGTACGCCGCCGAGAACACGGACTGGGGCGACAACCCCCACGCGCGAGCCACTGCCCTCTACAAGCTGGCGCAGGCGCTCCGATCGAGCACCGACTGGCTCGCGCCGCTCCTCACCCGCGAGGGCGGAAAGCCGCTGTCGGTGTCGCGGGCGGAAGTGCTGCGCGCATCAGACGCTATCGAGTACTACGCGGGGCTGGCCCGGAACGTGTACGGCCGCTCCACCATGCTTGCGCCCGACTCGCTCGCGATCCTGCTGCGCGAGCCTATTGGCGTCGTCTCCATCATCGTCCCGTGGAACATGGCCCTCTCGCTTCTCACACGCTCGCTGGCGCCTGCCCTCGCCGCGGGGAACGCGGTGATCATCAAGCCATCGAGCGTAACCCCTGGCGCAACGGCAGAGTTCGTCGCCATGATCGATGCCATCCCGGAGTTCCCGAAGGGCGTCGTGAATCTCGTCGTCGGCCCGGGGAGTACGACGGGCGCGGAGCTCGTGAGGCACCCGGGCGTGGACATGGTCGCCTTCACGGGAGACACCGGCACCGGCAAAGACATCATGCGCATGGCAGCCGATACCCTGAAGAAAGTCGGCCTCGAGCTCGGTGGCAAGAGCCCAAACATCGTATTCGCCGATGCCGACTTCGATCGAGCGGTGCGCGGCGCCCTCAACGGCGCCTCGATGTTCCACGCTGGGCAGGTCTGCATCGCCGGTAGCCGCGTCCTGGTGGAGGAGAGCATTCACGACCGGTTCGTCGACAAGCTGGCCGAGCTGACAAAGCGCATGCGCCTCGGACACGGGCTGCAGGAAGGGGTCCAGGCCGGGCCCGTGATCAATGAAGGGCAGCTGAACCGGGTCATGGGCTACATCGAGGCCGGCAAGAGCGAGGCGGAGCTGCTGACTGGCGGCCAGCGAGCCACCGAGGGCGAGCTGGCCAAAGGATTCTTCATTCAGCCCACGATCTTCGACCGCGTGCCTGTGAATGCGACGATCGCCCAGGATGAGATCTTCGGCCCAGTGCTCTCGGTGCTCACGTTTAAGGACGAGGAGGAGGCGACCGAGGTGGCCAACGCGACGGTCTACGGGCTCGCCGCGGCCGTATGGACCAGCGACATCTCGCGAGCGCTCCGCGTCGCCAAAAAGGTCAAGAGCGGCATGGTCTGGGTGAACACCTTCGGGAAGCTCTTCGCCGCCGGCGAGATGGGCGGCTACAAGCAAAGCGGGATCGGTCGCCAGTACGGGCTCGAGGGGCTGTGGGAATACACCGAGATGAAGCACATCAACGTCCAGCTCTAAGGACCCGTTGGACCACTCATCGATCGCCGAGCTCGTGGATCTGATCCACGTCGCGCTCGGTCTGCGGGTCATCGCCGTGGCGCTCTACCCACCGGGCCCGACGGGCAATCCCCGGCTGCTGGTGATCGCGGACGACCTGCCTGCCCCTTCGGAGCGGGCCGCGCACCTGGCGCGCCTCACGCCGCGGGGCAGTCTCGGAAACGCCGAGATCGTGCTCAGAAGCCCAGAGGAGTTCGAAGCCGATTCACCCGCCCTCTACGCCGAGCTAGTAGACGGCGGCCGAATCATGGTCGACAGGCGAGGCCTGGTGCTGCATCGCCTGTCAGCGCTTCGGGCTTCCTGCCCGCCATGACTTCCCGCGCCTGCGACTCCTGACGCCCTACCAGGCTGCTGAAAAAACCCGCTCATCCTGAACTTGTCGTTCGACAGGCTCACCATGACCGCTCGTCCTGAGCTTGTCGAAGGACAGGCTCACCAACGAGCGGATCCCGACCATTTTCAGCAGCCTGCTACGCCGGGGTTGCGACCCCAGACTCGCGCCGCGGCGGCCGCGGGCGCACGTTGAGCGGGATCAGGATTAGCATCCCGACAATGTAGGACACCGCCATCACCTGAGTGGCGGCGGCGAATCCCCAGTTCTGCATCACCCCACCCATGGCGATTGCCCAGATCGGCCCGCTGATGAGCCCCAGCGTGAAGTAGACGCTGAAGGCCGCGTCCTGCAGGTCGTCGCCGGCGTAGTCGCCAATCATGGCCTGGGTGATCGCCTGCCGCGAGTGCGCAACGAGGCCGTAGATCACCAGGTTTGCGATCAGCAGCGCATCCAGGAACATCTGCTGGCCCAGCCAGACTGTCGTCACGGCGGTCAGGAGCAGCGCCACTTGCATAACAACCTTCCGTGGAAAGATGTCGGACAACCATCCCCACGCCATCGGGGCGACGAGCCCGCCCAACTGGAAAATGGTCAACAGCAGGGCTGTCACCCCGACCGCGATGCCCAAATCGTTGATGAAGTGGGCCGGCAGGTAGATCTGAGTGACGCCGCCCTCGCGGCCGGCAGCGCCCACCATCATCAGCAGGCTCACGAGCATCAGGTTCTTGTTCTTGAAGCAGGCCACGTACGCGGCCCAACCGGCCCGGGCGCGGGTGCGGCCGTCCAACGGAGCCGGCCGCACGATGTCGCGCAGTAGAAAGTAAGAGAGGCCCATAAGAACGCTGGGGATGCCGACGAGGACGAGGATGAGCCGCCAGTTGTTGTCGGTCAGATGGAGCAGCACGCCCGCCAAGGGCAGCGCGAGCACCGTCCCGATGCTCCCCGCGGTCGTATGCAGTGCTAGGGCTCGGCCCCGAGCGCCCTCGAACCAGCTGGACAGCATAGAGGAGCCGACGACGTGCTGCGGGCTCGTGCCGGCGCCAGACAATCCGCGGAGGACTACCACCGGCGCGAAACTGGTCGCGCCCGCCATCACGATCGTGCTGGCACCCAGCAGCATGTTGCCGGCGCCGAGGAGCACCGATCGCTTCACGAACTGTGTGACGAAGCCGTAGGAGACTTGCAGGGTCTGGCCGATCACCCCGTGCACAGCGTTGACGAGACCGAGCTCGGCGTAGCCGAACCCCAAGGGCGCCATCATGACGGCGTAGAGGAGGTTCATTACTCCGGAGTTGAAGTGATTGAAGCCATGGGAGATGTTGGTCACGAGCATCACCCATTTGCGCTGGCGGGCTAAATCCCCGGGGGAGAAAACGACCGCTGGGGCGGCCTGCACGTTGGCGACCACCACAACCTCCTATAAGCAATCACTTATGGTGAGTGCGAGTCTACCATGCCGGGCGACAGTTTTGAAACGTCGGGCCGCTGCAATTGGGGCTGCGTGCCCGCTAGGATTCGGCCGCCAGAGCCTCGCTGGTGATGAGGTGGGCGCCAGCGTCGGCCATCGCCCTGAGCGCGCGCTCGCCGTCGCCCGGCTGCACTTCAACCGGCCGGATCGCGTCCGTGAGCACGTAGGTATCGAAGCCATTCTGCACAGATTCGATGGCCGTCATCTTCACGCAATAGTCGGTAGCTAGTCCCGCGACGAAGACGCGTCGCACTCCGCGGCGGCGGAGCGTGTCGGCGAGGTCTGTGCCGGCGAAGCCGGAGTAGCCATCCAAGTAGGGGTCGCTGCCTGTTTTCACAACTTCCTGGATCAAGTCCGCGTTGAGCTTCGGGTGAAACTCGGCGCCGCGCGACCCCTGCAGGCAGTGGAAGGGCCACGGCCCACCGTACTGCTGGAAAAACCGGTGGTCCGGCGGATGCCAGTCCTGCGTGGCGACGACGTGCCGGAACTTCGGCATGGCGCCATTGATCGGCGGGATGACTTCGTCGCCGCCGGGCACCTCGAGGCTGCCACCCGCGCAGAAGTCATTCTGCGGATCTACGACGATCATCGCATCGTTCTCGTCGATGCGAATTGGTTCGACGCTGGCGTCGGTCCTCATCCTGTCCCTCCCGTGCTGTCCGCTCACCCCGCTTGCTGGAGGCTGGCTGCCGTAGCTCGTTCAAGCGCAAAGAGCCCGTCCGTCGGCTGAACAGGGTAGCGGTCCGGGTCTCGCAGGCGGAGACAGCCGGGCGGCAGCGCCGCCAGTCCCTGCCGGCACCGCTCACGAACCCGATCCAGGGGCTCGGGGGGGCTGAATCGCTGCCCCCGCGCCATGACGGGCACCAGGAGGGGCTCGCTGCCGTCGGGCATCTCCTCGCCGGCGAGCCCGAGCCAATCGCAGCCATGCCGCGCGCGCCACACCTGCTTGCCGCCCGGCCAGGTGACCTTGCCCGTAGAGAGCTTACGGGTTGGCCGACCGCCATATTCCACCAGCTTGTATACCATGTCCAAGTGGGGCTCGTCGGCCGAGACGCCCAGGCGCGTCCCCACGCCGAAGCCGTCGATGGGCGCCTCCGCCGCCAGAATAGCCTCGATCGCGTGTTCGTCAAGGGAACCGCTGGCAAAGATCGTCGTCGATGCGAGGCCGGCGTCGTTCAAAACGTGGCGGGCGACCCGGCTGAGCGCGATCGGGTCGCCCGAGTCCAGCCGGATACCCGTGAGCCGATGCCCGGTAATGGCGAGGTCCATGCCCACCTTGGCCGCCAGCCGCGCGCCCTCCACCGAGTCGTAGGTGTCCACCAAGAGCACCGCGCTGTCCGGGTAGGCGCGCGCGTACGCTCGAAACGCTTCAATCTCATGCGAAAAGGCCTGGATGTAGGAATGAGCCATCGTTCCCGCGATGGGCAGTCCGTACTGCTGTCCGGCCTGGACGTTGCTCGTGGCATCGAAACCGGCGAGATAGCTGGCCCGCGCTACCTTCAGGCCGGCCTCGAGCCCGTGGGTACGGCGCAGCGAAAAGTCGACGAGCCTCCTACCCCTGGCCGCCGTCACGCAACGCGCCGCCTTGCTTGCGATCATGGTCTGAAGCTGCATCTCGTTGATGAGCACCGTCTCCACCAACTGCGCTTCGAGGATGGGAGCGGTCACCTCCAGAAGAGGCTCCCCGGCGAAACAGATGGTGCCCTCGGGCATTGCGCGTACTGACCCCGTGAACTGGAAGGCGGCGAGCCTGTCCAGCAAGCGCTTCGTGAAGAGCCTCGTCGACTCCAGGAAGGCCACGTCATCCGATGTGAACGCGAGTCGCTCCACGTAGGCGAGGGCGTCGTCGAGCCCCGCGGCGACGAGGTAGCCGCGCTCCGTGGGCAGGTCCCGAACGAAGAGGCTGAAGGTCGCATCGGCTTCCATCTCCTCGTCGAGATAGCTTTGCGCCATGGTCAACTCGTAGAGATCGAGAGCTAGCGCTGAGACCAACGGGCCACTCGCCGTCGCCGCATCCATCTAACGAAAGCTGCTCACGAAATAAGCTCTGCGAGAGCAATATTGTAGCTTTCCGCGCCGCCCACAGGTGCCAGGGAGTTCGTGGGCTTCGTGTCCCAACAAACCAGTAGGATGATGCATGGCCGCCGACGGTCTCGAGCCCTTTACCACAAGCGTGCACGGGGCCAACGTGAGAGGGATTCGCGGCGGTCGCGGGCCGACGGCGCTTCTCCTCCACGGCACGGCTGGCTCGTGGCGCAACTTCCGGCCGTGGTTACCTACTCTCGAGACGCGCTGTCACCTGATTGCGCCCGACGTGCCCGGCTTCGGCGACTCTCCAGCCCCCGAGCTCGCGCCCACCCTGGACGCGTGGGCGAGCCTGCTGCACGAGCTCACCGCGCGTATGCGCGTGACTCCCCAGATCCTCATTGGACTCGGCATGGGCGCCAGCCTCGCGCTGGCGTACCTGGGACAGGCGGCGCGAGCGACGCTGCCCGCCCGGGTTGTCCTGCACACCCCTGCCTACTACCCGGGGGCGATCCGCCCAACAGCCCGGCGCGCGGTCCGGCTGCTGACGAGCCCCGCGCTCTTCCCGCTGATTGCTGGCCTGCTGGGCCATCCTGCCGTACGCCAACAGTTCGTGCACCGTTTGATCGCGGCGCCGCATGCTGTCGACCAGGAAATCCGCATGCTGATGGAGGACGTTCAGCGAGCGTCTCTTGCCGTCCTCCGCGGCCTGGCCCGTGACATGGTGCGCGTCGATTTTAGGCCGTTGCTGCGCGGACTGGGGGTTCCCACCCTGGCCCTGGTAGGGGAGCATGACCCGTTCGTCCGTGCGGCGGAGGTCAGCCGCCTGAGCAGCATCATGCAGAACGCCACGGTCGTCGTGCAGCGGCAGGTTGCCCACGGATGGACGGAGAGCGCCATTCGGGAGCAAAACGCTCTCCTGGCCGAGTTCCTGGCCCAGCCGGGCTAGACGCGCGCCGCGTAATGGCCGTGCATCTCTGCGGGCAGGAGCCGAGCGATCTCCCCCATCACCGCCTCGCGCAGGGCTCGATCGCGCGAGGCCTTGTCGCCGCCGGCCTCAGGCAGCCCAGCCGCCCGTAAAAGGAAAGGCTCGCCAAACGTCACTGTCAGCACGCCATCGGGCTCAGTGATGGCCGCGGGCACCACCTTGATGTTGTCGCGGGTGAGCCAGGCAAGGGCGGCCCCGACCCCCGGCCGAGCCTCGCACAGGGCGTCGCTCTCCGTCCCTTCCGGCAGAATGCCCACCGGGTCGCCCGCAGCCAGCGCTCGGGCGGCTACCCGCAGCCCCGACAAGCCTCCCACCACTCCGGCGTCGCGGGATGAGACCACCCCGAACCCGTACGTGGAGGCGAAGCGGGTTAGCACACGGGCAATCCATTGCCATCGAACCACCAGGGGGCCCAGGGGGTAGTCCAGAAGCTCCGCGGCCATGAGCCAGCGTATGTCACCTTGCGCCCGCCGGGTGCGATAGACGGCCGCGTTCACGACCATCCCGCCCCAGCCGACCCACATGCCTGGCCGCTGATAGTGGTTGGCAACCACCACGAACGGGCCATCGTCCGGGATGTGCTCGGTTCCGATCGCCCGGGGCGGCGGGTGGACGAGGCGCAGAATGGCTGCCGAATCGGCCCCCACACTGCGTCGTCGGCCTCGCACCATCGAGGCGCCGATGCGCGCCAGCTCCCAAAAGGGGGTCGGATAACGATCCAGGATCAACCTCCGGCCGTCGGCCGTGAGCGCGGCCGGGCGACGGCGACTACGATATTGACCACGATTAGCCAGTGGGCGAGGATGGGGGCCGCCAGATGCCCCGTTTTCAGGCGAAGCAGCCCGAAGATTACCCCGGCGGCACAGAGCACGGCCATGGCGCCCCCATACAGGGGCCAGAAGAGCTGCCGGGGCAGATTCGACCGGCTGAGGTTGTACCACGTGATGACGCAGTGCCAGGCGGCGAACACGGCGCCGCCGATCAGCAGCGCAGACCTAACGCCAAAGAGCCGGGCGAGCTGTGCGTTGAGCGCACCGCGAAACGCCACCTCTTCGAACACGGCGGTACTGAGGAGGAACTGAGCGCAGAGCAGCCAGAACAGCCGTCGAAGGCTGAGCCCCGTGAACTCGGGCTGGGTGATGGCCTCGCGCGAGACCAGCGGGAAAGCGAAGAACAGGCGCACCGGAACGGAGACTGCGGCACCAATGAGGAGCCCCCAGGCAACGCCGCGGGCCATCTTGGCAGTGCCAAGTCCCATTTGATGCCGGGTCAGTCCTTCAGCCCGGGCCCACACCAGCACAAGAGCGAGGACGGAGAGGTGGCGGAAGTTCGGGCCGGTCGACATCGGATGCGGCGTCCGGAGAGTGCGCCACGCGTCCAGATTGGAGTAGGCAAGCAGCCCTACGGCGAGTGCCGCCGTAGAGAAAAGGGCGCGGCGAGCTGCCGCGCCGACAAGCGGCGCCCTCGGCTCGTTGTCAGAATCGCCACCGGAGCCACACACCTGGGTTCTGTGGTTCCCACCCGCTTTGACCGTTGCTGGCGAGGGATCGCCTGCTGTCTGAGGCCGCCAAAGGGCCCGCTCAGCATACCATCCCCGTCGTTATAATCGGCACACGGTGTACCAGGAGCCGAGCAGTTGCCGAGCCCTCATCAGAGCAGCCTCGAAGTCTTCTCCAACCCCCATCCCCACCGCGAATATGAGATCGAACACGTCTGCCCTGAGTTCACGTCGGTTTGTCCCATCACAGGGCAGCCCGACTTCGCCACGATCCGGATCGTCTACGTCCCGGACTCCCAGTGTGTGGAGCTGAAGTCGCTGAAACTCTACCTGTGGGCGTTTCGCAACGAGGGGCATTTCTACGAGGACGTGACCAACCTGATCCTGGACGATCTGGTCGCCGTTATGGACCCGATCCGGATTCAGGTCACGGGGGAGTTCAACGTGCGCGGGGGCATCCACTCGGTGATACGAGCCTCCTACCAGCGACCTTTGTAGGCTGCGACACTAGCGGGCCGGGCGGCGGAAGCTGACGGCCAGCAGCGCGATCGCCACCAGGCCCAGCGCCAACGCGAGGAGCCGCCCCGTCGTAAACCATGAGCCCGGCGCGGGCGGCGGCTGACCCCCCGCGTCAGTCTCCCGGCGTCTCGCCTCCGCCGGCGCCGCGAGCGCCGGGGGCTGGCTCCGCGCTCCCCCCGTCTCGGAGGGGCTCGCCTCTGCCGGCGCCGCGAGCGCCGGGGGCTGGCTCCGCGCTCCCACCGTCTCGGGAAGTCTCGCCTCCGGCGGCGCCACGACCGCCGGAGCCCGGATCCGCGCTGTCCCCGTCTCGGGAGGGCTCGCCCCCGCCGGCACCACGACCGCCGGGGGCTGGCTCAATGGCGCCTCCATCTCTGGGAGCATAGTCGCCGCTGGGGGCGCAGCAACCGAGGTCTGGCTCGGAGCCGCGGCGTCTCCGGGTGTGGCCTCAGGGGCGGGCGCCAGGCGCACCGCGAGCGGCGCTCCCGGTCGTTCCATGACGCCCCGCACCTCGCCGGCGCTCGTGTCGGGCCGGGGCACAGCGGGCGCCAGCGCTGCGGCCCCATCGCGGAAGTCCGCGGTGGGAGCCGTGACCAGCGCGGGCCGCACCGCGTCGGCGGTGAACACCATCACCATGAGCACGGCTGCGATGCCCGCGAGCGCCCGCAGGAGGGCCGGCCCGGGGAAGGGCACCAGAAGAGAACGACGGCCCGGTGCGCGCGTCGCGCTCCGCACGACCGACACCCGGAACGACCGAGGCGCCCGTGCTTCGGGCAGCGCTCGGAGCATTGTGACCGTCGCCCGCAGCTGCTCCAGGCCCTCGCGGCAGGCGGCGCACGTCGCAACGTGGGCCTCGACGGTCGCCCTGTCGGCCTCCGACAGCCGTCCGTCCAGCATGGCGGACAGCTCCTCTACGCTGGAATGCTCAGCCTGCACGTTACTCACACGATTCTTTCGACGCTTACCTTCGCCGGGCTGGAGGAGTGCTCTTCAACTCTCTGTCTATGGAGATGCACCGGGCCCGAGGAAGGTTCCGCCTTCCCGGCTGGCCATGTCCGCTGTCCCCTGGCCCCGGTCCCCCGTCCCCTGGCCCCTCACTGGAGGTTCCCTGATTCGATCAGCAGGTCCCGGACTCTCGCCCGACCTCGGGCGAGCCTCGACCGCACCGTCCCGAGAGCGCAGGCCATGGCCTCGGCGGCCTCCTCGTAGCTGAGACCCTGTACGTCCACCAGCACCACGGCCGCGCGCTGCTCCTCGGAAAGCTGGGCGAGCGCGCCCTCGATGGCAGCCAGCGCTTCCCCTGACAAAGCTGCCCCCTCGGGATCGGCGGCGCTTGCGTCGGCCCACGGGGCTTCGCCCAAATCCTCAACGAGCGCATCCATCGAGCTGGCCGGCCGCCGCGCTGCGTGCCGGCGCAAGTCGTAGCACGCGTTGAGCACGATGCGCAGGAGCCACGCCCGGAACGAGCCGCCCCGAAAGGTGCCGATGGCACGATACGCCGAGAGGAATCCATCCTGCGTGGCGTCAGCGGAGTCCTCGACGTTGCGCACCATCCTGTAGGCCACGCCGTAGGCGGCGGCCTGATAGCGGTCCACGAGCCGATCGAACGCCTCGGCGTCGCCCCGCTGAGCCGCGCGAACCCAGGCCTCGTCTTCCACAGGGGATAGGTTACAGGGGACAGGGGACAGAAAAACGACGGGGTCGCCGTGACCTCCAGGCTTCACAACCCAGGGCTCTGCTCCTGAGCAGGGCCGCCGGTCCCGCATGGCGCGATGGCCAGCGAAAGCTGAATCCGCGGGCCGCGAGGATGAAGCACACACGCCCAGCTCACGGCTCACGGCGGATAAGATCCGAGGAGCGCCGGGCCGCCGGAGGTGGCGGCGGTTGCGCCAGTTGCACTAGGATCGCAGCCAGGACCGAGCCCGCCGCCATGACGACGAACGACGAGGTATAGCTGCCCGAGAGGTCGTAGAGAAGCCCGATGGCCAGCGGCCCGACCGCCCCGAGCGCGGTCTGCAGCGGGAACGCCACGCTGCGCACCGTTCCCAGGCTGACGCGCCCGAAGAAACCGGACCAGATCATCTCGGACACCACGGCGCCTCCTCCACCCCCGAGGCCGAACAGTACGAGGCCCGCCACCAGGGTCGGCCCAGAAGCCGGGAGCAGCCACATGCCAATCCCCAGGGCGGTCATGAGGAAATGGAGCGAAGCTGCCGGCTTGACAGGGATCCGGTCGACGACGATGCCCCAGAGCGGGTGGGCGACCAGCGACATTGCCGACCGCACGCTCACCGCGGCCGCGGCGACGATCAGCGGGGCGCCGAGATCCTGGAAGAAGGGCACCATGTGGAGGTTCGTCCCGGTCACGGAGAAGATCTGGAACCCCCACGCGAACACCATGACCCACAGCGGGCGTCCGGATCACCTCGCGGCGTGTCCACACCACGTCGGCGGCGAGCAGCTGCTCCCGCCGCCGACGCTGGCCCGCGCTGAGCGTCGGAGCCGCGGTGTGTTCCGACGGCGAGTCGAATCCATCCGGCTGGAGCCCCATGTCCTCAGGGCGGCGGCGGACGAAGAGGGCGGCAGGAATCACCAGCACCAGGACGGCCACCCCCATCACGAACCAGGTCTGCCGCCAGCCCCAGGCTTCGATCATCAGGCTCGCCAGAACAGGGAGCAGCATGGTCCCGAACGAGCCGCCCATGGTGGCGATGCCCAGGGCGCGCCCGCGCTTGAGGACGAACCAGTTGGCCACCGCTATCGTCGTGACGAAACCACCCAGGCAAACGCCCCCGAGAGACATTAGGACGCCCATGTAGAAGAGCAGCTGCCACATCTCCTGGATGGTCGAGAGCAGCATGAACGACGCTGCCATGATTACTCCGCCGGCGGCCATGAGCCAGCGGGCGCCGTAGCGGTCCACGAGCGGGCCGATGAACGCCGCAACGATGGACTCGGGGATGCGGGCAATGGTCTTCACGCCAGCCAGGGCGGTCCGTCCCCAGCCCGTCTCGCCGCCGACGTGGTAGATGAAGACGCCGTACGTGGAGTTGAACTGCTCGGAGTAGGCGACGTTGGCGGCGAACCCGGCCGCGACGATGAGCCAGCCGTAGAAGAAGCGCCGTGGCGTGGGCACAGCACGCTTATGCTCCGAGGCCATCCGCTCCTCCGCCGCTGGGGTGCCTATTATAAGAATGGCACCCCCGCCGCAGCCCTCCGTCAAGCAACGAATGACGCCAACTGTCATGCTGAGGAGCGGTAGCGACGAAGCATCTCTCGCAAGGCGCAACTTGGGTCCGACCGGAGACCCGTCGGCTGTCGCTTCGGATGGCAGCCATCAAACCATCTGTGACGAAGCGCTAGCCCCCCGCACAAAGGGGAGGGAATCAGAGATCGACGCGAACAGCTGTCCCCATCACTTGCGGCCGGGTAGGGTACGGGCCAAGCGGGAAGCGCTCGAGAGAGTCGACTCGGAACCCGGCGCTCTCGATGGCCACGACCGTGGCCCGATTGGGGTGTCAGCCGCCGGCCACTCTCTCGCAGACGGGGGTGAGCAGGTCCTGGAGCCGCGCCCAACCGGGCGCCTCGCTTCGCACATGTTCCAGAAAATGAAGCCGTCCGCCGGGCTTCAGCACGCGGTGCACCTCTCGCAGCACGTCCTCCTGAGAGTCGACAGAGCACAGCATCAGCGTCAATACAGCACTATCGAACGTCGCGTCGCGGAACGGTAGCGCTTCGCCCGCCGCGGCGGCCAGCTCGATAGCGGCTGGCGCCTCCAGGGCTCGCCTGCGCGCCCTGGCCAGCATCGCGGGATCCGGATCGATGCCCACAACTGTAGTGCCAGGCGAGTAAAAGGGCGCATTCTGCGCAGTTCCAATCCCCACCTCGAGGATGCGACCGCTGGCCCCGGAGGCGACTGATTTCCGCCGCGGGTTCAACTGCCGAGCGGCCAGGCGCATCTGGAGATCGAAGAGGCACGCGAAGACCTTGCTCATCGTTTACCCAAGCCCTCGCATAGTTCTCATCAGCCGACCCGCGATCTGTAGCGCGAGGCCTCGGCCCCCGCTTGGATGGCGCGGGACAAGCCCGCGCGCGAAGGATAAGCGCGTCTTTTCCTCGCCGGCTGCACTCCTTGTAGCGCACGCTCGCCCGTGCTAGTGTAGCGTGCCCAGAGTTCCGAGGGGGGCAAGCAGCAGATGAGGGCCGCTAACATCGACGAGCTGCGGGAGAAGATCGCGTTGTCGTGCCGGATCATCGGCGCGCGCCATGTGACGAAGGGGTCGGCCGGCCACGTGAGCGCGCGCATTCCCGGGACCGACAGGATCCTCATCAAGGCCAAAGGGCCCGACGTCGAAGCACTGGAGTTCACCACCGAGCGAGACGTCATCACTCTTGACATGGAGGGGGCCGTCGTTGAGGCGCCGCCCGGGTTGGAGGCGCCCAACGAGACGGCGATGCACCTGGCCGTGTACCGGCACCGGCCGGAGGTCATGAGCGTCATCCACAGCCATCCGGACTGGGTCGTCGTCCTCACGGCCTGCGGCAAGCCGCTCGAGCCGGTGCTCGGGGCCTACGACGGCAACGCCAGCTCGCGGTTGCTCGCCGAGGGGCTCCCCCTCTATCAGCGCAGCGTCACCATCATCAACGACCGCCTGGGCGACGACCTGATGCGCACCATGGGCCAGGCGAAGGCCTGCCTGCTCCTGGGCCACGGGATGACGACCGCGGGCGCGAGCGTGGAGGAGGCGACGTCCATCAGCCTCAACGTCTACGAGCTGGCGCGCTTGAACTACTATGCCTACGCGGCCGGTGGCGCCCACCCGGTGCCTGATCTCGAGGAGCACCGCCGGCGGCGCGAGGGGGGCGTGGCAGTGCGCCAGGACCGTGGCTCCGCCGATCGGGAGGCCTCCCACTGGCGGTATCAGCGCAAGTTCGTCGAGAGCCTCGGGTAGTGCTCGTCGATCGCAAGTCTCCAGGGAACGGGGGTAGAAGGCTATGGCGTTCCGCATCCGCATCGGGCCCTTCACTTTCGGCCGCACCGGCGTTCGGTTCTCGCCAACCTTTCACGGGCGTCTCTCTGGCAGCCTATCGGTCCCTCTCAACACCGACTACCCAGCCACCACCAAAGATAGGAAGCCCGTGAAAAGACGCAACAGGGCGTTTGGCTACTTCCGGTTTGGACCGTTCCGCTGGTTCTCGTGATGACCTGGCCGGGTAACGGGAGCGCCACATCATGACTGTTGACGAGTACCTGGCAGTCCCATACGTGCTCACGATGGAGTCCGTCCGCCGTCCGGATGGGGAGTGGGTACGACGCGCATCGTATCCTGAGTTGCCAGACTGCGTGGCCGAGGCATGGTCGCCCGTCGAGGCCATCGACAAGTTGGAGGAGACGCGCCACCGCCGGATCCTGGAGCTGCTGGAGCGGGGAGAGCCGGTGCCAGTGCCGCGCCCGCCCCTGCGCACGGGCCGCCCGGCCCCCGACCCCGAGCGCCTTGGCTTTGCGCGGTGGCTCGTCGATCAAGGTCGGCTCACCGACGCTTAGAGCGAAACTGCGCCTGAGCGGCTGCACCGAATTCCATTGCAGTAGAGCCCGGAGGTGGGCTGCCGTTCCGGTAGGGGTCGGGCACGCCCGACCCGCGTAACTTCGACCCCGCGTAACCCGACATTGGAGGGCGGGCGAGGCAAGCCTCGCCCCTGCGGGTGGCACGGGCGGCCAGCAGCCACCGTCAGCAACCTGCGAACTGCTACGTCGAGCCACTAGGAGACCCGACCTGGGAACCCCCCTCACTTTACCGCGACGATCTCGACCTCGTTTCCATCCGGGTCGTCGATGTAAAACGCCTGCACCTGCAAAAAGGGATGCTCGCCGGTTCGCACGTCGAAGCCCAGCGTCGCGAAGCGCGCCTGCTCGCTCTCGAAGTCCTCGGGGGCGATCTCCAGGCCGAAGTGGTGGAGCCCGCGGTGGGCCCGATTTCCGGGCTGGTCGGGGGCATCGGCCGGCCGTTGCACGAGGACGATCTGGCGCGGCACTGCGTCGGCGAGCGCTCCAATCCGCAGAAAAGCTCGGCCCGCCATGCCGGGCGGCGAGATGAGCGCTAGCCCCAGAGTATCTCGGTAGAAGCCCAGCGAGCGATCGAGGTCGCGTACGAGGAGCACGACCTCGGCCAGTCCGGTCACGCTCGACATGCATCCCTCCTTTTCGTCACTCCATTGCAGCGCGGATGCGGGTTGCGGCTTCGTCCAGCTCGGGCCGCGGTCGGCGGAGCGTGAAGTCCGGCGGTAGCACAAAATGGAAGCCATCGCCTCGGAAGCGGGGGATTACGTGCAGGTGGGCGTGGAACACGGACTGGAAGGCCGCTCGCCCGTCGTTAAGGAAGAAGTTGATGCCGTCGCATCCGAGCCCCGAGGCGCGGATGGCCGCTGCGACCCGCATGGCGAGTCGGAACATTTCAGTGCCGACGTCGGGGTCCAGGTCAGCGAGCCCCGTCGCATGCTGGGTCGGCACCACGAGCACGTGCCCGGGGTTCACGGCGCCAATGGTCATGAACGCCGCGACGGTCTCGTCTCGATGGACGAAGCTGCCTTCGGCCCGCCCTGCCAGGATCTCGCAAAAAATGCACCCGTCGGGGGCGCCCAGGCTACTCTCCGGCATTGACCTGGACGAGCACGAGCGCGCCGACGTTGCGCCCGCCCAACTTCCGGCCGGAGGCGGCGTCGAGCACGACGTAGCCTCCTGTGCCATCTACGAGGTAGAGCAATCGTCCATCCGTGCTGGCCAACATGCTGGTATAGGTCTGGTCCTGGCTCAGGCGGCGCGCCACCGCCAGCGTGTCCGCTGACAGGGCAGCGACACCACCTTCTCCGGCGAGCGCAAAGATCGTGCCCTCCGGCCCCAGAGCCAGGGCGGCACCGGGCGCATCGCCGTCGCTGGTCGTGAGTGCAAGCGGCGCGCCTACCTGCGCGGAACGCACCACCGTTGGCGCCGCCGAATCGATCTCGTACACGGTGCCGCCGGCGAGATGGTAGGCAAGCACCCGCTCCGTGGTAGGGCGCAGGAGGAGGGGCGCGTAATCGCGCGGCGGGCCCGGAAGGCGGAGGGGGCCCCGCACCTGCATTCTCGCGAGATCCGTCACCAGCAGGCCAGCCTGCCCACTGTCCGCGAGCGTGCCGAGCGTTAGCAGGGTCGCGCCATCGTGCGAGAGCACTGCGTGCCTGGCCGCGAAGGGGTCCCGGACTCCATCCGGGCCGACCACGCGCTCGACGACCTCCCCCACGGCGCCGTCGAAGCCGAGCAGCACTGCACCACCGTTCGCCGCATCGGCCAGGTGCAGACGACCCAATCGCTCGTCGACACCGAGGAGCGCAAGACTCCCATTCGCGCGGCCGATGGCCGATTCGAGTCCAGTGGCAGGGTCTACGACCCGCAGGGCCGTCGTGCAGCCCGACTCCTGGCACGTCGCGGCGGCGGCATACAGGCGCTGCCCTGACGGCGCCACCATCCCGGACGGAAGCCGTGCCAGAACTCGCCCGCTCCCCGAATCCAGAACGATCGTGCCACCGGAAGTGGAATCGCGAGCGTACAGCAGGTCCGACGTGCGCCCGGTGCCAGTCTGCACTTCGGGCTCCCCGAACTGGCGGAACACCAGAAGCCCCACTACCAGCGACAGGGTAATGATGAGTGGGGCGGCGGCTACCCGAAGCAAGCGGCGCGCGCCGGTCGGTCGGCGCGCTCCTCGCCTCTCTAGCTGGGCGAGCGCAAGCTGCTCTGGTGACTGCGTCGAGGGCGGAAACCGCACGGCGCGCAGCACGTCGGAGAACTCTGCGAACAGGGCCGACGTGCGCGAGCAGACGGGGCACGCAGCCGTATGGGCCTCGACATCACCGGGCGCTATCGCTCCGGCATCGTCCGTGCGAGCCGACAGGAACGGAGCTGCCTGATGGCACAACGCCGTAGCGCCGACGGCGCTCTCTCGATCCTCACGATATTCCTGCCGGGCTGCGAAGGCCAGGTCGCGCGCTCGGCTCTCCCCGACCCCGGAAGCCAAGCCTGCGAGCTTGTAACCGAGCCCGGCGCGGGCCGCCAGGAAAATCGCCGACTGCTGCTGTGGCGTGAAGCGCTGAACGATCCCGTAGGCCGTTATCTGGCGATCATCAGCGGTCGTCGCAGGAAGATGGCCCCGCAGCTCCTTCGAGCGTCTCAGGCGCCGCAGCGCTCCCCTGATGATGGACCAGTAGAGCGTCCCGGGAGGATCCGCCACCAGATCCCCTCGGCTGAGCGTCGTCCAGGTGCGTTGAAACCCCTCCGCCAGCACCTGATGTGCAGCAGCCGAATCACCCACGAGAAGCAACGCAAGCTCATACGCCGTTTCAGCATGGTCGCGAGCCAGATCGCGATAAATGGCTTCGGGGCCCTCGATCTCACCCGAAGGACCGCTCTCCTCGTGGCTGGCCAACACCTTTCCTCCTGCCCCTCGCCTGTGGATAACTGCCGCAAAATAGTGGATAACCCGAGTCGTATTGTGGAAAAGAACTCCTCAAGACGACTCCGTCTCCCATTCCCGGCTCTTTGGCCTCTTGGGCAACTCGACCGGTCAACAAGCTATCAGCAGGATTCTCCACGTCCTCGCGCGATCGTCCGTTCGCAAAAGGGGGGCTTTTGCACCGCGCGCCGCCTCTAATACTCCGGCTATAACACTCCAACTGATAACTGAGAGGGTGTGTGTACTATATAGCGAGGTAAGCATAGGTCAGGGGAAGAGTGCCGGATCGAGGTCTCATCGATGAAGCCAGGATCTTCGTCAAGGCTGGAGATGGGGGCAATGGCATCGTTAGCTTCCGCCGTGAGAAGTACGTGCCCCTCGGTGGTCCGGACGGGGGTGACGGAGGCCGTGGCGGCGACGTCCTGCTGCGCGGAAAACACGGTCTAAACACGCTGGCTGCATTCGCCCACCAGACTCGCTTCAACGCGGAGCGGGGCGGAAACGGTCGAGGCGCGCGCCAGCACGGCAAACGCGGCCAGGACCTCGCCATCGATGTGCCGCTCGGCACGCTGGTAGTGGATGACCGGGGGGCGCTAGCGGACATCACCCACGATGGGCAGACGGTGGTCGTAGCCCGCGCGGGCAAGGGTGGCCTCGGGAACGTTCACTTCGCAACGGCTACGCATCGCGCGCCGCGCATGGCCCGCAAGGGAGAGCCAGGCGAGGAGCGCCGGCTCGATCTCGAGCTGAAGTCCATCGGCGACGTTGGGCTCGTCGGCGAGCCGAACGCGGGAAAGTCGAGCCTTCTCGCGGCTCTGAGCGCCGCGCACCCAGAGGTCGGCGCCTATCCATTTACGACTCTGGCGGCGAACCTGGGTGTTGCGACCGTCGATGATGTTCCCTTCGTCGTGGTGGATATCCCAGGCCTGATTGAGGGGGCGCACGCCGGGCATGGGCTCGGACTGCGATTCCTGCGGCACGTGGAGCGCGCGCGCCTGCTGGTCTACGTCGTGGACGGAAGCGCTCCGGAGCCTGTCGAGAGCTACCGTACGGTCCGCCAGGAGCTGGACATGTATAGCTTCCGGCTAGTCGAGAAACCGAGCCTGGTTGCGCTCAACAAGATGGACCTCTCGGCGGCGCAGGAGCGGCGGGGCGCATTCTTCGGCCAGCTTCAGCGGGAGGGCGGGCCTGCTGTCTATGCTGTGTCTGCCTTGACAGGGGAGGGGGTCGAGGAGCTGTCGCGCGCGATGCGATCGCGGCTCGATGCTCTGCGACACGAGGAGTCGAGGAGCGAGGCGGCGGTGCGGATCTACCGTCTGCCGCGAGACGACAGCGGCCATGCGGTTGAGCGGGAGAGGGACGGGTACCGCATCCAGGGAAGCGCGGTAGAGCGGGCGGTGGCGATGACCGACCTTGAGTCGGACGAGGGCGTGGCCGACTTGCAACGCCAGCTGGAGCGGTTGGGTGTCTTGCAGAGCCTCGAACGCGCGGGCGTGAAGGCGGGGGACACCGTTCGGATCGGAGCCTTCGAGCTGGAATGGACATGAATCGCCGCCTGGGGATCATGGGCGGCACGTTCGACCCGATTCACCACGGCCACCTGGTAGCTGCCCAGGAAGTCGCCACGGCCCTTGACTTCCCTAGCGTGGTTTTCATCCCCACGCGCCAGCCACCCCATAAGCGTGAGGAGCCGGCAGCGAGCGCGGAGCATCGGCTGGCGATGGTTCGCCTGGCAACGGCCGGGAATCCGCTGTTTGAGGTCTCTACCCTCGAAGTGGAGCGCCCGGGTGCCTCATACACGGTCGATACCCTCCGCCGACTGAGGTCGGTGTACGTTGACGCCGAGCTTCACTTCATCGTGGGAATGGACTCGCTGGCTGACCTTCCCCGCTGGCACGACCCAGGTGGCATCCTTCGGCTCGCAACTCTCGTGGCTGTGCATCGGCCCGGATGGAGCCCGGTGGACTTACAGGCGTTGGAGGCCGGTGTCCCGGAGGCGGCCGGCCGAGTTTGTATCGTTGAGATACCGGAGCTCGACATCTCTTCGACTGACATTCGCGAGCGCGTCGGCGGCGGCCGGCCCATCAGATACCTGGTGCCTGAGGCGGTCGCGGCCTACATCGCGGAGCACGGGTTGTACCGAGGCTAGGCTGAGCCGCGGTGCAAGGGTACACTACGTTGACCAAAAATGGTGGATGATCCGTGCCGGCGTGGGGTGAGCCCGACGGCCCGCGGATGCCCGGGAGGTACTGTAGTGCTCTCGAACCAGGAAAACGAGCTGATCACGCGAGCGGGCCCTGGGACGCCCATGGGTGAGCTAATGCGTCGCTACTGGGTTCCGGCGCTGCTGTCTGAGGAAATCCCCGCGCCCGACTCCGCGCCGGTCCAGGTGCGGATCCTGGGCGAGGATCTGGTGGCGTTCCGCGACACCCAGGGGAGGATCGGGCTGCTGGATGAGCACTGCTCCCACCGGGGCACGTCGCTCTTCTACGGCCGGAACGAGGAGTGTGGGCTACGGTGCATCTACCACGGTTGGAAGTACGACGTCGAGGGGAACGTTCTCGACACGCCAGCCGAGCCGGCCGGCAGCCAGTTCAAGAACAAGGTGAAGCACCCGGCCTACCCCACTCACGAAACCAACGGCATCGTCTTTGCATATCTTGGCCCGCCGGAGCAGCAGCCTTTGTTTCCCGCCCACGAATGGGCGGCTATCGCTAGCGACCACACGTACGTCACGAAGTGCCTCCAGGACTGCAGCTACCTGCAAGGGCTCGAAGGGGAGTGCGACTCTTCGCACCTCTCGTTCCTCCATCGCACGTTCAGCCTCGACGGCGAACAGAGCCTGTACCAGCGCGACAGCGCCCCCACGTACGAAATCGAAGACACGGATTTCGGCGTGCGGCTGATAGCGCTTCGGAGCGCCGGCCAGGGGAAAACCTACGTGCGTGTCTCCTCGTTCATCCAGCCGGTCGCCTGCGCTGTGCCCGTGGGCAGCCGAGGTCCAGACGGCAGACTCGACGGCTACGAGGTGCATTTCTACACTCCGGCCGATGACACGCACAGCTGGCGCTTCGACTTCGGGTTCCGCCGTGACCGGGCGGTGACCGAAAAAGACGTGCACCGGCGCCTCGTCATCGGCCCTGGGTATCAGCGCATCCCCAACGCGGCCAATCACTACCTTCAGGACCGCGAGAAACAGCGGACCGTGAATTTCACGGGGATGGATGACTTCCTGAGCCACGACTCGTGCGCCACCGAGTCCATGGGCCCGCTATACGATCGGAGCCGGGAGCACCTGGGGATGAGCGACAAAGGCGTCATCGCCGTCCGCCGCTACCTGCTTGACGCAGTAAAAGCATTGAAGGCGGGCGGCGAGCCCGCGGCGAACGTGACCGACCCGGTGCAGAACGACTTCCGCCACGCCGACTGCATCAACCAGGTGATCGAGGGAGAGGACTGGCGGGCCGCGTTTCCGCACCTCAGGAGGTCGCGGATGGTCGCCGAGACGGTCGGCGCGCGGTAATCATGCGGCGCGAGACAGCCAGGAACGAGACGGCCCAGTCTCGAAGGGACGTGGCGCGGCCCCGCAGGCGGCAGCCAAGAGCCCAGCCATGGTGACCAAGGAGGAGAACCAGCTCCTGACGCGCACGGGGCCGGGCTCGGCCATGGGGGAGCTGTTCCGTCAGTTCTGGCTGCCCATCCTGCTGGCTGAAGAGCTCCCGAGGCCGGACTGCCCACCGGTTCGCGTGAGGATCCTCGGCGAAAGCCTCGTTGCCTTCAGGGACACCGCCGGCAGGGTCGGCATGCTAGACGCTTACTGCGCGCACCGAGGCGCGAGCCTCTTCTGGGGAAGGAACGAAGAGAACGGCCTGCGCTGCGTCTACCATGGGTGGAAATACGACGCGGACGGTCTCTGCGTGGACATGCCCAGCGAGCCGGCCGAGAGCAGCTTCAGGGACCGAATCCGCCAACCGGCGTACCCGACGCGTGAGGCTGGCGGCATCGTCTGGGTTTACATGGGGCCGCCAGAGCAGGTGGCAGAGATGCCCGAGCTGGAGTGGACGCGCGTCCCAGCGCCCCATCGATACGTGCACAAGCGCTTCCAGGAATGCAACTACCTACAGAACCTCGAGGGGGAGGTGGACTCCAGCCACGTCTCTTTCCTCCACCGGCGATTCGACGCGCCGGCGACGCTCGCCGGCCAGCAGTTGCTCGCGCGATCGAAGGACTCGTCGCCCAAATTCACAGCGACAGAGACCGATTACGGGCTCCTGATCGCGGCGCGGCGCAACTGGGACCATGAGAGCTACTACTGGCGGATCACGCAGTTCCTCATGCCGTCCTACACGATGATCCCCAGCGAGCCAGGGGCTCCCATCAGCTTCACCGCCGCGGTGCCGGCCGACGACGAATCCATGTGGGGATTCACCGCCACGTGGAGGCCGGACCGGCCGCTCTCGAAGGAGGACGTGGCTCGCATCGAGTCCTGGACGGGCATCTACGCCGAGGTTACTCCTGACGGCTACCGGACCGTGGCCAATCGAGGGAACAACTATCTGATCGACCGCGAGCGCCAGCGCGCCGAGTCGTTCACGGGCATCAGGGGCATCCGCGAGCAAGATCTGGCGGTACAGGAGGACCAGCGCGGCCCGATCACCGACCGGACCCGGGAGCACCTGGGGACCAGCGACGTCGGGGTCGTTGCCGTGCGCCAGCGGCTGCTACGTGCCGTAGACGAGCTCCAGCGTGGGCAGAGTCCGTCCGAGGCGCACAACGGCGCGGCGTATGGCGTGCGGTCGGCTGCGCTGCTCTTGAAGCGAGGCGTTCACTACGAGGAGGGCGCAAAAGACGCGCTGGTCGCCGACCCGTCGATTTCATGAGGGGTAGTCAAGAGTGCGGCGTTCGCTCGCCGCTAACGCGTGACGGCCTTTCTTACCAGTGCCAGATCTGGTCGTGCTCGTCGAACAGGCGCGCCACGTCGTTCCTGCTAACGGTGGTGACCCCGGGGACGAGATCGCTGGCGCTGATGCCGCGCTGCTCCAGGTCCTCCCGGACGGCATAGACGGTAATGCCCTTCGCGATCATGTCCGCGACGTCTTTCTCGATCGTTGGGGGCACGGAGAGCGTGACGCCTCCGAAGCGCAGCCCTGAGGCGTCCTGCCCCCGGACGGCGTAGTTCGTAGCGTTGCCACGCAGGAGCGCCGAGATGTCGCCGCCGGCGTTCTTGACCATGTGGGTGATCCACAGGACGGTGTCGTCCTGCTCCTCAATCGTGCCGGCGTACGCGTGCTCCACGACAGACAAAACCTTCGGCATGAAACCCTCCTGATAGCGCTGTCATCCTGAGCCGAAGGCGAAGGATCTCCCGCGAGATGCTTCGCCTTCGCTCAACGTGACAGCGAGGTGATTTACCGCGTTCCGATGACGAGCGTGTTGGTGGACTCCTGGCTCCATTTGTAGAAGTCGGCGGGGCCGCCGCGGCGCGGGCCGTCGATCCAGTCGCTTGCCCCGCGTTCGTCGACACACAGTCCGCAATTGACCCATTGCAACTGCGTGTCGCCACCCGCCTTTTCGAAGAGGGCGGCGATGAAACCGGCAGTGGTGGGATGCTGCTGCTCCTCCGCGGTCGTCCCCTTCACGGGGTTCGGGTGCTGCTTCTGCCCCTTCAGGGTCAACGAGACAGCGCCCTCGTAGGCGAAGACATTCACGCTGATTCCCTTGGAGAGGGCGGACTCAGCGATCCGCAGAGCGGTGGTTGTCGTCTCGGAGTCGTAGGGCCCGTCCATGAGCGAAATCGTAATGGTCTTGTCAGCCATCCCTCAGAACCTCCTCATTCAATGCCAGACCGCCTTGCAGCCGTCGTCCGCGAGCATATCGACGAGAGCGCCGATGTCGGCAACCTGAACGCCAGTGGTCGTGCGGTCCTGCTTGATCCCTCGCTCGCGAAGCGAGAACTCGTCCGCTAACACGCGAACCCCCGGCGCGGCCTGGCGAAGCTCGCCGATCTTGTCGGGCTTCGCGCCGGAGCGGGCCACGAGGACGCCGTTCTGCAGCAGAAAGAGCGTGACGTTGTTGCCCCGCTGCACGAGGTCACGGGCGAGGTCGTAGAAGTAGTTGGCGTCCGCGTATTCGTACGGGTCCCGCGACTCGATCAGAAGGTATTTGGCCACAGACCCCCTCCCGCATCAATGGTGCGCTGTGCATTGTTGAGGATGCACGTCGTAAATGTCAACTCCTGCCGGCCGCACAGGGGCTAGAGCGGTCAGTCGGCCAAGTCGCGTTCGTGCTACTCCACCACCCACTCGTGCACGTTCCATGCCAGCGTGTGGTCAGGAACGCCGACCTGGGGACCGGTGATCGGGGCCCTGAAGGCCGTCACACCCTGGTCGTGATAGAGCACCACCGTGGCCACGTCCTCGGAGGCGATTCGAAGCATCTGGATCACCTGGCGGGTTCGCTCGGAGCGATCCAGAGTGGAGTTGAATAGCTCGTAGAGCCGATCGAACTCCGGGTTCGACCAGGCAGTGTAGTTCTCCCCGCGCCAGCGAGTCGCGGGTGTCCCGATCTGGCTACTCGCATACCGCATGAGCCACGGCTCGCCACCCGTCGTCCCCCAGCTCAGCACGCCGGGAATGGTCGCACGAATCTGAGGATCCGTGACGCCGCTTGCCGGGAACTGCGCTTCGCTGACCTCCATTCCCATCCGCCGCCAGGTGTCCGAGATCACCGCCCGCTCTCGTTGATTTCGGGTCCCGCTGCCGGACATGAACTGGAAGCTCATGCGCTCGCCGGCGTCTCCACCCGTCCAGATGCCATCGGCGCCGCGTCGGAAGCCAGCCTCGGTCAAAAGCTCCTCGGTCCGCCGCGGGTCGTATGGGTACTTCATCACAGCCCGGTCCAAGTCGGCGGCATAGGGAACGCGAGGGGACAGGATGGTCTCCGAAACAGGGATCTCGCCTTCATATAGCCCATCGACGAGACTCTGCTTGTCGATGGCATGGGCCAGCGCGCGGCGCACGCGCAGGTCGAGTAACGCCCGCGGGCTGACGAAGTCGGGACGGCGCTGGAAGCCCATCGTCCGCGCCTGAATCGGCTCGAGGAGCACCGTGCCTCCTCGGCTCCCCGGCCCCCACTCTTGCTTCAGCACGAGCGCGTGCTCGAAACGCACCGCGTTGTCCAGCACGACGTCCACGCTGCCCGAGAGCACGTTAGTCAGCATCGTATTCTCGTCGGCGATGAACCGAACCGTGATACGGTCGATTTTCGGACGGCCGAGGGCGTGTCCGTCGAATGCCTCTGCCTCCAGCAGCGCACCGGGCTCCCACCGGTCGATCTTGTACGGGCCCGACGAGATGTAGTCCCGGGTCCAGAAGGTGAGCGTTCCCAGCGCGTCGGCGTCCTCGAGGTCTCCGATCGGCCCCAGGATGTGGCGTGGAAGCGGGTCGAAGTGCTCGAACCGGAGTGAACCCGCCTCCGGGTACAACGACCGCCAGCGGATGACCACAGTACTTGGATCGGGAGCGACCACCTCGGTGATGCGATCCTGCGGCGTCGACTGGAAGAGGGCGAGCCCGCCCTTGCTCGTGTATACGGCGTAGGCAAAGACGAAGTCGTTGCCCGTAAGCGGCCGACCATCGTGCCACGTCAGGTTCGGCCTGAGCCGATACGTGGTCTCCATCGTGCCCTCGGCGTTAACCCGCCAGCTATCAGCGTTCAGCTGCGGTAGCGCCTCGGCCAGGTAGGGATGAAGCTGGCCCTTCGCGTCCATCAGGGCGAGCGAGGCGTTGAAGATCCGTTTCTGCGCGTCGGAGCTGCTGTTGTTCAACGCTTTGGACTGTCCCGAGATCAGCTCGTAGCGCACCCCCATCGTTATGTGTGTGGGCCCGCGCTGCGGCGGCGGCACGGTACCGACCCCATCCCGTGGAGCAACCGCGGGAGCGCACGCGGCGAGAACTGTTGCTGCCATGAGAACGACGAATGGCGAGCGGAACATGCACTTCTCCCAGCGCGGAATGGCTCAGTCTATCACGGCCGCGGTCCGTCGAGATCGACCAGGGCAGCGAACACTCATGATGCCACCGCAACTGGAATGGATAGGCGGCCTCCGTGGTCATGCCTTCCACGACGGGCCCGGGGCTAGCGGGGTTGCGGGCCCATGAATGGGTGATCGAGCATGTGGCGAAACGCCTGGCGCATGTGGTCGAGCCGGAGCTGCTCGGCGGCCGCCGCGAGGTGGTCTGCCAGGGCGTCGGGCTCGATCCCCTGGTCCCGGGCAATCTGCCCTAGCGTACTTCCCCGCTCGAGCTCCTGCCGAAGCACGTCCGGCTCGATGCCGAGGATCTCGGCGGAAAGGCCTACGATGGCCGGCGGAGGAAGCGGGAGCCGCTGAAGCTCCTGGGCAGGGAACCCCGGTCGACGCGGCATCTGACCCGGGCCAGGCTGAACCCGGAACTCGGGGCCGGGGCCTGGCGGCTGGAAGCGGAAGTCTGGGCCGGGCGGCGCCGGGAAGTCAGGGCCCGGTCCT
Source organism: uncultured Chloroflexota bacterium (assembly GCA_964417895.1). Taxonomy (GTDB): domain Bacteria; phylum Chloroflexota; class UBA6077; order UBA6077; family SHYK01; genus CAYQJS01. The sequence goes on along the minus strand of CAYQJS010000002.1, from coordinate 42,091 downwards.
GGCGGCTCGAAGCGAAAATCCGGGCCCGGCGGAGCCTGGAAGTCGGGTCCCGGGTCTGGCGGGCGCGGGCGAAACTCTGGGCCGGGCCGGTCAGGAATGCCGCTCGGTTCCCGCTCGCCCGGGCGGCGGTCGAGAAAGGCGCGAATGCCGTCGCGCAGCCGCTGGAGCCGGACTTGCTCGGCACGCGCAACGAGTCGATCGGCCAGGTCGTCCGGAGCCATGCCGTGCTCAGCGGCTACCTGGGCCAGCGTCTTGCCCTCCCGGAGCGCCTGCACCAGCGACTCAGGCGTGACGCCGAGGACGTCGGCCGTGAGGCCCACGACGGCGCGTGGGGGCAGCGGGAGGCCGGGCGCCGCGAGCGCTGCGGGACCCATCGCCTGCCATGGCATGAATCCCTGGGCCCGCGCGACGCCGACCCCTCCCGCCACGAGTGCGCAGATACCCAGGGCAATGGTCAGGGGTCGCCAGGATTGTGCGATTTTCATCGGTCCACTCCTTTCTTGACTGGCCCCCCCCCCCCGCCGTTGACTTTTCTTGGACCCAACAAGCGGGGTCTCCAGTCCCAACGGGTGTGGGTTTAGGGTACGGTGTGTTTGTGAGCGATCTGCAAACGAAGCGTAAGAACGTCGTCACGCTCCCTCAGGGGCCCGTGGCTAGTCGGGGCAATACGAGGGTAAAAGCAGTTCCTTCAGTGGGAGAGCTCTCGAGATCGATTCGCCCACTGTGGCAGCGCGCAATCTCCTGGGCGATGGGCAACCCGAGGCCAGTGCCGCCGCCGTCGCCGACGCGGGCGAAGCGCTGGAAGATCCGCTCGCGATCTTCGGGCGCGATGAACGATCCCGGGTTGTGGACACGCACATGCCCCTGGCCGAGAGAGGACCCTGCGCTCACGGAGATCTCGCCACCGGGCGGCGTGTGGTTGATTGCGTTCGACAGGAGGTTGTCGAGTACCTGCCCGATGCGGTGAGGATCGGCAGCGACGTATAGCGCTTGCGCGCTCAGCTCGAAGCGCACCGAATTCGCATCTGCCCGCTGGCGCGCGCGTTTCACCGCATCCTCCGCCAGCTCGGCGAGGTCCACGACCCGCGTATCCATTGCCATCTGCCCGGACTGTATCTGGGACAGGTGCAAGAGATCCTCCACCATGCGATGCATGCGAGCGGCGTCTTCGCTGATAACCCGCGCCGCCTCGGCGACCTCCTGAGGATTGGCGGCGGTCCCGTCGAGGATCGCCTGGGAAAAACCCTGGACCGTGGTGAGTGGCGTTCGGAGCTCGTGGGAGACGTCCGCCAGGAAATCGCGTAGCGACCGGTTCGATTGCGCTACCTGGTGGGCCATCGTGTTGAACGCGGACGCCAGGCGAGCCAGCTCGTCGTGGCCTCGAACGGGGATCCGCTGGTCGTAGTCCCCTCGGGCTATGCCCTCGGAAGCGCGGGTTATCGCGGTCAGCGGGCGAGCAACGGAGCGAGCGATCAGCAGCGCGACGCCGATGGATGCGAGGAGCGAGACGAGGGCGGCGGTCTCGAGCTGAGGCGCGATCTGCAGCCAGCCGGTCGCCAGGTTCACATGCGGCGCCGCGAGGGCGGCCATCAGCCGCGGGGGCCGAGCGACGGCGGGGCGCGCTACGCCGGGCAGAGCAACGTTGGCCGGTGGGACGAAGGAGACAAGAGCGAGCGTCCCCTCGCCGGGCGCGTCGACGCCGCCGTGCAAGATTGCTACGGGCCCCAGGCGTTCGGTCCGATCGAGATGAATGGGCCGGCCGGCTAGCCCTCGATCGCCGTCATTGGCGGTGTCATGGACGATGGTCTGTCCATCCTGCGTGACGAGGAAGATTCGGACGCCGAGCTGTTGGGCCTGCTCCTGGAGGAACCCGGCGATCTGGGAGGGCGTCGCCCCTTGCGCCTCCAGGATTCGAACCTGGACCCCCAGGGGGATCGCCAGCTCGCTCAACCGGTTGAGAGCCTGCTGGGTCTGGTAGGGCTGAAGCAGATAGACGAACGCCGATCCGGCCAGGGCGAGACAGACCATGACGATGCCGGCGTAGGAGATGACGAGCTTGGTCCACAGACCGCCTGGGATGGCAGTCGCTCCCTTCCAGGGTGAGGGTGTCCGAAGGCTGGCTCGCAAGGCCTCGGCATGCCGAGGCCGCGGGCGATGCTTGCATCGCCCCTTACCGCGGGGATTCTGTCCAGCGGAGAGCCAGCTCGTCCCAGTGGCAGGTCCAGGACTCTCCCGCGCTGAGGGTGCGGGTTAGCCCGTTGAGTGACACTGTGAGAGGGCCACCTTCCTCCAGCAGGGCGGTGAACGACCGCGGCTGATTGTGGACTGTAACGCGCAGCCGTCGGCCGCGCCACTGCACCGGGAAACGTAGCGAGCCCCACGACCCGGGTAGCCTGGGCTCGAAGGCGAGCCCATCCTCCCGCAGCGCCATGCCGGCGTAACCGAAGACGGCGACCTGCCAGAGACCTGCCAGGGCCCCGATGTGCATCCCGAGCGCAGCGTTGCCCATGGCATCGTCGAAGTCGATAGCAGCCGCCTGCTCGAAGTAGCGGTCTGCGAGGCTCACATCGCCAAGGCGCGCTGCGACCATGGCGTGGACCACCGGACTAAGAGAGCTGCCGTGGCCGCATCGCGCTTCGTAATAGCGAAAGTTGGCCTCCCGCACTTGCGGGGAGAAGCGGTCCCACAGGAGGTGGAGCAGCATGACCACGTCGGCCTGCTTGCTGACCTGCGACCGGCGCGTCTTCTCCGCGCCGAGCACCACATCCATGGGCGCCGTCCGCAGCGAGTACCCGGAGATAAAGACGGGATCCAACTCGAAGAAGCCGGCGAACTGCTCGATGAGCCGGCTGTCCGGGTCGATTCCGGTAATCAGGCGCCGGGCCATCCCCGCCCACTCGCGCAGGTCGTCGGTCGTGATGCCAAGTTTGCTGGCGAGCGTCGACCAGCGCTCCGGCCAGTGGGTCTCCAGGATGTCCGCGACCTCGACAGCCCGGTCGATGTTCCACTGCGCCAGCCCGTTGGTGTAGGCGTTGTCGTCAACATCCTCGTGATACTCGTCCGGTCCGATGACGTGCCGGATGTGATAGCAACCATCCTCACCGAGGTCGGCTCTGCTCGCCCAGAAGCGCGCGGTCTCCAGGATGATCTCGGCGCCGGCGTCGAGCAGGAACTGCGCGTCGCCGCTCGCCTGCCAGTACTGCCAGACGGCGTAGGCCACATCGGCGCTGATGTGCTGCTCCAGTGTCCCATTCTTGATCATGATCACCTGGCCGTGAGGACCCGTGACGTACGGAGGTGTGGCCTCCTCGCCGTCGTCGGCGGACTCCCAGGCATACAGCGCTCCTCGGCAGCCCATCTCGGCCGCCTTTGCGCGCGCGGCATCCAGCGTGTGATAGCGGTACATGAGGAGCGCGCGGGCGGCGGCCGGCCAGGTGAAGGTGTAGAACGGCAGCATGAAGATCTCGGTGTCCCAGAAGACGTGGCCCAGGTAGGCTTCGCCCGTGAGCGCGCGGGCGCCGATGGAGACTCGCTCGTCGTCAGGGTTGGCGGCGCTATTGAGGTGGTAGACGGCGAACCGCAGGGCGCGCTGCGCCTCCTCGTTGCCCTCGATCTCCACATCGCTGAGAGCCCACCGCCCCCCCCAGGCACGCGAGTGCGATGCCAGGTGGCGCCGCCAACCCTCGCGACGTGTGCGCCGGAGCGCCGTCAGCGCCACGTCACCGCGATCCCGGTCTCCGTCACCCGGGACCATGGCAACAAATTTCACCATGGTCGCAGGCTCGTCGGGGTCGGCGTGCCACGCCCAGCGATCACCAGTCGCGCTGTTGAACTGAACGGGTAGCGGCTGGAGCGTCCGCGCGCCGACCCGCAGCCTGGCGCCGCTGGCCACGGCCAGCAACCTGCCGCGGTGGGGCGTGCGCCAGAGGGTGAGCTCGTTCTCGACGCGGTCGCGTGTGACGCCGGTCCACGGTCGGTCGATCACCGCCTCGAAGGCCATTTGCCCGGGTCGCGCCACCTGCAGCTGGGCTACCTGGACCGCGACGGACCGGTCCACCATCGAGACGAACCGCAGCGTGCGAAGCCGAATGACATTGCCGTCGCGGTCATGCTGACGCCAGTCCGTCCACAGAAGCCCGTGGCGAAAGTCGAGGGTGCGCGTGTACTCGAGGGTCTCGCCGCGGCTTCGGCTCACCTGTTCACCGTCGAGGAAGAGGCGGAGCCGCAACCAGTTGGGCGCTTGAACGAGCATAGGCACGACGGGTTCGTTGTGGGACGCGTCGAAGAATCCGGCGACGAACGTGCGCGGGCGCGACGTCCTCGTGGGGATCTCGAGCGATCCGCGCACGCCGAGATATCCGTTGCTAACGGCGAAGCGCGACTCGATCGGGTGCTCGGTGGTGGGCTCGTAACCCTCCTCGTCCATGCGCCAGGCCGGGTCGAGGGGCGGCCCGACGGGGACTGGGCCGTGCAGGCGTGCGTCGGCGTCAGCCCAGCGCGCGGCGCCGGCGGCCCGCAGGAGTCGAACCTGCTCGGCCAGCAACTGTCGAAACATGACCGAGCCGCCTCCGACGTGGAGGACGCCCGAGGGTGCTCCGCCGGGCTCAGGACCGACGGAGACGACGACCGCCCCGTCGGCGCCGGACCGCAGCAAGTCGTCGCTCCCGGCGAAGCCCGCCACGGGCCCGAACTCGTCGCCGGCGATCAGGATGTCGGACCACTCAAGAGCCTCGCGCCGGACGATCGCATCGGCGATCCAGGCGAGGGAGTCGCCCTTGTCGGTGAGCCCCACCTCGACGTGCTTGACGTCGCTGGTGATGCGCGCATCGCGTAGGCCATGCTCCTCGGCCAGCCTGTGCGTCAGGGCGACTGCCTCGCCGAGGCCGCCGGCCAGTCCAGCGCCGCGGAGTCGATGCTCGACGGCGGCGAGAAGGTCCCCCATCGCTGACTTGGGCGGGTCAGCCCACGCCGGCAACGGGATCAGATCGATCTTCCGTCGGTTCAGTCGGTCGTACACGATTTCGATGTCTAAGCCCGTTCGCTGCCTGATCGCGTCGCGAACGGAATCGGCGATCTCCGTCAGAACCCGGTCCTCATAGGCGGAGGCTCGCCGCATCCAGCGGCGGACCGGCTTCCCACGGACGTCGAACCCGTACACCTCCGAGCCACGATTGGTGCAGGCGACCAATCGGCGCCGTAAGGTGGGGGCTATAAGATTGACGAGCTGGCGATCGACATGCCCGAAGTTCGTGCCGGTGACAACGACGAACCAGACGCCAAGCCGAAGCAGCTCGGAGACAAGGGCGGCGAGCGGCCGAGCATCCTCCTGGCGGTCGACCACGGCCGTGCCGTCCCAGTCGCACACGATGGCGCGAAACGGCCGGCGTGCGCTGAGGCCATCGGGCGCAGAAGCGGCTGGCTCCGTCACGGCTTCGGCCGAAGATGCCCAGCTCCGAGTGCTGTTCTCCGGGGGGAGGACTCCGAACAAGGAACTCGGAACTGGGCACTCTTCCGGAGGGAGCGGGACCCCCAGTCGGCCGAGCGGCTCGCGATCCTTGGTCTGCACCTCGCCCCGCATAACGACGTGGGCCGCTCCGAACCAGAGCCCTGTGGAAAGGGTACTGTCAGTGTCGACAACTGGCACTCCATTATGGTTTGACGGCTGTGGCGCTGAAAAGTTACAGTCGAGTCACTGCGCCATAAGTCAGACGCGGCGGAGGCAAGCATGCCCATCACGCTCAATCACACCATCGTGCCCGCTCGTGACAAGGAGGCGTCTGCTCGGTTCTTTGCGGAGATCTTCGGCTTGCCCTACGACGGCATCCGGGGCCACTTCGCGCCGGTGAAGGTGAACGACACGCTGACGCTGGACTTCGACAATCGCGACAGCTTCGATTCGTATCACCTGGCGTTCCACGTCAGCGACGAAGACTTCGACGCGATTCTGGCGCGCGTGCAGGCCAAGAGCCTGCCCTACGGGAGCCAGCCGACGTCGAAAACGGACATGCAGATCAACCACCGCCGCGACGGCCGTGGATTTTACTTTCCCGACCCGAGCGGGCACAGCCTCGAGGTGCTCACGCGGTCAAGCTAGTGGGCCAGTTCATATGCGCATAGCCGTTTTCGCCCGGTAGCGGAGGGGCTTGTCCCCTCCCGCCTCGCGCCCGCGTGGGGAGTGCGCGGCGGGGGACAAGCCCCCGCCCTACCGGAACGACGCAACTGACGCAATGGCGATATCCATAAGAGGTGCCCCACCAGAGACGCGGAGCGGAGACCCCTCCTGGTGTCACCGTGTCACCCCGTCTCCGCGTCAGTCCTCCCGCTCGGCCCTTGCGCGCGTTGGGGAAGGGCGGCATAGTAACGCATCACGGCGGCGTTTCCGTAGGAGGAGATCATGCCTTTCACTGACCTGCGGGAGTACATCGATCTGGTCGACGACCTCGGCGAGTTGCGCGTAGCGCGCAATGCCCACTGGGACCTGGAGATCGGGGGCATCACCGAGCTGGCGCAGCACCGCATCAACGGCCCGGCCGTGCTGTTCGACGACATTCCGGACTATCCCTCGGGCTACCGGGTGCTGTCCAACAGCATGGGCTCCAGCAACCGCACGGCCCTCGTGCTCGGGCTCCCCGCCAACCTGAGCTACAAGGAGCTGCTCCCTCTGTGGCGCGAGCGCTCGAAGCACATCGCGCCGATTCCCATGCGCTACGTGAACGATGGGCCGGTGATGGAGAACGTGCTCGAGGGCGACGCCATCGACATGTACAAGTTCCCAACGCCAAAGTGGCACGAGCTGGACGGCGGACGGTACCTGGGCACCGGCAGCTTCGACGCCACACTCGATCCAGACGACAACTGGATCAACCTCGGCTGCTACCGCGTCATGATCCATGGCCCCGACCGGCTCGGCTTCTATATCTCTCCGGGCAAGCAAGGGCGCATCATGCGGGACAAATACCTCGCCCGGAACATCCCGATGCCCCTCCTTATGTCCTTCGGGCACGACCCGACCCTCTTCCTTGCCGCGTCGATCGAGGTCCCTCCCGGCGTGTGCGAGTACGACTACGCAGGCGGGATCAAGGGCCATCCCATTGACGTCATGCGCGGTCGGGTGACGGGCTTGCCCTACCCCGCGAGCGCGGAGATCGTCGTCGAAGGATTCGTCCAGCCCGGCGACACCCAGGACGAAGGGCCCTTCGGCGAATGGACCGGCTACTACGCCTCCGACCAGCGCTCCGAGCCGGTGATGCAGGTCAAGGCCGTCTACCATCGGAACAACCCCATCATCCTGGGCTCTCCGCCCGGGAAGCCGCCCTCGGAGCTGACGTCGTACCGTGGCCTCATGCGGTCGGCTCTGATCTGGGAGCAGATCGAGCGCGCTGGCGTGCCCGACGTGAAGGGCGTGTGGTGCCACGAGGCCGGGGGCGCTCGCCTGCTGGTGGCGGTGGCCATCACCCAGCGCTACCCCGGGCACTCTCGGCAAGCGGGGCACGTGGCTGCCATGTGCCACGCCGGCGCGTACCTGGGCCGTTACGTGGTCGTCGTGGACGACGATATCGACGTGAACGACCTCCACGATGTGGTGTGGGCGATGTGCACGCGGGCTGAGCCGGAGCAGGACTTCGACCTGATCAAGCGCGCGTGGAGCGGGCCCCTCGACCCGATCATCCCACAGAGTAGGAAGGGGCTGAACTCCCGCTTCGTCATCGACGCGACGCGGCCGTGGGAGTGGCGCGACCAGTTCCCACCTGTCGCCGAGATGAGCGCCGAGCTGCGCCAGCGGATCACCGAGAAGTGGGCGGACGCCATCCTGGGAGCCGATCGGCCGCGCGTTCCTGCGTAGGCGTGAGGCACGAGCTGTGAGGGCCATCTGAAGATGTGAGGCGTGAGCCGTGAGTCGCGAGCCTCGTGCGGGCCCCTCACGGCTCACCTCTCGGAACTCACGCCTCGGATGATTGCCGCGGTCGTTCTCGCCAGTGGCTTCTCGAGCCGTATGGGGCGATCGAAGTTAAGCCTGGAGTTGGGCGGGCGCACCTTCCTGCAGCGCGCGATCGACGCAGCGAGCAACGCCCGCGGCGTTGATCGCTGCCTCGTCGTGGTGCGCCCGGAGGATCAGTCCCTGGTCCTTGGCGAGCCCCCACCCCAACCCCTCCCCCAATTCTGGGGGAGGGGCCGAGGCGCAGGGGACCTTGGCCGGGAACCTGCGCTTGAAGTGGTGCTCAACCCGCATGCCGCCGAGGGCCAGAGCGCCTCGATTCGTCTGGCGGCGGAGCGGCTGGCCGCCGACCCCGGCTGCGAAGCGGCCGTCTTCGCCGTCGTCGACCAGCCCTTTCTGACCCCCGAAGTGTTCGAGCGACTCGTCGCGGCCTGGCGCGCCGGGGAGGGGGTAATCCTCGTGTCCACCTACGACGGCCAGCGTGGGAACCCGGTGCTCTTCGCTCGCCGCTTCTTCCCCGAGCTCTGCCAGATCACCGGCGACGTTGGCGGCCGCGACGTGATCCGCCGCTACCCCGAGGCCGTTCGAGAAGTGGCGATGCCCGACCCCGCTGCCGGGCAGGACGTGGACACGTGGGAGGAGTTACTGGATGCGCAGCGGCGGGTGGGCGGGTAGAGTAAGAGGCGGGCGGCGATCGGCCATTGTGCGAGGTCGTTCGAACCCCGGGGATCGGGTTTCACGCGTCCACGCTAACGCGCTGGAGGAGACGATGGCAGAGATTGAAGTTGGCGTCGTTAGCGACTTCTTCGCCCACCCCGTTGTCGCGGGCATCGAGTTGACCGGCGATCTCCATGTCGGCGACACCGTCCGGGTTAAAGGGCACACCACCGACCTTGAGTTTCGTGTCGACTCGCTGCAGATCGACCGCAGGGACGTCGATGCGGCGCAGGGCGGGCAGTCGGTCGGGATCAAGGTTCCCGAGCGAGTCCGCAACGGCGACCGCGTCTATCGAGTAACGCCGTAGCTACCCGCCGTGTAGCTTCAAGTCGGCATCCACCATTCGCTCGACGAGTTTTTCGAGAGTGGTTTCAGATCGCCAGCCGAGTACGCGTCGCGCCTTGCTCGCGTCCCCGACCAGCAGGTCGACCTCGGCCGGGCGCATGTAGCGCTCGTCTTCCACAACGTGGTCGTGATAGTCCAGCCCCACGTATCCGAACGCCATCGCACAGAACTCGCGCACCGAATGCGTCCGCCCCGTTGCGATCACGAAGTCGTCGGGGCGTTCCCGCTGGAGCATGAGCCACATTGCCTTAACGTAGTCCGGTGCATAGCCCCAGTCGCGCTGCGCTTCCAGGTTCCCCAACCTCAGCTCCTCGTCCAACCCCAGCTTGATACGCGCGACGCCGTGCGAGATCTTACGGGTCACGAACTCGAGGCCTCGCCGCTCGGACTCATGGTTGAATAGGATGCCGGACGTAGCGTGCATCCCATAGCTCTCGCGGTAGTTCACGGTGATCCAGTGGCCGTAGACCTTCGACACGCCATACGGGCTCCGTGGATAAAAGGGCGTCTGCTCATTTTGGGGCACCTCGCGGACCTTGCCGAACATCTCGGAGGAAGAAGCCTGATAGAAGCGAATGTCCGGGTCGACGATGCGGATGGCGTCGAGGACTCGGGTCACTCCAAGCGCCGTGGTCTCCCCGGTTAAGACCGGCTGCGACCATGAGGTTTGCACGAAGCTCTGCGCCGCCAAGTTGTACACCTCGGTCGGGCGGTGCTCCCGCAGGATGCCGATCAGGGAGACCTGGTCCAACAGATCGGCGACGGCGAAGGTGATTCGGTCCTGGAAGTGCTTGATACGCTCGAAATTGACCGTGCTGGAGCGCCGGATCATTCCGACGACCTCGTACCCTTGCTCGAGGAGGAATTCCGCCAGGTAGGAGCCGTCTTGCCCTGTGATGCCAGTGATCAGTGCCCGTTTCGCCGGCATGGATACCCGCCTCCGAGAGCGCAGCAACGCAGCCTGGGCCTCAACTCTCGTACGGTAATTCAACGAAGAATTGTGCGCTGCTAACCTGGTTAGCCATTGTTGCGTCCCCGCGGGCATCTCCCAAAATCCCTACGGTTTCTGGCTAGCAGCCGGGTGGAAGTGCGGCCGCACTTCGTGATAATATCCAAGCGTGGCCACCGGACCAGGACTAGTGCTCGATTCGGCTGATGAGCGTTCTCATCTGCGAGGTGAGATCTGGCAGGGCGACGCGTTCGATTTGATTGGCGAGTTGCCCGAAGCTTCAGTCGACTTGATTTTGACTTCACCACCGTATTGGGGACAGAGATCCTACGGGGTAGGGATGAGCGGCGCTACGCTCTCACGTTGGGAAGCTGCCGGCTGCATCCCTTCGCGCGTGGCTCCGTATGAGTGGTACCGCGACGCTGGTGGGGCGTTTGGACTTGAGCCGCTTCCAAACTGGTACGTAGAGCATCTGGTCGAGTTCTTCAATCGTGCCCGGCGTACGCTCAAGCTCTCTGGCAGCCTTTGGTTGAACCTGGGTGATACGTACTTTGCACGTTGGGCGAGCATCCGTGACGGCGGGCGCCAAGGGTACAGCGGGGGGCGCCTGCGCAGACGGACGCCCTCTGGGGGCTACCTTCACGACAAGCAACTCCTGCTCATCCCGGCGCGAACTGGGATAGCGATGCAGGAGGCGGGCTGGATTCTGCGCAACGACTTGATCTGGGCCAAGCCCCATGTCTTGCCGCGCCCCGAGTCAGACCGCCTTCGGCTATCCCACGAGCACTGGCTGCATTTTGTCCGTCGCCAGCCGCGCGGGCGGCCGAGGTACTATTACGATCTTACTAACTGTGAAGAGGGCGCCTGTGACGTTGTCATGTGTCCTACGGCCCCGGGAAGCGATGGGCATACAGCGACGTTCCCGCCCGCACTCATTCGTCCCAGGATTCTAAGTTCTTGCCCGCCTGGAGGCCTGGTTTTGGATCCCTTTTGCGGTACCGGGCGGGCTGTCGTTGAGGCGTTGCGCTTGCGGCGACGAGGCCTCGGTTTCGAGCTCTCCACTTCGTATGCGGCCACCGCCCAACAGCACCTGACCACGGCGTTAGCAGATGCGGAAGGCAACCGCTCCGTGCTCCCAGCAGCTTCCGATGGACCGCGACGTAAATTCATGCATCTGGATCGCTCTTGAGCAAGGAAGCGTCCCCCGACCCCGACACAGCCCGGGTTCTCGAACTCTTACGAGGCGCCAGTCGCGGATCGCTGGACCCTGATGTCGAGTTGGCTGAAATGTTGCCGAAGTTGGAAGCCACGGCCGACGAACCGGCGATTATAGAAGCGCTTGAACGTGTGGCACGCGATGCGAATCCAGATTGACGCCAGCCCGATTGGGCCGCTGAAGGTGCTTCGCGAACTCCCCGACGCGAGGCTCGCCATTTTGGAGGGTCTCAACGGGATCGGGAAGACGCTCACGGTTCGCCTACTACAGCTATGTACTGGCACGCATCCCTATCCTCCAAAATCCGCGGCTTGGGCCAGCCTCCGGAATGGCCTTGGCGAGTTCACCGTGATGGTTAGTGGGCTTCGTGGCGGCCACGAGATCCGATGGCATGCTGACAGCCGGGACTGGGAGGAAGAGTCTGCTGATGGCTCGACTCCAGCCTCATTCCGGGAAGTTTGGGTGGACGGCCGCTTCGCCACTATGGACGAAGTGCGTGCCCTGCTCGCGGTTCACAGAGTCGGCGGCGACATAGGGATCGTTGAGACGCTTGCGCTACAGGCCGACCTGGCCGCCGAGACGATACAGCGTTGGGCGCGAAGGTACACCGATGAGAGAGAAGGGCCGCTCGCGCGACTGGAAGTCGCCGCCGGGGACAGCATGCGCCTCCTGGGCCTCTGGTCGCTGGGCGATTACCGGCGGTTGGTTTCGAGCGCGGAGGATGCGCAGATACATGTCACCCAGGCCGCCAAGGAGGTTGCGGCGGCGCAGCGAAAGCGCGACCAGCTCACGGTAGCGCTCGAGCTGAGGGAACGGCTCCGCGAGATGCAGCGTCGCGGCCCCGACCTAGCTAGTCGCCTCAAACTAGTGGACGAGCGCATTAGGACAGTTGAAGGCGAGCGCGAGGACTTGCAGCGAAAGGTCCGAGTGCTGGCCGGGCAATTGGGGGCCGCTCAGCCTTTGCACAGAGAACTGAACAACGCCCGCCGAACGGCAAAGCGGAACAGAGATTACCTCTCCCAGGAGCTCAATGCTGCTGCGAGCGTGGCGGCAGCACTGCATATATCTCCCGGTATGGATGCTGTGATGGTGCTCATGGGCCAACTTGATGAACAGCTCGCAGAACTCAGTATCGAGCGAGCCGCGATCGACGCCGCGCCTATGATGCGTAACCTCCTCGACCAAGTCACGGGCGAGTTGACTCAGGCCGAGGCCAAAGGCCTGGGAGACCAGATTGCAGTTGATGATCCGGTCGCTGAAGTGCAGTTAACCGTCTCGCAGACGAATGTCGGGATGACAGCTCGTCGCGCGTATCTGGAAGGGAAGCCGCCGCCCCCACAGGCCCAAGACGTGATTGAGCGGCAGGAGCGAGCCGTCAAGACCCTCGCCGGCGCCCGACACCTGCGTGTCTTGTTGGACGAAGTCGAGCGCTTGAGGCGGCTGGTTACGCACAACGAAGAGAGAGTCAGACTGGCCCTTAGCAAGATCAACCCTGACGCGGTGGTCCAAATCGAAGAACTGGAGGCTGAGCGGAGAAAGGACGACGATCGTCTACTCGAGCTCGCAGCGGAGCGCGCGGCGCTAGGGCAACAGCTAGGCGTCGTGGGCGATGGAACAACCGTAGGTGCGTTGGCGATGCAATTCCACGACGCTCTGCAACGCGCAGGTGTGAGTGAAGCTGACCTGGAGGCATCCAGCGCCCAGGCAGAAGCCACGCTACATACAGTCCAGTTGACCCTAACAGAGGCGCAAGAGAGGGTCGCGGAAACTCGTCGCGAGTTGGTCCGCGCCCGGGGTGAGGTAAGCAGGGCCAGCACCGCTTTGGCAGTAGATGACCGGCTGAGCTGGATCCGAAGCGCTCTTCCTGCTGCGATTGCCCCCTCCGATACCGAGACCCCGCCGGAACAACTAACGGCGATCGATGCCGCGCGCGAGGGGGTAGCCAGGGTGACTGATCGGCTTGGTGAACTACGGAGCCAATTAGGTGCTGTGGAGACGGCTTTGCGGGGAGTGGGACACCGCCTGCGCGGCGAAGACCCCCAGACGGTCCGATACCTAGATGAACTTCAATCCTGGTGGAGCCAACACTTCAGTAGCTGGTTCAACAACCCTCGCGTGCGCAAGGAGCTTCTTCCGACTGCCGAAGGGAATGTTGATGTCGATGTCGGCAATCGGGAGGTGATCTGGAATGAGAAAGGCAGCCGTCGGGCCCGCCCATTGGAGGCGTTTAGCAGCGGGGAGCAGGCCTTTGCGTACACTAGGGCGCGCTTGGCCGTGCTGGATGAGGAAGAGATCAGGCCATCCAACCGATTGATCGTGCTGGATGAGTTTGGCGCGTTCATTGCACACGACCGGTTAGCTGGTCTTCTCGCCCACCTCCGGGACCGAGCGCACGAACACCCAGAAGACCAGGTGCTCGTCGTACTCCCGCTCAGTCGTGACTATGCAGAACTGGCCACGTCCGCCTATGGGGTGGACGCCGAACGATTCAGCAAACTTGCCGAGGAAATTGACAAGCGAGGATACGCTGCCCGAGTACTGGAAGCATGAGCCGTCCCCAATATCGCAGCCTGTTGGGGCTGCCCGAGTATCTCGATCGTCCCACAGTCCAGTCTCTACAGGCGACGATCTCAAGAACCTGGACAGCAACAGTCGGTGCGCCTCCAGGGGAGCTTGAGGGAGATCTGGCCGTTTGCCGTCGATGGTTCGATCCAGTCGCCCAAGGCCAGCGACTCCGCCGGGAACTATCCGAGCTCAGGACTCTGCCCGCGGATCCGGAGGATCCCGGTCCCCCGCTCACTTTTCCAGTGGGACCGGGAAAACGCCTCGTCACACCCGAAGGGCGATGCGCCTTAGATCTCCTCGACCATCTTCCTGCTGGGCCCGTTTACTTCATGGCAGACGCCAAGTTGATCCCTTATGACCGGCTGCTGGCCGGTTTGTACCGAGACTGGGCGCGCCACCGCCTGCAGTCAGTAGTGGAACTATTGACCGGTTCGACCAAACCGCTGCAGGTCCCGGCAGCGGGGGTGGTCATTGCGCTTCTTGTCAACCGTTGTACTGCCGAAGATAGGGCTCTTACCCGGTTTGCCTCAGGTTCGGCTAGGGAGGTTGTGGACGAGGCCTTTTTCAAGCCGGTGCAGGCTTTTGCCGACATTCTCGCCCCAAGCCAGCGTAGAAACCGAAGCGACCCTCGCCTAGTGAGCGGATGGATGCTCTACGAGGCGAGGAGACGACTCGGCGACGGGCTCGTCGTGCGAGACGCCCGCGGTGGGGTCGACGGCAAGGTATGGATCCGGCCGGAGGCACAGGATGAGGTAATACAGCTAGTCACTCGGGATTTAGTCCGCGGGCATCGCGCACGTGCCACTCCCGAAAGGTTTGGGGCCGCATACGACGCCTTGGTCGTCGCACTGCGCCAGGAGTTGCCAAGACTAGCGGGGTTCGGACTCGTCCACGAACGCCCCTTGGACACCGAGGAGTTACGTAAGCGACTCCTGCATACTCTCCGCGTCCCAATAGACTCAGGCGCGTGAGCCGCGCAGTATCGCTGTTCGATCTGGCGGCTGAACTCGTGCGCAGGCATGAGCGTGCAGCAGCCGACCAGACGAACGTCATTCGTGTCCTGGTCGATGATCTTCCAGCCGCGCTGCCAGTGCTTGTCTCATTTTGTGAAGTCTGCGAGGGTCGGCTACTGAGCACCCTCGACAGCGAACTGCAGGCGCCTGTGCCCGGGACAGCGGACCCGATACGGCGGGCGGCCGTTAGGGAGAGCCTGACTAGCCAATTCACCGCAGATCGACATGTAGATCTCGTGAACCAAGGTGCCGGTTTTCTGGATGCCACGTTCGCAGGCTCCACCGCTGCTGTCGCGAGCCAAGGAGAACTCGAGGTGCTCGCCGTGGCCCGAGCCGTCGTCCATCGAGACCTGGACGAGCACAGACTCGCGGTCATCGCCTACCGCGAGAATCTGATCGACCTTCCCTTTCGACGAGCAATCTGGTCGCTGGCCGTTGACCAACTGGACGGAGCGCCTCACCGCACCCTGCGAACCCTGGTTTTCGTTGCTGAAACCGCAATAGACATCGGCCTGCACTGCCAAACAGGACGTGGTTTCCATTTGGCTGTGTACGGGGACCGCCTGCTGCGTCGCAAGGGCACCGACGATTTGCAGGCTGCCGCCGGGCAGATCGCGAGACACGAGAGGCCTTTCGTCTTATTTCTTGGCGCAGGGTTCAGTGCCTCCTCCCGCCTTCCGCTAGGGAACACCTTGCGGGATGCCGCGATCCGTCGACTACTGAGCATCCCGGAGGAATCGGTCACATCGACCGACCTCGCCGCTCGCTTCCACCGATGGGTCTCAGACCAAGGCTGGCTCACCCCTCACGAGCAACACATGTCGCAGGAGGAATTCGTCCGGCAATTGACATTGGAGGAGGTCATTCGTGTCGAGCAGCGGATGGACTCGAGCCTGCCGACGCTCCGAGGGTTCCGAGAGCGACACGATCAGCTAATCAAAGCTCCCGGGCCGGCAGTCCTCCATCTCGCGGCTGTGCTTGAGCAGGCGGTGGGGCGGATAGTTGTGGCTGAGGTCAACTTCGACCTTCTTGTCGAAACCACCGAAGCCCCACTGAAGGTGTTCGCGTCGCAGCAGGATTTCGCTGAGGCGCCCGCGTACGTAAAGCGTTATCTGGTAGGCGAAGAGCCGGCTATCCCGCTCCTCAAGCTGCATGGATCGATCGCAGACATCGAGACCTGCGTAGTCAGTACGGAGCAGACCGAGCAGGGACTCGGTCAGCAGAAGCTGGAGGCGCTCCGCGTTCTGCTTGACCCGAGCCATCCGCGACTGTGGGTTTACGTTGGTGCCAGCCTTCGTGATCTCGACCTCCGTCCCGTGCTGCTCGGCGAGGACTTTAGCCGTGGGCTTGATGAACGATGGGTCAGCCCGTATTTGACTGAAAGCGTCGAAGAGTTCGGGGCAGGCCGGGCACCGCGATGGACGCAACACACCGACTTTTCAACGATCGACGAAAGGCTGATCACCGAGACGGCCGACGCGTTTTTCCAAGCCCTGCACTCAGCGTGGAGTGCCGGGGCCACGCGCGTATGATCGGCCAATGGAGCAGCGTTACCCCGAACGAGCCGAGTCGTTGGGCCAGCGGATCGCCCGGCTTCGCACTCAGCTGAACTGGACGCAGGGGGATCTGGCTGCACGACTCGGCGCCTCTCGAGTCGCAGTCTCCCACTTCGAGCTGGGGCTGGCTCAGCCTAGCGAGCGGACTGTCGTGCTTCTGGCGGGGCTCTTCAAGCTCGAGCCGCACGAGCTGGTTGCCGGAACCAACTACCCAGCGGCGAAGCAGGAGCGGCTCCCGTTAATCGCTTGCCGCTACACGGAACTCGAGCTCCAACTTGCGCTGCTGCGACGCGACGTGGAGTGGCTAGAAAGGCTTCCGGCGGAGGGCCCGTGGATGGCGCTCGCCGAGAAAACGGTGGCCTTCTGGGCCCTAAAGCTCGAGGCGCTTCACCTGGAAGCAAATGAGGCGGGTGATCGGGCTCTAATCCGGGCCGCCAGGACGGCTCTTCGTGCCGTTGATGCGCGTTCCGCTCAACTGTAGTGCGGCATGACCTGGTTGACGAAGAGGTCGATAGAGCGCCTGGCCTGATCATTCTTGAGGTTGCCCCACTGGAACGAACAGACGAAGTAGTTCGCGCCGGTCGCGACGTACTCATCCATAAAGACGCGAATGGAGTCAGGCTTGCCGGCGATCGCGCTGAATCCCGCCCCGCGCCCGTCGCCGCCGATGTTTCCGGGGCTCGCGCGGCGACGCTGCTGCTCCTCGGTGCGCTCGGGAATGCGAAACCGCTCCACGTCGGCTTCTCGATCCGGTAAACCCATCGGGCGGGCCGACATCGTCGGGCCCAGAAACTGCGTGAGGCCACGTCGCTGCGCTTCCAGGCGACGCGGAGTCTCCAGGTTCCACACGTAGTTTTGCCACGCCGGCTGCGCGATGGTGATCGCCTCTTCGTCCGTTTCCGCCAGGACGATGTGGTTCACGAGCCCGATTTTCGGCTCAGTCCCTTGCACAGTTCGGGCGCCAGCCCCGTGGTGCTCGGTCCACAGCTCGTGGTAGCGCTGAACGTTCCTCTCGAAGCTATCGAGGGATCCGACGATGATGGCATGCATGCCGTCGGCAGCAGCCGACTCAACGTTTCGCATGTACCACATCGGGGGATAGGGCTCCTGCCTGGGGCGCAGGCGCATCGGGAGCGCGTCAAAGGTAAAGAACTCGCCCTCGTACGTCAGCTTGTCATGGCTCAAACCTGTCCGAATGACGTCGAGGGTCTCCAGATAGCGCGTTTGATTTCGGTCGACGTCGGCATCGTTCCCCCAGAAGTACGCCTCGACGAGGCCGCCTCGTCCGACGCCGACTTCGAGTCTGCCGTCGCTGAGGTGGTCCAGCATGCAGATCTCTTCGATGAGCCGGAGCGGGTGGTGGAGGGGGAGCACGTAGACACACGGGGCCAGCCGCAACCGTTGCGTTCGCTGCGACGCCGCTGCGAGGAACACATTCTGCGAAGGCGCCAGGCTGTGGACCGCGGGCGTGTGATGCTCCGCCAGGTGGTAGGCATAGAAGCCCGCGGCATCGTACTCCTCCACCTGGACCAGCCGCTCGCGGTAGATCTGAGCTAGCGAGAGCTCCGGCACCGGTTCAATATGATCGAAAATTCCGAACTGCAGCCCCACGACGCGCCTCCCTGACCCCGACGCGCGGATCAGTACATGGCTCCCCAGTTCTCCGCCACGCGGAAGTCCACCACCAGCGGCACGGAGAGGGCGATGGCGTTCTCCATGATGTCTTTGGCGCACGCCTGGAGATCCGCCACCTCGTCCTCTGGCGCCTCGAATATCAGCTCGTCGTGCACCTGCAGCAGCATCCGCGAATGCATGCCCGCGTCCTGCAAGTGATCCTGGAGGCGGACCATCGCCACCTTGATAATGTCGCTGGCGGAGCCCTGCACGGGCGCGTTCACCGCCATCCGCTCGCCCGCGGCACGCACTGCGTACACCGATGAGCGCAGCTCGGGGATGGTGCGCTTCCTTCCCAGGAGCGTCATCACCGAGCCGAACTCCCGGGCCTCCTTGATGAGCCGCTTCTGGAAGGCCTCGACGCCGTAAAAGCGCTCGAAGTAGCGGCGGATAAAGTCGGCCGAGTCGTGCTGCGAGAGGCCGGTCTGCTCGGCGAACCCGAATGGGCTGACCCCGTACATGATGGCGAAGTTCGCCGTCTTGGCCAGGTTCCGCATGTCCCGCGTCACGTCCTCGATGGGTACGCCGTGCAGCTCGGCTGCGGTGGCAACGTGGATATCCTCCCCTGCGCGGAAGGCCTCCAGGAGGGTGGGGTCCTGCGTCAGATGCGCCTGGATGCGCAGCTCGATCTGGCTGTAGTCGGCGGAGATCAGCTTCCACCCCGGCTCGCCAGCGATGAAGGCGCGGCGCACGCGTCGGCCCAGCTCGGTGCGCACGGGGATGTTCTGTAGATTTGGCTCCTGTGAGGACAGCCGGCCAGTCGCCGCGACGGTCTGGTTGAAGGTCGTGTGGATCCTGCCCGTCTCAGGATGGACCAGGAGGGGGAGCGCGTCGACGTAGGTCGACTTGAGCTTGGTCAGCTCGCGGTGCTCCAGGATCAAGTCGATGATCTCGTGGGTGCCCTTGAGGCCCGTCAGCACGTCAGCGGCAGTCGAGGCTCGACCCGTCGACGTGCGCTTGGCGCCCGGCAGCTTCAGCTCGTCGAACAGCACGTTCGCCAACTGCTGGGGCGAGCCGATGTTGAACTCGTGGCCCACTGCGCTGAAGATGCCCGACTCCACGCCGGCGACGCGCTCGTGCAGCTCGCGGCTCAGCTCCTGAAGGTATGGCACGTCGACGGAAACGCCCGTGCGCTCCATGGCCGCGAGCACGGTCACCAGGGGCAGCTCGACATCGCGGTACAGCTCCTCCAGACCGCCCTCCACCAGCTCGCGCTCGAGGATGGGGCGCAGCTGGATCAGTGTGGCCACTTCCTGGCCGAGGTGCTCGGCCATCTTCCCGATGGGAACCTGATCGAGGGGCAGCGCCGAGCGCCCTTCGCCCGCTACCGCCTTGATGCTCGGAAGCTCGCGGTTCAGGCGCGACCAGCTCAGGTCCTGCAGCGTGAAGGCCCGCTGCGAAGCCTCGACCAGATAGGCCGCGATCCCCGAGTCGAAGTCGACCCCGCGAAGGTCGATGGCGTGCCGGGCGAGGACCACCATGATCTGCTTCGCGTTGGGGCTCGCCTTGGGGACGCCGGGATCCTCCAAGAGCGGGCGCAGCACCTCGAGCGCCTCACCCACCGCCAGCGGCCGTGGCGCCCCGGCTTCCATGACATTGCCGGGGAGATTGCCGGGGGGGCCCGCGCAGGGGATGTAGAGGGGGCCGCTGGTGGGGCTCCCCAGGGCGATGCCGAGGATGTCGGCCCGCATCGGGTCGGGGCGGCTCAGCAGGAGCACTAAGGCCACCGTCTCGCCGCCCGTCCGCAGCTGTAGCGCCCGCTCCCGCAGCTCGTCCAGCGAGCAGACGGCCGACGCCGGCAGCGGCTCGGGCTCCACCGCCGCCTCGTCGGCCGCGCCGAACAACGCGGGCTGCTCGGGGTGCCCGTTGCGTCGCCCGGCACCGGTCTGGCGGCTCGGCGCCGCGCCGGGGCGCGCAACCCCCTCCCGTGGCAGGCGGTCGATGAGGCTGCGGAAATCCAGCTCGTGGAACAGGGCCAGGGCCCTCTCGCGGTCAGGCATCTGGACTGCACAGTCCTCCAGCCGAAACTCGATGGGCGCGTCACGCACGATCTGCGCCAGGTCGCGTGACAGCCGGATCTGCTCCGCGTACGGGGCGAGCTGGTCGCGCTGGCGGGGAGGCAGCTTGTCGAGATTGGCGAGGATGCGCTCGACGTCGCCATGGGCGGCGGGGAGCTGGGTGGCCGTCTTCTCGCCGCTCCCGGGGACGCCGGGGATGTTGTCCGTCACGTCTCCGCGCAGCGCGCGGAGATCGACAAGCTGCGCGGGATCGAGTCCGTAGCGCTCGCGGACCGCCTGCTCGTCGTAGAGCACGGTGTCCGTCACCCCACGGCGCAACGCGAGGACCCTGGTTCTCGGCCCGACGAGCTGCAGCGCATCGTTGTCACCCGACACGACAACCACCTCGACGCCCAGCGCCGCCGCCCGGTCCGCGATGGTTCCCAGAAGGTCGTCGGCCTCCAGCCCCTCCTGGCGAAAGGCGCGGACGCGCAACGCCTGAAGCACCTGGTCCACACGGGCGAACTGCTGGAACAGCCCGTCAGGCGTGGGCGGCCGCGTGGCCTTGTAGGCGTCGAACCGCTCGTGGCGAAACGTGGGCTTCGGGGTATCGAACGCCGCGGCGATGTGCGTTGGCTTCAGGTCGTTCGTGACCTTGAGCAGCATCATCGTGAAGCCGTAGACGGCGTTGGTCATCTCGCCCGTCCGGCTCGTCATCTCCGGCGGGAGGGCGTGGAACGCGCGGTGGATGAGCGAGTTCGCGTCGAGCGCGACGAGCGTGTCAGCCATCTTTACTCTCAGTCTCCGAGGCGACCCGCCCGCGCCTGCCAAGCGGCGCGCGCGGGTTGTCCTGAATTGTCACCCTGAGCGAGAGCGAAGGGTCTGCAGGCGCCGAAAACGTCGGTCGGAGGCTCGCAGCCCGATGCCCACGCCAGATGCTTCGCCCGCGGCTCAGCATGACAGTTTTCATCCGTGCGGGCGCCGAAAACGCCGGGCGCAGGTTCGTAGCTCGATGCCGACCCCAGATGCTTCGCCCGCGGCTCAGCATGACAGTTTTCATCCGTGCGGGCGCCGAAACGTCGGTCGGAGGCTCACAGCTCGATGCCCACCCCAGATGCTTCGCCTGCGGCTCAGCATGACAGTTTTCCCTCTCTTTATCGCAGCCGCTCCAGGAGCAGCTGGCGGTTTTGAGCCAGAACCTCTGTGAAGGTCCGTGAGGCGAGCGCCTCGCTCGTCATGATCAAGGCGTCCTCACCATCGTCGCTATAGTACCGCTTGCGAATCCCCGCCTCGCGGAATGTGTACTTCCGGTAAAGGGCCTGGGCTAGCTGGTTGGAAACTCGACACTCCAGGGTCGCTTCGTGGGCGCCGATCTCGCGGGACCGGTCGAGCAGGGCCACCAGCAGGAGCTCTCCCACTCCCAGGGAGCGGTACGCCGGGTCCACCGCGATGGTCGTGATGTGGGCTTCGTCCACCATCAGCCACATGCCGCTGTAGCCCACAATCGTCTCGAGCTCCGCGGCCTCCTCCGGACTGAAGGCTCGGGCCTCGCCGCGCAGCACGCGCGCCAGACGAGCGAAGAGGCCGTCCGATTCGTCGGTCCTGTCCACCCCTGCAACAGGAAAGCGCCGCTCGCGCCGCGGCGCGCCTGCCAGCGGTGAGCGCCTGGCAACGACGTAATAGGCCATGTGGTTGCGCTCGATCTCGCGCCGATACGCGGAGCTGGGCCATGGCGTAGGAAACGAGTCCCGCTCGATCGCCGAAACGGCCGGAATGTGCCGGACCTGCATGGGCTCGACGAAGTACTTGGGAGTGGTCATGTTCAATTGGGCATGTCACGGACAGCCGAAATGTCATGCTGAGCCAAAGGCGAAGCATCTGCCGTCAGACCCTTGGCTGCGCTCAGAGTGACAATTCTCAGAGTCAACTGTGGAGGTAGATGGGCTCGACTGCAAGGCTGCCGACGGGCTCACCGCGCCGAATCTTGAGCGCGGCCAGCTCCGCGAGGAAGCCGGCCCGGCGGGCGCTGGCCGCTGGGCTCGCCAGCTCGACCCGCGCCCCGTACTGACGGTCGAGATGCTCGCGCGTCTCGGGATCGAGGTCGACGGCCAGGAGCGAATGCTCGGCGGCCGCCAGCTCGACCAGCTCCCCGAGCTCCACGGCCTCGATTCGCGTCTCGTGCTCGAGCTGGGAGCCCGCCCGTCGGAACCGGGCCGTCGCGTAGCGACCCCGACCCACGTGAATCGCCGCCCGAACGGGGCGGCTCGTGCGCGAATCCGCGGTCGAGAAAGCAGTCTGGGCGAAAGCGATGACGTCGAGCGTTGGCACCTGCGTAATGGTAAGGTCGAGCGCCAGCGCGATCGCCAGGGCAGTGGAGATCCCCACGCGCAGCCCCGAGTATGAGCCGGGCCCCACGGCGACGGCGATGGCGGAGAGCGAGCGCTTTTCCGTGCTAGCCTGATCGAGCACGCGGTCAACGGCTGGGAGCAGCTGCACCGAGTGACGGCGACCCGCGAGCCAGGTCGCCTCTGCCAGCACGCGGTCGCGGTAGAGGGCCACACTGGCCGTGTCTCCGGATGTGTCGATGGCGAGGATGGGGCCGATCTGTGCGTTCATGGTCGTGGCAATCCGTTACGCCTCTCCCGCGCAGCGGGAGAGGCTGGGTGCGGGCACCTTGGAGCAAGAGCACCGATGGTTGAGCGAGCGGGCAGGCTCCCTCTCCTGCCGCAGCGGGAGAGGCTGGGTGCGCGCACCTCGGAGCAAGAGCACCGATGGTTGGGTGAGCGGGCAGGCTCCCTCTCCTGCCGCAGCGGGAGAGGGGTGGGGTGAGGGCAAGCCTCGATGGCCGATGATGTTAGGGCTCGGGAGGGGGCCCTCACCTAACCTCTCCCATTCCGATGGGAGAGGGATCCGGAGCCTCCGCCCGTCCTTCCACGGGCTCAGGACGGGCGGCGCGGGCATGGCGCTCGAAGATCGCCTGGAGCGCTGGCTGACCGGCCAGCAGCGTGAGCCTTCGACTCGTGTCCCCGGTTACGATCATCTCGATGCGGTCTGCGTCCCGCTGCAAGCTGGAGGGTAGCGATCCGGGCCACTCGACGATGCAGATGCCGTCTCCGCCAAAGTACTCGACCAGGGCCTCGAGGGTCGTCGAGTCCATCTCCTCGACGCGGTACAGGTCAACGTGGTACAGCGGGATGCGCCCACGGTATTCGTTGGCGATGGTGAATGATGGGCTGTTGACGTTGCCCTCCACCCCGAGGCCTCTGCCCACTCCCTGCACCAGTGTCGTCTTCCCGGCGCCAAAGGTACCGAGGAGCAGGACGATGTCGCCGGCCTTCGCCACAGTCCCGATCTCGGCGCCGAGCGCGCGCGTCTCGTCCTCGCTGTGCGTCTCGATCGTCACAGCTTCGGCCATGTGCTCCTCGCTTCATGGGTGAAATGCTCATAGCCCGCCCTTTCGGGGCGCACGAGATCGCCGTCCTCCCCTAGCACGCTCACGCGGGGAGCGGCCCCGCGCTGAGGGAGGATTCTGCCGATGGTGACCAGCGGCGGCTCTCCCCGGGCGGCCAGCTCGCGGCTGGCGCGAGCCAGCGCTTCGGCCGGCCCCGTGCACACAAGCTCGTAGTCCTCACCACCGCCCAGCGCCATGTCGAGCGCCGTGTCGGGAAAGCGAGCTTGGGCCGCCGGAGGTAATGGAACGCGGTCAGCCTGGATCTCGGCGTCGACGCCGCTCTGCTCGCAGATGTGTCCCAGGTCAGCCACGAGGCCGTCGCTCACGTCGATGGCGCAGCGCACGCCGGCCTGGACGAGCGCCACGCCCGCCGTGACGCGAGGCATGGGTCGCAGATGGGCGCTGACAAGCGCCGCGGCATCTTCTCCCTCTAGGTTGGCTGCCTCCTTGAGCAGGCGCAGGCCGGCGGCGGAGGCGCCCAGCGGGCCGGTGCTCGCGATGACGTCGCCGGGGCGAGCGGCGGATCGACGGAGCAGGGGCGGCTGGTCGTCCGCGCCCGCGGCCGGGAGCGACTCTCCGATCAAGGTCACGGCGATGGTGACGTCGCGCGATGCAACCACGTCGCCACCGACGGCCTGGCACCCGAAGGCCGTCGCGCACGCCTGGAGCCCTCGATAAAGCTCTTCGATGTCTTGGACTGACAGGCGATCCGGCAGCGCCAGGGCGACGAGGGCGTAGCGGGGCCAGCAACCCATGGCCGCCACGTCGCTGACGTTTTCCGCGAGAGCCTTCCACCCCAGGTCCGCCCAGCCCGTCGTGGACAGGTCAAAATGGACGCCCTCGACGAGGGCGTCCGTGGTAGCAACGGTTACTGTATTGGGGGTCGGCCTCCACGCGGCGGCGTCGTCGCCGATGCCCACGAGCAGCCCAGTCGGGCCGGTGTCTTTGAGAACAGCAGCCAGTCGATCGATGAGTGTGAATTCGCCGACGCTCGAGATCGTCATCCGTATTCCCTGAGGCCAACAACCACGTCATGCTGAGCTGCAAACGAGGCTTGATGGGTTCCGGACGGGCCTGCCCTCACCCGTCCTTGGCCCTCGGGCCGGCGGCCGGCCTCTCCCACGGCGGTGGGCGAGGCGCTGTCCGCCCCCTCTCCTGCCGCAGCGAGAGAGGGCTGGGGTGAGGGCCAACCCTGCGCGAACGTATCAACAGTACCGTTGTCGGGGTACCAGACTGTGTATCCTCTCGAATTATAGGCACCTTACGTCTATGAACGCGGCCAGGTGGCCGAGCAGGTTCATGCTCATCGGTGTCGTCAGCGATATCCACTCCAATCTCGTGGCCCTCGAAGCCGCGCTCGCCGACATGGGGCGAGTCGACGAGCTCTGGTGCCTTGGCGATCTTGTGGGCTACGGCCCCTGGCCCAATGAGTGCATCGACGCGCTCCGAGCGCGGGGCGTGAAGACCATTGCCGGCAATCACGACCTCGTCGCCGTCGGCGCCATCCCCAGCGACGAGTTCAGCGGCGACGCGGAGTCCGCCGCCGCATGGACCGCGAGCGAGCTCCGTCCAGACAACCGGGCCTACCTCGCGTCGTTGGCCCCCATGACCGAGATCGACGGCGTGACCCTGGCGCACGCCAGCCCGCGCGAGCCGGTCTGGGAGTATGTGCTGAGCGCTGCGATCGCCGCCGCGGGCTTCAAAGCGTTCTCGACGCCGCTCTGCCTCGTGGGCCACACCCACGTGCCGTCAATATTCGTGCGCCAGACGGACGGCGTGGCGCCCGGCTACATGCCGGCGGACTCGGCGTTCCCCCTGGGTTCCGACCGGTGCATAGCCAACCCGGGCAGCGTGGGACAGCCGCGCGATCGCGATCCCCGAGCGGCGTACCTCGTGTATGACACGATCCACGCTGAGCTGCGGTGGCGGCGCGTAGCCTACGATGTGGCGGCGGTGCAGGCGCGCATGCGCCGGGCTGGCCTGCCCCGCTTCCTCTCGGACCGCCTGGAAGTGGGTGTGTAGCGCTCGGAGACACAAGGTTTGGTGAGCAGACCAGGATCCCCCTCTCCCCAGCCCTCCCCCGCGAGGGGGGAGGGAGTATTTGCCTCTCCCTCGTGGGAGAGGTCGGGCCGCGAAGCGGCTCGGGAGAGGGGGCGTCCGACGGAAGCCAAGCAAAGCTTGTGACGCGGCTCTGGGTCGTGTCTGCCCCCTACGACTCCGGCTCGACGGGGCCCCCGTTCGGCTCCGGCTTCGGGACCCTGGACTCTCGTGCCGAGCGGTTGCTCACCACCTCGGAGAAGATGATCGAGTTGGGCACCACCACCAGCGTGTTGTCTTGCATCCGGATCGTCGTGGCGCGGAACCCAACCTCTTCGACCCGCCCGACATGCTCTTTCACCTCGATCTCGTCGCCGATCACAAAGGGCCGCTCGAATAGCAGGTAGAGGCCGGCGAAAAAGCTCTTCAGCACATCTTGCACTGCCAGGCCGAGGGCGAGGCCCACCGCCCCGAACGTCGCCAGGATCCCGGCCTGGTCCACACCGAGCAGCAGCAGGAGCCAGATCAGGCCCAGCACGCAGACGGCGCCGTAGATGAGGCGGCCGGCGAGCGCTCGCGCGTTGGCGTCGGCGCGTGTTCGCAGGGCGGCGCGATCGAATGACCCTCGTGCCCAGCGGGCGATCTGCCAGGTAACCAGCACGATGACCACCGCGATCGCCAGCCGCACGATCCAGGCTTCGGCCAGACGAACGGCCGCCGCCAGGATGGCGTCCCACGTCAGCATTCAGCCATCAGGCATCAGCCGAAAGCAGAGACTGGGTGACCGCTGAGGGCTTGTGTCATGCCGAGCGAAGCGAAGGGTCTGCCGGGAGATGCTTCGTCCCTGGCTCATAGCGTGTGAACATGTGTCATTTTGAGCCGAAGGCGAAGAATCTGGCGGCAGTTGCAAGCGCCAGCAGACCCTTCGCTCGCTCAGGGTGACAGTTCTTTCCCATCCTCTCAGCATGACACTCTCAGCTTCTCGCCGTGTATGACAGCCGGGAGTAGTCAAGTAAGTCTGCGGGCGGGCGTGAAGGGAGGGATGCGGTAGTGGATGGCGGATAGCTGAGGGCTAGTTGGCGTTCTGGTTCTGCTGAGCGAGGAGGCCCTTGGCTTCATCGCCCACGCCCTCCTCGGTGCAGTCGAGGAACGTGGAGTACAGGGCCTTGTCGAGGGCCCTGCGCCGCCAATCGTTGGCGTCGAGCGTGTTCAGAAGCTCGCGCCGCTGCCGCATCAGCCAGGAGAGGCGCGTCATGAAGAACAGTTGTGTCGGCGTGTACGAGCGAAGGCCACCCGTCTGGACCTGCGGGGCCGAGGGGTTCGCATTGCGCTCATTCGCCATAGATTCACCGCTGACCTGGATGGGGAGTCTTCGGCGAGGATATTGTAGCATAGCCCCCGCGCCCCGCAATCACCACCCTGGAACCTGGAACTCGGAACCCGTCTGGGGATGACCTTGGCTGAAGTCCGTGGAGAAAGTTCGGCGGTGAAGCCCCTGGGGCAACCCAGGGGCTTCTTCTCTTCGCTCCAGTACCCGGGCTCGATGGTTCTGTGGCTGAGCCACATAACGGCGTCGAGCCAGTTCTGGATGGAAATGATCGCCCGTCCGTGGCTCGTGTACCAGATGACGGATTCGGTGCTGCTGCTGGGCGTCGTGCAGGCGGTGCGGGGCGTGCCGGTGCTGGTGTTCTCTGGGCTTGGAGGCCTCCTGGCCGACAGGATGGACCGGAGGAAGCTCTATCTGGTCGTCCGCACGGGTAACTCCGGCGCGATCGTGCTCCTCGCGTTCCTCCTGGTGACCGGCCACCTGGAGGTGTGGCACGTGTTCGCGCTCACCGCCGCGGAGGGCATCTTCAACGCGGCGGAGTTCCCCATCCGTCAGTCGCTCATCCCGGCCGTCGTTCCCGAGAGCGCGCTCATGAACGCCATCGCCCTGCATTCGGTCGGGCGGCAGCTGACCCACCTGGTGGCTCCCTCCATCGCGGGGGTGCTCATTGCCGCGGTGGGAATTGGGGGCACCTACGTCGTGCAGTCGGTTGTCGCCATCGCGGCCGTCGCCATGACGCTCCTGCTGCGCGTCCCGAGCGGCTCCCAGTCGGCGGCCCGGGAGTCCATCGCCCAGAACGTGATGGGCGCGCTGCGCTACCTGCGCGGACGCGACGTCATCCTGACACTGCTCGTCCTGTCGCTTGCACAGCGATTCTGCACCGGCTCGTCGCAGACGCTGTTTCCAGCCTTCGCGCGGGATATTCACCAGGTGGGGGAGGTCGGCTTCGGCCTGCTCAACTCGGCCATCGGGGGGGGCGCCTTTCTGGGAGCGCTGGGCATCGCGGTAATGGGCTCGGTACAGCGGAAGGGGGCCATCCTGCTCGTTGGGGCGGTGCTCCAGGCAGTGGGCCTCATCCTGTTCGCGTACTCGCCCTCGTTCCCGCTGGCGCTTGTCCTGACCGGCCTCGTGGGCATCGTGCAGACGGCCTACTTCACGATGAACAGCGCGCTGCTGCTCGGCCGCGTCTCAGAGGAATACCGCGGCCGTGTGCTCTCGATCTATGACATGGACCGGGGCATCGCGCCGCTGGGCGCCGTGACGCTCGGCTGGCTCGCCGAGGTTGCCGGGGCGCCCGCCGCGGTCGCGCTGCTGGCAGTGCCGATGATCCCAATCACCCTGACGGTGCTGTGGCGCGTGCCTCGCTTCCGCGACGCGGAATAAGGGGGTGGGTGGACAGCCATTTCGTGGCCTGCCAGACACGAAAGCATGTAGACTGCCCCGACCCCCTCGACCCGGAGTACCAGTCCGTGGGTGCAGCGGTCCTTCACGTGCATTCGGCGTTCAGCGACGGAATGTCCACGGTCGACGAGCTCCTGGACGAGATCGAGACCAATAGCGAGATTGACATCGTCGGCATCACCGACCACGATGACTGCCGCTCGTTTGCCGCGGCCCTCAACTGGAAGGATCGCCACCCGGGCTCGCGAGTCCAGCCCATCTGGGGCGTCGAGGCGACGGCCTTCGGCTTCACGCACGTGCTCGCGTACAGGATGCGGCCCCCGTTTCCCACCGCGGTCCCCAAGAAGTTTCAGGCGCTCCGCAAGCTCGTCGATGAGCTGAACACTATGGGATGCTACGTCGTCGTGCCGCACGTCGATGCGCCGATGGTGGGAATGGGGCGGAGGCGGCTCGCCCGTATGGCCGCCCGGGTTCAGCTCTTCGGCTACGAGCTGCTCACGCCGTACTTCACCGCCCCAGGGTCCCTCCCCAGGCTCCGCGCCATCGGCGACCGACATAACCTCCTCGCCCTCGGCGGGCCGGACGCCCACTTCATCGAGGACCTCTACCGCATCGTCCTCGCGTTCCCGGGCCGGACCGTCGAGGACTTCGAGCGGTCCTGGCAGGAGCGCACCGTGGTGCCGGAGAACGGGCGCGAGGGGCCAAAGAAAACGCTGCGGCGCAAGCTCCAGCAACAGCACCGCTCGCTGGTCCAGCTCCCTCGAGAGCAGGTGCAGAGCTGGATGCAGAACCGCAGGAACGGCCAGGGATAGTGGGTCACTTCGCATGAACGTGGGTGTTACCCCCCTCCCTCACTCTCCCCGCAAGGGGGGAGGGAACCAGTTCTCTTCCTCCTTGCGGGGGAGGGTTGGGGTGGGGGTGACCGTGATCCCGAATCCATAGGAACTGGCCCACTAGCAGGCCCGAATCGCTCACCCAACTTCCGAGCGCTTTGGAAGCGCAGAAGCGGCTGTGAACGCTGAGCAAGGTTGGCGCATCCTATATGCATGGTGGTGGAGACCCAAATAGTGACGAAGTTATTATCGTAAAGTTGAAGTTCAGCTCTCTATTTACCGTATAATGGCTTTCCGCATTCGATTGAGCACCAAGAAGCCCTCCGATTCGCGGAGGAAGACAGTTTGTAGTGACGAACAGGGGAAAAGCTGCGCAATAATGCGTCAAGTGCGGTAGTTGGGCTAATGCCAGGCGCACGTCAACGCATGGAGGTTTCTACGTGATGACGCAGAAGCTGTGCCTCGTCCTCACCGCGACAGCGTTATGCACGATGCTCGCATCCTGTGGTAGTCAAGCCGTCCAGGCCGTCAACGCAAGCCCTGAGGAGTGGCAGATAGAGTTCAATATCCCGCAACGCGCCCTCACACATACCGGGGAATCGCGGTATTTCGTTCTCAACCCGGGGTTCCAGCGCGTAATGGAAACGCGCAGCGAACAACTCACCGTGACCGTGCTCGATGAAACAAAGGAGATTAATGGCATAACCACTCGGGTGGTCGAAGAACGAGAAGAGAAACGCGGTGTGCTCGCTGAGCTTGCGAGACACTACTTCGCGATGGATCGGGAAACGGGTGATGTGTTCGCTTTCGGTGCAGACGTCGAGATATACCGGGGCGATCGGGTCGTGAGTAGCGAGGGCACGTGGCTCGCAAATGAAAATGGAAGCAGACCTGGTTTGATTATGCCCGGCGCTCCGATGGTGGGAATGAAGTACCACCAGGAATTTGTCCCGGGCATAGCAGAGGATCGAGCTGAGGTGATCAGCACGTCGGGAAGGGTGACCACTTCGGCGGGGGCATTCGAGAACTGCCTCGTGATCAGGGTGTCATCCGAGCTCGAGCCAGGGGCAACAGAAGAGAAGGCGTATGCGCCTGGGATCGGGCTAGTGCAGGAGGGATCGCTGAGGTTGGTGAGCTACGGATACGTCCGTTAGCGCGAGGGTGAAGTGAGTCCCTCCCCTACTCAGCCAGGACGCCGGCCAGGTCACCGGCGAGCATCTTCCCCACGTGGAGCCGCAGCCCGGGGGAGACATTGCTCTCGATGATTCCGCGTTCGTCCGGCTCTACCCGCTGATACTCTCCGTCGACCAGCTGGAACCAGTCGATCGCCTCGTCGAGCACGCGCCAGACGACGTACTCGCGCACTCGGTTGCGCCGGTATGCGCGCATTTTGTCGTGCAGATCGTAGGAGGCCGAGCTGGCCGGGATCTCGACGACCAACTGCGGCGCCCCTTCGAGGTAGCCATCCTCAGTCGCGCGTGGGCCGCCCGGCTCTTCGCGCCAAAGGATCGCGTCGGGCTGGACCTCGTTGTCGTCGTCCAGGATCACCGTCGTGCTGTCAAGCACCTCCAGTCCCCGGCGCCTCGATGCGTAGGTGCCCAGCCAGACGACGACTCGGCCATGTGGTCCAGCGTGCGCCCGACTGACTGGCGATCCCACGTACACGACTCCTTCAACCAGCTCCGCCCTCTTGACGTCCGGGCGGTCGCAGTACCGGCGGTGGAACTCGGCTCGGGTGAGCCGGTCGCCCGATTCCAGCGGGACGCGTTGGGGTCAGGGGCTGCCATCAGTCCTCCGTGGTTCGCCGTCTAACGGGCTGCTGAAGAAGGTTGGGGTTCCGCTCGTGGTGAGCCTGTCGAACCACATCGGGCCACTGCGACAAGCTCAAGGCGAGCGGGGATTTTCAGCAGCCTGCTAAAGGGGAGTGTATCCTGGGGGATCGATTGGCCCCTACTGGCTCGGGGTGGAGGGGTGCACGTTGGAGCCGTCGTCGAACCACCTGGGGTCCTTCAGGGCGAGCGGGTTTTTCAGCAGCCCGCTACTGCGCCGTGTGCCG
Organism: uncultured Chloroflexota bacterium; assembly: GCA_964417895.1. Taxonomy (GTDB): domain Bacteria; phylum Chloroflexota; class UBA6077; order UBA6077; family SHYK01; genus CAYQJS01. Next base: position 11,018 of record CAYQJS010000002.1, on the reverse strand, counting down.
CGGCAGGATATCGATAACGTCGCCCGGCTCAAATGAAACGTCGCAGGCCCATCGCCCGAAGCCGCCGTTCCCGCCTCGCGCCCGCGTAGAGAGCTGCGCGACGGGGGACAAGCCCCGCCCTACCGGAACGACGCAACCGACGCATAACCCGCTAATGGTGGGAATCGAGTCAGATCAGCGCAAATAGTGAAGAGTGTCGGCAAGCGGACAGTTCTTCGATGGTTGTTCCAGGCGGTGCTACCGTCCCTGCGGAGCGCGCGGGGCCGGCAGCCACTCCTCGCGCTCGGCGAGAATGCTGCGCGGACCGGATGGACGGGTCATCCGGGCGCGCCTGGAGCCATTCCTCGGCCGCGCGCTTCGCCTGCTCGATCGCCCCGGAGCTCTCGGCTGTGATCAGCCGGAGGACGAGAGCGGCGCGCTCCTCGGACAGCACCTTCGCTCGTGGCAATAACTGCAGTGCATGATAGTATTTCCAAAGTATGACCGATATATAGCCCTATCCGTCGCGAAGGAGCCCGCCCATGGCGAAATCGCTCAATGGCCAGTTTTACACGGTGGCCGAAGCGGCCCGGGAGTTGGAGGTGAGCCCCTCTACCATCTGGCGCTGGATCGAAGCCAAGAAGCTGCCGGCTTATCGCTTGGGCCCCCGCAGTATCCGCATCAAGAAACAGGATGTTGTGGCGGCGCTTCGCCCAGCTCGCGGTGAGGAGGAGGTGGTGACCATAGAGCAAAAACCCGCTCTGTTCACCCCTCCCAGCCCAGCCGAGGTCGCCCGGCGCAAAGCGTTGGTGGCGCAGATCTTGGAGAAGCGCAAGGAGCGCAGCATCGCGCCCTTGACCAGCGCGGAGCTCGTCCGCAAGGCGCGGACCTGGGAAACCCCCGCTCGGCCACAATGAGCGCCCCGCCCGCCATGGTGGTGGATGCCTCCGTCGCGGTGAAGTGGCATCTCACCGATGAAGAGGATGCCGACGCCGCTGCCCTGCTCCTCACGCGCTTCAGCGATCGGCAGGTGGACCTGGTGGCGCCCGATCAGATCCGCTATGAAGTGCCCAATGCTATTGCGGTCGCCACTATCGGCCGCGAGCCGCGTCTCACCCCGGAGCAAGGTCGCGAGGCCATCGAAGAGTTTCTCGCCTTGGCACTCCCCACCGTCGTCGACGACGAGTTGATCGCCAAAGCTTTCCCCCTGGTGCACCAGTACGGCATTGCCTTCTACGACGCGCTCTACGTAGCCTTGGCCCAGCGGCTTGGGATTCCGTTCATCACGGCAGACCGCCGGCTCTACGACTACATCCGTCAATTGCCCGCCGTCATCTGGATCGGCGATTACGCCCAGAACCAAGAGGGAGAGCCTGCATGAACCGCAAGGGAGCCCGCATTTCTCAGCGCACCCGGCACAAAATGCGTCAGTTTGGGGCCCACGTTCACGAGGACGCCCTGCGGCCTCAGGATGACGCGTTCCGGCTGCGCCTCTAGGCCAGGGACGTGATCTCGACCCTCATGGTTTGACGTCCCATTCGTGGGCGTTCCAGCTCGGCACCGAGCCGAACGCCCGCGCAATGCCGATATTGAGCAGGCGATTGCCGAAGGCATCGGGCGCCGGGTTGTAGTAGATCCCCATCACCGGGAGCTGCTCGGCCACGTGGCGCAGGATGCGCCCCATCACGGCGATGCGGTCTGCCAAGGGGATGGTTCGAAAGTACGCGTCGATGAGGCCGTCCAGCTCCGGGTTCATGTAGCGGCTGACGTTCTCGGAGCCGCCCACCTGAAAGCTGTTCTCCGGGAGTCGGACGTTCGCGCTGTGCAGCCGGCGCAGCCCGGGGACGCCGCTTGCACTGTTCTGGATCATGAAGCCCGGAAAAGTGGCCTGCGCCTCCGGGTCCTGCCCCAGGCGCCCCGTCGCCCGCACCGCGGTCGTGCCTCCAAGCCCGATCCGCTGCCAGGAATCCGCGATCACCGTACCCGGGCTGAATGCCTGGTCCTGGACCCCGTGCGGATCTCGATCTCCAACCGCTGGCCCGTCTGATCGCGCAAAGCCCCGTCCGCGCCCCGCGTGTAGCCCAGCGCCTCGATCATCTGGGTCGCCCGTCGGGGCTCGTACTCGTAGCGGGGCAGCTGCGCCTCGACCTCGCGATACTCCGCCTGGCCCGGAGGTAGAAAGCTGTGCGCCACCGGGGCGACGCCGCCCTGCAAGGTGTCCGCCATGGCCTGGCGGTCGATGGCGTGGAAGAGCGCCCGCCGGAACGGAAGCTCGGCGATCACGGCCGGGCGTGGATTGAGCAGCTGCGGATACAACACGATCCAGGTACTGCTGTCGAAGCGGAAGGTCACCTGGCCGTCCCGCCAGCCGTCTCGGATGGCGAGCGCGCGGTCGATCGAGGCCAGCCCGACGCCCATGTCGATGGCGCCGGACAGAATGCTGGCCGTGAGCGTGTTGCCGTCGGCAATGAAGCGCAGCTCGATCTCGTCGAGCTGCGGTCGCCCCAGGACGTAGTCCGGATTGGCATCGAGCACGGCGGTGCCGCTCGGGTCCCAGGAGCGCACGCGAAAGGGGCCCGTCCCCAGGTAGTCGAACACCCAGAAGGTCAGGCGGGGGAAGTCCTCCTTGCTCTCCAGGTACTGGCCCTCGAGTTTGTGCCTCGGAAGCGGGAGGGTCGTGGTGGCCGAGAAGAGCTGGTCCGCGCTGATGTGCGGCTCCTTCCAGGCGATCAGGATCGTGCGTTCGTCGAGCGCCGTGATCTCCTCGACGGAGGCAAAGAGAGGGTTGCTGAGGGTCGGCACGTCCCGGTCACGCCCCAGCGTGGCGGTAAAGAGGAGGTCGTCGGTGGTGAAGGACACCCCGTCGTGCCAACGGGCCCCCGCGCGGATGCGCCAGGTCAGCTCCATGCGGCCGTCGGGGAACGTCTTCCACAGACCGTTCTCCAGGGTGGGGACGGCCTCGGCGAGCGCGGGCCGGCGGGAGCCTTGATCGTCGACCACGCTGAGGCCGGGATTCACCAACGGCCGCAGGACCTGCCGATCCTGCGCCACGTTATGGCGGAGGTCCATCTCGCGGGGAAAGGCCATCGTGATCCGCTTGACGGGTCCACGTCCGTCCCTCGTGGGCCCGCCCGGACCGGTGTCTCCAGGCCCGGTGCACGCCACGCCGAGGGTCACGACCGCCACCCCGACCACAATGAACCGCATCCAGCGTGCCATCGCTCCCTCCCGTGCTGCGCCGGCCCCTTTGGCTCGCCCTACGGGGGCTTCATCTTGGCGGTGAGCCACCGGCACCCTTTAGGGGCTGTGAAAGAATTATTGGCGCGCTCCCAGGAAGTTATTCTTTGACGGGCCCTTAGTTTAGGGCTGAGGCGCAACGATGCCAATTGACCCGTCCGGACCGAGCAGCACCCCGTTGACGGGGAGGTCGCCAAAGGCACGACCAGCGGTGAAGGCTACCGTGGTGCCATCCTGATCGTAGGCTACCATTTGTCCCACGCCGCGGATGGAAAGGTGCCTCGTGCCCTCGGCATCGTTCAGCGTCAGGTTACCCGCGCCCTGGCCGCCGGACCCCAGTCGGACGAGCACCGTGCCATCCGGACCCACGAGGGTGAAGGCTGATGCTCGCACCTCTTGTGCCTGACTGGATTGGGCCGTTGCCTGTGGTGCGGCCACGAGGCTGAAGGCCGGAACGCCGCCGAGGAAGGCCGAGACGAAGGGTAGGACGCCCGCCAGCAGGATCGTTCGCCGCATGTCTGCTACCTGCTTTCTGTCACTGACCGTGCAGTGACTCCGGCAGCATGACAGATAGCGGGTTCGGGGTCAAGTGCGCGTAACCAGTGGGTCAGATGTCTTGCGCATGGGCCCATTGATGCAGGGTCGGTAGGGGCGACGCATGCGTCGCCCGCGGGCGCGGCGTGCCGCGCCCCTACCGGACCGACCACCTTCGGCATGGCAACATTCGTAACATCTGACCACTTGGGTGCGCGTAATTAGGGGCCGACCGAAGCTTACCGAAGCTGGGCATCGAGAGGCTTACGGCCCTCCTCGGGCGACGGGTCGTCAGTCGGCTCGCTGCTATACTCCGGCCATGGGCACCTTTGAGATCCCCCTGGAGATCGGCGACCTCCAGGGGCTCCGATTCGAGCGAGTCGACGCGCTCGTGGATACCGGCTCGACCTACACGCTGGTCCCGCGTTCGCTGCTCCGGCGCCTCGGGGTCGAGGTTCAGGAGCGTCGGCCCTTTCAGCTAGCCGACGAGCGGGTCGAATACGACGTCGGGCAGGCCCAGGTCCGCCTGCAAGATCGGAAGCGCTTTACCGTCGTGATCTTCGGAGAAGAGGGCGTTGCTCCGCTCCTGGGCGCGGTCACGCTCGAGGAGTTCGGGCTGAGTGTGGACCCGGTGCGGCAACGCCTCGTACCGGTGTCGGGTCTCCTCAAGTAGGAGCCAGAACCCATAGGCGAAGTCCGAGCGCGAGCGAAGCTGACTAACGCCTGGGACGCCGGGCTCGCGCTGCGTGGCCAGCTCGCGCCAGACAGCGTGCGAATTTGCCCTCACCGAGCGAGGGCAAAAGCCGCATAAGCGTACCGCCGGTCGCTGGCGTTCATCGCAGCCTCGAGCTGGGCGGCCGTCATGAGCCGATCCGCGCCCGGACCATCGGAGTCGATCGAGTCGTTGTAGAGAAAGTTCTCTCCGCTCAGACCAGTGAGGATGATGTAGTGATCGTTGAAGTAACGCACCGCGGCGCGCCCGGGGAGCGCTCGGAAACGGACCTGCGCGATAACGGGTCGGCCGGCCCGCAGTTGTTCCCGAACGTCATCTGAGGACCACTTCGCGATCCGATTGCCGTCGAAGAATCCTATTGGCCGCGCACCGTGGCTGGACGCGACGCGGGCCAGCGCGTCAATCAGACTGCCTACGTTGTTCCCCCATATGCCCTGGGCGTTCAACACCTGGCGCCGAAGGTCGGTGGAGGACATGTGGATTCCCAGAGATGCCAGCCCCATGCCGAGCGTGGTCGGCCCGCAGTTGGCCGCCGCCCACGGCGTACCATCGAGTTGGGAGCGATACGGCACAGGGATCCGAGAGACGCCGGGCTGCGCGGGGCCGGCATAGACCGGGCCGGCGCCAGGGAGGATCAGATCTCTACCGACCTCGATACTGCTCGCCAGCTCCAGGGAGTTGAACTCGAGGACCGGGGCGACGTCCAGCCCGAACTTCTCGGCGATCCCCGACAGGGTATCGCCCTCCTCAACGCGGTACAGCAAACCCGAAATCGGCAGGACGAGTAGCTCGTCGCCAATACGAATCCGGTCGGGATTCACCAGGTTGCTGTTGTTGTTCAGGATAGTGTCGAGGTCGATCCCGAGCCTCCAGGCGACATCGATGAGCGTGTCCCCCGGGCGGACGCGATACACGAAGGGCTCGACGGCGCGCTCTACGCCGAACGGAATCGATGCCAGCAACTCGGGTGATTGAGCCCCCGACGCTAAGGCCATGGGTATCGCGCCGGGTGGGAAGAGAAGCGCCTCGCGACCGGTGGGCTGGCCCACCAGATCGGTCGGCATCCCGTTGTACGCCGCCAGAGTACCTGCATCCAGGCCGTAGCTCGAAGCGACCTGGGCCAGGGTGAGAGCGGGATCCGTTGGCTGCCGGGCGCTCCCCGGCGGCGGTACCACCAGCTTCTGGCCTACCTGCAGGAGATTCAGGTCATTCAGATTGTTGGCTAAGGCGAGCGCCTCGACCGAAGAATCAAGATCAACCGCGATGTCGAAGAGGGTGTCGCCTTCTGCGACGGTATAGATGGCCGGCAGGGGCGCGGCGACCCTGGCGGCCGGGCTGTCGCGAATCTCGGTGGCACCCTGTTGGCGTGCATCAACAGTCGTAGCGGCGGGCTGGTCCGAAAATCCAGCAATGAGGCGCACGATGACAGCAATGATCAGCCCTGTCGTGCCAAGCGATGTCGCAACCAGAACGGCGGGCCGACCGAAGGGAACCGAGAGGTTCAGGCGAATACACCCCAGGAACGACGCACTGGTAGCGTCGGCAAACTTGATCTGTGTGGTCCCGCCGAATACGGGTCGTAAGAGGCGCAGTGTACTACAGACTGTTGCAGAACATCCAACATCGTCGCATCCGCCCGCGGTTCCGCACCGGCCGAACCTCCCGCCATCGAAGGAACTCCGTCGGCGTTTCGTGACGTTGTGTTCACCAACGTCCAGGTTCAAGAACGGTGATTTATCGGACAGAAGGTTCGGAACGCGTCGCCTGCGCTGACACACCCAGCGCAGTTGCCGAGCGGCCCGATCCAATCGATCCCGCTTGACACAATGCCGCCTTATATACTCGCTCACGGTGAGAGGTAGCGATGGGCGAAGTCCGAGCGCGAGCGAAGCTGACGAACGCGTTGGAGGCTGCCCTCGCGCGCCGCGGGCAGCTAGCGCCAGAGCGGGTCCGGATCTATGAGACGGAAGCTCTGGTGGACACGCGGGCGATCCGATGCGTTCTGCCGCCCCACGTCGTCGCACGCCTTGGGCTTGACATCATCGGCCAGCGGGTCGCGGAATACGCGGACGGCCGCCGGGAGGCGGTGGACCTCACCGAATCCTTCCTCGTCCAGGTGCTGGACCGAGAGGAGCTCGAGAGTGCGATGGTCCTCGGGGACGAGGTCGTCGTGGGGCTGACTGCCCTGGAGAAGATGGACCTGCTCGTCGATCCCATCAACCGCCGGGTCATTCCCAACCCGGCCCACCCGGACCAGCCGATCTCGAAGGTGAAGTAGCTTATCGAAAGTCGTGCGAGACCCGGGCCAGCCGCTCACCTGGAACCTCGAGCCGTTCGAAGGCTCGTGCCACGATGTGGACCACATCGTTCTGGCGCTGCACCCGCCCGTGCACGATGAGCATAGGCGCAGTGATCAGGAGGGTGCGCTCGCGGTCGAAAAGCTGCGGGTAGACCACTACGTTCGCCAGGCCGTACTCGTCCTCCAACGACACGAAGACCACGCCCTTCGCCGTGCTCGGGCGCTGGCGGCACGTCACCAGGCCGGCTACCCGTACTTCGGCGTCGTGGGGCATCTGCACGGCCTCTGCGCTGGTGGCGATGTCCGGATCGAGGCTTCCCCGCAGCAGCGCCATGGCGTGTTGCTGGGGCGATAGCCCCAGGATCTCGTACTCGGCCACCAGCTCCTCCCACCCACTCTGGGGTGGGAGAGCTACCATGTCTTGATCAATGGGAAGAAGCAGAGCTTTTTGATACACCCCTCCCCCCGGCCCCCTCCCCTGCGAGGGGAGGGGGAGTTTAGTTGAGCCTGGGGGGACACCCCCCACTCCCCCCGCCAGAGGGGCAGAGCCCCTCTGGACTCCCCGGGTACGCCCCGCCAGGGGGGCTCTGCCCCTCTGGACTCCCCGGGTACGGAGCAGGCCTACCTGCCAGAGAAGCTCCCGCCGGCCATTCCGCAATCCGTCAAAGGCGCCTGCCATGACGAGGTTCTCCAGCACTTCGGTCCTGCAGCCGGTCCGAGTGGCGAAGTCCGCCACCGACGCGTAGGGCCCACGGGCATCGCGCTCGGCGACGATGGCGTCGGCGAGAGGAGAGCGCTGCATGATGTCTCGCCCGATCCCCTTCACCTCGGCGAGGCCCAGTCGGATCCGGGAGTCGGTGTCGACGGTGCAGGCCGCGGCGCTGAGGTTGACGTCGGGGCGCGCCAGCTCGATGCCGTGGCGGCGCGCGTCCCCCGCGATCACCTCGGGCGAGTAGAAGCCCATCGGCTGGTTGTTGAGCAGGGCGGCGTAGTACTCGGCCGGGTAGCGGTAGCGCAGCCACGCCGATTCGTAGGCCAGCAGGCCGAAGGCGACAGCGTGGCTCTTGGGGAACCCGTAGGCCGCGAAGGCGAGGATGGACTTGAAGGCAGCCTCGGTGGCCTCGTCCGGAATCTCCCGCCTCCGCGCCCGATCCAGGAAGTCCGGCCAGTCCTCGCCGGCCAGCTCGGCGCCGCCCCGTCGGTTCAGGTTGCGGCGCAATCGGTCCGCCTCGCCCGCGGAGTAGCCCGCGATCTCCATCGCCACCTGGATCACCTGCTCCTGGTAGAGCACCGCCCCCAGCGTCTCCCTCAGCACCGGCTCCAGGCAGGGATGGATGTAGCGCACGTTTACCGTCTCGCCCTGCAGGATGCGCCGGCGGTACTCCATGAAGGGCCGGAACGCGCCGCTCACGATGGGCCCCGGCCGCACGATGGCAACCTGGACGGCGAGGTCGTCCAGGTTGCGAGGCTGCGTCACGTTGAGGCTCACGATCTGCGCTCGGCTCTCGATCTGGAACAGCCCGATGGTGTCGCCCTCGCAGATGCGATCGAAGACCTCGGGGTCGTCATGGGGGATGCGTCCGAGGTCGGGCCGGGCGCCGTGGCGCTGCTCGATGGTGTTCAGGCACTCGTCCACCAGCGAGAGCATGCCCAGCGCGAGGAAGTCGATCTTCACCATGCGTGCATCGTCCACCGAGTCCTTGTCCCACTGGCACATGACGCGCCCCTCCATGCGCGTGGGCTCCAGCGGCACCAGCTCCTGGAGAGGGCCCGCGGAGAGGACCATGCCGCCCACGTGCTGGGTGACGTGGCGCGGGAGGCCGATGAGCTGCTGGCTCAGCTCCAGGAGGTCGCGCCACAGGGGCTTGCCCATCCTGCTCCGGAACCCCGGGAGGTGCTCGACCTCGTGCTCGAGAGCGTCGCCGGACCATGCGTCCAGGAGCTTGGCGAGGTGGTCGATCTCCAGGGCCGGCAGCCCGAGCGCTTTGCCCACGTCCCGGACCGCCGCTCGGCCGTGGTAGGTGGAGTAGGCGCACACGAGCGCTGCCCGGCCCTCGTCGAACTCGGTCCAGACGCATTTGAGCAGCGCCTCGCGAATGTCGCGCGGGAAGTCGAGATCGATATCCGGCACCGAGGATAGCTCCTCGTTCAGGAAGCGCCCCAGGAACAGCTCGTTGGCGATGGGATCGATGTGGGAGAGGCCGATGAGGTAGCAGACGATGGAGCTGACGGACGATCCGCGCCCGCGGCCCACGGGCCGCTCGTCGGGGGGGAGAGCCTGGTCACGGCCCTTGAGCTCGCCAGCGATGCGGCCGGCGAGCTTGAGGAGGTCGTAGTAAGCCAGGAAGAAGCCGGCGAGCCCGTGCTTCTTGATGAGGGCCAGCTCCTCTTGCAACCGCAGGGCGGCTTCCGCCCTACGGTTGCAGGGGACAGGGGACAGGGGACAGGGGACAAGGCGATTGCGGATTGCGGATTGCGGATTGCGGATTGGCAGCGGGGGAGCAGAAACGTACCCGGGGAGTCCAGAGGGGCTGAGCCCCTCTGGCGGGGGGAGTGGGGGGTGTCCCCCCAAACCCATCTTCTCTCCCCCTCCCTTCTCAGGGGAGGGGGTCGTGCTCGGGGGAGTGCAGAGGGGGCCGAGCCCCCTCTGCCGGGGGGTCGGGGGTGTCCCCCGAACGCTCTTCTCCTGCTCCCCCTCCCCTACGAGGGGAGGGAGCTGGGGGGAGGGGTGCTCTGGGTACTTCCTATCAAAAGCCTCCCGGCAGACATTGGCCAGGTGGCTGTCCGGTGTCTCGCCCGGCGGCACGTCCGCGCAAGGGAACTCGTACCCGAGGTCGCTCACCAGATCGAAGCGACACCGCTCCGCTATAGCCAGCGTATTCGCGAGCGCCTCGGGCGTCTCCTCGAACAGCTCGGTCATCTCCTCCGCCGACTTGAGGTAGCGCTCTGAGTTGGCGTGCCGCACGCGATGCGAGCCATCCAGCGTGGCGCGGTGGCGGACCGCCACCAGCACGTCATGCAGGCGGTGCCGCTGGCGGTCGTGGTACCAAACGTCGTTGGTAGCCACGACGCCGAGGCCGAGCTGGCGGGCCAGCGCCACGAGGTCGCGGTTTCGCTGGGTGTCGCCTAGCGTCAACGTCTGCTGCAGCTCGATGAAGAAGTTGTCCGACCCGAACCAGCGCGCATAGCGGCGCGCCGCGGCCGCGGCGCGCTCCCACTGGCCGGCCGCGACCAGCGCGGGCACCTCGCCGCGCTCATTGCCCGAGAGGGCGATGAGCCCACCGCTGTGCCGCGCAAGGTCCGCGAGGCTGATCTGGGGGTTGGGCTCCAGCGGCCGAACGCCGATCGGCTGGGGGTCGGGGGTCGGGGGTCGGGGGCCGGACTGGGGGGCAGGGGTCGGGGGTCGGGGGCCGGAGGGGGCACCCTCTCCCTCTGGGCTCATCCTTATACATAAGGTATTTGTTAAGTTGTTCCAGGCACGAATTTCGTGCCGCCGAGGAGGTTTTGGGGACCGGTTGCTAGGAAGAGCCGTGCTGGTCCGAGGGCTGCATTTGGCCGATTCCGTGCTTGGAACCGGTGCCGGAGTCTCTTCTGCCGCATCGTCGGACGCCTCAACAAACTTACTTGACAGACTTATGTATAACGATGAGCCCTCTGGGAGAGGGCTGGGGTGAGGGCGGTAGCCCCGTGCCCCCGCGTCCCCGCTCCTGTCCCCTGTCCCCTGTCCCCTCGTTCCTTCGTCGCAGCCCCTGTCCCCTATCCCCTGTCCCCTGTCCCCTACGGAGGCTTCGGCCAGGCGGGCCCCACTGATGAGCCGACACAGGTTCGCGTAGCCCTGCCTCGTCTCAGCCAGCAGGACCAGCTGGTAGCCACCCTGGAGCGTTACGTCTGCCCCGATGATGGGCCGTACCCCGGCGACCTCCGCCGCTTTGGCGAACTCCATTGCCCCATACAGACCATCTCGATCGGTGACGGCCAGGGCCGGGTAGCCCAGGGTAGCCGCTTGAGCCAGCAGCTGGCGCGGCGTCGACGCTCCCTCCCGAAACGAGTAGCAGGTGTGGCAGTGCAGCTCGACGTAGGGGACAGGGGACAGGGGATAGGGGACAGGGGCTTCGGGTCGGGCCCCCACCCCAACCCCTCCCCCAATCCTGGGGGAGGGGCGAGGATGGTCCCCCTCTCCCTCTGGGAGAGAGCCTGCCCTGAGCCTGTCGAAGGGGTTGGGGTGAGGGCGTCTCC
>CAYQJS010000001.1:129468-322795 GCA_964417895.1 uncultured Chloroflexota bacterium | reverse complement strand
CTCTACAGTATTTTCTGCAGCTCCCGTGTCTCACTCATTATTGGCAGAGAGGGGAACGGCATGGTGCATTCGACGCTGTTCTTGGGAGAGGGGCCTGGGCACCGCTTCGATGCAAGTGGACATAGCGGATAGTGCTCCTCGGAGCGCACCCACAGCCGGTGTAGCTCGGCTTCAGCCGGCGGCTCGCGTCGCCCGGATCCGCTCGACTCGCTTCTTCTTCACATCAAAGCGGTTGCGCCACACCTCGTTCAGCGCACGGCTGCGGATCACGAACGAGCGCGTCGGCCGGTCCGTCTGGTTCTCGACTTCGTGGATGCCCCAGGGCGCGATGACGTCCGCGCCGCCAGCCTCGACGACGAACTGGCCAGCCCGGCGGATCTCCGCGTAGTCGCCGTCCGAGCCGTCGTCCAGCCGCTCGTAGCGCGTCATGCGCATCCCACCCTGGTACACGCCATACACCGCCCAGCACTCACCGTGGTCATGGACCGGCGTGTGGTAGCCGGGCTGGTGCTCTTGCGCGTTGATCTGGAACAGGTAGTCGGGGTCGCGATACACAACGCCCAACTGGTCCGAAGCCAGCAGCTTGGGGTCCTTCAGCGCCTCACGCATGCGGGCCGAGACCTGCCGCAGCAGCTCGCTCATGGTGCTCGATTGCTCGATGCTCTCACGCACGCCGCGGACAAACCCATCGAGCGAAGAACCCGCCTTGACCTGCACCGTGCCCATAGCTCCTCCCCGCCTCTTAACAGGCTGCTGAAAGGGTGGGGCCCCGCTCGTGGTGAGCCTATCGAACCACATGGGGGCCCTTCGACTAGCTCAGGGTGAGCGGATTTCAGCCACCTTCAGCGTGTTCGACCCGAATCTTACCGCCTTCGGCGCGCTACCGGCGGCCGAACTCGCGCTCCAGCTGCGAGTGGGACAGCAGGATGGCCGTCGGGCGGCCGTGGGAGCAGGTGGCGCAGAGGTTCGCCTCGTCGAGCTGCTCCAGGAGGGCGACCATCTCGGCACTGTCGAGGCGCTGCCCGGCCTTGATGGCGGTCTTGCACGAGAGCAGCGTCGCGAGGCGTTCCCGCCAGTCGGGCGCTGCTCCCTCCTCATCGAGGGTTTCGTGCGTCTCCGCCAGCACGCGGCCGATGTCCCGCGCTCTGAGCGCCGAGGGCACGGCGCGGACCACGGCCTCATCTTCGCCGAAGGGCTCGGCCGTGAAACCCAGGCCGACGAGCGCGTCGGCGTACTGGTCGAGAGCGCCGCGCAGCGACCGCGGCAGCGCGACGACGACTGGCTCAAGCAGCAGCTGCAACCGTCCGCCTCGCACCATGTCCTGCTGCAGCCGTTCTAGGAGCACGCGCTCGTGCGCCGCGTGCTGGTCCACGAGATAGAGGCCGGCAGCGCCCTCGCAGATGATGTAGGTGAGGGCCACCTGGCCCAGCACGCGCAGCGTTCCGAGGCGCGGCCGTCCGCTATCGCCATCGTCTGCCGCATCGCTCAGGGCGCCGAACAACGGCACCGGCGCTCCGTCGAGCGGGCTCTCAGGCAGCGGCGCGGCCACCAGCTGGCCCCGCGTCTGGCCCATGAGGGGGATCCCAACGTGCGCGCGCAGCGTCGCCTGGACTGCCCGCTGCAGCACCGCGAAAATCAGCCGGTCGCGCAGCAGCCGCACCTCCCGCTTGGTCGGGTGCACGTTGGCATCGACGTCGCCGGGCGGAACAGTTATGTCGAGCACAGCGACCGGGTGTCGCCCCACTTGAAGCTGGGTCACATAGGCGTCTTCGAGGGCGTACTGGAGGGACCTGCTCTCGACGGGGCGTCTGTTCACGGCCAGGAAGATGCCGCCGCGGGTGGCCCGATGGAGCGTCGGAGACCCCACGAGGCCGGTGACGGCGACGAGCCGAGCCGTATCGTCCTCTGGCAGTCGCTCATCCCGGAGGGGGAGCAGCTCCCGGCTGGCCTCTGGCCCGAAGAGCGCCGTGGCCACGTCCCGCACGTCCCCGGAGCCGGGAGTGCGCAGCACGGCGCGCCCGTCGCACGTCAGCGTGAAAGCGATCTCGGGATAGGTGAAGGCGTAGGTCTGGAGGACCGCGCCGACGTGGGCGGTCTCGGCCGAAGCGGCGCGCTGGTACTTGCGTCGGGCGGGGACCCGCTCGAAGAGGTGGTCTACAGAGACCGTGGTGCCCGGCCTGCGGGCCTGGGGCTCCACAGTCTGGATGGCGCCGTTGCGGACGTCGAGCCGCGCGCCCACCTCGCCGCCGGGGACCGCGCTGGTGATGGACAGATCCGCCACCGCCGCGATGGCGGCCAGCGCCTCCCCGCGGAAGCCCAGTGACCCGAGATTGTGCAGGTCATCGGCGTCGCGGATCTTGCTGGTAGCGTGCCGCTGGATCGCCGCGGGGAGGTCGCCCGCGGAAATGCCGCACCCGTCGTCGGCAACCGCGATGCGGCTGTTCCCGCCATCCCAGATCTCGACGGCCACGGTGCCCAGGTGGGTGTTCTGCCCTTCACCCGCTTCCCGACGCGCGAGCACCGCGTCGATGGCGTTCTCCACGAGCTCTTTCACCACGTCGCTGGCGCGGGTCACCACCTCGCCGGCGGCGATCTGGGCCACGACATCGGGGGGGAGCTCACGGATGGGCAAGGGTCAGCCTCGTCTATCGAGATCCTGCATGTTCACACCGAGATCTTTCAGGATCTTGGCCAGCGTGCCGCGGCGGATTTCCCTGCCCGCATGGTGAGGAATGATGGTGGTGCGGCCTGACGCCGGATGCCACCAAAGCTCGTGGCTGCCTCCGGCTGGACGGGCGAACTCCACGCCAAGCACCCTCAAGCGCCGAGTCAACTCGGCGTAGGTCATTCGACAGCGACGACGATCTGGGCTTTGATCTCAATTGGGCCGGGAGTCGGCTGGCCAAGGCTCTCCGGGATCCCAAGGCCCTGCTCAACCCGAAACTCGAGAACTACGCGCGCAACGTCCTCGATATTTCCGATTGCTTCTCCGATAGAGTCGCCCTCCGCGTGGCAACCGGGGATGGTGGGGCAGATCGCCAAATAGCCCCCCTCTTCCAATTCCTCGATTTCGACGGGAACAACATAACGCTGTTTCACGATAATCCCTCGTCATGCGTCAGGCGTCAGAGCGCCAGAAGCTTACGCTTGGCGGCCTGGAAATCTACTTCGGTCAACGCACCGAGCTTCCTCGGGCACTCCAGGACCCTCCCCTCACCGCGCCTCGCACACCACGTCCACCACCGCTGTTGTGCCCTGCTCCTTCACAACCTTGAGCGCGCGGTCCAGAGCCGGCCGCAGCTCGTCGATCCGGGTGACGGGCCCCTCACCGTGCAGGCCGAAGGAGCGCGCCAGGGCGACGAAGTCGACGTTGGGGTCGGTGATCTGGGTTCCGATGCCCGCGTTCTCCACCGGCCGCTCGCGGTGCTCGGCGATCTGGATGCCGTGCTCCTCCGAGTTGTAGAGCGAGTGGTTGTTGTGGAGGACGGCGAGCATGGGAACATGGTGGTGCGCCGCCGTCCAGAGCGCCCCTGGCGCATAGAGGAGATCGCCGTCGGCCTGCAGGTTCACGGTCAGGCGATTGGAGCCACGAGCGGCCAGGGCGGCCCCGATGGATGCACCCATCCCGTAGCCGAGGCCGGCGCCGCCGCTGGTGCCCAGGTACTGGTGCGGCTCGCGGAAGTTCCAGATGCGCTGCGCCCACCCCTGGAGGTTGCCGTTCACCAGCGACCAGTCCTCATCTTTAATGGCTTCCCACACGCTAGCGGACACGGCGCCCAACGACAGCGGCGAATGATCGCGCGTGGTCTCCGCCTGCTGCCGCCAGCGGGCGCGGCGCTCGCGGTTGCGGTCTGCCCAGACCGCGCCCCGCTGCGAGAAGCGATCGCGGGCCTCCCGATTGCCAATCAGGCGCTCTCGAACCAAGCTAAGCAGCAGCGGTAAGGCGATAGAGGTGTCGGCTGCGATGGCCACGTCGGCGGGAACCTGCCGCTGGTAGTCTCCCGTCCAGCTCCGAACAAGCAGGTCGCTGACGCCCACGGTAACGATTGCGCAGTCCTCCGGCTGCGCGTACTCGGTGGTACGCAGCACACGGTTGACGGTCGTGAGCGCCCCGTAGGGGTCCTGGACATCCAGGAGCAGCACGATGTCGGCCTCGCGCAACGCCTCAGCGCTGCCTCCCGTCGCGTTCAGAGAATGCGTTGTGGGCATGTTCATGCGCCCGCCGTTGTCGATCACGGGTGCACCCAGCGCCTCAGCGAGCCCCACGAGTGCTGACACCGCCTCGGGATTTCGGCCCACCGAATCGGCGATCAGTACGGGCCGCTGCGCTCCGACCAGCAGGTCGGCAGTGCGCTCCAGGGCAACCGGATCGGGCGCGAGGCGCGTAGGCGTCGCATAGCGGGCGGTATCGGGGACCACCAGGTCAGGCGGGGCTCGCATCTCCTGTAGCTCGGTGTCGAAGCACACGTACACCGGTGCCGTGGGCTCTGTTGTGGCGACCTTGTAAGCGCGCGTGAGCGACTCGGCGCACGCCGCGAGGCTCGGTGGCTGGTCGTCCCACTTCACGAAGTCCCGCACCAGGTTGCCCTGGACGAGCGCCGTGTGGATCCAGTCGATGCGCGGCCGCCGACGCATGGGGTCCACGGGGCCGGTGCCGCCCAGCACGAGAATCGGGACCCGGTCCACCCAGGCGTTGAAGATCGCCATGCTGGCGTGCTGGAGCCCGACCACGTTGTGGGCGATGGCCACCATGGGCCGGCCCGCCGCCTTGGCGTAGCCGTGAGCGATCGCGACGGAGATCTCCTCATGTAAGCATTCGATCAGCTCCGGCGACCGCGCGTCGCCGAAATTCACGATGGAGTCGTGAATGCCGCGGAAGCTCGAGCCGGGGTTAAACGCCGTGTACTGGATCCCGAGCGCCCGAATGATCTCCACGATGTAGTCGGACCCGAACTCCGCCTGCGAGCGAGCCGCGCCCGTTCGACGCGACAGCGCCATATCCTCGACTGCCATGACTTATTCCTCATCCTGTATTTGAGCTACGTTTGGCTGCGCCCGGGCCGGATCGTCGCGCGAGGTGGGCGACCGCCTCCGCGTGGAAGCGCTCGAGGAGCCTGAGCGCGTCGAGCGGCGTGGTCCGTTCCACGTCAATGTTTGCCAGATCGTACACGAGGTCGGGCACCCGATCGGGTGCCGTGGGTCGGGGACCAGTGAGATGCCCCGCTTCGAGCGGTCCCTGACCCTCGCCATCCTGTCCCCTGTCCCCTGTCCCCTGTCCCGTGTCCCCCGCATTTCCCTCCAGCTCGACCAGGATCTCGCGGGCCCGAGCCACCAGGCCCGCCGGCAATCCGGCAAGCTGGGCCACGTGGACGCCGTAGCTCCGGTCGGCGCTCCCGGGGACCACGCGATAGGTGAACCACACCTGGTCGCCCGAGTCTCTCGCCTCCATACGGTAGTTGCGCACAGCAGGGGTCTCGGACGCGATGGATGCCAGCTCGTGGTAGTGGGTGGAGAAGATGGTGCGGAACCCAAGATCCTCGCTCGCCAGCCTCTCGACGATGGCGCGCGCGATGGCCATCCCGTCGTAGGTGCTGGTTCCCCGCCCGATCTCGTCGAAGAAGGCGAGGCTCCGCGGGGTGGCGTTACGCAAGATCGCCGCTGCCTCTGTCATCTCCACCATGAAGGTACTCTGCCCGCCGGCGATGTCGTCGCCGGCGCCCGAGCGCAGGAAGATACGGTCGACGAGTCCAAGCCTGGCTCGCTCCGCCGGTACGAACGAGCCGCACTGGCCCAACAAGGTGACTAGCAGCGCCATGCGCCCGTATGTCGTCTTGCCCGCCATGTTCGGGCCGGTCAACAGGATGACGCGGGCCCCGCCGGCGTCATCCTGGGGGTCGGGGGACAGGGGACGGGGGCCAGCTTGGATGTCAAGCGTTGGGGCTCCAGACTCGTCCTGAAGCTCGGGGCCCAGGGGTCTGGCGTGGGCGGTGACTTCGGAGTCCTCCGTCTCCTGTCCCCCGTCCCCTGTCTCCTGTCCCGCGTCCCTTGGCTCCGGTCCCCCGTCGCCTGACCCCTCGCCCCCGACCCCCGTCCCCTGCTCGGGCCTCTGGCCCGAGCGAAGGTGGACGTCGGCGGGAATGTACGCGTCCCATCCCAGGGCTCCTTCGACCACGGGGTGTCGGCCACCCACGATCTCCGTCTCCGGCCGATCCAGGATCTCAGGTCGCACGTAGCGGCGCTCCTGCGCCACCTCGGCGAAGGAGGAAAACACGTCCAACTCGGCCACGGCCAGGGCCGTGCCCGCCAGTCGTGAGCAATGGCGAGCAATGCGCTCCGACAATTCATCGTAGGCGCGCCGCTCCAGCTCCGCCATCTGCGCTGCCCGCCGAGTCTGTCGAACCTCGTGCTCGCGGAGCTCTGGCGCCGTGAAGCGCTCCACGCTGGCGAGCGTCTGGCGCCGCTGGTAGCCGAGCCGCTCCAGCAGGTCGGACACGGTGACCGCGCCGGTCTCCTGTCTGCGGTAGTAGTCCAGAGCCTGCCCCAACGAGGCTGCCGAAACCTCGAGGTAATAGCCGAAGACGCGGTTGTATCCCACCTTCAGATTCTTGAGCCCGGTGCGGTCGCGCTCTCGTTTTTCCAGCGCGAGAAGCCAATCTCGACCGTCGCTGGAGCTGGCCCGCAAGTCGTCCAGCTCGGCAACGCGCCCACGCCGGATAACGCCGTCGCCGAATTCTGGAGGCGGGTCATCGACGAGCGTCGCGCGGATGTCGGCAGCGACCTCGAGTGGGGGATCGATGCGGGAGGTCAGGTCCTCCAACGACGTCCCAACGTCGGCGCAGAGCTCGCGAAGGCGCGCCGCGCCGTCGAGCGCGTGCGCCAGCGCCAGCGCCTCGCGCGGGGCGAGGAGCCGCTGCGCCGCCCGCCCTGCGAGGCGTTGCAGGTCGGGCACCTGCGCCAGGGCCGTCCGCAGCTCCTGGCGCGACGAGTGCCGCTGCGCCAGGGCCTCCACGGCGTCCAGTCGGGCCTCGATCTGCGCTTTCTCCAGGAGCGGGTGGCCGAGCCAGGCGGCCAGCAGGCGGCCCCCCATCGCCGTGCGCGTGCGGTCCATCGCCTGCACGAGCGAGCCCTCGCGCCGACCGCGAGGGCCCTCGATCAGCTCGAGATGGCTCCGCGTCGCCGGGTCAAGGACCATGTGGCCGTCGGGGGCATAGATCCTGAGCTGCTCGATGGCGCTCGCTGCGCGCGGCTGCGTGCGTTCGAGGTAGCGCAGGATCCCGGCGACGGCGCGGACCGCCATGGGCCGCTCAGCTAGGCCCAGCGCGGCGGTCGACGCTACTCGAAAATGAGCGCACACGATGCGCTCACCGTCGGATGTCGAGAAGAGGCGCTCGTCGACCGTGGCCGCCGAACCTTCGGGGGCGAGGGAGACGGCGGTGGCCTCGTCGGCGACGAGACACTCGGCGGGGCGCAGGCGCCACAGCTCGGCGTGAGCCTGCTCCTCCGACCCCGGTCCCTGGACCTCCATGCAGGCGAACTCGCCGGTGCTGATGTCCGCGTGAGCGATGCCAATACGCGAGCCGTCGCGACAGGCCGCCGCCAGGTAGTTGGCTCGCTCAGCCGCCAGGAGCGCCGGATCCACCAGCGTGCCAGGGGTAATCACGCGGGTCACCTCGCGGCGAACGACCGAGGAGCCGGCTCTCGCGGCGGTGGCTGGATCCTCCATCTGCTGGCAGATCGCGATGTGGTGGCCGCGCTCGACCAGCCGGCCGATGTAGACCTCGGCCGAGTGGACGGGCACCCCGGCCATAGGGAGCCGCTCACCGCGCCCCATCTCGCGGGAAGTGAGGGCGATCTCGCACACGTCCGCGACAACGCGAGCGTCGTCCTCGAACGTCTCGTAGAAATCACCCAGTTGGAAAAAAAGAATAGCGCCAGGGTGCTGGAGTTTCAGGCTGAGGTACTGGCGACGGATGGGGCTCGCGGCCGGGGGGACGAAGGCGAGCTGGGTTGGCTCCGGAACAGGCTCAGGGCGACCCCGCGCTGCGGCCACGCGTCATGGAGGGCGGGGCGAGCCGGCGAGGGGAGCCGCGCGGCCCGCGGCCTTCTCCTCGGCGCGCACCGCCGCGTCCGGCAAGATTAGGCCGTCGTGCGTTTCTTCACGACTCTGGCGCCCCATCCCGATGTACCGGAAGCCGAGACGCGCCATCTCGTCGGGATCGTAAACGTTTCGTCCGTCGACCAGAATGGGAGTTTTCATCCCCTGACGGACGCGCTCCATGTCCAATTCCTTGAACTCGTTCCACTCAGTTACGAGAGCGAGCGCGTCGCATCCTGTAGCAGCGTCATAGGGATCAGCGGCGAAATGCACGTTCGCGAGCGCCGCGCGCGCATGCTCCATGGCGGCGGGATCATAGGCGCGGATGCTGGCCCCCTCGTGCTGGAGGAGGTGGATCACCTCCAGAGAAGGCGCGTCCCTCAGGTCGTCGGTGTTTGGCTTGAAGCTAAGGCCCAGGATGCCGACAGTGCGCCCCTCGAGCGATCCCAGCGCACCGCGCAGCTTCTGGATGAAGTCCCGTCGAACGTCGCGATTGATCTCCATGACCGCCCGCAGCAGCTGCGGGTGCGCTCCATGGACGGACGCCATGTACTCCAGCGCACTGACATCCTTCGGCAAGCACGAGCCGCCATAGCCCAGGCCAGCGTCCAGAAACGCGGCGCCGATGCGGCGGTCGTACCCCATTCCGCGCGCCACCTGGGTGACATCCGCACCCAGCCGCTCGCAGATAGCGGCGATCTCGTTGATGAACGAGATCTTGGTGGCCAGGAACGCGTTGGACGCGTACTTCACCATTTCCGCGGTGCGCATGTCAGTGATGAGCATGGGCGCCTTCAGAGGACGATACAGGTCGGCAACCGCCTCGGCCGCGGCGTCGTCCGTGGCCCCGAGGACGATCCGGTCGGGCCCGAAAAAGTCACTCACCGCGCTGCCCTCGCGCAGGAATTCCGGGTTGGACACGACCCCGAACTCCCAGGGCTCGGCCAGCTCGCGGCGCACGATGCTTGTTATCCAGTCTCCGGCGCCGATGGGCATCGTGCTCTTGTTGACGATGATGAGGGGGCCGGTCATGGCCCGAGCAATGCTGCGGGCGGCTGCTTCGCAGTACCGTATGTCGGCCTCGCCGGCAGCGCCGCTGGGCGTGCCGACGGCGATGAACGCGAACTCGACGCCGCCGATCGCCTCCGAGTACTGGGTCGTGAATCGCAGACGGCCGGCGGCGGCGTTGCGCGCCACCAGCTCCTCGAGCCCCGGCTCATAGATGGGCAGCCGGCCCGCACGCAGGGTCGCGATGCGCTCCACGTCGATGTCCAGGCAGGTGACGCTGTTCCCTAGGTCAGCGAAGCACGCGCCGGTCACGAGCCCGGCGTAGCCAACCCCGACGACCGCTATTGTGGCCAAACCGCGGATATCCTCCTAAGGAGCTGGTGTCGGCGGAATATAGCAGCCGTATTCAGCAACCGGCAATCGGGGCCCCCTCGGCCCGCCGAGGGCGCCGGTGCAGATCAGCGAGCGTGAGGTTCTCGCGCCAGAGGAAGAACAGACCGACCACGACGACGGGGATCACCAGCGCCAAATGCACGACGAGGGTTGCGCCGGCCGCCGCCGCGGCGGGCGCGGCAAAGACGCCCGTGAGCACCGCCTGGAGCGCCAGGTCGAACGTCCCGATGTAGCCCGGCGCTGCGGGCACCAGGGTGGCGAGGTTCGCCACGGCCGCGCCCATGAACGCAGCCGCCAGCCCGCCGGGGATCTGGAAGCCCGCGAGGATGACGAAGTACATGCTGCCTTCAATGGCCCAGGCCAGAAGCGACAGCGCGAGCACCTGAACCGCTGTCGCCGGGCGCGCCATAGGTCGCAGACCGTCCACGACCGCATCCGTGAAGCCGGCGAGACGCACCTCCCACCGAGATGGCAAGGGACGGAAGAGCGCCCGTGCAGCGCGACGAGCGAGCTCCGGCAGCGCGGCTGCGCAGATGACGACGGCCAGGGCGCCAACAAACACGACTCCCGCTGCGCCGGCCAGTTGGACCAACCAGCTATCCGCTCCAACCATCACGATGCTCGCGCCGAGCAGGGCGGTGAGGGCCAGGCCATCCAGAACCCGTTCTACAAGAATCGAAGCGAGAGACGTCCCGACCGGCACCGAGCCGTTGCGCGCCAGCAGCAGCGCGCGTGCCAACTCGCCGACGCGGGCGGGGAGCAGGTCGTTCACCATCAGGCCGATCACCAGCGTGCGGAACAGCAGTCCGAGCCCGAGGTGTCGTCGGGCAAGGAGCGCCTGCCAGCGGATGCTGCGTACCAGGGTCCCGACGAAGTAGAGAGCAATCGCTGGCACGAGCACGGCCGGGGCGGCCTCGCGCAGCCTTGCCACGACGTCGCCCGGGGATACGGTGCGAGCCAGCAGGGCCAGGCAGACGATGCTCAGTACGACCCCGAGGATCGGCCGAAGCAGGCGCGTGCCGATCAACCCCCGGCGCCGGCGACAGGTCCGGTCAGATCGAATCCGACGACCAGGCCCGCCTGCGGATCACTGACCAGGAGCCGGCCGCTCCCGTCGATCTCGATTCCGGTTGGGAAAGCAAGGCGGGGGCTCGCCGGCAAGGTGAGCTGGACAGCGACTCCATCCTTGACCCGGACAACCGCCTGGCGCTCCGGAACCGTGGCGTAGATCTCCCCGCCGGGGCTAACGGCCAGGTACGGTTTGTTGCCTACACTCTGGCTGTTCCAGCCCTGGACCGCGTGCTGGGCCAGCGGGTTGAACGACGCGTCGAAGACCTGGATGCGCTGGTTCCACGTGTCCGCAACGTAGATGCGCCCCTCTCCATCCACGGCGACGCCGACGGGCTCTCGGAACTGCCCTGGCGCGCTTCCCTCGGTCCCGAACGCGCGGAGGAACGTGCCCCGCTGGTCGAAGACCTGGATTCGCTTGTTGCCGGTGTCCGTCACCAGCAGCTCGCCCCCGGGGGTGATCGCCAGATCGCGGGGCCCGAAGAAGCGTCCAGGCGTGGTCCCAACCTCGTGGCTGCCCCATTTTGCAACGAACCGCCCGTCGCCCGTGAACTTCTGGACGCGGTGGTTCCAGGTGTCCGCGACAAAGACGGAGCCGTCCGGCGCGACGGCGATCCCCCACGGCTCGTTCAACTCGCCATCGCCGTCCCCTTTGCGGCCCCAAGTGCGAGCCATAGAGCCATCGCGGTTAAGTACAGTCACACTCGAGCTGGCACCGTCCAGGACATAAAGCCTTCCCTCGAGGTCAAGGGCGATCCCCTTGGGATCGCGCAGCGCCGCCTGGCCCCCCGGCCCGCTGTAGACCGACATGTTCTGGAACTCGAGGGCGGCGGCTGGTTGCTGACGCTGGGGGCCGGAGGAGCCGCTCGCCCGGGGTGGGCCGGCGAGGCCGCCCCGCGCTAGGTCGTCGCGGACGTAGAAGTACATCTCCCGAGCGCCGAGCGGCGGGTTGATCAGCTCTCGGTGGATCAGGTACTTGGCGAGCTTCTCGCGTGCGGTCGCGTCGGTCAGCGTGAACCAGAGCGTCCCGAAGAACTTGGCCCGCGCATCAGCCTCGAAGAGAGTCCTGCCGAAACCCGCGGCAGGGCTCATCTCCTGCGGAGCCAGTTGTTTGTAGTCCTCCGGATACCACCAGTTGAGCCGGAACTTGTTTCCGGTGTATCCGTCCAGTTGACCTCGGATGGGGTCCAAATTAACGCCCATAACGAGCACTGCCGCGTATTTACCGGTAGAGAAGTCAGCGGGGAGCGCATTGGAGAAATACGTTTTGGCCTTGTAGTCGCGGAAGTACCACTCGAACGGCCAGGTGACTGCCTCGCCGGACGTCTCCGGTCGGCCCGTATCCAGGAGGATTGGCACATCTTTTCGCAGGCCCAGTGTGTTCCCTAAGCGCTCCACTTCCTCGACGATGAATGGAACGTCCGGCGAGCTCTGGACGTAGACGAGCATCTCGACGGGCACGTCGCCGTTCTTGTACGTGACTTGCCACGCGGTGCGGACGGAGTAGACCAGAAGGACGGCGAAGGCTGCGGCGCCCAGAGCTCCCGCCGCCTGGCGCCAGGTCAAGCGCGACGCGACCCAAACGCCGAACGCGACGAGCCCGGCGCAGACGAAACCCAGGGCGATACGGCGCAGCGTAGCCGTCTGAATGGTGAGCGGCGTGCCGTCAGCGCTGCCGGCCGTGGCCCAGGCGACGAAGACGGCAATGGCCAGCAGGCCGATGCCCGCGAGCCCCCACTGTCGCGGCGCGAGAACGAAAGGCAGGCGGACGCGGCTCATGACGCCTTCCGCGGTCAGCGCCGCGAGCATCACGAGGGGCAGCGTCAGGTGCACGATCAGCCAGGGCATCTTCTCGCTGGCCAGCGAATAGATGGCAGCTGAGAGCAGGGCCCATGACACCGCGAACCAGAAGAACAATGAGCGCGGCCGGCGCGCGAGGGCCGGAGCCAACAACGCAAGCGCCAGTGGGACGATCTCGTAAAGGGGAATCAGCATGAAGTAGTAGAACCACGGTTGCGCCCCTCGCGAGACACTCTGCTGCTCCAGCCAGTACTGCAGCATGCCCCGCTTTCCGGCGCAGCTCCCAACCGGGGGCGAGACCAGCGCCGTACAGAGGCCCTCCAGATTCGTGAGGAAGCTGGTGTACAGAAGCCCGCTGATGCCGAAGAAAATCGCGGCGCAGATGCCCAGCCGACGCCATCCCACGTCGAGGATCGCGTCCAGCACTGTATCCTCGGACGTCCGCCGCCTCGCCTGCACGAGGACGGCGGCCACGAGGAAAGCCGCTACCGTGAAGCCGAAGATGAGAGACACGATCTTGGTGGAGAACATCAGGGCGAATCCCACCGCGAGGGCGTAGAGATAGGCGGAGCGCCTCGTCCGGAACCATCCGAAGAGCCCCACGACAATCAACAGCGTCTGGAAGACGAGCATCCCCTCGTTGTGGCCGAACCGTGAGAAGTAGAAGAAGGCGGGGCCGAAGGCCAACATGCAAGCCGCCGCCAGGGCACCGAAGCGGCCGAGCTCGTGGCGGAGGAAATAGGGCATGAATACTGATGCGGAGCCCAGCAGCACCATCGGCAGTCGCGCGGTCACCTCGCTGTCGCCGAAGAGGAGGAAGAGCAGCGCCGTGAAATCGAAGAGGAACGGTCCATGCATCATTGGATCGTGGACGTAGGGGCGCCCGACGTACAGATACCAGCTGTAAACGGCGTGCAGGCTCTCGTCGTGGTGCATCGCTCGCGCACCGAGGTCCCACATGCGCAGGGCGAAGGCGAGGGCCATCAGGGCGGCGAAGGGAAGCCAACTCCAGTCGCGGATGGCAAAAGCCGGGGACGGGGGCGCCGCAGGCGCTTCGTGGTGAGCGGGCCGCCGCTGGACCCGCTCCTCGACTTGAACCATCAGCGCTCTCCGTATTCGAGGATTATATCGCGGGGTCGGCCCTTTACGAGCCCGGTCCGGGTTGCGACCCACCTGAGCACGCCCAAGGGATGGAGATCAGCCGCCTCCACCCCCGAGATCGTCTTCCAGGGTATCCGGGTTCCACTGCTCGCGCCTGTTGAAGGCGAGGGGGCCTCTCGCATGAGGACGGTTCCCGCCATCGTGCGGGCCCCTGGAAGGGCAACGGCCATGTCCCGCCCGTACCATAGCGCCAGCGCCGGCATCGGCAACTCCGTCACGAGGACGCGCTGGGGATCGGCCCTCGCCCAAACGTTCAGCTCCCGAAAAACGGCGCGAAAGGCCGGATCCGTCTCCTCTGTCGGGAGAAGCTCGGATCCGGGGGGACTGCCTCCGAAACTGGATCTGCCTATCGACCCCGCGGTGACGAGCGCGAACGCGACGAAGCCCAACACTGCCGCTGCGGCCGCCCGCTCCGCGCGGGGTACGCGCCACCGCCAGAAGATCAGGATTAGCACCGGCACAGCCACCAGCGTGATCAACGTCTGCGGGGCCACGCCACGGCCCTCGACGCCCGACGTTTGGGAGAAGACGAGCGCGGCGATGGCTCCGCTGGCCCCCGTGAGCGTGAGGGCAGCCCATCCGCGTCCCGTCAGCCGGTAGGCCGACGGGTCTAGCGGAAGTCGCGCCAGAAGCGTGCCAGCGAGCAGGGACGCGGGAGCGAGCGGAGCCACCACGAAGGTCAGCCCGTCGGGGCCGAAGATCGCCGCCATGGCCATAAGGATGCCAGCCCACAGCCCGAGGAAGCGCCTTAGAGGATCTCGCTCGCGCACCCCCAGCACGTACCCAGCCGCGGCAACGGACAGAAGAGGCGCGGCATATATGACCAGCGCCGCGAGGTTGCGGAGCTGAAACGAGGCGCCGGTCCAGAATGCGAGAGCACCCGCCCACAGGTCGACTGCGATGAACCCGAGGCCCCGAAGGTCGGTGAGCGCGCCAGTCGCGGCCAGGACTGCCACGGCTGTCCCCGCAAGGAGGTGTTGGGGCTGCAAGCCAGGCAGCCGGCCCGGGCCTCCGTCGTGGGAGGTGGTCGGTCGGGATCCGACAGACTCCCAGACTCGGGGGCGACGACGGCTGCCGCGGGGCCTTGTTTCCTGCCCACCGCCCCTAGCTCCCGCGAACGCGGCGGCAGCCGCGACCAGAGCCACCACGGCCGAGGAGTGCTCAGCGAAGCTGAGCCCGATGCCGAGCGCCAGCGCCCACGGCGACCAAGGTGGCCTGTCGGTGAAAACCCGGATCGCACTCGCCACGACCAGCATGACGAGGGCGGCCGTGAGCATAGATGGATCCGCCAGGCGCGAAGCCTGCACTGCGATGGGTGAGATGACGAGCAAGGCTGCGGCCCACAGCGCCGCGCGCAGGCCGACGCGAGCGGTGAGCAGCGCTGGCGTCAGCGCGAGAGCCACACCTGCCAGGGCCGCGGGCAATCGCGCCGCTGCGTCACTTGCGCCAAAGAGCCCGAACAGGCCAGCCAGCAGATGCGCCAGGAGGGGAGCGCCCGTCGCTACCAGCGAGGAGTCCAGCTGGCCACGCAACGCCTGCCAGGCGGGAAGCGCGTACGTGACCTCGGTTTCATTCAACGGCACGCGGTCGATCATCAGAAGACGGAGGAGCGCCGCGGCCGCGCTCATGACCGTCCAGGCGAGCCACGGCCGAAGTGAAGGGTGCGAGGAGAGAAGGGAAGAGTTCTGAACCGTAAATGACGTCATAGCGCCTGAGCCCTTCACTCCTCTCGCCGTGCGGGCTTCAGTTCGTAGATGCGCGTTCTTCCGAAGCGCGCGGCCACGGCCAGGGTGTCTTCGAACGGTGATTGGCCTGAAATGCGGTAGGTCTCACGCTCCAGGTCACCCAGCACGATGAAACGAATGCCGAGCCGACCGAGCTCCCGGCTCCAATCATCGACGATGGGGCTCACATACACGCGTCGGGCGAGATCCTCCCGCCGACCGATCTCAGGTAATGGACCGCGCCACTGCACTTCGTGTCCACCCCACCCGACCAGCGTCGGCGCCGCGGCGAACGTGGCGAACCGCGCGCCCTCGGAGTACGGCCCACGGACCGCCTCCACGACCCCGGCGCGCGGATGCGTCGTTCTCAACCAGTCGATGGCCGCGGCGTCGTCTGGCCGGGCGGAGCGGAGGTACGCCATGCCGTCGAGCGTAGGGCTGGCGGCAAAGCCTCCCGACTTGGTGTGGGTCGCCGCCAGCGGGTAGAGGACTCCACCCATGGTCAGCAGCGCCGCGCCGCCGAGCGCGCCGGCGGCCGTTATGCGAACGGGCCATACCCACGGGGCCGGAGTTCGGGGGTCGGGGGCCGGGGTGTTTCCAGCCCCCACCGCTGCCCACTGTACAGGGCTCCGTGCCGCGCCCAGCAACTCCCAGGCCAGCAGCGGCGCCGCCACAGCGAGCAGAATCCAGGCGTCATAGTACAGCTTGAACACCGTGTTCATTCGGGTGCCAAAGGCGTCGCGCAGGAAGACCACTTCAGGCACCAGGATGCTGCCCAGCCCGACTACCACGATGAGCGCCGCCATAGCTGTCGACGGGGACACACCGGCGCGGCAGCGGGCCCACGCTAGCGTAAGCCAGCAGCCCAATGACGCAACCAGGAGCCCGAGTGCTGGTTCGCGGAGGACCACGAGGAGGATCCCAACGGCGAAGCCGCCAAGCGCGACGACGCGCTCGGCGGTCGTCGTCTCCACGGACCGCCATTGCCGGGCGAGCGCTAGCAATCCAGCAACGAGGGGGAGCACCAGCAGCGGGCCGAACAGCACCAGAAGGGAGCCCAAGGGCGTTCGCTCTCCGGTGACCGGCTCGACGCCCAGGGGCTGCGAGCTGAAACCCACGAAGTACGGCAGGTACAGCGCCGCCGCCAGCAGCCCCAGTAACGCGAGCTGCACCGCCCGACTAGCGAGCACGCCCACAGGCGTCGCGCGAGGGTCTTGAAGCCGAGGGTCGTCAAACGGCAGGTCGAGTTGGGCCCGCAGCGCTCTCGCTGGGGGGCGAGCAGCCCGCGGGGCACCGGCGAGGAACGCGAGCCCGAACAGCCCCCACAGCACCGGGACGTCCCAAGTGTTGGACGGAATCACCGCGCCCAGCACGATCGCGGTGAGAGCGAACCGGAGTCGGTCTGCTCTGATCGGCGCGGCAACTGCAAGGGCCGGCACAGCGAGTGTCACGACGAGCACTCCCAGCGGAATGGCCATGTAGTGCGGATGAAGGTCCCCCAGCAGGAAGCTGAAGTAGGGGAACTCGGTAATACCGTCGGGCGGGATGTAGCGGTCGGGGATGACGCGAGCTGCGCGGAACCACCAGCCCCAGTCTGAGGGGGGGAACCCCGCTGCGGGGGTCTGCACGGTCTCGACACCCACCCACTTCCAGAACTCGCCGTCGCCCAATCCCCAGGACGCCAGAAGCTCCACCGCGGCCTGCAGGTTCCCCATCACCATCAAGGCGAATCCCGCCAGCCCGCCAAGGACGATGGCGGAGCGTGTCCCGCCTCCGCCCAGGCGGGCCAATGAGGCGACGAGTCCGAACGCCCCCAGAGCGCTCAGAGCGAACACTGTGACTACGGCCAGGTTGCAGGCAACCGCCGGTTCGACGGCAACGATCTTGGCGACGAGCGACTGTACGAGGTACCCGAAGTAGTAGTAGGGGAGACCGTAGCCCGCCAGCCAGAGGTCCTCGGCGGGGAGCGACTGGGCCCGGATCAGGGAGTGCAGGAAGGCGAAGTCCATCGGCTTTTCCGTGCCCGCGATGGCGGCGTTGTAGGAGCGGATCCACACGCCCAATGCGAACACGGCCAGAAATACGGCCTCTGCCGCGACAATGAGGGACCGCGCCTCAGACCAAGACGCTCTCACCCGCTCCCCCCACTGCCGCCAGCCGATGACTCCCATGCCGACGGCGAAAACCCCGATGGTGGCGCCGGTAAACGCAGTGAGGCCTAGCATGCCGGTGGACCACACCAGGTAGGCGACGACAACGAGCCCCAGAATTTTGGCGGAGGCGTAGCCACGATCGGGAAGCCCGCTGAACAGCCGGTGGGCGAGAGGGAGCGCAGCGATGCCGATCAACTCGATGGCCAGGAGCCAGAGGAGCGTGCTGAGGAGCAAGCTTAATCCACCACCCGATAGATGGTTACTGCGCCTCGCTCATAGACCCGCGCCACGCCGGCCATGCGGTCGAACTTCTCTAGATATTGCGCACCGTAGAAGGCGCGCTCTTGGCCACCCACGTACACGTACTCCACGTTGTATCTGCGCAGCAGCCGTCGCGTCGCATCCACATCCGGGGAGTTGAAGATCGCTTCCACGTCCCTGGCCCGTTCGTCGACCATGTAGGCGAAGTCGCCGCGCTGCTGTTTCTGGTGCCAGTCCCAGCCGAGCACCGTGGGGAGGCCCGTGTAGATCGAAACGCGGGAGCGCCAGTGATAAAGGGGCGCCAAGCCTTCTACGATCACGGGTGTGCCCTGGATGTTATCCAGCATCCAGTTGATGGCCGCGAAGTCATCCGGCAGCGCCAGATCGCGGCCGTTATCGTCGTATCGGGCCTGGCTCATATAGGCCATGCCGTCGAGGCTAGGGGGGAGCTGCACGTCGAAGCGGAATCGTAGTTTCGCCGGGGTCGCCATCCATGGATAGATCAACGTGGCTGCCAGCACCAGCGCCAGTGCGATCGCAATAGCCAGGCGCGGGCCACCCATGAGCCACGGGGAGCTCCACGCCCGCCGGGCCATGGGGGCCAGGAGTGCGCCGCCGGCGAGGGAGAGAAACAGCCAGGCCGGGAGGTAGAACTTGAAGACCGTGTTCATCCGCCCGATATCTCCCTTGAGAGTGATGAGCTCCACGCCCGCGGTGAGCGCCAGCGCCGTACCGGAGAGCAGGAATACGAACAGGGTGGCCGGCGGCGGTCGCCGAATCAGGGCGATCATCGTCAGGGTCGCGATGCCGAGCCCGGCGATCCCCACCACGGGCAGCCCGGCCAGAAGGAACAGGACAGCAAGGAACGCTGCGCCGGCCCCAAGGGCGGCGGCGATCCGGTGCGGCATCAGTGCGAGCCTCACGGCGGGCGCTTCCATCTCAGCAACGGGCTCAGCAACGGGCTCAGCAACGGATCGCGTCGTGGACAGCCCGCTGATGCTGCCCAGCACTCCCAGGGCGCCTTCGGCCACTCGCCCTCGCAGCGCCGAGAGCTGGAACCCCAGGTAGGCTCCGAGAATCGCGAGAAAGCCTCCCATAATGATCAGATAGTGTTGTATCGATGTCTGAGCCATCGAGCGCTCAAAACCTCCATAGAACAGCGCGTAGTTGGCGAGATACGGACCGACGAGGAGCTGGCTGACCACCACGACTAACCCCACGAGCACGGCGCTGCGCGCCGCCGCACCGCCCCACCTGCTTCCGAGGGTGCCTGGCCCTTGGACGGCGGCGTTCCTTAGACGGAGCGCCTCGGACAACACGACGGCCGCGGCGAACAGCCCCAGGTAGGTCGGGTAGTCCCAGGAGTTGGCCATGCGGAGTACGCCGATGCCGAGTGCAGCGAGGACCAGGGTGATTCCGCCCGGGCTGAGCGCGGCATGTATCACGCCTGACAGAACGGATCGCAAGGGTTGGCCTCGCAGGGTGGGGATCCAGCCAGGCTGCCGCAGGAGGTTCACCGCCAGCGCGACGACGAGCAGGCCGACGGGCATCGCGATCATGTGGGCGTGCAAGTCGCCGTACAGGAAAGTGAAATAGGGGAACTCGGTGATGGGGGCCACCGGCTCCGTCGTAATGACGCGCGTCGGGTCCCAGAAGTTGAAGTTGAGGGGCGCCAGGCCTTGACCTCCCGAGGTCACCCATATAAGCGCCCCCCTGATCGCACTGATCGTGCCGGCGAGACCCGGGACGAGACTCTGGATGGGGGATCGATCGAACTGCCCCAGCCAGTTAAAGATCTGTACGGCTCCGTGCAGATTCCCTGCGAGTACCGCCAGCGCGGCGCCCGCTGCCCCACCGGCGAAGGCCCACCAGTGCCGGCTCCGGCGACCCGACCGCCCACGCTGGAGCAAGAGGTTGTAGACAATGGACGCTGCGTTGATAGCCACCAACCCCGCCAGGGTCGGCAGGGCGAGGTTGTAAGCGACCCAGGGAACGATGCCGGTGAGCTTCGTCAGTGAGGCCACGACGACCTGACCGAAGTAGTAGTAGTTGATGTGTCCACCCGCGAACCAGGGATCGTATGGTGGGAACCACGTCGTCTTGATGACTGCGTTCAGGTACGCGAAGTCCATTGGCTTCTCGCCCCCATAGTTGGGGTGCCAAAGGTCAGGGTTGGCAGCCCGCAGTGCGACGAACCCCAGGAAGGCGAGGCCGAACAGGATCTCGGTGGCGATGATCGGCCGTCGGAGGGCGACGATGTCTGAACGGAAGACTGCCCAGTGACGGCGAAGCACGACGCACGAGAGGCCCGCCATCAGCAGCGCCCCGAGCACGATGGCAGGTCGGTCGTAGGGGAGTACGCGAAGGCTGGCCAGGAGCCACGGCACGTAGGCGACGAAGAGGAGCGCGATTGTCTTCGCCAGGGCGTATCCACCGTCAGCCACACGCCGAAACACAAACCAGGTCAATGGGAGCGCGAGGAGCGCCAGCAGCTGAACCGTCACGTACCAGACCGGTAGCTGCAAGGAGTTGACTGGCGAATCCCGGTCGAACATGGCGCTCCAAGTGCCCCCAGTCCGTGTCGCGGCCCGCTCCGCGTCGTCCAAGAGCAGACCGCCGGACAGTGTGTGGATCGGCCTGATGCGGACAACCTGATCGAGGTTGACGGACTCCAGGATGCGTTGGACGTTCGCCGAGGAGTAGGCGGGGCTCTTCCGGAGGATCGTGACCTTAGGATGCTCGTAGACGGTGAAGATCTCCTCCGCGTTGTCGTCGTTCAACTCGATGCCGAAAAGCGACGGGCGGGACGTGAACTGGGCGACCGTGTCGAACCCGAGCTCGCCGGAGAAGAGCGCCTGGTAGTAGCGGATGGTCATCGGAAAGCGCAGGGGCAGCTTCGGGATGGATCCGTACAGCCGATTGCTGGACACGAAGATATAGTCCGTCTGGTCCAGCTTGGTGGCCAGCTGCGTGCGTTTCTCGGGCGTATCCTCACCGTAAAGAGGGTATTCGACCCCTCGGTAGATCGCGCTGTCCCTCCCAGGGAGGCGCAGGGGTAGCGGGTCGTCCCAGTGCTCGAAGCCCACGGCTGAGCCGCGCGGCACGTTCGCGTAAATCCACTCTGAGGCCGCGATCCGTGTGCTTGGCCGCGCATAGATCGAAGCGAAGGCCACGGCGTAAAACGCCGTCCATCCGACCACGGCCAGCGTGACGGCGGACACCGCCAGTCGGCGGACTGTCTCTCCAGGATGCCAGAGGCGCCAGCTCCTACGTTCGCCGTTTCGTACCCATGTCCAAAGCGAGACCACGCCAAACGCAGCAAAGAGGGCGAGTTGTGGGTAAACGGGGAGCAAGTAGCGCATCGGCTTCGCGAACTGGCCCCCCCAGTAGGCGAAGTTGAGCCCGACCCAGATGACCGGTAGCGCCCACAGGTAGTAACGGGGTGTGTTCCTCAGCAGCCGGAGAGACGCGAAGAGAAAGCCCAGCCAGGCCGCGATGGCCAGCGGCGGGCCCATCCCCCAGAGCGTCATGTTCGTGAGCTGCCAGAGATAGGGAGTGGTACCGGTCCACTGGACGCCTGGCGGGTAGTCTGCCTCGCCGGTCGCGAACCGTTGCCAGGTCTCCAGGTCCGCGACATACTTGGGATTGGGAGCCAGGTCGAACAGGCCTGGCCCCGAGAACGCGTAAGGCTGCGCCAATCGAAACGTCACAAATGCCAGCACAGCGACTACCACCATACCCGTCATGAGGTCCTCAACCAGGAAGCGGCGCCCCTCCGTCTGCCCGCCGAGCCTGGTTGTGCGGTACCAAAGTGCCCATGCGGCCGCCAGGACGACGGCACCGAGCATGAGCGCATTGATCTTGCTGGCCGCCGCGAGTCCCGCGGCCACTCCCAGGAGCGTCCAGTCCACGAGCGAGTTGGAGTGCGCAGCGCGTAGCGCCAGGTAGAACGCCAGCGTACACAGCAATGTCAGAGCGGACTCAGCGGTGAAGAAGTGGGCCGCCTGGATCTGGAGCACCATGAAGGCGCTCAACGCTGCCGCGAGCAGGCCGACCGCCGTACTGTGGAGGCGCCGTCCGATGAGGAAGACGATGGAGATCGTCAGCAGGTCGGCTATCCCGGAGAGAGCCCTTCCGAGCAGTTGAATCTCCCCGTAGATCGCCATCTGACGCAGATGGCCCACGAGCTCGGCGACCGGGTTGCCAGGCGGCAGAGTCACCCCTCGCGTCAGGGCTTGGATCAGCTCGGCGAGAGTCTTGACGAAGAAGAGGGGAAAAGTACCGTAAACGAAGGAGCCGAAGTCGTTGTTGTATGGGTTGAGCGGAGAGCGCGCCGTCTCGAAGTACTGCCCCGGGCTGGAAGGGAGCTGTATCTTCGCGACCACCATGGTGATGAAGCGCTCATCAGGATGGAGAAAGTGGCCCGAGTCCCAGTTGAGCCCCACGAATCGGAGCGCCGCTCCCGCCAAAAGGACTGCCGCCAGAGCCGCAGCGACGGCAACTCCGCGAGCCCTCATATCTGCATGCGTGGCCTCTTCACTCAAACCGCTGGCGCCCCGCGACGAGCCGTCAGGAAAGATAGTACAGGAGAGCCTGCGCCAGAGACCCAGTAGGCTCGACCTATGCACTCGGGCCTGGCTTTCTGGCGCGGACCGCGATGTCGACGTAGCTGAGGTCAGGATCGACCAGCCCGTCGTTGCGCCGATCGATCCAGTGCACCACGCGGAGGGCGATGTTGATGGGGTTGAAGACGGACCCCGTGTTCTCCTTCGCGCGAAATCGATCGGCGGATCGAGCAAGCGCATCGGGGAGGAGGCCGCCCTGCAGCAGGTTCTTCCCGATGCCATACACGAGCAGATGATGGAACGGCATGCAGTAGTGGGTGAAAGACACGACTTCCTCCACTTCGAAGTCGTGCGCCTCCAAGACGGTCCGGATCCGCTCGGGGTTGTACAGACGTTCGTGGTCAGCCCAGATGCCAGCGAGCCACCAGATATGACTGGGCACGTGGGTGTGCGCCACTTTGTCCAGGGTCTTGTTGAGTGGATCCCACCAGAACGGGTAGTTCTCATTCGGGACGCTCAGTACGTACGCGCCGCCGGGGCGGAGCACCCGCCACACTTCGCGGAGCGCGGTCGACTCGTCAGGGATGTGCTCCAGGACCTCAGTCATGAGCACCTTGTCGAAGCAAGAGTCGCCGAAGGGCAGGCGAACGGCGTCGCCCCGGACCAATCGAACCTGGGTGGACTGCACCTCGACTCGCGCCCGGCCAATTGTCGCGACGTCCCGCTCCACCCCTACCAGGGTGGCCTCGTACAACCGAGCGAGCGCAAGGAGGTTGAAGCCCATACCGCATCCGCAGTCAAGGATCGCATCGCCCGCCCGGGGCTCCAAGTACTTTAAGACGAGGGGCACACGCCGCCGAAAGGCCAGGTCTGCCTCGTTTCGTAAGAGCGTCTCAAGGGAGACAGCCACCTCCCCCTGTTCGGATTGACGAGCCGACATGCCCGGTGGTTCCTCCTCGGTCGGGAAAGGGTTGAAAGACCCGTTGGAAAAGCGACCGAATTATAGAGACGGCGTCGCGCGCCATCGCAGGCGATGCTCTGCTACGATTGGACGCGAGGGAACCATGGCCACTATCTGCGTCCGCTGCGCTGCTTCGCTCCCCGACATCGCACAGGCCCGCCGCTGCCGCGGGTGTGGCGCCGACTACCCGCTCCTAGATGGCGTCGAAGTCCTGGCGCCCGACTACCGCGGACATCGTGAGGAAAGCTGGGACCCACAACTGTTTGAGGCTCTTGATGATCTGCTGGATGGACATCCCTGGTATGTGGGGAGGAACCGCGCGATCCTCGCCTTCCTTCGCCGTTACGCTCCCGACGTTTTTGCGGGGCGTGGGCTGGATCTCGGATGCGGTAACGGTTTCGTCACCGCCTGGCTCGCCCAGAACGGGCTAGACGTGCAGGGGGCAGACATCTACCTCGAGGGCTTGCGCCTGGCGCGCCGACGTACTGATGCGCGCCTCGCCCTGGTCTCGCCGGGGAGGCTCCCGTATGTGGACGAGTTCGACCTCGTGGTTCTCGCCGATGTGATCGAGCACGTGGAGGACGACGTAGCTCTTCTCGCGCAGGCCCGGGCGGCTCTGCACGGGGGCGGTGCGATTCTAGTCACCGTGCCGGCGTTCTCGTGGCTCTGGGGGCGAATCGACGACGCGGCGCACCACCGCCGGCGCTATTCGGCGGGCCAGCTCAGACGTACGCTGGAGGCGGCCGGCTTCTCAGTGCTGGCGATCTCCTACTACATGATGCCGCTGGTACCGGTTATCTTCGCCCGCCGGCTGCTCCACGAGGGGTCGTCGGCTGCCACATTCGTCCGTTGCTCTACTCCGCCCGGCCGACTCACGTCGGCTGTGCTCTCCCTCTATCTGCGCCTGGAGGAGAGGCTGATCACCAGGGGGCTCGTGCCCGTCGGCTCCTCTCTGCTCGCCGTGGCGCGTGCTCCCTCCCCCGTGGATCCCGAGCTACGGCGCTCGGAAGAGCGGGCGTTCGCGGCCACACCGCGGCCGGACTAGCAGGTTCGTGCGCATCTTGCACACGGTCACCTACTACTATCCCCACTGGACGGGGCTGACCAAATACGCGCAGAGGCTGGCCGAAGGGCTCGCTGCGCGCGGCCATCAGGTCAGCGTCCTCACGTCACGACATGCGCGCCAACTCCCCAGTGTCGAGGTTGTCAACGGCGTGACCGTATATCGCCTTGCCGCGCTAACGCGCATTAGCCGGGGCGTCGTCATGCCCTCGTTTCCACGCGCGGCGAGCACGCTTATTGGCATGCATGACGTCGTTACGGTCCACATCCCCATGCTGGAGACTTGGCTCGTGGCCTCTCTGGCTCGGCGGAAAGGGCGGCCGTGCGTCGTGGTCGACCACGGCGACCTGGTGATGCCAGCGGGCGTGTTCAATCAGCTCGTACAGCGGACCGTTCGAGAGCTGATGCGCCGCGGGCTGGCGTCTGCGACGGTCGTCACGACCCACACCGAGGACTATGCCCAGCACTCCGATTTCCTTTGGCCCTTTCGTGAGAAGCTCAAATGGATCTTTCCGCCGGTGGATATCCCCGTTCCGGATCCCGAGGGCGTGCGCCAGCTCCGGGCGCGGCTCCAGCTGGGCAATGCGCCCGTGGTCGGGTTCGCCGGCCGGTTCGTCGAGGAGAAGGGGTTTGACTACCTCCTCCAGGCAATCCCCACTGTGGTCGAGCGCATCCCCGACGTGCGCTTCGCTTACGCCGGCGAGCCCTTCGTCGCGTACGAGGGCTTCTACAGGCAGTGGGCCCACCTGTTCGAGCGGGAGCAGGAGCGGGGGCGACTGGTTGCGCTGGGCTTGCTTCGCGATCCGCAGGAGTTGGCCGACTTCTACGCCATGTGCGACGTGTTCACAATCCCGAGCCGAACGGACTGCTTCCCTAGCGTCCAGGTGGAGGTGATGATGTGTGGCACGCCGGTTGTCACCGCGGACATCCCCGGGGCGCGCGTAGCCGTTCAAGCTACCGGCGCTGGCCATCTGGTGGAGCCACACAATCCCCGTGCGCTAGCGGAGGGGCTGGTGCACGTCCTGGAAAGCCCGGGCGCCCATCGCAAACCGCGTGCCGACATCGAGGCCGTCCTGGGTACGGAGCAGTCCGTACGGGAGTACGAGGGGCTGTACCTCGATCTCCTCAGGGGGACTAGGCAGGGCGCACTTCGTACGTAGTGAACGACGGCGTGCCCCCGACAGTGAACTCGCGGTATCGGCCATTCGGGAACCACGCTCGCACGTGCTCGAGCTCGCCGACCCGTTCGGGCACGAACACGAACAGCGTTGGCCCTTTGAGGGAGGGCGCCTTGGTCTGGCTGTCAAGCGGCTGCTCTACGTCGATACCCGTAGCGTGACGCGCGATGAACGGCAACGTCTGGAATCCGTAGTACCACATGCGCGGGGGTGCGTGGAAATAGACCGTGAAGCCCTCACCCAACGAGCGCAACTGATACGCCAATTCCGTGGCCACCATCGTGTTGGGGTCCCCGTACAAGCGTAGCTGGGTGGGGGCGTGAAAGTAATAGTGGAGATTCCAGGCGCTCAGGCCGATTAAGACCACTCCGGCCAGGCCCTGGGCGAGGGCCGCACGCACGCCCAAGACGTGGACGCCAATGCGTATCAGCACGCCGAGCGCAATAGCCGCGAGCATTGCGACAATCGGTGCCACGATCACCAGGCGCTGTGTTTGCGTCGGGTCATCGGTTAGGCCCAACCCTAAGACGACCGTCCAGTAAGCAACCGCCAACCCGAAATAGGCCGGTCGGAACCACCCAGCTGTGATGACGGCGAGACCAATAGCGGTGACCGCCGCCATCGGCAACCCG
The DNA here is from genome assembly GCA_964417895.1 of uncultured Chloroflexota bacterium. Classification (GTDB taxonomy): domain Bacteria; phylum Chloroflexota; class UBA6077; order UBA6077; family SHYK01; genus CAYQJS01. The sequence goes on along the minus strand of CAYQJS010000001.1, from coordinate 296,734 downwards.
ATGAATGGCGGCTCCCCTCGGTACCACCCGCCCGGGGGCGTGTGGAACGGGAGCAACACCGCGCGCTGGACTTGCTGCAGGATGAGAGCCGGAGCGCCCGAGCCCGTCAAGGCCTCCTGCTCGGCGAGCCAGCCCGACGCGAACATCGAGACCTGATTGAATCGGCCCTGAAACTCCTCGGGATGGGCGACATAGTAGCCAGCGAGCGGAAGGAAGACGAGCACGGCACCGATGACCGTCCAACCAACCAGTCGCAGTTGCCCGAGCAGTTCTCTTCCTCCGTCCGGAGCCATCGACCTCGCCCGACTCATGGACACGAGCAGCACGAGCGCATACGCGAGTGCAATGAACGGGATGATGCGAGCACTCAGGTAGAAGTACTGGCTCAGCCCTATCGCCATTCCCGCCAGTAGGGAGTCGAAGCGTCGTTGATCCCGCAGGCCTCGATCGAGAAAGAAGAGGGTTGCGACGAGAAAGAGCGGGTCGGCGATCTGAACCGAAGCGAGTCGGCTGAAATGGACGTGGAAGTGGAATACAGCGAGAAGCGTGGCCGCGGCGACTCCAATGGACGGTCCGAACCAGCGCCGGGCCAGCAAGAAGGTGAACAGGACGCCGAGAGTCCCCAGCAGCGCGCTTACGACCCGAATGCCTCCGACCGAGTCGCCGAATATCGCGATCGACGCGGCCTGAAGAAAGAAAAACAGCGTCGGCACGGAATACCAGCCTGTGCCGAACGGATTGGTGAGCTTCCCCTCGATCACAGCCACCGCGGACATGGCTTGCGAGCCCTCATCGCCGCCAAACGGATAGGGAACGCTGTCGAGGGCGACGACGCGCAAGAGCAGGGCCCCGACCAGGATGCAGACCACGACGGCCCACTCCACCCGCGCCCGAGCAGCAACGTGCGCGAGGCGCTCCTGCCATTGGCCCAGGACGAACCCGCCCGATGGCCAAGCTGATGCCAGCACACATCCCAGCGCCAGCAGCCACACGAGGGCGAGCCAGGTGTGGCCGGCGTTCGCCGGTGCCCCGCGCGTCAGGTCCGCGACGATCAAGGACCCGAGGACGCCGGCACCCAGCAGCCAGCGCCGCCTGCGCGAAAGCCTCTCCTCCTGGCTGGGCTCGGGCGCTGCGGCCTCTTCGGACTGTGGAAATCCTGGGACCCAGCCCGGCGTCTCGCCGCTCGCCTGCGCCACGCGGTCGAGAATCACCACGACCGCCAGCGCTGCGAGGTATGTGACGAGGATAGCGGTCGGCGCTCCGGCACCCGCCAGCCGAAGCTGGGCGAACCAAATGAGCCCCAGGGCGACGACCAGCGCGATCCCCGCTATGCGCGGTGTCCCGGGAGTCGCACGAGCCGCGGCTCGCACTGGCTCCGCTGGAGCTCCCGCGCGGATGCGGAGGCGGCGCCGCGCCGTGAGCCCGGCGAAAGCGGCAGCGATCATGAGCGTCAGGAGGATCAGTTCGCCCATCGACCCTTCAGTCTCGACGGCTCAACCACGGTCGGCGCTCGCCCCGCTAGAGAGAACCACACGGGTCGCGGAAGATCCAGGCGTCAGCGCCGGAGCTATAGTGGGACCCATGAAGGTCTCAGTAATCATCCCAGCCTTCAACGAAGCGGCCACCATCCGGGAGATTCTGCGACGGGTTCAAGAAACCCCCTTCGACAAGGAGATCATCGTCGTGGACGACGGGTCCACCGACGGCACCGGCGAGGCCCTCGCCACCGTCGACCGTCGCAACCTGCGAGTGATCGCCCACGAAAAGAACCGCGGCAAGGGCGCCGCGGTCCGCACTGGCTTCGCCGCCGCCACGGGCGACTACGTCATTCTGCAAGATGCCGACCTCGAATACGACCCTCGCGACTACGCCCGGCTGCTGGAGCCGCTGATCGAAGGGGACGCCGACGTAGTGTACGGGTCGAGATTCGTCGGCAGCCCACGCCGTGTTCTGCTGTTCTGGCATACGGTGGGAAACCACGTTCTCACCCTGCTCTCGAACATGGTGACCAATCTCAACCTGACCGACATGGAGACGGGCTACAAGGCGTTCCGAATCGACGTCGTGCGGCGTCTGTCCCTCAATTCGGAGCGGTTCGGCATCGAGCCCGAGCTCACCGCCAAGGTCGCCAAGCTCCGCTGCCGCGTCTACGAGGTCCCCGTGTCTTATCACGGGCGCACCTACGAAGAGGGGAAGAAGATTCGCTGGACCGATGGGATCTCGGCGGCGGGTGCTATTCTGCGTTACGGCCTATTTACCGGGCGAACCACGGCTCACGTCGGTCTCGAGACGCTCAGCACCGTGACCGCGCTGGGGCACTACAACACGTGGCTCTGGGAGCGCGTCGCTGGCTTCATCGGCGAGCGTGTGTTCGAGGCCGGATGCGGCACGGGCACGATCACGCACTACCTCGCCGGCCGGCAACGGGTGGTGTGCGCTGACGTAGATGAGCAATACGTGGCCATGCTCCAGCGACGCTACGCCAACCGCCCCAACATCCGCGTCGAATGGGCCGACCTCTCGAGCACGACTTGGCCCGTGCTGGATGGGGAGCGAATTGATACCGTGGTCTGCATGAACGTCCTCGAGCACCTGCCCGACGACCAGTACGTCCTTCAGCGCTTTCGGAGCATCCTCGAGCCCGGCGGCCGCCTGGTGCTTCTGGTCCCGGCGCACGGGTGGCTGTATGGCAGTATGGACGTGGCGCTCGGGCACCATCGGCGCTATGAAGCGGGTCCGCTCCGCTCCCTGTGCGAGCGCTGCGGTTTCACGGTCGAGCGCTCCGAATACATCAACCCCACCGGCGTGGTGGGCTGGCTCCTCAACGGGCGCGTATTCAGGCGCGAGGAGGTTCCCGACCGGCAGGCTCGGGTGTACGACGCGCTCTTTCCCGTGTTGCGCCGGGCGCAGGCGTTGTCGCTGCCCCTGGGCCTTTCCCTTCTCGTCGTCGCGCGCAAGCCCTAGTACGCACGGAACAGCCTACCCCATCCCGTCTGCATGATCGCCTCCACACGTTTCCTGCCTATGGCCGGGTACCAGAAGGCATCGTGGTAGAGGCGCGACGCGGCGAACGCCCACGGTGTCAGCGGGCTCCGCAGCAGAAGCCCCTCGAACCGGCGGAGCGGCCCGTGGTAGATGAGCTTAGCCCCGCGGCTGGCGAGCGTATCCTGGTCGCCGTGAAAACCGAAATTGACCCCCTCGACGTCCTCGCCCACCACGTTGATCTCGCGAAAATCGCCGCGGCCCAGTCCCGCCTCGTGGGCAAGACGGATGTAACGGATGCTCATGGGGTCGAATCCCATCATCCTGGCCGCCACCGCGTCGATGGCGACCTGATCGGCGCTGGCCAGCACGTAATTCGTGACGTGCGGCACCATCGCCCGCGGGCCGGGACCATCGCCGGCGATGGTGCCGTCCATGACGGCAAAGAGCTGGGGGTGGAGCTCTTTCTGGATCTGCAGCAGGTCGACAAGGGTGTCGTGAATCACGCCGTGGGTCCAATGGCGGCGGTCCTGGAGTAAGCCGCCGAAAGCGTTCTTCATGGCGCCGGTGGTCGTTGTGTAGACGTGCGTCTTCATCGTGGGCAAGTGGACCATGTTGATGCCGGAGAAGAAGCGGGGGACGTAGACGCCCTCGGGGAAAATCCGGTGCAGCACTCGAGTCGGCGCGGCCGGCTCGTGGAGCACCCACGCGACCTCGTCGTCGTGCGTATGGACGGTGGGGACGCCCCGACGGGTGAGAACCGGGAGGTGCTTGTTGTTCACCTCGCCAACCTTGGAGTCCACGACGACAGTCCGGCTCTGAATCCCGATCAGGTCGTCCGGGCGGTGGCCGTCATCGACGAGCGCGCGAATGACGCCATCGAGCTGCCAGGGCGTGGTGGAGCAGCCTGGATAGTAGACCTGCCACGAGATGTTGATCTTCAGTCCGGTGCGGATCGCCGGGTCGAGTAGCTCCGACGAGCCGGCCGCCCGCATCGCGCGGCCGATGTCCGCGAGCACCGTTTCGGGACAGGTCTTCACCACCGCCACGACGGGAGACGCTGCGCCGACCGAACCGCGAGTCGCTTTGGCTTCAACGCCGGCCACGCTCACCTCCAGGGACGGACCCGGATACTACCAGAGAGATTCGCGCTGATGGCTCTGAGTCCACGGTGCAAGTCGGCGCAGTTTAGGCTCACGAAAGAAGTTCGAGCTGTCTGTCGTGGGACTGCCCCCTCACCCCCACCCTCTCCCCGTGCGCGGGGCGAGGGAAGACCGTTCCAACGGCCCATGCTGCGAAAACGTGGTAATGTAGCCGGAACTGCCCACCGCGGGACCCCCCAATCCTCCCGACTCCGGGCACCCGGGACTTGACGCTTGCGGCTTGAGACTGCGCTGAACGAGACATTCGCCGCGCTCTCCGTCAGAGACTTCCGTCACCTCTGGGTCGGCACCTTCGCCACCCAGGTGGGTATGTGGACCCAGATGGTCGCGCAGGCATGGCTTGCCTACGAGCTTACGGGTTCGGCCGTGTTCCTGGCAGCCGTGGCAATCGCTCGCGCCGCCCCGTCCCTGGTGCTCACGCTGCCCTCCGGGGTGCTGGCCGACCGCTGGGACCGCCGACGCATCGTCATCGGCAGCCAGTTCCTCAGTATGGTGAATTCGGCTGTGCTCGCGGTGCTGGTGCTCAGCGGATCGATCGAAGCGTGGCACCTCGTGGCAAGCAGCTTCGTGCTTGGGGCAACCCATTCCTTCAACATGCCCGCGCGCCAGTCCCTGGTAGCGCAGTTGGCTGGCTATGAGCACATGGCGAACGCCGTGGCCCTCAACGCCATCTCCTTCAACACCTCGCGGGTGCTGGGGCCAGCCCTCGCGGGGGTGCTCATCGGCGTGTGGGGGCTCGCGGCGTGCTTCATCATCCAGGCGCTTGCCCTGATGTGGGGAATGCTCTGGACGCTGGCTATCAGCGACGCCGGCGGATCCCCGACGACCACCCGGCGGGTCTCGATGTGGGACGACCTGGTCGATGGCCTCCGGTACATGAAGGGCTCGCCGGCGATCTCCGGACTCATCGCGATCGCCGCCGTGCCGATCCTCGTCGGAATGGTCTACATGCAGCTTATGCCCGTGTTCGCGCGCGACGTGCTTCAGGTGGGCGCCTCGGGGATGGGAGTGCTCATGAGCGCCGTTGGCGCCGGGTCGATGGCGGGCGCGTTCGTGAGCGCCGGAATCAGCGGGCACCCGCGGAAAGGGATCATCCTCATCGGTTCGACGGCGGTTTTCGGGGTGGCGATCGCCCTGTTTGCGCTTTCGTCATGGTTGCCGACCTCGGTGGCTGCCCTGGGTCTCCTCGGCGTGGCCCAGGCCATCAGCATGGCCATGAATCAAACCCTCTTGAACCTGCTCACTCCCAACGAGTACCGCGGGCGGATGATGAGCATGTACATGATGACGTGGAACTTCGAGCCTGTCGTGTTTCTGCCGGCCGGGTGGTTGACGGATCTGATCGGCGCGCCCCCCACCACCGTCCTGGCCGCCGTTGTGGTCGTCCTCTCCATCGGGATAGTCGGGGCGCGCCAGCGCGCGATCCGGGACTTCCGGGATCCTGAGGCGAGGTCCGTGTTCCCGTCCGAAGTTCCGAGTTCCGAGCTCCGAGTTCCGAGTTCCGAGTTCCCGAGCTCGAACCCGGAGTTGCGAGTTCCAGGCTCAGCGTTCCGAGTACCCAGTTCTGAGCGGCCAGCTTCAAGTTCCCAGTTCCCAGTCACGCGGCGGGGGCCGGTGATTCGACTCGGAGCCACGAACGGAACCGGTAAATCCGAACCCGGAACCTGGAACACGGAACCAGAAACTCGGAACCCGGACAGTGGGCGGTGAGTAACCCGGGGGCAGGGCACTACCCGCATCCACCCGCGGCCCAGGCGCCAGCCGCGGAAACAAATGCTATTGCCGAGGCGCCCGGCCGTCTGCCTCGGCTGATCTCATCGCTGGAAAGCCTCAACTTCCGCTGGCTTATGGGATCCATCATCGCTGGTTCGGTCGCGAACTGGACCGAGATCCTGGTGCGCAGTTGGATCGTCTACGACATCAGCGGCTCCGTGCTCGCCATGGGGGCAGTCCAGGCCTCGAAACAGGCGCCATTGCTGATCGTGAGCTTCGCGGGCGGTGTTCTCGCGGACCGCGTGGATCGGAAGGCCCTGCTCATCTCCAGCCAGCTCGCGAGCGCCGCCATCGCCGCTGCTCTGGCCACGCTGGTACTGGCGGGCGTCATCGATGTGTGGCACTTCATAGCGGCTTCCCTCCTGGAGGGAGTGGTGGGGGCGGTGCAACAACCAGCCCGCCAGGCGCTCATCCCCTCAGTGGTGCCGCGGCAACACCTGATGAACGCGGTGGCGCTCAGCGGGAGCGTCCAGAACATCGCGAAGCTAGGCGGCCCGGCGCTGGCCAGCATTGCCATGGGGGTTTCTGGGCCGGCAGCAGCGTTGCTGCTCGAGGCAGCGCTGTATGGGTGCGGCTCCGGGGCGATGTCCAGGGTACAGATCTACTCCGTGGAAGCCGCGGCGTTGGCGCCCGGCCAGTGGCGTGCGGGGCGCCGCCCAATAGGGTGGCTGGAGGGATTTCGTGGCTACGGATATCTGCGCCGGAACCCCGTGATCGGCTGGCTGGCCATCCTGTCGCTCGTGCCTATCCTGTTCAGCCTCGCCAACCAGACGCTCGCGCCCATCTTTGCCAAGGACGTGCTCCACATCGGGGCCGGTGGCCTGGGCCTGCTCTTCGGGGCGCCGGCCATCGGGGGAGTCGTCGGGACGCTATTCGTAGCCTCCGCCGACGACCTGCGCCGTAAAGGACTGATTACCCTCGGCGGCGTGGTGCTCCTGGGAGTGGCAACGGTCGTCTTCGGGATGTCGGCTTGGCTGTGGCTCTCTCTGGCTGCCCTGGCCCTGCACGGGTTCGCCCACGTCGCCTACCGGACCATCAGCCAGGGGCTGCTCCAGCTCCACACGCCGGACGAATACCGTGGCCGCGTGATGGCCGTGTGGTCCGCTGATCGTGGCCTGCACCCCATCAGTACAATGGCGATCGCCTTCGTGACCAGCCTGTGGGGCGCGCCCATGGCGGTGATGCTGACGGGCGCCGGCTGCGTTCTCGTCGCGCTCCTCGTGGGCGCCGCCTCACGGACGATACGGGAGCTCAACTAGATGAGGTTCCAAGTTCTGCGTTCCGAGTTCCGAGTCACGGGCTCGCCGCACGACCTCGGCGGATATCGTCGCCTATTGGTGTGAGCGGTCGGGGGGAAGGGCCGTGATGAATATTCCCCCTCGGAGCTCTGAACCCGGCACTCGGAACCTGCGGCTGTTTGTCGCTATCGAGCTGCCGGAGGAGTGGCGCGCGTGGCTGGCCCGAGAGGCCCGATCGCTCGACGCCGCAGCCCCCGGCTTCGGTCGCTGGGTCGACCCGCGGCTCATGCATATCACGCTGCTGTTTCTGGGCGGCCAGCCGGCCGAAATGGTGCCCGCGATCGCAAGGGCCGTGGACCGGGCCGCGGAAGTAGGCCGCCCCTTCATGCTACGCCTGGGCGGGCTCGGATCCTTCGGGAGCCCGCGCTCGGTCCGCGTGATCTGGGCGGGCGCTGAGGAGGCGCCACAAGGCACGCTGGCCGCCCTTCACGGCGCACTGACACGCTGGCTCGATGCCGAGAGCGTACCGTTCGAGCCGACCCCGCTGCGCCCCCACATCACCCTCGGCCGGGCCCGCCGCAACGCGGCGTCGGCGCAGTCAGAGGCGATGTACCGAGCGATCCGGGCGAGAAACGACGTTGCTGCCGCCCGCGCGCGGAGTGCAGCGAGGTAGTCCTCATGCGCAGTGACTTGCACCCAACAGGGCCGACCTATACGCCGGTGTTGCGAGTGGCGCTGGGATGAGCTGCGGGTCCGAGGCCACCGATCCTTGCCGCCCGTCAAGGTCCGTAGCGCGCACTCGAATCACCGCGCCCCTTCGTGAGGCTTCTTCGGCGCAACTCGCTGAAGTTGAGGCAGGCTCGCCGAGTAACCTCACAGCTCCGGCGCGGACCCTACGCGGCGCTCGCTGTGAGCGCCAGCGTGGGCTGGACGTCTAGCTTCACGCCGGGGCCCATGGTTGGCGCGAGGGTCACAGTTCGGATGTACTGCCCTTTGGCCGCCGGCGGCTTGGCACGGACGACGGCGTCGATGAGGGCCGCGAGGTTCTCCCGCAATCGTTCATCGGGGAAGCTGGCCTTCCCGATGGGCACGTGGATCACCGCGGTCTTGTCCACGCGGAACTCGACGCGACCCGCCCGGACGTCGTGAATCAGCTTGCCGATGTCGGGTGACACCGTGCCGGTCCGCGGGTTCGGGAGCAGCCCACGCGGGCCCAGGATGCGGCCGAGTCGGCCGACCGTGCCCATGATGTCCGGCGTGGCCACGGCCACATCGAACTCCAGCCATCCGCCCTGAATCCGTTGGACGAGATCCTCGCCACCCACGTAGTCTGCGCCGGCTTCTTCCGCCTCCCGGAACTTCTCGCCCTGAACAAACGCGAGAACTCGCATCTTCTTGCCCGTGCCGGCGGGGAGAATTAGCGACCCGCGGACCATCTGGTCCGCGTGGCGCGGATCCACGCCCATACGGACATGACACTCGATCGTCTCATCGAACTTTGCGCTCGCGAGATCCTTGGCCAGGCGGATGCCTTCATCCGGCGCGTACGTCGCCGTGGGGTCTACCTTCTTGCGGAGTTCCAGGACTCGTTTACCACGCACTGCCGCTCAGCTCCCTTCGATCACAGCGGGGAGTGAGAAGTGAGTTGCTACTCGTCCACTCCTGCACTCCTCGCCGTTCACTCTACAGTCACACCCATGCTGCGGGCGCTCCCCTCGATGATTCGCTCTGCCGCCTCGATGCTGTTGGCGTTCAGATCCTTCATTTTCGTTTCGGCAATCTGTCTGAGTTTGTCCCGAGGGAGTACGCCCACCGCGGCCCGTTTCGGGCTGCCCGACCCCTTCTCGATAGCAATCGCCTTGCGGATCAGGTCCGAAGCTGGGGGAGTCTTGAGCGCGAAGGTGAACGAACGATCCTCGAAGACAGTGATTTCCACGGGGACGACACTTCCGGCCTGGCTGGCGGTCCGCTCGTTGTACTCCTTCACGAATGCCATGATATTGATGCCGTGCTGGCCGAGGGCAGGACCCACCGGCGGCGCCGGGGTGGCCTTCCCCGCGTCTATCTGGAGCTTGACGATCGCCCTGACCTTCTTAGCCATCTCGCGCCCTCAGCGGTCAGCCATCGGCTTTGAGCGGTCAAGGCGAGACGCACACGCACGACGCTCAGGGCTAATGGCTAACGGCTATGTAATTCGTGCTACTTGAAGGAAATCGAGCTCGACCGGGGTCTCGCGCCCGAAGAAGGACACGAGCACGCGCACCTTCCCCTTCTCCGGATTGATGGTATCCACGATACCGATGAAGTCCGTGAACGGGCCGTCCACAACCTTGACGCGCTCGTCCTTGGAGAAGCTCACCTTCAGGCGCGGCGCCTCCATCTTCATGCGCCGCAGGATCCGTTTGACCTCAGGCTCCTCGAGCGGGCTGGGGTGGGTCCCCGAGCCAACAAACCCCGTCACGCCCGGGGTATTGCGGACCACATACCAGGAATCGTTCGGCGGAATGCCCTCATCGGTGACCAGCATTTGGACGAGCACGTAGCCGGGGAACACCTTGCGCTGGACTGTTCGGCGTTGGCCATCCTTAATCTCGACCTCTTCCTCGGTCGGGATTACCACATCGTAGATCTTGTCGCCGACACCCATCGAATCGATGCGGTGCTCGAGGTTGTTCTTTACCTTGTTCTCATACCCGGAGTAGGTATGGATCACGAACCAGCGACGGTCCTCCGCCTCGAGTTCGTCCTCTTCTTCGGCTCCGCCGTCCGACGGGTGTGCGACTGAATCCCCGGCGAGGAGCGCAGCATTGGGCTCGTCAATAAGCTCTGGGTCGCGAGTCTCCGTTTCCATGGCTCCCCGCTAGCGCACAAGCGCGCGAAATAGCTCGGCAAACACGAAGTCGATAAAGCCGAGCGCCAACCCCATGGCAACGGAGAGGGCAACGACCAGAGCAGTAAGCCGTGCGGCCTGCTCTGGAGTTGGCCACACCACCTTCCGGAGCTCGGATCGCACTTCGCGGATGAACTCGCCGAGCCCCCTGCCCCGGCGCCCGAGATCCGGCTGCAGCGCGGGCCGAGCCACGGGCTTGCGCGCCTGTTGCGCCGCCTCAGTGCCGGCCATCGAGCGTCGAAGCTGTCTTGCCATCCGTATCGCTCCCCTGTCATTCTCAGGCCGCCGCGAGAACCTCCCACTCTTGGGATGCTCATCCTCGCTTCGCTCAGGATGACACCTTTTGGGCAGGCGCGGCAGGACTCGAACCCGCAACCTGCGGTTTTGGAGACCGCTGCTCTGCCAATTGAGCTACGCGCCTGTATTCAGCTGTAGGGTCTATCGGGTCTCGCGCTGCTCCGTGTGCTTGCGGCACCGCGGGCAGAATTTCTTGAGCGTCAGCCGGTCGGGATCATTGCGCCGGTTCTTCTCCGTGTGGTAGCGCCGCTCGCGGCACTCGCCGCAAGCGAGTGTGATCAACATCCGATCCGCCCGTTTTGCCATATTCTAACTCCCCGGCGCCGTGGTGCGACCCATTACGCCGAAACGCTCGTGATCGCCGCCGTCAGCGTCGTCTTCTCATAATCCACGTGCCCGATCATCCCTACATTTGACGTGCGGCTTCGTCCGTTCAAACTTCTGCTTCGCCATAACTCCGGGACTACCCGTCGGGTGGAGCCCACGACCGGACTCGAACCGGTGACCCCGTTCTTACCAAGAACGTGCTCTACCTGCTGAGCTACGTGGGCCCGACCTCGGAGTGTCGATTGTGGAGCGCGGATTGACAAACGTCCCAATTCCGCAATCGGCAATCCGAAATCCGCACTTCCGCGGGGTGGTGGGGGCAGGATTCGAACCTGCGAATCCCTTCCGGGAGCCGGTTTTACAGACCGGTGCCATTAACCACTCGGCCACCCCACCGGATGGAGCCGACGAAGGGATTTGAACCCCCAACCGGCGGTTTACAAAACCGCTGCTCTGCCATTGAGCTACGTCGGCAGGCGCAGCATCCGGGCTCGTGTAAACAGAAGACCCCCTATCGGGGGCCCCTGCCACTGAGATCATAGCAAAGGGCTGAGTGGGCGTCAACAAAAAGGGCGCTCACATTCCTTATATCGCCTGCGCGGCTCCGAGCCGCGCCCGAAACTCCCCCAGAGCATGCTCGAAGTGCCCCGAGGCCAGGGCCGGGTCGGTGCCGTATTCGACCTCCTCGAGGGCCTGGAGCTTCGCTCCCTGGCAGAGGAAAGCGAGGTCGGCCCCAGAGAAGCCGGCCGTCCGCACGACCAGGTCCGCAACCAGCTCGTCGAGCATGACGCCAGGTGCCAGCGACGCCGAGCCAAGGTGGATGCGGAGGATCTCGGCGCGGCCCGCGTCGTCGGGCGGCCCAACGTAGAGATGAACTCCGAACCGGCCGGGACGCAGCATCGACGGATCGACAACATCGATATTGTTGGTGGCGCCGATCACCATCACTTGCGTCCGCATCTCCATGCCATCCAGCTCCGAGAGAAGCTGGTTCACGACGCGCTGAGGCGCGCGTGTCCCCTCGTACTCGGCGGCCGTACGCCGAGGGGCCACGGCGTCGAGCTGATCGAAAAACACGATGCACGGAGCTGCCCGACGGGCGACGCTGAAAAGCTGACGCACGCTCTCTTCCGACTCGCCGAGCCACTGGGAGAACAGCTCGGGCCCCTGAATGGCAATGAAGTTGGCGCCGCACTCCCGGGCCACCGCTTGCGCCAGCATCGTCTTCCCGGTGCCGGGCGGCCCATACAGGAGGATGCCTGGGTTCGTCGGCAGCCCGAGCCTTGCGAACAGCTCCGGATGGCGTAGGGGACGTTCGATGAGGCCCCGTAGCCGCGCCTTCACATCGGCCAGCCCCCCGATGTCGTCCCAGACCGTCGTCGGATAAGAGATCAGTGACTCTCTCAATGACGCGGGGCTGACGTGCGCCAGAGCGCTCTCCAGATCGTCACGCGTCACCACGAGATCCTCTGACGAGGGATACGAGGCCACCGACGGGCTCTCGAGAAATGTCTGGGAGGCGCGACGGAGTGAGTTCAGCCCCGCCTCGCGAGCGAGCTCCATCAGGTCGGCGCCGACGAAGCCGTACGCCGCCTGCGCGACGCGCGGGAGGGCATCGAGAGCGTCCTCGGCGAGGGGCATCTCCCGCGTGTGGACGCGCAGGATCTCCAGACGACCGCCCGCCGACGGCGTCGGGAAGAAGATCTCCCGGTCGAACCTGCCCGCCCGCCGCAGCGCGCGGTCGACAGTCTCGATTCGGTTGGTGGTGCCGATCACCATCACCCCCTCAGCCCTTCTCAACCCGTCCATCAGCGCCAGGAGCTGTGTGACGGCCCTCGTATCCGACAGCGTGCTGGTGGTGCCGCGCACCGGGGCGATGGCATCCAGTTCGTCGACGAAGATGATGGACGGCGGATTGATCGCGGCGTCCGCGAACACCTTGCGCAGGTTCTCCTCCGTCTGGCCGCTGTACGTTCCCACGATCTCAGGGCCGTTGATGTAGAAGAACCGCGCATTGATCTCGTTGGCGACGCTCCGAGCCAGGAGGGTCTTGCCGGTCCCAGGGGCGCCATAGAAGATGACCCCGCGCGGCGGGCTGATCCCGAGCTGCCGGTACACCTGGGGGAAAATCAGCGGCAGCTCCACGAACTCGCGGACGGCCCGAATCTGCTCGACCAAGCCGCCCACGTCCTCGTAGGTGGTGTCCACCACGGTCTCGGCCTTGCGTTCGTGGTCGTGCTGGTGCAGGCTCTCGGGCCCGTGGTGGTGGTCCTCTTCAACTTCGAGGTAGAGACGCGTCTCATCCCCGACGACCGCCTCCGCCGCCGACACGTAGTGCACGTCGTAAGTGATTCCTGCCAGCGCGTCGGGGAGCCTGATGTAGAGCAGCATGCCCGCCCGCACCGGCGTCCGGTTCGCCACCAGCACGCTCTTGAGGTACGGCACCAGCTGCGGGTAGTGCAGCGTCGACATGTCTACGGCCGGAACGAGCACCAACTCCTGCGCGGGCTCGATGTCGACCCGTTCAATGGTCACCTGCTCGTGGGGAAAGGCCTTCAGCGCCTGCCGCGTGAAGCGGTCGAAGCGAATCGACCCGGTCTGATCAGGCGGAGCCTCGCCCACGATGCGAACGACAGCGCTGCGCCCGCGCTGCGTCGTCACTCGCACCACGTCGCCCACGCGCGCACCGGCCGCTTCCACCACCGCCGGGCTGAGGTAAACAGCGCAGAGCAGCGCCTCGCGATAGTCGCTCGGTCGCGGATCCACGACGGCGGTTGCGGTCAACTTCACCTCCGAATGGCGCCACCTATCGTAGCGTAATCCGCTCCTATAATCCGGCTCTGTGACCGACGACATGACCATCTCGATCGTTATCGTCAATTACAACGGGCGTGCTCTGCTCGCGGCTTGCCTGCCCCCCGTGCTCGCGCAGGCGACGAAGTTGAAAGCCGAGGTCGTGGTGGTGGACAACGGCTCGTCCGATGGGAGCGCCGAGTACGTGGCGCAGTCCTTTCCCAGCGTTCTGGTAGTCAGCAACCGCCGCAACGAGGGCTTCGCCGGCGGCTGCAACGCCGGCGTGCGTGCGGCCCGGGGAGAGACCATTGTCCTGCTCAACAATGACGCCGTTCCCGCAGAGGGCTGGCTCCCGGAGCTCGTGCGGGCGCTCGTCCCGGATGACGTCGCCGTCGCCTGCTCGGTGATCGAGGAAGAGCGCTATGCAGACGCGTACGCGCTGGGGACGGGCACCATCAGCGTGATCGGCCACCCGATCCCCAGCGTCCTCGACGACGTCGAGCACCCGTTTTACGCGACCGGCTGCTCGCTCGCCTTCAAGCGAGGGCTCTTTGGCGAGCCGTTCGACCCCCTCTTCTTCGCGTACTACGAGGACACGGTCCTCTCATGGCGCGCTCATCTGCGCGGGTACCGCGTAGCGCGCGCCCTCGGCTCCCGCGTCCACCACATTGGGTCGGCCACGGCCAGCCGGGAGCTGGGTACAGCCGCCTTCTACTGGGAGCGGAACAAGCTGCTGGCGCTTCTGCTCTGCTACGAACGAGCGACGCTCCGTCGACTCCTCGCCCTGTACGTCTTCGACGCGGTCGCTCGGGTGGCGGAGGATATCTGGCTGCTCGCGAGGGGCCGACGGGCGCCCCGCGCCGTCGTGATGCGCTATCTCGCGGCCCTTCGTGCCCTCGGCTGGCTCTGGGGCCACGCCGCCGCCATTCGCGCGCGGCGGCAGGCGATCCAGGCCGAGCGTTCCGTGACCGACGACGCCATCACGCCTCTAATGAGTGGGAAGATATTCGACGATCACGTTCCGACGTTCGGCCACTCCGCCGCCAACGCGCTCGCTTTGGCCTACTGTCGACTGGCACGCATCCCAACAGCGGAAACCGGCTCTCCCGTTACAATCGCCTGTTAAGCTCCACGCCGCAGATCCCACGATCCCGCACCTCCTCCCCGGAGCATTCCTTTGCACTCCCTCCACGCCGGTCACGCCCCCGAAGCGCTGCCGGAAGCGCGGGGGCCGATGCGCCTGGTCAGCTCTCTGCGTTATCGCGACTGGCGGCTCCTGTGGGCGGGACTCATGGCCGCACAGGCCGGCGAATGGATGGACAACATTGCGATCAACTGGCTGGTGTGGGTACAGACCAGCTCCCCGCTGGCGCTGGGGACCGTCAGCCTCGTCCGCGGTCTCCCGATCATGGTCTTTTCGCTCGCCGGCGGCGTCGTCGCGGACCGCCTCGACCGGCGGGCCCTGATGATCTGGACGCAAGCGGCAGGCCTCGCGACGACGGCTGGAATAGCGGCACTCGCAACCGCGGACGCGCTGCAGCTCTGGCAGCTGTACGGCCTCCTCGTGCTCCGGGGGATTGCGATCGCGTTCAACTCGCCAGCGCGGAGCAGTGTCATCGGTGATCTCGTGCCGCGGAGCGACATCACCAACGCGCTGGCGCTGCACTCCGCTGTCTTCAACTCGACGCGCATGGTGGGGCCGGCCATCGCAGGCGTGCTCATCGGAGCAGCTGGCGGGGGGGCAGCTGGCGGGGCGGTCGTGCTGTGGCTCCACGTCGCAGCGTACGCCATCGCCATCTGGACGCTGCTGGCCATGAACGTGCCGCCGAGCTTCGCAATCAGAGGGGGCGCGTCCGCGTGGAGCACCTTTGTGGACGGAATCGTCTACATCTGGCGACAGCCGGTGGTCCTCATGCTCATGCTCACGGGGATCGTCCCATTCTTGCTGGGACAGCCGTACCAGAGCATGCTCCCGGTCTTCGCCACCGACGTTCTCTTCATCGGCCCCGAGGGGCTGGGCTTCCTCACGTCGGCGGCGGCGATAGGATCATTGATCGCGGCGTTCGCCATAACCGGCCTGGGCGACTTCCCCAGGAAGGGTCTCGTGATGGTGGTTGGGCTCGTCGGGTTCGGTCTGTTCATCCTGGCGTTCGCGCTCACGCCGTGGGCGCCACTCGCTGCCGCGCTCCTCTTCATCGCGAGCGCCTCACACCAGCTCTACGCCACGACCAACAGCACGCTTGTACAGCTCATCGTGCCCAGCCAGTACCGAGGACGCATCATGGGGGTGCACCAGCTCGATCGCGGCTTCATCCCCATCGGGAGCTTTCTCCTGGGGGCGCTGGCCCAGTGGGGTGGGGTCCAGGCCGCGACGGCGTTAATGGCCGGCTCGCTCGCGCTCGTCGCTCTGGCCGTGCTCGTGCTGGTCCCAGCCATGCGTAGACTCGAGTAGTGGTCCCAGATCTAAAGTCCCAGGCCCCCAGTCCTCGGATCGAGCGTGGCTCGGCATGGCTATACAGCGCGATCTGCGCTTTATCTGGGACTTGGGACTTGGGACTTGGGACTAGCCCCGGGTGTCGAGCCCTGCCTCCAGTGCCTGCTTGAGGGCCCGCAGATTCGCGTCACGCGACGTGACTGGAATCGAGCAATTCGGCCCCAGCATCCAGCGCCGGCCCCGCGTCGCCGAATAGGCCTCATTCGCCTCGGCCAGTGCCCGCTCGGGCGTGACTGCGGTGAGGGCCTCGTGGCTGAGCCCGCCGACCAGCAGGCCCGGCATGCGCTCGGCCTCCTGGAGCGACGGCGTCGTCGCGGAGGTCACCGCCCAGTTGACGGCAGCGTAGGGGTAGTCGGCCAGCCCGAGCAGCATGGAATGCTCCCCGCACACGTGGAGCACGTTGAAAGGCGCGTCCTCCACGGCTCTGAGCACGCGAAGGTCGTAGGGTCGGCCGAAACGGGCGTACTCTTCATCTGTCAGGAGATCGTGGCTGGCCCACTGCGTGGTGGCGAAGAAGATGCCGTCGGCCCCAGCCTCGATGCAGAGCCGGGCGAAGCGTTCCAGCGTCTCGGTCACCGCCTCCAGAGCGGAGCCCACAAGATCCGGCGCCGCGCGCAGATCGCGCGCGAGGCTTTCGTCGCTCTCCACCATATCGCCGACAACAGACAGAGGGGTGAAGATCGTTTCTACGATGGGAACCTGCGACCCGAGCGCGGACCGGATGCGGCGGATCGCTTCGAGCTGCTCGCCGAACGGGCCGGTCGTCGCGGGCTGAGGCTCTATCTTCGCCCAGTCCTGGGAATTCCGAACCGGCACGGAGAGCAGCTCCGGCCGGCGTCCGCCGCCCGGGTAGCGATAGGACGCTCCCCACGGCTCGACGTAGTACTGGGCGCGGGGATTGATCTTCAGGAAGTCGAAGTCGTACGTCCGCTGCCATGCGACCATGGCATCGGCCAGGTCTTCGGCGGTGGATTCCTGGTCGTAGAAGTGCCGCCACAGGGCCCAGGCCGGCCGATCGGTTGGCTCGCCGCGACACAAAGCCTCGATTCGCTCACGTTTGGTCATTTCACCGGACATTGCCACTCCTCCCCTCCTCGCTTGCCTCAAGGCGCCGAGCCGGCCCCGACTTGGCCAGCCGTCCCCATTAGATCGACTGGAGCTGCAGCCTAATAAACTATTATCGATGTTGCCGGGGTATAATCCGTCATGATACTATGCGATATACTATGAACGCTGGAGCATCTTCGCTATAGCCCTATCCTGGAGGCCGCGCCATGGCCGTGGATCAAGGCGATTTCGTCACCGTTTCTGAGGCTGCCAAAGCCCTCAGGGTGAGCGTTCCGACGATCAAGCGTTGGCTCAAGGATGGACGAATTCCCGCCTATCACCTTGGCCCTCGCTACATTCGGATCCGTCGCACAGATCTCACCCGGGTGCTCACCCCAATGCGAGAGGAGGTGAGCCCGATGCCCGAACGTCCCATCCGGGAGCTCGCTCCCATCCCAACCACCCTGATCGTGAAGCCCTTGACCCCTGCACAGATAGCCCAACTGGACAAGGCGATTCAGGGGACCCAGGAAGTCATCGACATGATGCGCATGCGAAGGAACGGCGAACCTCTGGCCTCCTCGTGGCCGATCCTCCGTGAGATTCGGGAGGACCGAGCCAAGCGCTTTGAGTGAGCCCCCATGCTCCATCGTGGTCGACGCCAATGTGGCGGTCAAATGGGTAATCGATGAGGACCTCACCAACGAGGCCCGAGCGCTCCTCCAGGATAGCCGAACGCAACAACGCCCCTTAGTGGGCCCGCCACTGCTTACCACCGAGGTGGTCAGCATCATCTACCAGCGGCTGCGCAGTCGTGATCCCGAGCGGCACCTCACGGACGAGGAGGCTCAACGGGCGCTACGGGAGTTCCTGGCGATTCCAATTCAGTTACTCGCCCCTGAAGATCTCTACCGGCGAGGCTTCGATCTCGCACGGGACCATGGGCTGACGAACACCTACGACAGCCTCTACGCAGCTCTGGCCCAGATGCTGGGGGTGGAGATGTGGACCGATGATCAGAATCTGCTGCGAGCTCTGGGGTCCTCAGCTCCTTGGGTGCGTTCCATCAGGGGCTATCCCCTGGCTTAGCCGCCTGGGCTGCCAAGGTCGCGAACGCGTGCTCGTCGCCGCCTGGACCCTCGTTGCTGCGTGGCAAACCCAAGACAACACCCTCGACTGGCCGGACCTTCGGTAACGCGCTGTGACGACCGTCCGATTGGCAGATCGTTTCGACAACGGACGACTTCTGAACGCGAGTACCTGAACCCGTGGCACTCCTTCGGACCTATCCCCACACCCGCCGCGCGGTCTCTGCGACCAGGTGTAGCTTGGTGCGCTCGTCCTCCACGGTTACGGCGTTGCCGATGATCGAGCTGGCGAAGCCGCATTGCGGGCTCAGCGCCAGCCGATCCAGCGGAACGTAGCGGGCGGCTTCCCGAACGCGCGCCATCAGCACTTCGACCGTCTCCTGTCGGGGACTCTTGGTGGTGACGAGTCCCAGCACGACGGTCTTGTCCTCAGGCACGAGGGTGAGCGGCTCGAAACCGCCGGAGCGGGCGTCGTCGTACTCCAGAAGGAGCCGGTGGGCCCTCGTCCCGCGAAAGACGGGCCCGGCAACCAGCTCGTAGCTGCCCTCCGTCAGCCAGCGGCTCCCCTGGTTGCCTCGACAAAGATGAATGCCGAACGTAACGTCCGGCAGGCCATCCATGACCGCGTTGTCGAGCGCGATACCCTGGCTCAGCCACCTTTCAACCGTCCAGCCCTGCCCCTCGTAGAACGCGCGCATCCGTGGGTCGAGGAGCAGCAGGTAGTGGGGCGCGTCGATCTGGACATATGTGGCGCCGAGGCGCACCAGCTCAGCGACCTCATCGCGCACGACGTCCACGACGTCGGCGAGGAAGCTGTCCAGCGTCGGGTAGACCGCGCGCGAGCGGTCTTGGGACCAGAAGTTCGCCCACAGGCTCGGGCTGGGCAGCGTGATCTTCGGGATACGCGTTGTGTGCGCACGCAGGTAGGTAAATTCCTCTGCCGTGGGGTAGCGGACGCGCCGTATTTTCGCCGTTACGCCCAGCCGCGGTGGGCGCTCCTTGCGCCAATCGCCGACGCGCTCATCGCCCTGCCACTCACCCCACAGAAACGCATCGATGTCCCATTCGCCGAATCCCTCGACCGCCTCGGGGAGTTGGCTCTGGAAGGAGAGTCGGCGCATCTCGCCGTCGGTGATCACTTCCAGCCCAGCCTCTTCCTGGAGGGCGATGGCGGCGTCCACCGCCCGGTCCTCGATGGCCTTGAAAGCGGCCGGCGTGAGGCGGCCACCTGCCAGGTCGTCGCGCGCCTGGATTAGCTCCCCAGGCCGCAACAGGCTTCCCACGACGTCGGTATGAGCCTGGATCATTGGTCCTCCGCGGAGAGAGGCCAACTGACACTCGCCGCTTCCGATTTTAGTACCATGTCAACGAGGCCACTCCCAGGGAGCGCCCGTAAATGTTCGACCTGAACCGCCGGTGGCCGGCCAACCTCGACGAGCTCCAGCGCGAGATGGAGCGATACCTGGACCACGTGACGCACCGTAAGCCACGCCAGGTCGTCTTCTCGCAGCGGGCCTGGCAACCGGCCGTCGACATCTATGAGACGACGGACGCGGTCGTGGCGCTTGTCGACCTCTCAGGTGTTGCCGAGGAAGACATCGACCTCGTGGTGACGCGCGACTCTTTTCAGGTCCGTGGCGAGCGCAGGGAGATGGGTGAGGGCGCGGAGAGAACGTACAGCTGCATCGAAATCCCGTTCGGTCGCTTCGAGCGCATGGTGCGCCTCTCAACTCCGGTCAACCCGGACGAAACAACGGCCTCCTACCGCCACGGGTTTCTCGAGGTCGTCATGCCCAGGGCGCGGGCGAGCGGGCCCCGGCACGTTGGGGTCGCGCAGGCATGAGCGGTCCTGAGCCCGCCTCCAATATCATTCCCATCCTCCCGAACCGTGAGACTGTCGTCTTTCCCTCGATGCTCGTGCCCATGGCCATCGGGAATGACCGCTGGATCCGCGCCATCGACTCAGTGGCTGCGAGCCACAAGACGATCGCCTTCTTCTACCAGGCTGAGCCAACTGAGCCGCTCACGCGAGAGTCCTTGCCGACCATTGGGTGCTCGGCGGCCATCGTGCGCTTGCTTCGCCTGCCCGATGGCGCCGTCCAGATTCTCCTCCAGGGGGTGGCGAGGACGCGCCTGGCCGAAATGGTTCAGACGGACCCGTTTCCGCTGGGTCGCATCGAGCCCGTGGACGAAACCGTGGAACAGACGCCCGAGCTCGAAGGGCTGGTCCTCAATCTGCGCGCTCAGTTTCAGAAGCTCGTGTCAGCGGCGCCGAACCTACCCGAGGAAATGGCGATCGCTCTCGCCAATATCGACGAGCCGGGGCGCATCGCCGACTTCGTCGCCGCGAATCTGGACCTCCCCCTCGCGGACAAGCAGGCCTTGCTCGAGGAGCTCAAGGTCAACGAGCGGCTGCGACAGGCTACGGTGATGGTGAGCCGCGAGCTGGAAGTCGCGGAGATCGGCTCGCGCATCCAATCCCAGATCCGAGAGCAGATGGACAAGAGCCAACGCGAATACTACCTACGCGAGCAGCTCAAGGCCATTCAGCGTGAGCTGGGGGAGGTAGACGAGACCGAAGCCGCCGCGGCCGGCCTCAAAGAGCGTATCGCCGAGGCTAACATGCCCGAGGAGGCCAGGCGCGAGGCCGATCGCGAGCTCGACCGCCTCACCCACATGAACCCCATGGCGCCAGAGGCCAGCGTCATACGGACCTACCTCGAGTGGATGGTGGCCGTCCCCTGGAGCAAGAGCACCGAGGACCACCTGGACCTGCTCGAGGCCCAGCGGGTGCTGGACGAGGACCACCACGACCTGGAGAAGGTCAAGGACCGCATCCTCGACTTCCTCGCGGTGCGGAAGCTGAAACCGGAGACGAAAGGCCCCATCCTGTGCTTCGTCGGCCCCCCGGGCGTCGGCAAGACGTCGCTCGGCCAGTCCATAGCTCGTGCGATGGGGCGCAAGTTCGGGAGAATGAGCCTGGGCGGCGTGCACGACGAGGCTGAGATTCGAGGCCACCGGCGCACATACATTGGCGCCCTGCCGGGCCGCATCATGCAGAGCCTGCGGCGCGTCGACGTCAACAACCCTGTGCTCATGCTCGACGAGGTGGACAAGCTCGGCCGGGACTTTCGGGGGGATCCATCGTCGGCTCTGCTGGAAGTCCTGGACCCGGAGCAGAACCACGCGTTTGTGGATCATTACCTCGACGTCGCCTTCGACCTGCGCAGAGTCCTGTTCATTGCGACCGCCAACATGCTCGACACCGTCCCGCCGGCGCTGCTGGATCGCATGGAGGTGATCGAGATCTCCGGCTACACGGAGGAGCAGAAACTTCAGATCGCAAACCGCTACCTGCTGCCCAAGCAGATCCAGGAACATGGCCTGAGCTCCGAGGCCGTGAAATTCACCGAAGCTGCGATCCGTCGCATCATCCAGCAGTACACGCGCGAGGCGGGCGTGCGCAATCTCGAGCGCGAGATCGCGGCCGTCTGCCGACGACTGGCGCGGCGAGTGGCCAGCGGTGAGTCGGGCGCCGTCGTCGTTGAGGAGCCTGAGCTCACCGACTACCTCGGCCCCTCACGATTCCGCCACGATACCGCCGAGCAGACGGACGCCGTCGGCGTGGTGGCGGGCCTCGCGTGGACGCCCGTGGGTGGGGACGTTCTTTTCGTGGAGGCGCGCGCCGTGCCCGGACGGGGCAACCTCATCCTTACGGGGCAGTTGGGCGACGTGATGCAGGAGTCGGCGCGCGCGTCCCTCACCTATGCGCGGTCGCGGGCGAGCGCTTTGGGCATCCCCGAGGACTTCTACGAGCACACGGATGTGCACGTCCATGTGCCCGCGGGCGCCATTCCCAAAGACGGCCCATCGGCCGGCATTACCATCGCGACGGCGCTCATCTCCGCCTTGAGCCAGCATCCGGTTGCGCACATGGTCGGCATGACCGGCGAGATCACCCTGCGGGGGCGGGTGCTCCCCATCGGGGGTCTGCGCGACAAGGCGCTTGCGGCCCATCGCGCGGGTCTGACAACGGTGATCATCCCGAGGGACAACGAGCGCGATCTAAGCGAGATTCCCGAGACGGTGCGCTCGCACCTTCGGTTCGTGCCCGTCGATCACATGGACGAGGTGCTCGCGGAGGCACTCCTCGCGGAAGCTCAACCCGAGCGAATCGCAGCGCCGATCGGCGAACCGGAGGCGCCCGCCGCCACGGCCACGCCGGCGGCTAACAGCTCGGGAGCTGAGGCTCTCGTGCCTGAGGCAGCCCATGCTGGAGATTCACATGCCACTCGCAGCGCTGCGAGCTAGGCGGCAGGGGGCGAAGACAACGTGAACGGTACAAACCCGAGCGCCGAGATCATCCGTCTGTTCTATGAGCAGTGGGAGGAAAGTCTGCCCGGCCGCGAGCACGTGCTCTCGGCCGACATGCCGGACTCCTTCGATAAGCTGGCGCGGTCGAGCGCAGCCGACGTGAACAGGGCCTTGCGCTACCTCAACCGCATCGGACACCTCATTGCCCGGGGGCCGCTCGACGCCGAGTTCGTGTCGTCACTAGTGGGCAAAGAAGTCATTCGCACCATGGTCCGGCTGCAGCCGCTTCTGCAGGATGCGAGAGTGAAGCGAGCCGACCCGCAGTTCCTGGAGTACGTCGATCGCCTCTTCGAGGTCTGCCGCCAGGCCTACCCCGATTACGAGCCGCAATACCCTGTCGAGGAGCGCCGCGGCGTGGGCCTGATTTCCTGAGAGCGGCGTTCGGGGTTTAGCCCTGGCAGCGGCCGGAATCGGAGAGGTACTTGAGGAAGGTGAGCCGCTTGTGCTCAATGGTGAGGTCGTCGCAATGGCCCGTAAGGACGCGTCGCTTCAGCCAGGCCAGACGAATGATCTCGTCATCGAGTAGGCCGGCGGCGCGCATGATTTCGACTTTCACGTCGAGCTGGGTCATGCCACCTCCACGGTGGTCGATGTGCCACTCTTCGTGTCCGAGCAGCGGACGTTGATCTTCGAGCAACGGAGGCACAGGAAAATCCCGGCGCGCACGGCCGGCCATTGCGGCGTGAACCACTGGATCGACTCGGAACCGCAGCGCTCGCAGCGATGCCGCGAGCTCCGGCCTGGCAGTAGCGCGGTAGCCTCTGCTGAGAACAACATCCCACCCTAGCTCAGTAAACGTCGCCCGAGCCTGCAAATGCGTCACGGACGGGGCGCTTGTCATCACATTCGTATCACAAGCGCTCGGGATCGCTGAGCACTGGGCGGTGAAGTGCACTACTCGCGGCGGGGTAGGAGCACCATTCCGTCTGGGCCGTCGCCCGCGGGAATATTGGCCACGGTCTCGGAGGTGATGGTGTCAATCACGGAGAGGGTGCCGCTGAAAATGTTCGCCGCGAATAGATAGCGGCCGTCGGGGCTGACCGCCATTCCGATCGGCCCACTCTGCGCCACGTACTCACCGACAATAGCTCTCGTTCGGGCGTCGATCGCCAGAATACGGTCGCCCGCAATCTGTGAGACGTAGGCTATCGCTGAATCGGGGCTGAAGACGATCCGGATGGGCTCGCGATGGACGGGCACCCGCGCCACGACCTCGAGGCGGCTCACGTCTACGACCCAGACGTCATCCGCCCCGCGGTTAGCCACATAGACCCAACGACCGTCTGGGCTCACGCCCAACCCCTCGGCGCCAGGACCCATTGGAATCGTTCGGACCGTCTGCATCGCCCGGAGGTCAACCACGGTCAGGCTCGCGTCCGCGGTGCTGGTGACGTAGGCCGATGCTCCATCCGGACTGCTGTGCACTACGTGTGCCCCCAGTCCCACTGGTACTCGATTCACTACGTCGCCCGTGTTCGCGTCCAGCACCAGCAGCTCGCTGCGCGGCCCGTTGGTGACGAGCAGACGCCGGCCGTCCCGTGTCGTTTCGATGCCGTGGGGCGCGGCGCCGCCACCCCACCGGGCGAGCACTTGTAGCGACGCGACGTCCACCACGGTGACTGTTCCCCCCTCCTGGTCAGAGATAAATAAGCGGGAGCCATCCGGCGAAGCCGCGATCTCGTGCGGGTTGCGGCCGGTTGGCGCGCGGCCGATCACCGTGCGTGTGACGATGTCGATGGCGGTCATGTCGTCGGAGTTCTGGTTCACGATGTACGCGATGAAGGCGGGAGGCTCCTGAACGGCAGGCGGGGCTGCAAAGCCAACCCGCGCCTGGGGTGCCGATGGCGGCGCCGCGCCGACTCGGCAGGCGAGCGTCGTCAGGGCAAGCACGGCAATCAGTGAAAAACGAGTGGCGCGCACTCGTACCTCCTAGGCGAGATGTCAGATTCTAGATCGCCAGCGTCCTCCTGAGCCGCAGTTGTGGTGATCGCCCGCCGGGTACAATGGCGGAGCACAATTGAGCATCGATCACGAGGAGGCACCAGCATGGCAACTGGCAATGGGCAGATGACACGAGAGCGCGTCTGGGACCCGTTTCTGACGGAGCAGGATCGGGCGCACGTGGCGTCGAGCACGCGGCGGGCGAAGGGGTTTGGAGACCGACCGGCGCTGCTGCTCATCGACATGTACCGGTGGGTGTTCGGCGACAAGCCCGAGCCACTCCTGGAGGCGGTGAAGACCTGGCCGGGGAGCTGCGGACTGGCCGGCTGGAGGGCCCTGCCGAGCATCCAGGAGCTGCTCGCGGCCGCGCGGACCGCTGGAATCCCCATCATCCATACCACGGGCGCCGACGAGTCCGCCATGAGGACCTGGGCGCGAGGTACGCGATGGTCGGCGGAGGCCGAGGGTGACGCGGCCGCGCAGTCGCGCACTCGCCGCAAGTACGACATCATCGACGAAGTCGCACCCCTGCCGGGTGAGCTCGTGATCCGCAAGTCATCACCCAGCGCCTTCTGGGGCTCGCCGATCGTGGGCCATCTCGTCGACCGACAGATCGACACGATCCTCGTAGGAGGGGAGACAACCAGCGGATGCGTGCGCGCGTCCGTGGTCGATGGCTGCACGTATCGCTTCCGCATGACCGTGGCCGAAGAGTGCGTCTTCGATCGCCATGAGGCGACCCATGCAGTCGAGTTGTTCACCATGCACGAGAAGTACGCGGACGTGCTCCCGCTCAGCGATGTGCTGGAGTACCTGAGTCGCTACCAGTCGGGGCAGCCGGTGTTGCCGGAGCGAATCGCTGCCGTCGCCTGAAATCGAAGAGCCCGGCGGCCGATGATCGCCGGCTAGGCCTCCGACACCCGAATGTCGTGGGGCCGCGTGCCTAGGCGCCGGGCGCCGCTAGGCTCAATCGCCACGGTGTCCCCCCAGGTCAGGCTGTGCTGCCGGTTGGCGGTCTGAACACGCGGCTTCAGGATGAAGACGTTCCGCTCCTCTAGCTGCAAGTCCATATAGCGAGAGGTCGACCGTGGGTTGGTGATGAGCGGGCGGTCGTCGCCCTGTCCCCGACCGTGCATGGTGAGGTTCGCGGAGCAGCCCGCGAGCGGTCCGCTCGCTGGCGCGGACTCCCGCACAGCGTGCTCAGTGGCGTTCAGCAGCTCCCGGACGGTCACCCCGGGTCGCAATGCATCCATGATGCCCTCGAAGACGCCGCGCTGGATCTTGGCGAGGTCGTGGTAGATGGTATCGCACTCCGCCACCCACACGGGCTGCACGGCCTGCGACCGGTAACCTTGCCATGAAGCCTCGAGCTCGTCCTCGATGCGGTCGCCGCGCTCCAGGACGCGATGGCTGGGTCGGCTCAACGTGCGGTGGGATGTGGGCCCGGACACCCAGTTGTAGTGGGTGGGAAGCTCGGAGCCCCGCCGGATCATGGCGTAGATGGCCTCCGCCCAGACCTCGTAGTCGAGGGCGCCGGGTTTAGCCGCGCTGACCTTGGCCTCGATACCGTGCTCGATTAGCTCCGTGCTCTTCGTGAGGAACGCGATCTCCTCGTCGCTTTTCACCGACCGCAGTTCCTGCATCTGCGAGGTGCAGTCGACGAAGGTGGCCTGAGGGAACGCGTCGAGGATCCCTTTCATCTGGAGATAGCCGATGGTGCCCTCCGGCGTCCGGTTCCCGGGCCCCATCCCGCTCACGGCGATGCGGCCGCGGTCGACGTTGAGCTCACGGAGGCGCTCGATGATCACGTCGCCGTAGCGTCGGTCAGTGTCGCGGACGTCTGCCACCCAATCCTGGGTAGTGAGCCAGCGCTCGGCCGCATCTTTGGCGGCCACGGTGACCTCTCCCTCGCGGGGGAAGACGCACGCGATATCCGTGTCGCCTCCACCGCCGCAGTGCGAGAGGTAGCGGGCGTCGGCCTGGAAGTCGAGCGAGTGCCCCGAGTTGTTGGGAGCCACGATGACGTCGAATCCCTCGCGCTCCATCATGAACCGCACGCGCTGCCAGCGCGCCGCGCGCTCCTCGAGTGAGAACAGCGGGTACGCGTACTTCGCCATGGTCCCCTCCCAATGCGGATTGCGGATTGCGCGAATCATACCGAGTCGGCGAGCAGTCAACTCGACCGAACGCACAATGGCGGCGGTTGCGGTGTCGAGGGTGTGTGGCTACAATGCGCTAATTCCCCACACCGCCCGGAGTGTGCCGATCCACATGCAGAATGACGTGTCGCACATCGGTGAGCTGAGCCCTCCGCAGCGCATCCTGTTGGCCCCCGGCCCGACGAATGAGCCGCCCTCGGTCCTTCAGGCCCTCATCGCACCCCTCACTGGCCACAAGGACCCGTTTTATCTCACGGTCATGGACGAGACCGCCCAGCTGCTGCGCTACGTTTATCAGACCCGAAGCGCGACGTGTATGACGCTGCCGGGTACGGGTGGCGCCGCCATGGAAGCGGCGATGGTGAATCTCATTCAGCCAGGGGACAATGCCGTCGTGTGCATCAACGGGCTCTTCGGGTCGCGGATGGCGGAGATCGTGGAGCGGTGCGGGGGAACGGCGATTCGGGTCACCGCGCCCTGGGGCAAGCCGGTCGATCCAGACGACGTGCGCCGTGCCTTGAGCGGCGTGCGGGCGCGCCTCGTCTCCACCGTCCATGGGGAGACGTCGACTGGGGTCGAGCAACCCATGGATGAGATCGGCAGGATCGCGCAGGAGAACGGTGCGATGCTGGTGGTCGACGCCGTGGCGACGCTGGGCGGAATTCCGGTGGTGCCCGACCAGTGGGGGAGCGCCATCTGCTACAGCGCCAGCCAGAAATGCCTCTCGGCGCCTCCGGGGCTATCGACGATCGCGGTGAGCCCCTCCGCCATGGACTACGTGCGCGCCCGGGAAACACCGGTCAATAGCTGGTATCTGGACCTGGGGCTGCACGACAAGTACTGGTTCGCGGCGGAACGGACGTACCACCACACCGCGCCCGTCCTTCTCGGCTATGCCATGCACGAGGCGCTGCGCCTCATCGCCGCGGAGGGCCTGGAAGCGCGCTTTGAGCGCCACGCTCTGCATTCTCGCGCGCTAATGGCCGGCCTCGAGGCGCTGGAGGTCGAGCTATTCGCCGACCCCGCGTATCGCCTCCCCACGGTGCTCGCCGTAGTAGTGCCCGCCGGCGTCAACGACGCCCGCGTCCGGTCGAGTTTGCTGAACGAGTTCGGGATTGAGATCGCCGGAGGGCTGGGGGAATACGCTGGCCGGATGTGGCGCATCGGCGTGATGGGCTACTCAGCCACGCGGGACAACATGCTCCTGCTGCTCACCGCACTCGAAGATCTGCTCGCACGTGAGGGCGGAGCGCCGGCCGCAGGGGCAGGCGTGGCCGCTGCCAACGCCGTCTATGCCGAAGCCATCCGCAACGGTGTCTCGGCCGACACGCCGGCTATCTACACGTCGGGATCGTAGCTCCGAACACGGCCCCCGATCTCCGCGCCACGACCTGCCATCCTGGAGCCATGCTGTCGGCTGGTATATTGCCCAGGAAGACGCCAACTGTCCGGAAGCATCAATGACTGAAAGCACACCTCCAGGATGGACAAGGATCGAAGCCGCCTTCGAGCGGATGGCCGACGCTCAGGCCTCGACCGATGGGCGGCTCGCGCGACTGGCCGAGTTCGAGCAGCGCACCGAAGAGCGATTCGCGCGCCTGACCGAACGCGTCGACCGGCTCGCCGAGGCGCAGGCACGCACCGACGCGCGACTGGCCGAGTTCGAGCAGCGCACCGAGGAGCGATTCGCTCAACTGGCCAGTGCCGTCGCCGAGCTCCAGCTAGCGGTCGCCGAGCTCGTCACGTCGCACAGCCGGCTCGAGAAATCGGTCGAAGACCTTCGCGGCCGCTTCCTGGGGTCCGAGCTGGAACGGCGATATCAACAGAACGCGCCGGCGTACTTCGGCCCGATCGCCGGAGGCCTTCGCCTGGTAGATAAGTACGCCCTCGCCGACATGCTCGACGACTCGGGCATATTAGAAACCGAACGCCGTGAGGTGCTGGCCGCCGATCTGGTGCTCACTGGCCAGCGCCGCGAGGACCGACGCGCCATCTACCTGCTCGTCGAGATCTCCGTGGGGATGGGGCGACACGACGTGGAGCGCGCCGACAAACGCGCGCATATGCTGGGCGAGGCCATCGCCAGGCTTCACGGCGAGCAGACCCCCGTCGTCGCCATCGTCGCCGGAGAGTCCAGAGATGCGGCGGGCCGCACGCTCGCGCGCCAACGAGGAGTCTGGCAGGTGGCGGATGGACGTGTCACACCGCCCGCCGTTTAGCGCGGCTTCGGTTGAGAAGAGGAGGACTCCCAGGTCGCTTTCCGACTGATCGACGCGAAGAGCCATAGCTGAGCGTCCGGACGGCTGGTCGAGAGTTCAGCGATAGCGCGGCGACCCGCGGTACGGTCCGAGATCGGCCCTTGCGTCCCCCACGCCATGTGACCCAGAACGGATGGCTACGACTCGAGGTGGAAGAACTCGATGGCGTTCTCGCACATGATCTTGCGCTTCTCCGCCTCGGACACTCCGGCCATCTGCTGATCCATGACGGCGATGGAATGGGGCCAGCGCGTCACCTCGTGCGGGAAGTCGCTCCCCCACAGAATGCGGTCGACGCCCACGCGATCGCGCTGTTGGACCCCGAAGGGATCGTCGAAGAAGCCCCAGTAGGCGTGCTCTCGCGCGTACTCGCTGGGGCGCCGCGCCAGCGGCTTCAGCCCATGGATGCGCTGGACCCAGAAGTGGTTGGCCTCATAGATCATGTCCATCTGCTCGAGGTAGATGGGGATCCAGCCGATCTGGTTCTCAGCCCAGTAGATCTTCAGCTTGGGGAAGCGGTCGAAAAGACCCGTCATGATCATCTGCGTGAGCTCGAGGCTGCCGCAGTGGCGCGTCCCGTAGCGAGCCATCCGGTCGACGATATCGATGGGCGGACGGTCGTAGCCCTCAGGCTCGATGGGGTACGTGATCATCGCCTCGCCGCGCCCCCCCATGCGACGCGACATCGACGTATGGATCGTGACGGGCATGTTGAGGTCGATGGCGGCCGCCCAGAACCGGTCGTCCTCCGGGGTGGGTAAGTCTTTCCCACTCGGGTAAGTCCCGAGCAGCACCGCTTTGAGCCCCAGCTTCGCGCATCTCTCCATCTCAGCCAGGTCGTCGTCGACTCCGCGGTTGGGCAGCACGCCCACCCCCAGCAGGCGGTCGGGGGCGACGGCGCAATACTCCTCGGCGAGGTAGTCGTTGTAGGCTCGCACCAGCACCCCGCGGAGGTCGGCGTCTTTAGAGGTCGTGCCGGATCCGCCGAACAGCACCTCGGCGTCGACGCCGTCCGCATCCTGCTCCCTGAGACGTTGCTCCGCCGTGCCGAGCCCTGCCTCCTCGTCGAAATGGACAACGGTAGGGTTGAAGTCCTGTGGGGTGTGGCCGGCCCAATGCCCGGTCCCCCCGAAGGTTATGCGTCCCTCCTCGTCGACGATGCCGTCGCCGCCGTTGGGGAGCCGAATGCGTTTGGGCGCTCGGTCGCGGTAGTTCTCTGGGACTCGATGGGCCCACCGGTCGGCGGGCGGCTGCCAATGGCTGTCTGCTGAGATGTATCGATACTCGCGCACGCGCAATCCTCCCTGAATCTGTGGCTTAGGTCATTGGGAGGGAAGCCAAGCATCCCCTCCCGGCGGATTCTTCGCCTTCGGCTCAGAATGACACGCGCAGGCCGTATCACACGGCGGCGGCGTCCCGATAGGCGGGGCGCGGCAGCCTCACCTGCGCGCTGTGGCGGCGGCACTCCTCCACGAACTGATCGTAGATCGCCGGGTCCTCGTCCTCGTACTCGATCTGGCGGCCGCCCTCGCGTTCGCTGACCGCCGTCGGGGGCGGCGCGTCCTCATCCGAGTCGCGCACGCGCCCTCCGCCTCCTCCAAAGCCAAAGACGAGGTAGCGGGCGTTGGTGGCGCCGGTGTTGAAGTGCTGGTGGTACTCGCCGGCCCGAGGCACGACGATGGTCCCGTCCTTCCAGTCCACCTTGCGCCGCTCTTGTCCGCGGAACCAGAAAAGCGAGTAACCCTGCCCGTTCAGGATGATGAGATGGGGTCCGACGCCGTGCCAGTGGGCTTTCTTGTAGGTGCCCGGCGGGAAATCGCTCACGTGGCCGCCCATCGCATTGTTGGAGAGGGAGAAGTGCATATTGGTGCCGCCGGCCCCGCGCTGTTTGTAGTCGTCGAGCTTGAAGGCGCGGATGTCCGGGATGAAGTTCGTCTTCCAGCGGCGCCAGCCCAGGTGCTGGCCAGGATCCGTGAAGTAGTCGTCCTCTGCGTTGTAGCGGTCCGCGAAGACGGAGGGATCGTTGAAGATAAAGTCGGGATTGCGGAACACGTTCATCATCGTGGGGGCAGTGTCGAGGGCAAATAAGCGTGCAGGCGCCTGGCCGTCTAGATTGAAGTGCTGGTAGAAGCAGTTCAGCGGAGGTGAGTAGACGCTGCCGCGCTGCCACTCCACCGTCTGCTTGCGGCCGCCCTCCGCTTGCCACACTGCAGTCGCTCCACGACCATCCAGCACGTAGAGCGACACCTCGAACAAATGGTGTTGGACCTCCGTTTGCCCGCCGGGGGCGATCTCGAGAACGTATCCGTCGCCTCGCTCTTGGTCGCCGAGACTGACGAACGCCCCCTTCTGGCCCATGCGCGACCAGGGACTCACGGCCAGCGTGTGTAGGTCCGCCACAGCCGAGCCGGTGCTGACCGGGAGGCCTTCGCCGGCCTGCCACTGCCGATATGGTGTCTCGCGCCTTACCCGGCGCCCGTTGCGCTGGTCCTCGTCTTCCACGTGCGGATCCCCTCAAGCGGGTATGGACCGGAACGCTACCCTGCGCCGCGTGCGCGCGTCAACCGGCGGCAGGCATGCGTTCAAGCCCTCACCCCCTGGCCCCCTCTCCCAATGCTAGGAGAGGGGGAACGCTCAGCGGTGGGGAGCCCCTCCCCCAGGATTGGGGGAGGGGTTGGGGATGGGGGCATCTGCCCCCTCTAGATCAGCTCGTAGAGCTGCTGGGGTCTCGTGCCGAGCCGCTCGGCGCCGTTCCTGCGCACGACGACGACGTCGCCCCAGTGGCCGTAGTCGGGCTTGCCGTCGACCCTCGCGCTCGGCTTGACGATCATGCAGCAGCCCTCTTTCATCTCCACGGCTCGGAGCTCCGGTGTGATGCGGCCGGTGACCAGCGGGCCATCGTCGCCGGTGCCGCGCCCGTGCATCGTGAGCGATGCCTGGCCGCGGCCGTTCATGCCCGTGACGTTTCCGGCCTCGATCAACTCGCCGACCGTCACACCGGGCCTCATCGCCTCGAATACGCGGTCGAACGACTCACAGGTAAGCTTCATGCCGTCCTTGAGGTCCTGGTGCGCCGCGCCAATCGAGAATGTCTGGTCGATCTGCGCGATGTAGCCGCCCCATCGCCCCTCGATCTCGATGGACAAGATGTCGCCCGTTTTCAACGTTCGGAACGATGGCTGCTCGACGCGGTGGTAGGTGTTGCCCAGAGGTCCACTGATCCAGCCGAACATGGGCTGGAAGCTCCCGTCGGCGTCGGCATTGGCGAAGCACATCCTCGCGAACACGTGCCGCTCCCGGACGCCGTCCCGCGCGGAGTCGACGACCGCCTGCAGCGTCGCCTCGGCGACCTGCGTGGCCTTGCGCAGGAAGTCGATCTCCTCCGCGCTCTTCACGTACCGCGCTTCGCCCAGGATGTCGGTGGCCGAAACAACCGTGGCGTTCGGAAACTCGCGCTTGATGATCTCCACCGACTGCCAGTTGACCTCGCCCTCGGTCTCCCGGGTGTGGCCGAGGAGCGACGAGGTGAGGCCTGCGATGCCGATAGTGCCTCGTCCGCCCGTACTCTTCCCGAAACCCATCTCCTTAAGACGGTCCGCAACTGTGCGTCCGCCGGTGCCGCGCGGCGCGGCGCGCACTTCGGTGAGCCAGTTGGACGATGGCCACACCCCTCCGCGTGTGTGCCAGGCGGTGATGTCGCCCGGCAGCGGGAAAACCACAGTCGTCTCGTCCGAGTTCTCCCCCAGTTGGGTGAGGTAGCGCGCATCCGCCGCGCCGCGGTCGTGGCTGTTGGTGCACGGGAGGCAGGCCACCACGTCGATCCCATCGCGCGCCATCAGCTCCCTAACGCGCTGCCATCGGCGGTCGCGCTCCTGAAGCGAGAAAACGGCGTTGCTCCACTCGGGTGTCCAGACGTCGGGCATGGCGTTCCTCCTTGTCGTGTCATTCTGAGCTGTCAGGCGAAGAATCTGAAGCCGGGTATCGCCCTGTGCCTACCCACCAGTACCCGCCTTCAGATGCTTCGCTCCGCTCAGCATGACATCGGGTGGTTGGCGAGAGCACGCGCCGCCTCCCATTCCGCAATCCGCAATCAGCAATCCACAATCAGATGGCTCCCTCGCGCCGAAACGCCGCAATCTCGTCGTCCGAGTAGCCGACTTCCCCGAGCACGGCCTCCGTATCGGCGCCAAGCGCGGGGAGCGGCCCCTCGGCCACCGGGCTCCCGGACATGTGCAACGGCGACTCCATCGTGGGAATGGGCCCCGCGGGCGACTCGATCTCGCGGATGAGACGGCGTGCGACCACCTGCGGGTGCGCCAGCACCTCGGCCATGCCCCGCACCCGCCCGTAAGGCAGCCCGGCAGCCTCCAGGCGCCGGAACCACGCCTCGGAGTCGCGCTCCATAAACGCCTGCTCCACGGTGTGCTCTACCTCGCCACGGTGCTGGAGCCGGCCCGGACCCGTCGCGAAACGCTCGTCCTCGAGCAGGTCCGGTTGCTCCAGTACGATGCGGCAAAACGCCTCCCAATCGTGGGCGCTGGCCACGGCCAGGCTCACGTAGTGGCCGTCACGCGCCATAAAAGGCCCGTACGGCACGATGTAGTGATGGTGCATGCCGACCCGGCCCGGCTCCTCGCCCAGTCCCCAGTAGCGCAGCAAGTAGGGGCCCATACCCGCCAGCGTGGCCTCGAACATCGAGATGTCAATGAGCTGGCCCTCGCCGGTGCGCTCCCGCTGGTAGAGGGCGAGCGCAATTCCGAGCGCCGCGAACGTCCCGCCCGCCACGTCGCACAGAGGTAGGCTCACCTTGGCGGGGGCGTCAGGATAGCCCGTGGATGCCAGGACACCGGATTCGCCCTGGATCAGGAGGTCGTACGCCTTGACGTCCCGATACGGGCCGTCCAGGCCGTAGCCGGTTACGGAGCAATAGATCAGCCGCGGGTTGCGGGCGTGCACCTCCTCGTACCCGAGGCCGACCCCGTCCGCGACGCCTGGCGCAAAGTTGGTGAGGAACACGTCCGAGCGGTCGGCCAGCCGCTGCGCGATCGCGCGTCCGGACGCGCTCTTCACGTTGAGGGTGATGCTTCGCTTGGCGCGATTCACCCAGACGTAGCTGGATGACTGGCCGCGCACCGCTTCGTCCCACCCCCGGACGAGATCGCCCGTGCCAGGCCTTTCGATCTTGACGACCTCGGCGCCCATGTCGGCGAGAATGTGGGTGCCGAACGGCCCCGCGGCTGCATGCTCGAACGCCAGGACGCGCACCCCGCTCAGGGCGGGCTCAGCCATCGGGCGAGACCTTGCCGACTACGATGTGCTGGAAGTCGTTGGCCTCCGGGTCTCGGATGACGTGGGGCGGGTCCGCTCCCTCCTGCACGTCCTGGATCCCGCGGTGCACGATGTCGCGCATAGCGACGATCCCCACGTCACTGTCCTGCAGGTTTTCCTGCGTGCGGTCGAAGATGCTTCCCTGGCTCACCGCCATCGCGGTGGAGAAGACGACGAAGCTGCGCTGCATCGCCTCCCGGTCCCAGAGGTTCGTAAGGCGATACTCCTCTACAGGCTCGATCCCGTTGCGTGTCGCATCCTCATCGCTGAGTGGATCGTCGCGTCGGAATGTAGTGACGTAGCGCCAGTGATGCGTGTCATCGATGGGGACGTGCCAGTGCACGGTGTACCCCGCCATGCCGATGGCGGGAATGGCGCACAGGCTGGGGAGCATGAAGCTCCGCATTTCCGCGGTTGGGCCGCCCGGGGCGTCCGCACGGACAGTGGCGAGGCGGACGCCGAAGTCCGTGACCTCCGGCTTCACGTCGAGCTCTGAGCCGTCCGGCGCATACGACGGTTCCCCCTCGCGGCCGAAGACGTTCTCGAAGAACCACCGTTGCATCGGGTCGAGGCTGCCCTCGCTCCCCTGGAGGTAGTTGCACTCCAGGAAATACTTGGTGCTCCGCCGCCGCTCGGCCGGCGCTCGGAGAAACTCGTAGGCAGGGATCAGTGGAGCTTCCCCTGGCCCCAGATAAGCGAAGACCAGCCCCGCGACCTCC
This sequence comes from uncultured Chloroflexota bacterium, assembly GCA_964417895.1. Classification (GTDB taxonomy): domain Bacteria; phylum Chloroflexota; class UBA6077; order UBA6077; family SHYK01; genus CAYQJS01. The sequence goes on along the minus strand of CAYQJS010000001.1, from coordinate 261,863 downwards.
TGGCAGACGTAGGCCCGGTGGTGGATCTCCTCGCAGAAGGTGCTCTCTGGCGGCTCCAGGGGCTGCTCGAGGCAGTGGCCCGCGACGTCGTACAGCCACCCGTGGTAGCTGCACCGCAGGCCTCGCTCCTCGGCCGCGCCAAAGGACAGGTCGGTCCCGCGGTGCGAGCACCAGCGGCTGAGGAGGCCGATCTGGCCCCGGCCGTCTCGGAAGAGCACGAGCTCCTCGCCGAGGAGCCGCACGGCCACGGGCGGCCCACTCTCAGGCAGTTCCTCGGCCAGGGCAACCGGCTGCCAGTAGCGCCGCATGAAGTCGCCGCACGGCGTGCCGGGGCCCGTCTGGGTCAGGAGCTCGTTTTCTTCCTTCGTTAGCATCGTCAGCCCTGTGGTTAGGAACTTGCGGGGATCGCGAGGAGGTCAACCTATGATAGCGCGCGCAAGCCCGCCATCTACGGACGCAGCTCGTGGAAACCGGCGGAGCTGAAGTCGCCGTCGAAGGCCAGCGCGTCGCGTGCTCGCAGCGAGCGCATGCAAGCGAAGGTGGTGGCGTCGATGAACATCAACGGTACACGACATCGTCTACGGCCGCCGGATCGGCGTCGTCAACCCCTGCCATCAGAAAGATGGGATCCTCGCCGAGCGGAGACGGTGGGGTAACCGCCCGACGGACAAACTGCTGATGAGCGCCGCTTTCGAGGTATGCTGCTCACCGGCAAGCCGTTCGAGAACAGCGTCCAGGTCTTTTTCGATCATGATTTGCAACCGCTTCATAGGCCGAGTATGGAGGAAGAGACCATGACAATACCATCCATCAGAACCGCAACCGCGTCGGATGAAGATCGCGTCGTCGCGGCGCTAGTACTGGCATTCAGCGCGGACCCCACCCTCCGCTGGGTGTACTCTGATCCGCACGAGTACCTGACCGCTTTCCCGGAGCTCATCAAAGCATTCGCCGGTCGAGCCTTTGAGCATAGTACCGCCTACTACGTTGAAGGGTATGCCGGTGCGGCGCTGTGGCTCCCGCCGGGCGTCCACCCTGACGAAGACGCCCTCTCGGCCGTGCTTCAGCGGACCGTCGCCGAGCGCCATCAAGAGGAGGTATTCGCGGTCCTCGAGCAGATGGGCGAGTACCATCCGAGCGAGCCGCACTGGTATCTGCCGGTCATCGGCGTGGAGCCGACTCGGCAGCGCCTGGGCTATGGCTCGGCGCTGCTGCAGCACTCGCTTGCGCAGTGCGATCGCGACAATCAACTTGCGTATCTCGAATCCTCGAATCCGCTTAATCAGCCGCTCTATGAGCGGCATGGGTTCGAGGCGCTCGGCACAATCCAGGCTGGCGCATCGCCGCCGATCTGTCCGATGGTGCGCAAGCCACAGACGGCATAGCAGTATGGACGTTGATTACCTGGTCCTCGCGGACGCCGCGGCTGCCGAGAACGGCAAGCACTACATCCACGGCGGCGGGTGGGACACAATCCAGGCAGCTTCGTTCCCGGCTCAACACCCGGTGTTAGCGATCGCCGTGCGGTTTCGCATCCCGTGGGCGGACACCAACCAGCCGCGCGCAATCACGGTCGACGTGCTGGACGACGACGGCAACTCGATCCTGCCCGCGCCGCACACCGTCGAGATGAACGTCGGACGCCCGCCGACCATCCCGGCTGGCGAGGACCAGGTCGTCCCCCTCGCGTTCAACTTCGTCGGGGTGCGCTTCGAGCGGCCCGGTCACTATGCCGCGGTCGTCCGCATCGACGGCGACGACCGGGCACGAGCGCCGTTCCGCGTCGCGGAGGCTCCCCGCGGCGCTCTACCCGGGCCGACTCCGATGTAGCGCGGCCCCCTCCCATCCAACGGGATATACGGATATAATCGGCGTACGCCGGTCCGATATCTCGGGGTTCGGGGGCAACGAATGGCGAAGGTGCTGATCTCACTCAATGAGCGGCTGCTGGAACGGCTGGATTTGGAGGCCGCCGAGCGCCGCATGTCGCGGAGCGCCTTGATCGCCGAGCTAGCGACCAAGGGCCTCGGGGAGCCCGTCGGCCCAGGCGCGTCAGCCGACGCACGTGAAGCGATACGCCGCCTCGAGGCGCTCTTGCAGCAGTCCGCCTCCGGGGACTCCACGGCGTGGATTCGCCAGGAGAGGGACTCCCGGTGATGAGGGAGCTGGTCCTGGATGCCTCCGTGCTGGCCAAATGGTTCCGTGCCGAGGGCGAGCCCGACGTGGCCGCGGCCCGCGTATTACAAGACGAGTACACGGCCGGCCAGTTGGTGGTCATCGTCCCGCCGCTCCTTTTCCTCGAACTAATGAACCTTGCGGCCAGGCGCTGGAGGGTCGAGTCCGAGGCGCTCGTAGCGTTCGCCAGCGACCTCTTGCGCCTGGGGTTCGTAGTCCGGGAACCCAGCCTGGAGCGAGTCGCCCGCTGGACGGGCCGCGGCCTGACCGCCTACGACGCGTGTTACGTCGCGCTGGCCGAGGAACGATCGGCCGTGGTCGTGACAGCGGACCAGCGGATCCTCGACGTGGGTGGCGCTCTGGCGCAGCCTCTGGGCGCAGCAGACCGACCGGCGCGCTAGAGACCGTAGAGGGCCACGGCGTTGTCACCCAGGATCTTGTCGATGATCCGCGGCTCGACGTCGCCCTTCTCCCGCATCACGCGCATCGCTTCGATCTCGCTGGACTGGTCCTGGTGGCCATAGTCGGTGCCGACCACGATGTTGTCCTCTCCGGCGTACTTCAGCACGTATGGGAGGTCGTCATCGGTCTGGCAGGTTACCCAGATGCGGTTGGCCTTGAGGGGCTCAGCGGCTAACTCACGCCCTCGCGTCTCAAACCGACGACGGAGATCGTGGATCATATACGGCACCCACTGGGCGCTTGCCTCGATGAACCCGAACCGCAGCTTCGGGAACATCTCTGGGATGGAGTTGGTGATGAGCGCGTGGCAGGCCGCCACGGACACGGTTCGTAACCTACCAAACGTCCCGCCCGCGGCGTCTTTGGACCAGACTGCATCGTACGTGCGGTTGGAATTTCCGATGTGCACGGTGATGGGCAAGTCCAGCCGGCTGGCTTCCTCGTAGAGCGGGAAGAAGTACGGATCAATGAGGAGACGATCGTCCTCGATGCCTCGCATGGTCACGCCGCAGGCGCCGTGCTCCCTGGAGAAGTGGAGCTCCTTCATCGCTTCGTCCATAGCGCTGAGCGGGAGAATGCAGGTCCAGCGCAGCCGGCCCCTGCCCTGCGTCCAGATGTCCGACAGCCAGCGGTTGTAGCCGCGGGCGAGAGCGACCTCCGTCGCCGGCTCGTCGCACATCCGGCTGATGTACATCGTCGGGTAGAGCACCTGGACGTCGATCCCAAGCTCGTCCATGTGAGCAACACGGCCGGGGATGTCTTCCATGAATCGCTTGGCGTCGTCGGTAACCATCTTCCGCGACACCTTGTCGGACAGACCTCTGGCGCCGACGGGCCCGCGGGCGCGCCCGCGGATCTTGCCGTCGATGAGCCAGTACTTGGCGCCGTCGTCTGCCGTGACGATCTGCGGGCGGTACTTGCTATCCGACGCGTCCATGAACTCCCAGGTGTGCTCCGTCTCGACGACGTGGGCGTCTGAGTCAACAACCACCATCTCGACCTCCTCCGGAAAAAGGCATCGTGCCGGTGCGCTGAGTCAACTGTAGGCCCGACTTGGCCTCTGCGTCAAAACCGAGCTCGTGGGCCCGTTCCCATGGATGTCGGGATCACGGTCACCCCCACCCAACCCTCCCCCGTCGAGGGGGAAGGGGAAGAGAAATGGTGCCGTCCCCTTGCGGTGAGGGTTAGGGAAGGGGGTAACGCCCACGTCCATGCGAGTGACCCGCTAACGCCGTCCTCCATGAGCGTCAATGACGGCGCCGGTGATGTAGCCGGCGTAGTCGGAGGCGAGCCACACGACGGTGCCCGCGTGTTCCTCCGCCGTTCCGAGCCTTCCCATCGCCGGATGTGCAGCCGGCGTCTCCGCCCGCTGTGACGCATCGAGCCACATCGGGCGGTGGGGTGACTCGAGCCCGCCTATGGCGATGGAGTTGACCCGGACCTCCGGAGCCCATTCCAGCGCCATGGACATGCTCATGTTGATGACGGCTGCCTTGGCCGCTCCGTACGCCGCCTGACCCGGGCTGGCGCCACGCCCTGCGCTCGAAGCTATGTTGACGATGACGCCCTTGCCCTGCTGCTTCATGATGGGAACGACAGCGGTGCTGCACAGGAACATGGTGAGGACGTTGACGCGATAGGCCTCCGTGAGGTCGTGTGCTGACAATTCGAGTAACGGTCCCGCGCGGAACGTCTCGCCCCAGCTCCCACCCACGACGTTGACGAGGATGTCGATTCTGCGGAACGCGTCCATGACGTGTGTGACCATGTCCTGGACCTGGTCTTCGTCTCGGACGTCGGCGGTGATGCCGAGCGCGCGCCGCCCGATGCGTCGCACCTCCTCGATGACGGGATCGACCGGCTCGTGGGGGCGGCTTCTGCCGACCGTCACTGCCTCCGGCCTGCGCGCCACGACCACGACATCAGCGCCTGCAGTGGCGAGGGCCAGGGCCGTGGCCTTCCCCAGTCCCTGGGAACCCCCCGTGACGATGGCGATTCGGTCGGTCAGGTCAAAGTTCGCCATGGGCGCAGCCTCCCCTAGTCCCGGATATCTTGCAGGAACCACTCGGTGGGCAGCGGACGGCCCAGCTCCTGCTCCCGACATTTGCGGTAGACGAGCGAACCCACCGCCGCGAACTGGAGGCCCTGGTTCCCGACATTCAGGTAAATGGTGATCTGGTCGGGCGAGGCCCGTTTGACCTCGCCACTGGCCAGCTCGACGAAGCTGGGGTAGCCCACGGCGTGGAAGACCTGCTCCCCCATCGCCGGCGGCAGGCGCTTCATCTCCTCCTCGGTACCGGCGATGTACGCGGCCGGGCTATGCCCCCGGCCCGCCTGGATGCGCGCGTCTCCTTCTGGCACCGGCAGGCCGGTCAGGCCCTGGCGGACGATGAGGTCCGCCCGGGCGTACGCGCCCTGGGGCAGCTCGGCGCCACCGAGGTTCGTGACGTGCATCCCCGGCTCCAGCCATTCCGCTTCGAGGACCGGCAGATTGCTGTCGGTGCAGGTAGACACAATGTCCGCGCCTCGCACGGCCTCTTCTGCGCTTGCGACCGGCTCAACGTCAACGTCCAGCTTTGCGCTCATCTCCTTCGCGTACGCTTCTCGATGGGCCTGCGTCGGGCTGTACACCCGCACCTTGCGGATGTCCCGCACACACGTGAAAGCCTGCAGATAGGTGCGCGCCATGCCGCCAGACCCGATCATACCAACCACATGCGCGTCTTCTCGCGCCAGATACTTCGCACCCAGGCCAGCGCCGCCGCCCACCCGCATGTGCTGCAGGTGACCATCGTTGATGATGGCCAACGGCTTGCCGTTGCGAGTGCTGAACAGCATGACCAGGCCGCAATAGGTCCCTGGCTCCACGCAGTACTTCTCTTCGGTCCAGGTGCCGTCCTCGTGCCGAGGCCATGTGACGACGTCCGACTTCATGCGGATAGCGAAGACGCCGAGGTCTGCACTCGCCCCCTCCATCGTGCCCCATCGCCAGTAGCCATCCTCCCGGTCGCAGGGGACGTACATGTCGATGCGCGGGCGGTGGACTGACGCGCCGGTGCGCAGTCCCAGGAACGCTTGCTCCTGGACCCCGATGCACTCGTCCATGGAGAGCGTCTGCTCCACCGTCAGATTGTCGATCAGCAACACGGGACGTCTCCTTTCCTCGCCTCTTGGCCTTAGTGCTCAGCCGGCCATCGCATCAGGCGATCCCGTACAACCGGGCTCAGTTGTCCCACAGGAGGTCTTGATTCGGCCCATGAGAGAGCCGCGTGTGTGTCCGAGGGCAGCCTCACAGCTTCTGAATCACCGGCAGCACCTCACGCGCGAACAGCTCGAGGCTGTCTCCCGCCTCGTCGAGGCTCAGCCCCCCGAGCTCGGGACGAATCGCCAGGACGCCGGCTCCGGTGGCCGCCTGCTGCTGCAGCCATGCCGTGAAGAGACTTGACAGAGTCATGGGCCTTCGGCCCGCCCCGAACCCATGAAAAACCGCCCATGGTGAGCTTGTCGAACCATGGGCCGAAGGTTGCCGAACCCCCAGGCTCGTCCTTCGACAGGCTCAGGACGAGCGGTATTCACATGGGAGGCAGCGGGGCGGACGCCGGCAGTCGATTCGAGCCGGCGGGTAATTCCACCGATAGTCCAAGCCGTCGCTGGACACCCCTTGAACCAGCGGGCGGCTATCCCTCGTAGAAAGCACCGGGAATGATCTCCCGGCGGGCGTCGCCTTCGTGAGCCGGCGTGTAATCCATCCTCGGGCGGGATTCTCCCGGAAGGCGCGCCGAGACGTGGAGGATCACGAGCGGCGTCGAGCTCGTGCACTCGAACCAGTAGGGAGTCCCACCGGGGATGAGCACCATCTCGTTCCGGCCCAGCGTGGCGACCTCCTGGTCGTCGGTCGTGTAGAACCTGGCCTCGCCGTCGACGACGATCCAGGCGCCGTCGACGCCCGGGTGGGCATGCAGGTTGGTCTCGCCATCGTTCGGCGCGATCACCTGGACGGTGACTCCGAGCTTGTCAGTCCTCAGGAGCTTGTCGCTAATCTTGCCCCGGCTGACGAGCTGTGGACGCACTTGGGCAACCTTGAACGGTGCGGGCGCTTCCTGTGTAATCACGTGGCAAACCTCCACTTCGTGTTGCGATTAGCTCTGATAGGTCTGGGTGATCACTTCCCAGCTGTGACCGCAGGGATCCGGGAAGTATAGGCCCCGGCCGCCGGCGCGCACATTCGTCTGCAAGTTGTACGTACCGTCATGCTCGGATCCGTAGGGGACACTCTCCGCCTGCAGCCTCGTAACGACCTGGTCGAACTCGTCCTCGCTCACCTTGAAGGCATAGTGCAGGCGCGGAACGGGCTGCCGCGTGGAAAAATCGAGAATCGTTTCCCCCACGTGCACGGAAGCGAACGACCCTTTCGCCCCCGCGTAGGGCAGGCCGAGAATCCGCGCGAGGAAGCTGGCCGACTCCTCCTTATCGCGGACGGGAATGATGTGATGATCGAGTACGACTGTCATCGGGGGCTCCTCCTTTCGTGTATGCCGAGGGCGGGACCTCGTATCGGCATTGTAGGCTATCCCGGTGCAACTGGCGCCCCCCACTCTGGGCGCCGCGGCCATTGCCAGATGCAGAGGGATTCGGAGCCTGCCTAGTCCCAGACTGTCTTCGCGGCCGTCTCCGGCGTGAGGCCGCGCATGTTGATCGCTTCAGCGATGACGTCGCCCGCGCGGCGGAATGATCGCCTGCCCGTCGGCGCCCTCTTCGCCGGCTCAGTGGCCACCTGGCAAAGAACCGCGGTCTCCTCAGTGTCGTTACAAAGCTGGTAGTAGTGACCGGCCTTGATGTGCACCAATTGGCCCGGCTGGAGTGTCACTTCCTCGTCCGCATTGATGCCGCGAATGGTGAGCTGACCCTGCCAGCACAGAAAGATGTGCTCCGAGCCGGGGTGGCAGTGCATCTCGTCGCGGCGATGGGGAGGGTAGACGTTGAGGGCTACCTTCGCGTGCTTATTCTCTGTCAGACCAATGCGGGACCCGTGCGCTTTGGGCGCCGCATTTGCCGGAATGCTCGCCACTTGCCAGCTTCGCGTGGTGAGCATCTGCCGTTGAGTTACGTCCTCCCGCGGGCCGCCGGCGCCCACGTGGTTGTCGGTGAAGCCTTGCAGTCTGGCCTGTACCTTCGCATCAACCGCCACGGTTGCCTCCCCCAGGTAGCTCCCACGGGCTTAAACAGCGATTAGCCCCGACGCGAGTATATCCCGCATACGGTCCTTGCGCCGCCATGCAACACCGACGATGAGTATAGTTGCCGCGAGCGCGCGTGGGTGAGTTCTGCCTGGCCTGGCCGGGTTGCGTCATGACACGTGATCGCGCGTGGCTAACGATGTGGGGGGGGCATAGCGTGGCAGCGGAGTGGGGTTCTGACGTCGTCGTCGAGATGATGAAGGCCTATGGGATCAAGTATGTCCCACTGAACCTCGGGGGCACCTATCGGGGGTTGCTCGATTCGATCGTGAACTTCGGCGGCAACCAGGCGCCCGAGGTGATCGAGTGCCTTCACGAGGAGATCGCCGTCGCGGTTGCTTTGGGCTACGCCAGGGCGAGCGGGCAGCCCGCCGTAGCGTGTGTGCACAACGTCGTCGGCACGCTCCACGCTTCGATGGCCATCTACGAGGCCTTCGTCGGGCGGACGCCGGTGATCGTCATGAGCGGGACCGGGCCGATGAGCATCCCTCAGCGGCGTCCATGGATCGATTGGGTGCACACCGCCCTGGTCCAGGGCAACCTCGTGCGGGACTTCGTCAAGTGGGATGACCAGCCACACGACCCGGCCAGCTTCCCGGAGTCATTCATGCGGGCCTACCGGGTTGCCATGACCGAACCGCGTGGGCCCGTCTACCTGGCGCTCGACGCGGGCTGGCAGGAAGAGCAGCTTCAGCAGCCCATCCCCATTCCGGACATCGCCAAATACCCGGTGGCCACGGCGCTCCAGGGCGACCCGGCGGCGCTGCGGCAGGTGGCTCAGCTCTTGGCGGACGCCGACCTCCCGATCATTCTGGCGGACCGCGTCGGCCGCAACCCGGGAGCAGTCCAGAGCCTCATCGAACTCGCAGAAGCGGGATCGATTCCGGTCGTCGACCTCGGCGGGGCCTTCAACTTCCCGAATATCCATCCGCTGGACGCCACCGGCACCGACCTGCTGACGCAGAGTGACCTCATCGTCTTGCTCGACGTGGACCAACCCGAGGTGTCCCTCATCACCCGGGATCGCTACCCGCGCGGACATGGCCGCAGCAGGGTGAAGCCCGGCGCCAGGGTCGTTGCCGTCAGTTTGACGGATCTCCTGATCCGGAGCACCACCACGGACTTCGGCAGTCTGTATCCGATGGACCTGTGTGTAGCGGCGGATACCAGCCTGGCCTTGCCGCAGATCACCGCCGAGCTGCGTTCGCTAGTCGCAAGCGGCGCCGGCGCTGCCGCGCGCGACCGGAGGACCGAGCTGATCCGCGAGCACAAGGCGGCCGCCGCGAAGCGCTGGCAGGAGGAGGAGGCGCGCGAATTCACCAACAACCCGATTGCGCACTCCCGCCTCGCCCGAGAAGTCTGGGAACGCATCAAGGATGATCAGTGGATCGTTACGGGGAACGCCGAGGGATGGGTGCGGCGGCTGTGGGACATGGACCGGCCCGGCTGCGTGATCAGCGCCGGGGGCGCCGCGGGCCTCGGGACTGGCCTGGCACGAGCTATCGGGGTGGGCCTGGCCGCCAGAGACCGTGGCGGCTACTGCGTGGCGTTCAACGGCGACGGCGAGTTCTTCTACGACCCCAGTAGCCTGTGGACCGCCGTGCACCATCGCATCCCGGTGCTCGCCATCGTGCTCGACAACGGCGGGTACATCGGCGAGGGCGGCCACGTCGAATACACCAGCCGGCAGCGGGAGCGGCCGACGACGAACAACCACATCGCCGTCGAGATCCAGAGGCCGCGGATTGACATCGCCGGGCTCGCACGCGCCCAGGGCGCGTACGCCGAGGGCCCGATCGAGGACCCGGCGGAGCTGGGCCCAGCGGTCGCCCGGGCGATGCGCGTCGTCAAGGAAGAGAGCACCCTGGCGCTGCTCGCGGTGCGGGTCGGTTAGCTTTCAGACTGCCGCTATGGGCCGGCGACAGGCTGCCGCTGGATGAACCCCTGCCGTAGTGGGTCGGTTCCCCGTGCATGGCCAGTACCCCCCTCCCCACCCTCCCCCGCAAGGGGGGAGGCGACCAGCTTTCCCCCCTCCCCCTCGACGGGGGAGGGTTGGGGTGGGGGTGACCGTAACCCCGACATCCGCGCGAGCTGACCCTCTAGGGCAGAGAGCTGACCATCTTTTCGAACTCTTCCCGGGGATATGCACGGAGCGTGGTCGTGCGAATATTTCCCTCGCGATTCAGAACGAGCAGCAAGCGGGTGGCGGTTTCGTCGTCAGGCACCTCGATGATAGCCACGGCGTCATAGGCGCCCTGCGTCGCTTGCCACTCGACGAATCGGCCACCGGCCTGGTTCAGCCGCTCCTCGCCACGGCGCAACCAATCGGGCAGATCTTTGATATTGCGGACCCCCTGGTCCGTAAAGTTGGCGAGCACTACGTACCTTGGCATCGACACCTCCTTCGTTTCGGGAACCGCGGCACGATTCGCGGATGGTTTGTGAAGCTATAGAAGCGGATGGTCCCCGTTGGTGAGCCCCCATCGAGGGATGACCAGCGAACCCGTGATCAAAAGCCGAAGAGCGTGGCCGGGTTGTCGCAGAGGATCTTGTTCACCACGGCCTGACTGACCCCAGTCCGCTTCCCCAGCTCGCGAAGGGCGTCGAGCTCGCTGGCCTGGTCGGTGTGCCCATAGTCAGTCCCGCAGACCAGGTTGTCTTCTCCCGCGTACTGCAAGACGTAGGCGAGATCATCATACGCTTCGCAAGCGACGTAAATCCGGTTGTCTTTGAGGACGTTGCCTTCGAGCTTCCTCTTGTGAGTTGGATGTTGCGTGGGGAAGCGCCGCCTGAGGTCCTTAATGACAAAGGGCACCCAGTCGGCGCCGGCTTCGAAGATCCCCCACCGCAATCTTGGGAACACCTCGGCGACTTCACTCCAGACCAGCCAATGGAGCGACGCCATCGTCGGGATGCGGAATGAGAAGGCTGATCCGCTCTTGCCGCGGCTCAGGAGCGCATGAAACTCGGGATTGCCGTTGCCAAGATGCATGGCCATAGGGATGCCGAGTCGGCTGGCCTCATCGAACACCGGATAGAAGTACGGTTCGCCACACAGCAAGTCGCGTTCGATAGGGCGGATCGCCGCCGCACAGGCCCCGTGCTCAACCGCCCATCGCAGCTCTTTCACTGCCTCATCGATGGCCAGATAAGGCAGCAGGGCAGCGTAGCGAAGCCGCCCCTCGGCCTGGCGCCAGATGTCGGCCATCCAGCGGTTGTAGCCCTTGCACACCGCGACTTCCGTTTCCGGCTGGGTCGCAGTGGCCGTGATGAACATGGTCGAGTGCAGGACCTGGATGTCGATGCCTAGCTCGTCCATGTGCCGGAGCCGGGCCGCGACGTCCTCCATGTCGACGGCGCCCGCGGGCGTAGTCACCATTCGACCGGTGGACTCGTAGAGCTTCTCTTGCTCCCGCGCGGCCAGCGGGTTCCTCACGCCGCGAACCATCCGGCCATCGATGACCCACTGTTCTCGCGGCCTTCCTGACGCGTTCTTTTCCGTAGCGATGTAGGGCCGATATTTGGCATCCGAGGGATCCATGAAGTCCCAGGTGCGTTCCGTTTCTACGACGTGGCCGTCGGTATCAATGACTTGCATGAACGTTCACCTCACGGCGGTTGCGGAGCCCGGATATCATAGGCCGAACCCGCGGGCGGAGCCAGCGCCTTCGGCTCCTGGGAGGTACTCAGCATGACTGGGCGGCGTCGTGATGGCTGGCGCCACGGGCGCTCCTGGCTCATGCTGGGCGCTGTGTGGCTCGGGGTCTTGGCCCTCGGCTGCAACCAGGCCCCGCGCGCCGGCCAGCAGTTCAGCGACACGGGTCAGCCTCTCGCGGTGAAGACGCTCCGTTTGGGAGCAACCAAAGAGCCTAAAGCCGGGATCCTCTTTGGGGGGACCAGCACGGGCGCACAGGACCCGGCCCTCACTCTCCACGCAGGGTTGACGGTCTACGACGACCAGGCCAACCTCCTGCCGCGCCTCGCCTTGAAGGTGCCGGCGGTCGAGGACGGCGACTGGAGAGTCGGCGCTGACGGGCAAATGGAGCTGGATTGGCGCGTGCGACCCAATATCCGGTGGCATGATGGAACTCCCCTCGCTATTGAGGACTTCCAACTGGGCCTGCGCGTGATTCAGGACAACGAGATCCCCATTCGCCGCGAGCGCTGGGTTGGCTTTATTTCCGACATCCGCCCGATTGACGACCAGACGTTCACCGTGGTCTGGCGGCAGCCATATATCCTGGCCAACGCGAGCGGGCCATCTGATCTGGCAGCGCTGCCGCATCACCTCCTGGGCAAGCTTTACGAGGCGGGCGACAAACAGGCTTTCAGCAACGGCCCGTATTGGACCCAGGAATTCGTGGGGCTTGGCCCATATCGGATCAGAGAATGGGTGCCGGGCAGTCACTTGTCCGCGCTTGCCGTCGACGACTACTTCCTCGGACGGCCCAGGATAGATGAGCTCGTGTTCCGCTACTTCACCGACGTTCCGCCGCTTATCGCGGCTGCCCTGTCAGGAGAGATCGACGTGATCCCGGTGGGAGCGATGAAGGCGGAAGAAGCGGTGACGATAAAACGGGCCTGGGAACCGACCGGGGCGGGGACGGCCATCATTTCCCTGAACGGCTTGCGGGTCCTCTATTTTCAGTACCGCGACCCGAACGCGCCATGGGTCCGTGACGCTCGCGTGCGCCGCGCCCTGGTACACACGCAGGACCGGCAGACGCTCGTCGAAACGTTGAAGGCTGGATTGACGACGGTCGGACACACCGTCCCGGCGCCCGACGACCCAGTGTATCGACTCGTGGAGCAACGTGGCCTCCCGCGGTATGGGTACGACCCGCGCCGCGCGGAGCAGCTCCTGGTTGAGAGTGGGTGGAGCCGGGGACCGGGGGGCGCATACCAGAACGCCGCCGGCCAGCCCTTTACGATCGAGGTCCGTACGGTCGTGGTCGCTCCCGAAGCCCTCCAGGAAATCCTGGCCGTCTCGGACCAGTTCAAGGCCGCGGGGTTGGAGAGCCCCATTTTCCAGGTTCGCCAGGGGGCGGCGGACAGCTCAGAGCTGCGCGCGAAGGCCGAGGGGGTGTTCGCAACCAGGCTGGATGACACCCCGGACGCGTTCGGCCGATTCCACAGCTCGTTGATCGCCTCAGAAGCGAATCGGTGGCTCGGGCAGAACGTGTGGGGTTACTCGAACCCGGTCTTCGACCGCATGTACGACCAGTATCTCGTCACACTGGAGGTAGGAAAGCGGCAGGGGCTGCTGGCCGATATGCTGAAAATGGCTGCCGACGATGTGCTCTTCATGCCGATGTGGTACGAGCTGGGCCTTCTCAATGCGGCCTTCCGCAAAGGCGTACACGGCCCAGGGCCAGTCAAGACCGTCCAGCAGGAGAGTACGTGGAATATCCACACCTGGGAGGTGGACTGAGGAGATCCGAGCTGGACGGAGACGATGACGATGCCGCGAGGAACTGACTGGTGAGCCGCCTGAGACTCGAACCCTGAACCCGCTGATAAGAGCCATCTTGCTCTTAGCGCTGTCTCACGCGTGGGGGCTCTTGAGCGAAAACTGTTCAGTTATCATCTGGAATTACGACAGCGTAAGAGCCGCGCATAAGCTTCCTGTGGGGCCGCGTTTACATCCCGTACTGAGGCCCCTGAGGAACGGCTCTCCGTGTCGCGAAACAAAGCACGGACTGTTGTGAGGCGCGATGCGACGCTGAATGTCGGCTCTAGAGTGCCTCGCCTCTCGATATGTGGTGGGCTCGTCGAGGTTGGAACCGTCAGCGGCGACGATGCCGGGGTGCCCATTGCGCGTCGTGGCAGACTTGATTAAGGAGCCACCCTCATGGATGACTGGACGCAACAAGAAGAAGCGAATGTCGCACGCACTGAGCAGGAGCACTCGGCGACGATCAGCCTGTGGCTCGATGGGTTCAACCTACTGGTTCGTGGCTTGGACGTGCTCAGCGGCATGAAGAAAGTCGAGGCACCTCAGCAAATACAGGCGATCCTCTTCGCCCAGGCGATCAATTCCCTCCGGTGCTCCTACGAAGCGGCAACGCGTGGCTACTACTCGCAAGCCATCAACCTGGTGAGACTTGCCACAGAGGACTGGATGGCCATTTGGTACCTCAGAAACTTCCCGGATGAACTTCCTCGCTTTACCAACCTGAGTGAGGACACGCCTTGGTTTGGAGCCATGCTCAAGAAGCTCGAAGAGGAGAGAGGTGCTTCGGGCGGCGACATCATTCGATCAGGAATGAAGAGTCTCCATAAGTTCGCACACGTCGATCGCCTCGGGGTTCGGTATCTCCTCGACGAGGAAACCGAGCCAAAGACAATCCGCCTGGGGCCCTATTACAACCATAAGCAGTTCCTGCGGACGGCTTCCGACACCCTCGTTGCCATCCTGGCCCTCAACGATGCGTTGGACATGTTCCATTTGCTCCTTGGACACGAGAAGCGATCGGCTTCCGGCTGGTTCGGCAACCGGGTTAGGGAGTGGCAGCGCACCTCAGTGCCCGCGGACTGGGCGGCTCAGGAAGAGCGGGATCGCGATGGCTAGCGTCGCCCATTGCCGGCCCACTGCCGGCTCTTGCTGCGATCCCCGGCCTGCCCCGTTGCACGATGAAACGGTGTGGCTATCCCGGAGCTGCAACGCCCTTGCACGATGAAAGTGCGTTACCTCCAAATCCGCCGGCTGCCCCGCATAAAGCTCGGTTAAGCGGAAGGGACGAGGAAATGGAGCCTCTCGAAGCCCTCGCCAGGATGCTCGAATCCATTCTCAAGTTCGGTGCGGACTGGGGTGGACTGCTTGCGTTCCTGGGCGTCATCGTCGCCACATTCCTGTTCGTCCCTTGGCGAGAGGTAGAACGCACGTGTACTGAGCGTCGAGTAGGCAACCGCACGGAGAGCACCTGTGAATCCAGGCTCGCTCCGCTCATTCGATTTCCACTGAGGCTGGCGGAACCTGCGGACTCCTATGGATTTTTTCTTCGGTGGGCTTGGGATCAGCGCAGATGAAGGGGTAGCGAGCTGTCGGCCGCGTCGTCGCCATGGTGGGCTTTCTGGCGGCGGGGCCGGTGAACACGCCGTTGTCAAGCTAGAACGAGGGTAGATTGATGCGTCGTGATCCAAACTCGACGTTCGCAAGGTTCGTTGGTAACACAATGACCCCGTTGCTACCCTTCCGAAAGAAGGGGCTGTTCAGCAGGGAACAAATCTGTGAGTACGCCGCGATACCGCCAATGGCGAAGTCCGTGTTTTTCATTGGGGGAGAGCTCGGGCTTGCTGATACGGATGCCGCAGAGCTCGCGCTGGCGAATATTTCGGGGTTTGGCGACTGGCCGACCTTTGTGCTGTCGCTCCCAAACGAGATGGACAAGGCGCTTGATCTTTCATCGGCTGAAGAGTTGAGTTTTGAAACCCTCTATGAACCAGTCATAGGGCACATCCATGCTGGGCTGCTGAAGCTTAACGAGCCGCCTAGCGGCGCGATGCTACTAACCCCCGAACAGTGTGCCTACCTCCTTGAGTATTGGGTGCACCCAGGGCTGCTATTTTCAGTGTTGCTACCGAGGACGACGCGGAGATTGCTTGTCGATTGGCTGGCACAACCTACTCAAGGCCGACGGTTAGGAATCGGCGGCCTGAGCGTTAACGAACGGCCCCTCGCGAGTAGCGTGGAACAATTGTGTGAAGCGGCGGGGAATATCTTCGCTAATTGGGTTGCGGTCGCCCCCGAAATGGCGTCGTACGCAAAGGAGAATTTGGAGAAGGCGAAGAAAAACGAGCGGTTCGTGGCAGCCCGCCTCGCACTACAGGAACGATACGCGGAGACGTGAACCTGAAACCGGGCAACCGCGAAACCCAGAGGGTTTTAGGCACACAGACGCGCTAGGACGCGTCCTGAGGGCCTCTCCGGCCCGGAGGCCGTCGGATTCTGGGATTGGGGGGCCACGTATCGCGCTAGGCTCGCTGGGCGGCCTGTTGCGTCATTGCCCTGGTGGGCCTTCTGGCGAAGGGGCAGGGCACACCCCGCACAAGGGCAGGGGGTTCGAGAATGTCATTGTTTCTCGCGGCCGCTCCCCCTGTTGTGCCCGCCACAACGGATCTCGGTGGGATCGTGATCACCATAGTTACCGCGCTCGTCTCATCAGCCGCGTTTGGGGGCGTCGCGTCGTTCTTTTTGAAAGCGTTTGTCGACGCGCGCCTGGAAAAACTAAAGCAGGTGTACAGGGCGGAGACGGACGCTGCCCTTGAGCACCTAAAGACTGAGCTACGGGCAGAGGCTTACGAACGCGAGATTCGCTTTTCGCGGCTGCACGATCGTCGTCTCGACGCCCTCGCAGAACTCTACAAACTTAACTTAACTTATGTGGGAAGCTCAAATTGCTGTGAACGCGACTGGTTGGACCGCGGCCGGGAAAATGTCCGAGTCGCTACGACAGGCGACGGATGACGAACGCCGAGAAGCGACGACGGCCCTAATTGACTTCATCTCGAAAAATAAGTTGTGGTTCGATCCGCCTCTCACCGAGGCTGTCGATGTCTTCACGGCTTACGCCGCTAGTGTGAGTGTCAATGCGGACGGTAGCGCGGTAACCGATCTGGATCCGACGCGACTGGATCAGGCCATGGCTGCTATGAACAAGGCGAGAGCCGAAATCGAAGCAACCGTGCAACGGATGCTCGGCGTGGCCAGTCGCCAGCCCGCGTGATATGCCCTCAATCTAGGCGTGGAGACGCGCTAGGAAAACGCGCAGGAAGGATGGGACGGTTGGCAGAGGAAGTAGAAGAGTACGAAGGCTTCGGAATAGCAACGGCAGGGCCAGCGCACGATAAGTCGATGCGTGAATGGAGGTGCGCGTTCTTTGTCGAGCCGCTCGACTCCGGTTGGGAGGAGCCCTACATCTTGGTTTATAGCGTGAGCGTCCTAGCGGCTCGGCGGGGGAGTGATACCCGGCCCCCAGAGACACTGGCACTGGAAGAAGGGGGTCTGGCGGTACGGAGGCGCATCGACTCCGGCTCAGTTCAAGCGAACATCACCGAGCGAGAAGCAAGGGGGTGGAAGTAATGCACGGGCTGTCCCGAGGGTGGATCACTCCAGATGCCTAGCCATCCGCTTGATGGATGCGTAGCCAAGCTGCAACGCGGCGAGCAGCATGCTAACTACCTTACGGAGCAACGAACTCAGTTTCTGAGCGCAGTTCCGTACTTGGAAGTTCTAGACAGTAGCTCCGAGCCTGGCTACGCCATTCAGCGAATCGAGCTTACCGCTCCGCCAGTGATCGACTGGGCCGTCATCATCGGTGACGCCCTTCATAACCAACGATCGGCACTCGACTACCTTGCGTTCGAGCTTGTTCGGCTGAACCGGGCAGTGCCCGATCAGAACACCGCGTTTCCTATACAGGACACGCCGCATCCGGATTCCTTCAATCGGGCGACTCGGGGAATGCATGTAAGCCATGCCGCGATGGTTGAGGCCGAGCAGCATTGATGACTGTGGGAAGCTCAGTGAGTCGGAGTTCCGGAGGCTGTACCCAACCAGGGTTGGAACTTGGTGCTTTGGCCCCAACGTGGAGAGGCGCTGAACGCCTAGGAGAGCCATCCTGGCCGCGGCCTACTGGATTCGCTCGTCGCCGGGGCCGAGCACTTCCTGGGTGGTTACCTGCCACGATCCGTGCTGCACGTCCACCAGTTGCACGCAGACGGCGTAGCCATCCTGGAAGCGCAGCGCGTAGCGCTCCTTGTCGTCGTGCGCCCGCTTCCCACTGGACGTCCCACACGTCCACTTCCACCTTCCCAGGCCGATGAGACTGCGGCGGTTCGAACGTTGCCTTGACGTGGCATGTTCCAACCGCTACCTGGTGCCCCACCTTGGTGATCGTCGCCTCCTCATCGCGGGAAAGCGGCATGCTCAAGCTTGCGTCCAAAGATCCCCCCAATTCGCCAAAGCGCTCGCGTCGGCCCCTAGAAGGCCGCCCGCATCGCCGCAGTGGCGGCTGCCTGATCGCGTGCTAGGGTGCCGTCCGCGAACCATCCGGCCATCGATGACCCACTGTTCTCGCGGCCTTCCTGACGCGTTCTTTTCCGTAGCGATGTAGGGCCGATATTTGGCATCCGAGGGATCCATGAAGTCCCAGGTGCGTTCCGTTTCTACGACGTGGCCATCGGTATCAATTACTCGCATGAGCATTCACCTCACGGCAGTTGCTGGGCCCGGATATCATAGCCCGAGCCTGCGGGGCGCCGTGGCCCTTCACCGGCCGGGCCACCCAGCAGCAACGAATGCAAGCGCCATCAGGATGGCGCCGACCGAACTACGCATGGCAAGCCATTTCAGAGTTCCTGATAGAAGAACTGCCCCAGCGCCTTCTGGGCTGGCCAGTCTGTGAAGGAATAGAGGAAGGCGTCGTCACCGTATGGGTTCTCGTTGCGGTGGATGGTCCAGGCGGGAAGCTCGATAAAATCGCCCTTGGACCACTCGAAGCGCTCACCCTCGACGATCATGACCCCGTGACCCCGGAACGCGTGGTAGATGACCGTGCTGTTGTGCCGGTGGTCCCGGCCCCTGAATCCGGATGTGAGCAGGGTCATTTCGTTCGCCGTCGTGGGAAAGGTCGGACCGCCGGTCAGTGGGTGGCTGTAGGTCAGGGTGTAACAGTCGAACGGATCGGCCTCATCCTCGTTCTGCTTCATCGCGCCGAGCGCGGCAGACGCCTGCTTCCATGGGTAGCGGAATCCGGGAGGATGCTTGAGTCCTGCATGCTGAACCTCCGGGCCCAGGGGATGGGTAACGCCCGGGTATGAAGCCAGCCGCAGGTGGCCGCCGAGAGTCTTCAGCGTCTGGTCGATGCGGTCATGGTGCACGGGCTCATAGGCATCCGGCCACTCCTCGTGGAAACTAGCCCCAAGGCCCGCATAGCGGCTGTCCAGTCCATCGAGCCAGAGCACGTAGTCATCCGACTCGTTGACGTGCCCATGCCAGGTCAGCTGCGGAGTCGTGATGAAGTCACCCTCCTCCAACGGAAAAGGCTCGCCGTGGACCATGGTGTAGGCGTGCGGGGACCCCTTGATCACGAATCGGGTCGCGCCCGCGCTGTGTCGATGCGAGATTGCCTGCTCGCCAGGCAGGACAGACTGAACCGACAAGGCCAGCGGGACCTTCGCCTCCCTGGAGTTTCTCGGGTTCACCCGCTGGGTCGTCCGCCTCAACACGCCATTGGCGCGGTCCTCTTCGCTGGTGGCCAGCGGCATGAGCTTGGTCAGCGCGATGATGGCCGGTTCCATCTCCCTCCACTTCCAATGGAAGGGGCGAAGCACGGCCGGTTCGCTCGGAAGGTAACGGTTGATGGCAAAGTTGTGTTCAGCCATATAGCGTTCGAGACTTTCGATGTCCGGGAACTCGGGAGCTGCCATGGTCACCCCTTTCTGCTTGCCTAATTCGGCTGATCTGCCTGTCGGGGATCGTGGTCGTCAGCGGATCCAGCGCCACTGAAAGAGGTTTCCGTAGATGCGGGCCGAGCTTCTGTACTGTGGTATCCGCGGCAGAGGGCCCGCCAGATCGACAGAGTGCGCAATGACCCAGTAGTTGTAGTAGAGCGGCAGGCCCGGCAGGCTGTCGTTCATGCCCTTGTACATTTGGACTTGGAGTTGGTCGCGCTCGCCTTTCTCCAGCGTCTTTGTCCAGAGGTCATAGAGGCGATCGTGATCCGGATTGCTGTAGCCAGTCTTGTTCACGCCGGACCATCGATTCTCCGCCGAGGCGATGCCGGATCTGGTGATCCTCTCTGGCAGCATGGCCTGGTTGCCTCGGAACGCAGGGTAGGTGGACTTCAGCTCGTTGTCTCGGCTCAGTACGGATGACGGAAGCAGGCGAAGCTGCGCGTCGATGCCAGCTCTGCGGAAGAAGTCCGCCACAGCTGTGGCTTCGATTCCCTCGATTCCCTCGGCGACTCCTAAGACTTCGGGGGCGAACCGACCCTCATCTGGGCTCGCGTAGACGCCGTCCGAGCCTTTGGTGAAGCCCGCTTCCCGCATGAGATCTTCGGTGCGCCGCAGGTCATAGGGGTACTTCTCCATCACTCGATTCAAAGCCTCGTCGAACGGCTCGTTCGGGAAGGCGAAGCTCTCGGCCACGATGCCCTCGCCCTCGAGCAGGGCGTCCACGAGAGCCTGGCGGTCGATAGCGTGGAGGCTGGCCTTCCGTACTCGTACGTCGAGGAGGGCCTTGGGGTTCGAATAGGCCGGCCGGAACTGTGTCCCCAGATACCGATTCTGCACTGGCGCCAGGGTCACTACTCCGGCTCCGGTCCGGTTCCATTCCCGTCGTAAGTGGACCGCTTGCTGGAAATCGATGCCCTCATCCATCGCAAGGTGGCTGTCCCCGGCGAGTAAGCGAGCGAGGGTAGCGTTGGGGTCGGTGCTCCAGGTCACCACGATCTTGTCTATCCTGGGGCGCCCAAGAGCGTATCCGTCAAAGGCGATGGCATCGAGAAAAGCTCCGTGCTCCCAACGCGCAAGCCGATAAGGCCCCAGCCCGACGAACTCGTCGGTCCAGTACGAGTGGCCGAAAAAGAGGTCGCCTCGCCCTTGGGCGAGGGCGGCGTCCAGCGGTGCTTCCAGAATGTGCCTGGGGAGCGGCTCGAGAATTGGGCTGTCAGCATCCGCATACAGCTGGTTCCACTGGATTACTACGACATTAGGCTGGGGGGCCAGCACCTCGCCGATGGACCTCGCCTCTACTGAATTCGAAGGTGGCAGACCGAGCTCTGCGCTCCCGGAATCTACTCGTCTGGCGAACACAAAGTCCTCAGCCGTGAGCGGCGTTCCGTCGTGCCAGGTCAGCCCTGGCCTGAGGCGAAACGCGGTCTCCATGCGCCCGTCCGGAAACACGCCCCAACTATCCGTGTGCAGTTGCGGAACATCGCTCAGGACCGGCGACAACCCTCGGTCGGCGTTGACCAGCGGAGCCGTGAACATTGCACGGATAATGTGGCAGCGACCAGCGCAGTTGTCGGTCAAATTGGTAGGCTCACCTCGAAGCACGAGAGAAAGCGCACGGTCCTGCCGGACCTCCAGATTCCCGTCCGCCGTCTGCGCGCCGGGCCCTCCTGCTGGGGCGCATGCGCTCGTCACAACCGCAACGAACCCGAGCGCCATAGCAATTGAACGAATCATTTGGGGGAACCTCCTCTTTTCGCGCCGCGTCGATCGCCGTGGTGTCTACTTCGCGGTACAGAAGGGAGAGGCGTCGCTCATGCGGCACGGCACGCCGTTCTTGACTAGCTCAGCCTCAAACTCGCGGTGGATCGCCGCGTCCTCGTCTTCGAATGCGATGTCCTCTGGCCAGGACCCGCCTCCAGGCCTGGGACGGCCGTATCCTCCGACGCCAGAGGACATGGCCAGGAACAGAACCGGCTCCGAGCCAACGTTGAAGTGCTGGTGAAACCAGCCGTCGCCCGGGGAAAGCACGGTGCCCGGGCCCCAGTCGATCCGAGCGATGGGGTCACCCTTCGGCCACATGAGCGAATACCCTTGGCCCCGCAGGAGGAGTATAGTCACGCCGGCTCCATGCCGGTGGGCTCGTTTGTAGACGCCGACTGGCCACGAGGAGGTGTGGTTGTGCAGGGTGTTGTTCACCAGGCTGAATGAAGTGCTGCGTACGCCTGGGCCTCTACCCTCTCCATAACCAGCCGTTTCCGCCATGATGGCGCAGCCCAGCACGTCTGCCACAAAGTTTGTCTGGTAGCCGCCATCGGGAGACCGTTCGGCCTGCTTGAAGTAACCATCCTCGCCGCTGAAGCGGTCATGAAAAACGTAGGGATTGTCAAAAACGAAGTCGAGGCTCCGGAACGCATCGATAACTGCCGGTGCAGAGGTCATCCCATAGTAGCGGGCAGGCTCGTCCCCGGAGAGGTTGAAGTGCTGGTACCAGGCGTTCGGTGGGATGGCGAAGAGGCTCGAGGCGTTCCACTCGAACGTCTGTTTCTTCCCTCCGTCAAGCCATACGGCGGTTGCGCCCTGACCCCGAAGGACGTATGCCGTCTCGTCATACATGTGCCTTACGGGTCGGGAGGACTCTCTCGGCGCAAGCTCATACACGTAACCGTCGCTAACCCCCACGGAACCGTCGAGATCGATAAAAACCGCCGACCCACCCCGGTTCTCCCAGGGGGTGAGTTCCACCTCGGTTAAGTTAGCGGAGATTCCGCGCACGGTGGCGATACCCTCGGCTTCCTTCCAACTTTCGTAAAGCGAGCGGTGCCGCCGGATGCTGGCCTCAGCGTAGAAGGGCCGCGGAGTTACTTGCGTCATGCTCTCTGTTGCCTCCATCCATCATCTTAAGGCGATGTCTTGTCGCTCAGGCTACGTGTCTCACGACACGACGCTGGGATTGACCCCATACACGCGAAGCGCATTCTCGTAGAGCATCTTTCGGCGCTCGTCGGTCGGCACTCCTTGCAGGACTCGCTCGATCGCCTCCCAAGATCGCGGGTAATACGAGGTCACATGCGGAAAGTCTGATTCCCACATGATGTTGTCGATGCCGACGTCGTGCCGCGTCTTGATGCACTCCTCTTCAAACCAGAAGTTCACAAACATCTGGCGGCGGATCACCTCGCTCGGCCGAGTCGGGATGCCCTCCGACCACAGGTGGCGGTGCTCCCACTCGTAGTCGCACGCGGCTATCGCGTAGTTCAGCGCCCCCATGCCGTTCTCCGCGAACACGAACTTGAGACGCGGGAACCGCTGCGTGAGCCCCGAGAAGATGAGGTGTGGAATGGTCGAGCTGGGGCCCACTGGGCATAGGCTGGTGAACATGGCATGGTTCTGCCGGGCCGTGTAGCCGCTCCAGCTGCCGTTCCCTGACGCCTTCGGTCCCCACGCCCGGGCGAATCCCCCGGCCGCGTGAAAATGCACGGGCACGCCCAACTCCTGGCAGGCAGCCCAAATCGCGTCCCAGTGGGGATCCATGAGGGGGGGCAGCCCCTTCGGTGGAATGGCCCCGACGTTGATTCCGCGATGGCCACCTTCGACCGCGCGCTCGATCTCGCTCGCGATCTTGCTCGGTTCTTGAAGCCAGGGGAGGACGGCGAGCGGCAAATAGCGGTCGCTGATGCGCGTCCATTCGGACAGAATGTCGTTGTAAGCCCGCACTGCGTCCAGTTCGAATTCTTGGTCTTCGAACTCGTAGTAGCTCCCCCCGGGTGGGTTGGGGAAGAGCACCTCGGCATCCACCTGGTCAGTGTCCAGCGCTTTCAAGCGCTCCTCGGGGTCGTAAGCTAGCTTGGGTACCTCTTCCCAGCGCCTGGGGTAATAGGGTCGTGGCTCCCCCATCAGAGCGGGGCAATTACACACATTGCCACTTGGCCGTCCGCCGTAGATGCTCCAACCGTGGATGCGTTCCCCGCTACGCTCCACCTCCACGATACGAGGGATGCGGTCTCCCCACTTGCTGGCGGACATCCGGGAGGTGAAGTCGTCGCGACCGAACGCGACATGGGAATCACAACTAATTAGCCCGTATCTGATCTCCATGCTCACCTTCTGTCATCTAAAGCTCACCCACAGGGTCAGTTCATCCTCCGACATGTCACAGCCGGTACAGGGCGGCGGCATTTTTCCAGAGGACTTGCTGACGCACGTCGTTTGGAACTCCACGAAAACAGCGCTCAATCGTCTCTCGGGTCTGCGGCCAGGTAGAGGTCCCAAGAGGCAAGTTCGTCGACCAGAGGACGTGGTCTCCCCCCAGATAGTTCGTCCACGGGCCGACGGGTTCGAACCAGCCATTGAGGTAACACTGGCGGTGAAACATCTCAGACGGCCGTAACTCGTATCCCGCGTGCTGGACGCCCTCATAAATATATCCTTCGCGGGCCAGTCCGTCTTCCTCGAACTGGTGGTCGGCCCACTCCAGGTACGCGACCCCCCACCCCAACGCGCTTTCCGCGAACACCAACTTCAGACGCGGATGTCTGATGGCCACTCGGGAGAAGAGGAGGAGGGCGGCCACGGCAGCGTTAGAGAGAGGCGTCATCACGCTGTTTATAGCGTCGGCCAGCACAAGGGACGGCGCATATGGAACTGGGGGGGTGCCGCCGGCGTGGAGACACAGTGGAATGTCAAGTTCCTCACAGGTTGCCCAAAGAGGGTCCCACTCCGGCTCTCCGATGTGAGGCACGTCACGCAGCGCCATCGGGGCCGGTGGGAAAACCACGCCTCGATGCCCCATGGCGACTGCGCGCCGGATTTCGGCCACCGTCGCCTCGATCGGCCAGATGGGCACCATGCATTGAGGGATGAAACGGTCACTGGCAGCCGCCCACTCCTCTGCCAGCCAGTCGTTGTATGCGCGCACGCAGGCCAACTCCAGCTCAGGGTCCTGCAGGCGTCCGAAAGCCTCCCCGGCCATCCCCGACACCGTTGGGAAGAGCACCGAGTAGTCCACTCCCGCAGCGTCCATGATCCTCAGCCGCTCTGAAGGAACGTACGCAGCCAGCGGTACCTCCTCCCAACGCTTGGGCTCTTGGTTGCGATCTGCCAGCAGTGCACCCACTCGAGCGACGGACCCGTCCAGAAGCGTCTGGCCATCGACCACCCACCGCTCGCTGCCATCTTCAGAGCGCTCGAGGTGCGGGATGCGGTCGCCGAACTGAGCCTTGGAAAGTCGAGCGATCCAGAGGTCGGGCGGCTCCTGGACGTGGTCGTCCACGCTAATAAGCCCATAGTTCAACGGCATAGGGCGGTGCTCCTCGCGTGCTTCTGACTGCCTCTAGAGGGTCGCTATCTGAACTCCCACTCGTGGATATTCCACACCGCGCCCTCGGTGGAGGCGCTCAGCAGCGGGGCGCGCAAATCGGCGACGTAGGCAGGTTCGCCCTCAGTCCATTTGCCAGAGGTGAATGTTCCACGCGGCAACGGGATCGATCGTGGACACCGGGCCGGGCCCCGTAATGCCCTTTCGAAATACCACGACGGCCGTGCCGCTCGTGTAGAACAGCGGGATTTGCGCCACATCCTCCAACGTAAGCCTCAGCATCTCCGCCTTTAATGCCTGGCGCTTGGGTAGCTCGAAGGTGGAGATGAACTGGGCATACAGCCGCTCGTAGGCCGGGTTGCTGTAGCCCATGGGGTTGGCCCCTTGCCACTGTGTCTGCGGCGTTGGGATCTCCGCCGCGGTCAAGACCCTGAGCTGACCATCGTTGATCTGGGACTGTCGGTGATGCATACCACGGATGCGGGATTGCACCTCCCTTGCGTTGGGGGTGTTCGACGGGATGGGAATCACCGTCGGTTCGAGGCCGCCCAGCTTGAGCTGGTCGGCGACCGCCGTGATGCGGGCGACGTACGCTGGCGAATTGGCGAGCGTGGAAACCTCGATGCCGAACCGCTGCCCGTCGCGCTGGAGCACGCCATCTTGCCCTCTGGTCCAGCCGGCCTCGGAAAGCAGGCGCAGCGCCTGAGTTACGTCGTGGGGATACTTCGGAAACCCGCCCTGCTCCAGTAAGCGATGCACCGGGTCCTCGGGATCGAGAACGACATCGGCGGGCCTGGATAAGCCTTCGCCCAGCGCCTCCGCGAGCACTTCCCGATCGAGCAGATGAGCGAGGGCCCGCCGAACGCGGACATCCGCCCAGGGAGCGGTGGGATCGCGGAACTGAAAGCCCATGCTCGCGGCGATGAACGTCATCCGGAGTATGGTCCCAGCCCCCGTCGACTCCCACGCGCTCTTGATGGGAGGTACATCCTGGTCCCTCAGCGAGCCAATCCCCACCACATCGACGGCGCCGGCCACCACAGCCTGGGCCAGCCCCTGGGGGTCAGCATAGTAGCGGATGAAGATGCGGTCGATCTTCGGGCGGCCCACGAAGTACTCGTCGGAGGCCAACGCTTCCGTGTGGCTCCCCAGCACCCAGTCGCCGAGGCGATAGGGCCCGAGGCCAACAAACTCGGTGGTCCAATAGGGACTGTTGTCAAGTGCCTCCATGTTGGCTTGCCCGTACAGGTCTGCCAGCAGATGCCGCGGCAAGGCGGGTTGCTCGGCGGGTCCGGCCTGGTTCGCGTAAACGTACGGGGCCTTCCACCGCACCACCAATGTCTGAGCATCCGGAGCGAAGGCCTGCGAGATTGAGACAAAGTCACCCGTCAGGCTCCGGGGGCTTCGGGGGTCCACCGCCACCTGTATGCCGAAAACGAAGTCTGCCGCTGAAAGAGGCGTGCCGTCGTGCCACCTGACGTCCGGACGAAGCTTCCACGTCAGCTCCATGGTCCCGTCCGGAGCAACCTTCCAGTCTCCATCCTCGATCCGCGGGACCTTCTGCGCCACCCGGGGCTGGAGGTTACCCTGGCCGTCGTACACCGTAAGGCCCGCATGGAACATGGCGCTGAGTTCCGCTATCGAGGCTCCGACCCCGAGCCCCAGTATGATGCCGTTGAAAGGCTCTTTGAACGACCCCATCGTGATGGTCTTCGGGGGCCCGCCCGGCTCGGCCGACACGCTCTGCTGTCGCGTCGGGGCCGGGGTGGGCCCACAGCCGCTGAAGAGCAGCGCCGCGCAAATCAGCACCGAGGGGCGAACGATGCGGGTATGGCGCCTGACGTGCGAGCCAGACTCGAACGCCATGGGTCTCTCCTTCAAGCGCTGAGCAGCGGGATGAGCTGGGTCACGTCTGAGACCTGGTCGATGTCCCACAGCGCCCGCTCCGCACGCTCCCCCGGCAGTACGTCAGACGCGAGCGCCTTGAATTTCTCCTGAACTTGCGCATCGGTTAACGGATTCGCGGGCGAGCCCGTGGCGTGCAGAACCCGCTCCTCAAGAACCCTGCCATCGGCCATCTCCACGGTGAGGACCGCCGTCCAAGCCGTCAGCGACTCGTCGCCCTTTACATCGATACGGTTGCGCAGCGACTCGAGCGCTGGATCCGTGGCGCGCTCACTCGACTTGTCTGCGACTATCGCAACATCTCCGCACGAATTCCAATAGGACAGCTGCCCCCTGCTGATAGCTGGGGGTACGCGCCGTGATGTGCATGATCACCAGGTTCTCTTCGCTGGAGCACTTGAACGAATACGGGCTGCCGGCGGGAATCGCGATGCCTTGGGCCCGAGTTTATGCGACTCCGGACGCTCGAGCCCTCACCTCGCTCCGGGGCTGACGGTTCAGATGGTCGAGTTCTGGGCGAAGAGATACGCCCCGTCGGGTGTCTTGAAGTCGGTGGTGTACTTTTCCCGCACGCTCGCCGGCTCCTCCTGGATCAGCTCGTCGATGAAACCGGACAGATCGAGATCCCGCAGGTAATGCATATCCCACAGCGCGAACGGATTGGCCGCCTGGGCATCTTCGTACCGCATGCGGCTGAGCTCCCAGGCGTTCAGAATCCCTTCCGCCGAGGGATAGGGCTTCATCGAGGCCCTGAGGATGGTATCGATCCGCCCCCCTTGCTGCGTGTACGGCCGGGTATCTTTGACGTCGAGGAAACGCTGCACCTCCTCGGGATGCATGCGCGTGTAATGGATCGTTTCCACCATGGCCCGTACCAGCCGCTCGGCCAGGCCTTCCTTCTTGTTGAGCGCTTCATAGCTGGTCGTGATTGTCGTTCCGTTGATCATCGGCAGCTCCGGCAGCTCGAGCACATGAAGGTTCGGCTCCGAATCCGCGAATCGGCCCACAAAGGCCGCGTCAGCCTTGCCGGTCTTCACCGCATCTAGGAGAGCCCCGCGCAGCTCGGGCGCCGGTCCGCGCTCCGGCGCCGCGCCCACCTCAATCCACTCGGCTTCGCCCTCGGCATATCCCTGCCGCATGATGTCGATGATGTGGTTTAGTCGGCCATGTCCGGCAATGCCGCTGCTTCCAATCAGGTTGGTGTCCGCTATGCGGAATCCTTTGGTCTTGAACTCCGCCAGCGAAGGCATTGGCTCACGAGTGACCACGCGATTCCGAACGGCATTGCTTGGCGAGGCCAAACACACGATTGGCTTCCCACGCGCAACCCATATGTACGGAGTGATGTGGTTGCCGCAAATGAGGTCGATTTTCCCGGAGAATAGCGCCTCCTCGGCGACTCTGGGGTCGTCGGTGCCCTCCAGGTACGTGAGCGAGAGCCTCATTCTCCCCAAGATCCCGGCCTTGTCGGCCACCTCCCAGAACTCGGAATGACCCGCCCGAAACAGGGCCCTCAGCTCGTAGGGTGGATAGTCGTGCATGATGCTCTTCTCTCCTCCTTAAGTTCTCGCCGCGCGCTCCATGTCCTCGACATCGCTAACGGACGTACTCCCACTCGTGAAGGTTCCAGTTCCAGAGCGGCCCGGGCGTGCCCGGCAAGGGGAACGTTGGGCCGCGCAGGGTCGCGACGTGGGCCATCAGGGCCGGGGCGTCGTACTGGACGAAGCCCGGCACCTCGTCGCCCAGCAGCTTCAAGATCTGGACGGCGATTCGGTCCATCTCCCGACGGTCGAGCGTCCCGCGGAATGCATCATACAGCCGGTCGAACTCGGCATTGGACCAGCCGCTGCGGTTGGATCCCGTCCACCGGTTGGCGGGCGATCCGATGTTCTCAGTCGGCCAGTTCAGCCAGTTCTCCGGGGCTCCCGTCCGCCCGTTGATATTGGGCCACGTATGCCGACGCATCTCAGGCACCGTCCCGGAGGGTAGCAAGGACGGCTGGACATCCAGACCCACCTGCTTCCACATGTCCACGGTGATAGCCTGCCCGCGCTCGCGCTCCGTGCCCGAGCCCACTTCGTAGTCAGGCTGGAAGCGCTTCCCGTCGGGATAGACGAAGAAGCCATCCGGGCCCTTCCTGAGGCCGGCCTCGGTCATCAGCTGCTCGGCTAATCGCGGATCGTACAGGTGTTTCGTGATCGCCCGCTCGGCCTCGGCAAAGTAGGGCGTGAACTTCCAGGCCCACGTGTACGCAATCTCCGTTTCACCCTGGAAGATGGCATCCGCCAGCAACTGGCGGTCGAGAGCGTGGGACATGGCCCGCCGCGCGCGAACGTCGAAGAGCGCGGGCTCGTTCTGGTACTCGGGCCGGAACTGGAATTGGATGAAGATGAAGTAGTCCGGGCCGACTATCCCGGTGCCCTTTCCGGAGGCCACCCAATCTCGCTTGAGCGGCTCCAGGTGCTCGAATCGCATCGTGAGGGTTGGCGCGTAGTCGAGCTCGCCCGCGAGGACGTTCGTGAGCACCGTGTTCTCGTCGCCCATGAAGCGGACGATGATCCGGTCGATCTTGGGCCGCCCCAGAGCGTAGCCGTCGAAGGCGAGGCCTTCGACGAATGCGCCTGGCTCCCAGCGCTCCAGGCGATAGGGGCCGGAACCGATAAACTCCTGCGACCAGAAAGTCGCGTTGGCGAAGCCGTCCGCCGCCGCCGGGTCGCGCTCCAGGATCTGAAAGCGTTCGCCGAGGACGTGCGCCGGAAGCGGTGCGAAGTTGGTGCCCAACACGCCTGCCTCGACGGACGGCGTGTTCCAAGTGATGACGACGGTTCTCGGGTCGGGCGCTGCCACTCGATCCATGAAGTTCTGCGGGCTCTGATCGAATGGGAGCCCGGGGGTCCGGTAGACCTGCCAGCTGAACACGAAGTCTTCAGCCGTCAGGGGCTGACCGTCATGCCAGGTGAGGCCCGGGCGAAGCTTGTAGGTGGTTTCGATGGTGCCGTTCGGGAAGACCTTCCACGTGTCAGCGTTCAGCTCGGGTAGCTGCTCGGCCAGTTCCCCTCGGGGTCGCATCTGATTGTCGATGAGGGCGAAGCCCGCGTTCATCGCGTCTTTGGCGTGTTGGCTGGCGCCTCGCGGATCACTGTACTTGGTGGCCAGGGTCTGAGGTTCTCTACGGCTCACCAATCGGAGCGTCGTCGGTTGGCGTTCCACACGCGGTTGCCCGTCCTCCCGCGGCGGCGCAACCGGGCCGGCGCAAGCGCTCAGCGTGAGCAGCGCCGCCAAGCTAAGCCCTGGCAGAACCCGCATATGCTTTTCCGAATCCCTCGATTGGCCCCGGCTCATGACAGATCCTCCTCGCTGGACTCGCGGACTTCGGCGACCGAGTCCGGTCAGTCGCTCCGGCGATTGGTCCCGGCAAGACTACGAAAACCTTGACGCCGCCAGCGATCCCGAACCAATGCTGCATCAGCATAAGGGGTGGGGCCCTCAGTCCATTGTGATTGCGGCCGAGGCCCGCGTCAAATGTCGCCACACTGTGCATGGAAGCGGGAACCCCTCGGCAATGCCGCTCGCGGCCATCTTCAACCCGTGGCCGCTAAGAGTTCGAGGATGGCCGCCGCGACGGTGCCCGGATTCTCTTGCGGCAGGTTGTGGCCGACCAGCGGGATCACGAGGCGCTGATAGGGGCCCGTGAAAAAGCGCTCGTGGCTCTCCGACGAGACCGCCGGGCTTACGCCGTCGCCGCCGCCGTGCAGCACGATCGCCGGCACCGTTATCAATGGCCGGGCCGCGAGCCGCTGCTCAATCTCGTCCAGATCTGGGTCGCCCGCAGCGTAGCCGTAGCGGTGGCGGTAGGAGTGAATCACGACGTCAACGAAATCCGGATTGTCGAACGACTCCGCCGTTCGCTCGTACGTGGCGGAGTCGAACTGCCAGTTGGGTGACCATAGGCGCCAGAGGAGCTTCCCCAGCGGGCGGCGGTTGGCCTCCAGTCCGGCCCGACCTCGCTCAGTGTGGAAGTAGTACTGGTACCACAAACGGTGCTCCTGCTCAGGCGGGAGCGGGCGCGCGGAGGCGGAGATATCCTGGATGTTGTAGCCTCCGACCGACACGAGGCAGCGCACTCGCTCGGGCCACAGCGCCGCCACGATGCAGGCGGCTCGCCCACCCCAGTCGTAGCCGACCAGTGCTACCCGCGAGAGCCGGAGCGTATCGAGGAGAGCCAGCAGATCATGGCCGAGCGCCGCTTGCTGACCCGAACGAGGCGTATCCGCTGAAAGAAAGCGGGTTGGCCCGTAGCCGCGCAGGTACGGCACGATCGCGCGACACCCCGCCGCAACGAGAGTCTTTACGACGCCGTCGTAGGCCCTTGGGTCGTACGGAAACCCGTGGAGCAGCACCACCGGGGCGCCGTCCGGCGGCCCGCTCACCTCGTAAGCGATCTCCAGGGTGCCGGTACGGGCTCGCTCGAGAGTTGTTGGTCCGATGATGGCGCCATCCGTCCGACGAGACCTGGTCGGGACGCTGAGAGCGCCCGGTGTGCGGGATGGTTGGCAGTATACGGCTGCGGCCGCGGGGAACCGCCAAACGCCCGGCTAGCGAATTGCGAGCTCGTGAGGATCACGACGTCTTCGACCTAGCTCACTGCCGGTCGCGACTCGAGGCGGCGGGGATTTGCGCTCGTGGCTCTCTCGGCGAGTAGGGCTACAATGTCCGGGTCGTCAGCCGACGCCGCAAACGGCGGGCTCCACGGTGATTTGCCTGTAGCTCGCGCCGTCCGAGAGAAGCGAGGAGGAGACCATGCAAGCTAGCGCTGAGATTCTGATCTCTGCTGACTCCCACGTCTCGGAGCCTGGAGACCTGTGGGCCACGCGCCTTCCGGCCACGCTCCGCGATGGCGCTCCAATGTTTCGAAGTCGCGCCGACAACGGAGGGTCAAGCACAGGAACGGGAAGATTCCAGGGGAAGACTGGCGGCTGGGACCCCAAAGCCCGGGTCGACGAGATGGCGCAGGACGGGGTCAGCGCGGAGGTTCTCTACCCGACGTCCGGCTTGCGGCTGTTCGGAATTGACGACCCAGAGCTTCAGGAAGCTTGCTTCCGCGTCTACAACGACTGGATCATCGAGTACTGCTCAGCCGCGCCCGACCGGCTGTGGGGCATCGCCTGCATCTCCACCTACAACATAGACCATGCGGTTCAAGAGTTGGAGCGCTGCAAGACCAATGGCCTCAAAGGCGCCCTGATCTGGCAGGCTCCGCACCCCGACTTACCGTTCAGCTCGGGCCACTACGAGCCGTTCTGGGGAGCCTCCCAGGACCTTGGCATGCCCGTCAACTTCCATATCCTGACCGGCCACAACTACAGCAAGAATCCAAGCGAGCGAGTCGGCGTCGAACACTACCGGGGCAGCGTCAATCTCAAGACCTTCGACGCTGTCTCGGTGCTGTTCGACATGATCTGGTACGGGGTCCTCGACCGCTACCCGCGGCTCAAGATCGTCAACGTGGAGAACGAAATCGGCTGGATCCCGTTCTTCCTCCAGCAATGGGACTATTACTACCGCCGCTTCCACGAGAACAATCCTCCCCCCATCGAAGCCGAGCCAAGCGAGTACTTCTACCGCCAGGTGTACGCAACGTTCTTCGACGACGCCGCGGGCGGCCACAACTTCAGCTGGTGGGGCACCGAGAACTGCATGTGGTCAAACGACTACCCCCACCAGAATTCCACATGGCCAAATTCCCGAAAGGTGATCGCTCGCGATCTCGGACACCTCGCTCCCGAGGTCCGCAGGAAGCTGGTGTGCGACAACGTCGCGCGACTCTATGATCTCGAGGTGCCGTCGGCTCTTTCGTAGAGCGTCACCTGAGCTAGGAGGCTGAACGCCATGAGCCGACGCACATCCCACGGCACCACCGTCGGCTTGGTTCGCCTGGCGCTGGCTCTGGTCAGCAGCGCGACGATAGCCGCTGGATGTGCGCCCTCACCACCAATGGGCAGCGACGGGAGTGCCCAGCCGCCCCCAGGGACTAGTGCCCCAAAACGAGTGGTAGCCGCGATCAAGGGGAATCCGCCGACGTTGAGCACGGCTATCGATGGGGCCGGGGCTGGCAACACCGACGGACTGACCGAGGTCCAGCAATTGCTCCATTCCGGGCTCGGCGCACAGGACCACAGCGGGAGGCTCGTCAGCCGTCTGGCAGCAGAAATCCCCACGATTGAGAACGGCCTGTGGCGGCTGCTTCCCGACGGGCGCATGGAGACGACGTTTCGACTTCGGCCAGAGGCGCGCTGGCATGATGGCACGCCGGTGACGGCCCAGGACCTTGTGTTCACGATGGAGGTAGCGCTCGACCGGCGGGTGCCGATGCGTCGGCCGTCTATGTACGCGGCTATCGACAGCACTGAGGCGTCTGACGCGAGCGCATTCCTGGTGAAATGGAAGGCTCCTTCTATCGAAGCAGACCTGCTCTTAACCAACGGCGCCTTGCCGATGCCGAAACACCTCCTCGAGGCCCCCTACCGCGAGCAGGACCCGGTCGCCTTCGTAGGCGCCCCTTATTGGACGACGGACTTCGTAGGGACGGGGCCGTTCAAACTCCACGATTGGGAGGCGGGGAGTCACATGATTCTCCGGTCCAACGACTCCTACTTCCTCGGGCGACCGAAACTCGACGAGATCGAGATCCGCTTCGTACTGGACTCGACCGCGATGGTGGCCAACTTACTGGCCGGTGCCGTCGATCTGAATATCGGGCGTGGCCTCTCCTTGGAGCAGGCGGTACAGGCGCGGGAGCAGTGGGCTGGTCGCGGGCGGGCTGAGGTCGAGGTCCAGAACTGGAGTGCGCTCTATCCGCAGTTCATCGACCCCAGCCCAGCCATCCTGGCCAACGTCGACTTTCGACGAGCGCTAGTCCACGCGTTGCATCGTCAAGAGCTTACTGATCTGCTCCAGGACGGGCTGGGCCCTGTCGCGGATACCTTCCTAATTCCGAACTCTGAGGAGTATGAGAGCGTAAAGCAGCACATCGCCCGCTACGAGTTCGATCCTCGACGCTCGATGCAGCTCTTCCAACAAGTTGGCCTGACCCGGTCAGCTGACGGGACGCTCCACGACTCATCCGGTCAACCGGTCGTCGTGCAGGTCCGGACCACGCGAGACGATCTTCGCGAACGGGTCATGTACAGCATGGGTGAGTACTGGCGCGCCGTGGGTATCCGGATGGAGCCGTCGTTGATTGCCACGCAGGCGCAGCAGGCCCGCGATTATCGAGCGACGCGGCCCGCATTCGAGTTCACCCGGACACCCGCAGCTCCGGATGGCTACCACAGCTCAGTTGTGCCTCGGCCCGAGAATAACTTCAACGGCGAGAACCGGTCACGTTATAGCAACCCGGAGCTCGATTCTCTTATCGATCGCTACTATCGAACCGTTCCAAAGCAGGAACGGTTCGAGTTTCTGGGTGGGGTCGTTCGGCACGTTACCGAGCAAGTGGTCGCCATCGGTGTCTTCTACACCGTCGTACCTGCGCTTATCAGCAACGCCGTTGAAAACGCTTCCATGCCCAAGGTCGTGGGAGGACGGATCACGTTCAATGCCCATGAGTGGAGCGTTCGGTAGCTCAGAATCACAGAGAGGAGGATCAGATGGCCATCGAAACCAAGCCCAAGGCTGAGGTGTTCTCGCTTCGCACGCCGTACCTGTCCGGAGGTCGCACCAACACCGTCGTCTCCCGGACCGATCTGATGGCGGTCACGGTCAAGGTGTACTCCGAAGGGGGGGAGAACGCGCTGCACACACACCTGAACCAGGACCACACGTTCGTCGTGCTTCAAGGCGAGGCGACCTTCTACGATGAGACGGGCGAAGAGCGGGTCGTCAAGCAGTGGGAGGGCATTACGCTGCCCAGGGGCGCCTACTACTGGTTCAAGGCAACCAGCGATGAGAACCTTGTCTTGCTGCGATTCGGCGCAAACGACAAGGATTTGCCGCGAGGTGACAGTCGAGTCGATATCGAAGGGGCGCCGCTGCCCTCCGACTCAGCAGAGAACAAGCACATCGTCGGTGTCCCGATTCCTGGGCAATTCTTCGGCGAATAGCCGGCGGCCAAGTTCGCCGCTAGGTGAAGTGATCGAGGTTGACGGTTCGCCCGGAGGCTAACCGAGGATCGCAGCCCGTCGGTCCCCGTCCAGGGAGGAGGGAATCATGCGGAGGGTATCAGCACGCCTTCTACCCGTTGTACTCCTCGCGGTTACGGCCTGCGCGCCGGTCGGCCGCACTTTCGGCCCCGAAGGCGCCCCGGCTGACCAACGGTCGGACGCCCAGTCCGACCGGACGCTCTCCATCCTGCTCCGGATCGAGCCACGAGGTGCAACCGATTCCTCCGCCAGCCTGAATCGCATCTCCCTGTCGGTGTTCAGTGCACCTCTCGTGGCGAGCGACCATCGCGAGGTGCGTTTCGCGGTTCTCGCCGAGGCCGTGCCTGAGCTGAATACTGACACTTGGCGAGTCTCGCCCGACGGACGAATGGAGACGGTTTACCGGCTGCGGCCCAGCCTGACCTGGCACGACGGCTTTCCTCTCGGCGCTGATGATTTCGTGTTCGGCCATCAGGTCGCGGTAGCTCAGAGCCAGTGGACCGGGACCTCGGGGGGCGAGGAGCTTCGGCTCATCGAAGAGGTCGTCGCCGCGGATCCGAGAACGCTGGTCATTCGCTGGCGAGAGCCGTATGCCGAGGCGGCCATCCCTTCACTGCGACCTTGGGCCCGGCATATCTTGCAGGCCCCGCTCGAAGAGGGCAGCCAGCAGGCTTTCGAGAGTCACCCGTACTGGATGGGCGAGTACATCGGAGCGGGACCATATCGGTTAGCCCGCTGGGAGCCGGGCTCTTTTATTGAAGGGCTCGCCTTCGATGGGTTCGCGCTTGGCAGGCCCAAGATCCCAAGGGTCGTGCTCACATGGAGCCAGGACCCCAACGCGACCATCAGTCGCATACTATCCGGCCATGGGGACATCGCGGTCGATGATGCCTTGCAGTTTCAGGAGGCGACCACGCTGCAGCACCAGTGGTCGGCGTCCGACGGAGGGACGATCATTCTTAGCCCCACCCGCCTCCGGTACGTCCAGGTGCAGGCCCGGCCGGAGTACGTGAACCCGAAGGCGCTCCTCGATGCCCGCGTCCGCAAAGCTCTCCTCCACGCCGTGGATCGTCAGACGCTCGCCGACATCATGCTCGAAGGGAAAGGGATGGTGGCCGAAACGTTTGTGCCGCCCACCTTGAGCTTCTATCCCGCCGTGGATGCGGCGGTAACGAAGTATCCCTACGACCTTCGCCGCACCGACCAACTGATGGCCGAGGCGGGCTTCCCCAAGGCTGGCGATGGCTTCTACGCCAGCCCCGGCGAGGGCCGGTTCGGCCTCCAAGTGCGAGGCATCGCCGAGGGCCAGGAGGGACGGGAGACCACCACTATCGCGGACTACTTACGGCGTGCAGGAGCCGAGCCGATCCTGGATCTCGTTCCCTCGACGCAGCGCCAGCAGTCGGCAGAGCTACGATCGACATTCCCGGCCCTCACCGCGAATAACGCCACCGTCTACCGCGACCTCACGCTGAACAAGAACATCACGTCGGCGATCGCCAACGCTGCAAACAGGTGGAGCGGGGGGAATAGGACGGGCTACTCCAGCCTCGAATACGATCGCCTGTACGAGGCATGGAGCAGGACACTGGACGGCGGCACGCGGAATCAGACCGTCGTGCAGCTCTTGAAGCTCGCTAATGATGACCTGCCGTCGCTGCCGATGTACTTCAACTTCGATGTCGTTGCGCACGTATCGGCGCTCGTTGGTCCGACGCCTGTGGCACCGGACAGCACTTATTACGCGAACGTCCACGAATGGCGGTGGCGCTAAGGAGGACAACATGCCCATCATCGATAGCGACGCGCACGTCATAGAGACCGAGCACACGTGGGACTATCTGGACGAGTCCGAGGAGCAGTATCGTCCCCGCACTGTTGTGCCCCGTGACCCACCACCCCCGGGCGCGCGCGGCGGGCGTGAATTCTGGCTGGTTGACGGCAAGCTCGAGCCTCGGCGGCAGAACGTCGGACGTGACACCCCTGAGGCTTCCCGCGAAATGGAGGATGTCGAGGCCCGGCTGCGCCACATGGACGAGCTGGAGGTTGACATCCAGGTTCTCTATCCCTCCCTGTTCTTACGGCCCGTCACCCGCCGACCGGAGGTCGAGCTGGCCCTCTGCAAGACGTACAACCGCTGGATGGCCGACGTGTGGCGGCAGGGCAAGGGCCGCCTGCGCTGGGCGTGCTTGCTTCCCTGGTACACCATCGGCAAAGCTGTCGAGGAGCTGCGATTCGCCAAGGCCAACGGGGCGTGCGCCATCTTCGCCCGCTATGCCGAGGCGGAGCAAGTCCTGAACTCGGCGGATTTCTACCCAGTCTACGAAGAAGCGAACGGCCTTGACATCCCCGTCTGCGTTCACGCGAGCTCGGGGACGCTTGCCACTCACGAGCTGTTCGCTAGCGCCAACAGCGTTCCGCTGTTCAAGCTCGGTCCGATTGGGGCCTTCGCCACGATCGCGACGAGCCGTCTGCCGCAGCTGTTCCCCAAGCTCCGGTTCGGCTTCATCGAGGTCCGGGCGCAGTGGATTCCATACATGTGCCACCACTTCTATCACACGTCTAAGCACCAGGCGACCTGGTGGAAAGATGGCTTCTTGCGGGAGCGGCGGCTCTACGTCGCGTGCCAGACCGACGACGACCTCCCATACGTCTTGCAGTACGCGGGTGAGGACAACCTGGTCATCGGGACCGACTATGGGCACGACGATAGTTCCAGCGAGCTGGAGGCCCTGCGAATACTCAGAGCGAATGGAGACATAAGCCCCCGAGTGATCGACAAGATGCTGGACGACAACGCTCGGGCGCTCTACGCGCTCTAGGACTCAAGCCATGTCTACTGCGTCCCCGCTCAAACTGGCATTGCTGGCGGCTGTCCTCTTGGCCTCAGCTTGTGGGCCGGCCGACCAAAGGGGCCAGACCGGCAGCGAGCCCACGCACCAGGCGGCCGCACCCAAGCGGATCACCGCCGCCATGGTTGCCGACCCCAAAGTCCTCCATTCGGCTCTGGCCGCTTCTCAGACGGGGCTCGGGTATCTCTACGATCTCGTTAACAGCGGCCTGACTGTCGTGGACAACCGTGGATTCCGCCGCGCGCAACTGGCTGAGGACGTCCCCAGTCTCGAGAACGGGCTGTGGCGCCTGCTGCCCGATGGGCGCATGGAGACGACGTGGCGAATTCGCGCTGGCGCCCAATGGCACGATGGCGAGCCGCTCACCTCGCGCGACCTCCAGTTCACTACCCGCGTAGAGCGGGATCGGGAACTGCCCGAGTTCCGCGCCGCCCTCAACGAGTCGGTGGAGGCTGTTGAGGCGGTCGATCCTCAACAGCTGCTGGTGCGGTGGAAGGAGCCTCAGATCTGGGCTGACCGGATGTACCCCAAAATACTGCCGGCTCACTTGCTCGAGCAGTCCTACGTCGACAGCAAGGGGGCGTTCCGAGAGTTGCCCTACTGGTCAGACGAGTTTGTCGGGCTCGGACCGTTCAAGGTACGGGAGTGGACGAGGGGCAGCCACATTCTGCTGGAGCCGAATGACCAATACGTCCTAGGCAGGCCCAAGATCGATCTCATGGAGATCCGGTTCATCCTGGACGAGCAGACCTTCATCGGCAACCTCTTGGGCAATGCGTTGGATGTGAGCCTTGGCACGAACCTCAATATCGAGCAGGCTCTGGTTATCAAGAACCAATGGGCGGGCGGCAGGGTGGACCTTGAGGACTCCAGCTGGATCGCGCTGTACCCGCAGTTCCTGAACCCGAACCCCGTCGTCGTGGCTGATGTCCGATTCCGACGAGCCCTGCTCCACGGCATCGATCGCCACGCGATGGTCGATACGATCCAGGGTGGCCTGGTGCAAGTCGCCCACAGCTGGGTATCGCCCAACTCCCCCGAATACGCGGATACCGTCTCCGCCGCGGCCAGATACGACTATGACCCGCGTCGGGCAACTGACATCATCGAGAACATCGGCTACGTCCGCGGGGCAGATGGCGTCTTCAAGGATCGATTGGGCCAGGCGCTAGCTCTGGAACTGCGCGTTACGGCCACGCCGGCGATCCATCCGCGCGCCTTCTTTCCGGTGGTCGACTACTGGCAGCGCCTGGGTCTGGTGATTGACCCGGTGGTCATCCCGACGCAGCGAATTCCCGACGTGGAGTACCGAACTCAGCACCCCACCTTCGAGCTAATCCGGTTCGCTCACGGCCCTGACGCGATGGACCGACTCCGGGGCTCAGCAGCCCCGGTGGCGGCGAATAACTACCGGGGAACCAATCGCTCTCGCTATATGGAGCCCGCGTTCGACGCGCTCGTTGATCGGTATTTCACCACGATCCCATGGCCAGAACGCATGCAAGCGCTGCGGGAAGTGGTGCACCAGATTTCCGACCAGTTGATCATCATGGGTCTGTTTTACGATGCGCGGGCGTATTTCATTGGCAACCGCATGAACAACATCTACGGTGCTAATCTGGTCTGGAATGCCCACGAATGGGATGTCGGGTAGCTGGCCCTTGCTTAACAGCGGTAGGGAATGAGAGAGCAAGCGCTTCATGGTAAGGTGGCCCTGGATATGAACCCCGCGGTTCACCGGGAGTTCGAAGGGGAATGCACCAAAGTCGCGATCGAATGCCTGATGCTGCACCATCCCCACCGTTCGTACCGATACGTCCGTCCAGCGGTTCCGTCGCAACCATGAGAGGGAGGCCAGTGAAAGCGCGGTTTCGATTCCCCAGCCTCATCCTGACCGCCTTGCTGCTAGTTGCGGCCTGTGCCCCGGTCGTGAGCTCGCCCCGCGCCGGCGAACAAAGCCCAGCCGCGCTGGCCATTCAACGAACACTGGTGTTTGTTGACGCCGGCGAGAACCCGGACTACGCAACGAGGCAACTCACGAGGGCGAGCGGCGGACTCTTCAGCAGCCAGGCGCGAGACCTCTTCAACGCCGACCTGGTCTTCAAAGACGAGCGCGGCCTGCCGCACCCGTTTCTCGCCGAAGCCCTCCCGGAGCTGAACACCTCCTCCTGGCAGGTCTTTCCGGATGGGAAGATGGAGCTGACCTACCGGCTGAAGCCCAACCTCACCTGGCAGGACGGGCAGCCGCTGACCGCCGAGGACTTCGTTTTCGCGTGGCGCGTCTACGCCAACCCAGTCTTCGGCGTCTCTACGTCAGGTGGCCTCGGCTACGTCGAAGCCGTTTCGGCGTCCGACCCCCGAACTGTCGTTTTTCGTTGGAAGACAGGCTACCCAGATGCGCTTACGCAGGTTGGCCTGGTTCCCCCGCTTCCCCAGCACATCCTCGACCAACCCTACCAGCAGCTCGATCCGCAACAGTTTGTGGGCTTGCCGTTCTGGAGGCAGGAATACATTGGGCTCGGACCCTGGCGAATGGCTCGCTACGAACCGGGAGTAATGGTTGAAGGCGAAGCCTTTGACGGGTTCGTGTTCGGTCGACCCAGGATCGATCGGGTCCAGGTCATCTACAGGCCCGACACCCGGGTGGGCATCGTGGCCCTGCTCTCCGGCGAGGCCCACTTCGCCATGAACAGCTACCTGCGGGACGAGGACGGTCCTGTGCTCGAAGAGAGTTGGGCTCAGAACAAGGGCGGCATCGTGCTGTCCGAGCCCATCGCCCCACGAGCGATGGAGTTCCAGGGAAGACCGGAGTACGCTGTCCCCGCCGAGCTCGCCTCCGACGTCAGGGTCCGGCAGGCTATCGCCCACGCCATAGACCGCGAAGCTCTCCTGGAAGTCCTCACGAACAACAGGGGGATCCTGAGAGACGTGTTCGCCCACCCCAAGGAAGAGTATTACGACGTCGTCGCGCGGGCGGCGCTCTCGCGGTATCGGCCCGATCCGCGCCGCGCACAGACGCTGCTCGAAGAGGCCGGATTCGCCAGGGGC
Organism: uncultured Chloroflexota bacterium; assembly: GCA_964417895.1. Lineage (GTDB taxonomy): Bacteria > Chloroflexota > UBA6077 > UBA6077 > SHYK01 > CAYQJS01. The sequence continues at coordinate 221,272 of CAYQJS010000001.1, read as the reverse complement.
GCGGATGGGCAGTGGAGAACCCCCAGGGGCGAGCGGTTCACCCTGGAGCAGTGGTTCCTCGCCTCGGCGGGCAACGAGCGAGAGAGCACTATCGTGGTCGACGGTCTGCGGCGGTTCGGCATCGACGCGAGCTCCCAGGTTTGGGGCGTTCAGCGAAGCAGCGCCGAAGAACGGGCCAAGACTTCGGGGATGTTCGCGGGATCGGTGTACCTGCCTGAGGAGTACCACACCAGGAACATCGCCCGCCCGGAGAACCGGTGGTCAGGAACCAACCGCTACGGCTACTCGAATCCCGAGCTCGATCGGCTTCTGGAGGCGTGGGAGACCACGCTCGACCGCTCCCAGCGCATAGAGCATATGGCCCAGGTCGAGCGCCTCGTCAACGCGGACCTTCCGTCGCTTCCAATGTACTTCCGAGTGCGAGTGCTCGGTTATTCTTCTGCCCTGGCAGGTGTGGTCGAGAATATGACCCCGGGTGCAGGTTCCGAGCGCAGGGTATGGGAATGGCACTGGAAGGCGTGACCAACGGGGGCCAGGGACGTTGAGTGATGGAATCTGGGATAGCGATCCGCGTCACGACGCGCCAATACGAAAGGCCACTATGGAATCGGGCACGGACTGATCAGGCCCGGGACTCGCACGTGGGGAAAAGGCGAGTATCCTGGAGCCTGCACGAATGAGACGAGAGGGGAGAAAGGGAGAACGAGTGACAGACCCGCAGCGCAGGAGCGCCAGCGTACTGAATTTTTGACCAATGGAAAGGAAGGAGGAAGACGTCGTGGCACAAGACACGGGACTCCTGACCGAGGAGGAACGACGACGGCAGAGCGCAGAGGCCCGAGCCTACAAGAGCCCCTACCAGCGATGGAAGGAGCTCCAGGGGCTGGAGACCATCCAGGGGTTCTCCGTTTCGAACATCTATACAGCAGCGCTTACGCCCTGGGAGGCGCGCGGTGGATCGGGGGTGTTCATCAACCTCGATGGCAGCGCCGGGTTCAACGACTCGTATATCTACGAGCTGGCGCCGCAAGAGTCGTCCGTGCCCATTAAACATATCTACGACGAGTTGGTGTTCGTGCTCCGAGGGCGAGGAGCGGTGACGGTCTGGAACGACGAGCGGAGGAAGCAAACCATCGAGTGGACGAACGGGAGCTACTTCGCCATCCCCCCGAACGCCTGGCACCAGTGGCATAACCTCGTTGGGGACGAACCAGCCAGGTATTTCGCGATGACGGCCGCGCCGAGGGTGATCGATACGTTCAAAGATCTGGATTTCGTGTTCAACAACGATCACAAGTTCACGAACATCTTCAACGATGAAGACGGTTTCTTCCAGCAGACCGAGCGGACCCGCAGATGGGAGACCAACTACATCGCGGACGTATGGGCGCTGGCGCCCAAACAGAGAACGTCTGCGGAAGAGCTGGAAGTGAAGGCCCGCGCTGCCGCTCAGCAGGGCGAGGGCTGGAAGTCGGTTGGACGGTTCCTGAAGGGTGGCGAGGAGGCACAGGGATTCGGCGCAACGATGCTTAAAGGCACCGTGCACGCGGGCATCAACTTTGGCTCCCAGCCGGGGACTCACGCCCCGCCTCATCGCCACGGCCCAGGCATCCACGTGACCGTTCTCGGCGGCCATGGCCACACACTCCTGCAGAGCCCCGCCATGGATCAGACCGTGCGCGTTGACTGGGGACCAGGGACAGTATTCGTTCCGCCCGAAGGCTGGTGGCACGCCCACTACAACACGGGCCCGGAGCCGTGGGACTGGTTGAAGGTCGGCTGGGGATCGGAAAAGCCGAAACCGGGCGGCGGACACTACGACTACAGCCGGACACCGCAAGAGGGCGGCGACCAGATGGCTTTCGAGGACATGGATCCGGCCGTCCACCTGCAGTTTGAAGAGGAGTGCGCGCGAGTAGGAGTCAAGTGCCTCATGCTGCACCACCCGCACTGCTCGTACAGCTAGTGGGTCAGTTCTGCGGACGTAGGCTTTCGTCCCGTACGGGAGGCCGCAGGGGCGGCCTCCCGCCCGGCGAGCGTACACAGAGCCCCACGGCGGGGAACAAGCACCGATGGGTGAGCGAGCAGGCAGGCTCCCTCTCCTGCCGCAGCGGGAGAGGGGTGGCAGGCCTCAATGGCCGATGTACTGGGTTCAGCAGGGGGCCCTCACCTAACCTCTCCCATCGCGATGGGAGAGGGATTTGCTAGAACGCGTCGAATGTAAGATCAGGAGTGCAGCCGGCGGCTTTCTGGCCTTGAGCCCATTGGGAACGTAGGGGGATCAGCAATGAACTATCGCGTCCTTTCGTCCGCGTCGGTATCTGTTGCTCTGATGCTCGCCGCCTGTGGCCCAGCGGGCCCAGCCGGCCTCGGTGCTCAGGACGGGGGGCCCGCCCCTACTTCGTCTGGCAAGACGCTCCGGATAGGGACTGCCCTGCCCGACGAACCGGAGCCGGCGACCGGCGGCATCGGCTTCAACAACAAACCGGCCGGTTACATCTTCCATTCCGCCCTCGCCATGTACGACCCCACGACGGGAGAACTCCAACCGCGGATCGCAGAGCGCGTCCCAACGCTCGAGAACGGCGACTGGAAGGTGCTCCCGGGTGGGGGCATGGAGGTAACCTGGAAGCTCCGTCCCAATGCGGTCTGGCACGACGGCAGCCATCTCACCGCTGAAGACTTCGTCTTCGGATTCAAGGTTGGCATGGACGGTGATGTTTTCGCCCGGGGGACCGCCATCCTTCGCTCGATCTCCGAGCTCGCCGCGACCGACCCTCAGACGCTCATCGTACGCTGGCGGGACAACTACATTTTCGCGAACGCCATGTTGAAGGATACGCTCGTCCCGCTACCCCGGCACCTGTTGGCCGACCTGTATGAAGCTGGCGACAAGCAGGCTTTTGCCGCCAGCCCCTACCACACCACCGCCTGGGTGGGTCTGGGGCCGTATCGCCTGACGCAGTGGCTCCAGGGCACGTTCATGGAAGCCGAAGCCTTCGATCGGTACTTCCTGGGGGGCCCCAAAATCGACCGCATTTCCATGCGGTTCTTCGCCGACACCAATACGCTCCTCGCCGTCGTTATGGCCGGGGATGTAGACGTGGTGCCCCAGGGTGCCTTTAAGCAGGAGGAGGCCCAGGTTCTCAAGTCGGATTGGGAACCCAGAGGGGGCGGCACGGTGATCCTGAGCTGGAGCGACCTGCGGCACGGCAAGCTCTCATGGCGCTATCCGGACGCGCCGTGGGTCCAGGATGTCCGAGTTCGGCAAGCGCTCGTGCACATGCTCGATCGACAGACCGTTGTGGAGAGTCTTAAGGGCGGGATCTCGGCGGTCGGCGATATCCCCTTGCTGGCGGAAGACCCGGTGTATCGGCTCGCACAGGAGCGGGGCGTTCCATCGTACCCATACGACCTGGCCCGGGCGCATCGCCTCCTGGCTGAGGCCGGGCTCAACCGCGGGCCTGACGGTATCTTTCGAACCCGGGACGGTGAGCCGTTCACCATGGAGGTGGCGGCCACCGCCGACATCGCCAGCCAGATCCAGGAACTGGTGGTGATCGCTGACCAATGGAAGACCGGCGGTGTGGGAGCCACTCCGTTCCCCGTGCCGCCTTCGGCGGATAGGGACAGGGTCAGGGCCGAAGCGCGCGGCGTGGTTGTGAGAGGGCTGGACCTCAACTACAACTCCCTCCGCGAATTCACGTCCGCTGAGGTCTCGGCTGAGGCTAACCGGTGGAGAGGCCGCAACTTCGGCGCCTACAGCAACCCCATCTTCGATGAGCAGGTCAATCGCCTGCTAACGACCGTTCAGGCCTCGCAACGCGCGCAGATTGGCGCCGACCTGTTCAAGATGGCCTTGGAGGAAGTGGTGTGGATCCCACTCTGGTATGGCCCGGATATCCTCGCGGCCCGGAACTCGGTCCGCGGAGTCACTAAGGTGTCACCCGCCCAAGATGCTATCGCCTGGAACATCCATCTGTGGGAGATCAACTAACAGGATTCGGGACCGGAGAGAACCATGGAGTTCAAGTACAGGTTGATTAGCGCGGATTCACACGCGGCGTTTGATCGGGACGCGTTTACGTCGCGGATGTCGGCCAAGTGGGGAGATCGGATTCCCCGGGTCGTAGAGGTTGAGCACGATGGCCGCTCAGTCCATCGGTGGACGTACTACGGCAACGCCCCGCGGCCCGAGGGATCCGGGGTATGCAACTGCCCCGCCCTGATGGAGGACCGCTCCTTCCCTCATTTCCCTCAAAGATGGGAGGAGGTGCCGAGGGCCGCCTTTGACCCCCAGGCCCGGCTCGAAGCGCTCGACATCGACGGCGTCGACGCAGAGGTGCTCTTCCACGGGCCGGACGTCTACGAGTTTAGGGATGCCGATTTCGAGCTCGATTTCGTCCGAGTGGCCAACGACGCGATGGGGGAATGGACACAGGTCAGTGATCGCTACCTGCCACTCGCCCAGGTGCCATGGCTGAGTGGGGCCCAGGCGGTTGCGCGTGAGATTGGGCGAGCGGTCGTGGAGTGTGGCCATCGCGGAGTGCACCTCCACGCCCAGACTCCGCGCCCTCTCCCTCACCTTGGGGACCCCTACTGGGATCCAGTCTGGGCGGTCTGCCAGGAACTCGGGGTTCCAGTGAACTTCCACGGCTCAGCCGGGTTGGACGCTGGGGTTGGGAAGCGGGAAGCGCGGTGGCGCGGGTACAGCCCTCGGCAGGGCCACTCGGCGCACGTGACTCCCTCCTGTGTGACCCCGGCCCAGGTCATCCCGCATTTAATCTTCTCCGGTATCACAGAGCGGTTTCCTAACCTCAACTTCGTGTTCGCTGAGTCCGGGATCGGCGGCCTGACCTACGCGCTGGCTACCTGCGATCATGAGTGGGAGTCGCGGCATCTGTGGACCGAGGGCATCGCGACCCGCCCGAGTGACACCATCGCTCGTCAGATCTACCTGAACTTCTGGTACGAAGCCGCTGCCCCGCTCCTCCACCATGGCGGCGTGGACAACATCATGTGGGAGTCGGACCTCCCGCACATCCCCTGTTTCTATCCCAAGTCCCGCGAAGCGGCGGAGCGTGTCCTCGAAGGGGTACCCACGGCTGACCGGCGCAAGCTCCTGTATGAAAACGCGGCCCGGCTTTACCGGCTCCAGCTCACCGGGCTGGCGGCAGGCAAGCCAGACTGATGAAGGACGCGTCCACATGCAGCTGAAGCACGGCTTGATTAGCGTCGACGACCACGTACAGGAGCCTCCCGACCTGTGGACGAGCCGCCTCTCGGCGAGACAGTGGGCTGATCGCATCCCGCATTTGGAGCGCGCCTCGGACGGAACCGAGCGGTGGGTCGTTGACGGAACGGTGGTCATGAACGGGTACGCGGCTCGGGCGGGCGCCTTGATGGTGGACCGCAATCGTGAGCCTACCCGTTGGCAGGAGGTCCCGCCCGGGGCCTACGTGCCCTCGGAACGGATTAAGGTCATGGACGCTGCTGGCATCGAGTACTCGGTCCTCTTCCCCACTGTGGCGGGGATGGCGGGAGAGACGTTCGGCCGCATCCAGGACCCGGAGCTGGAGGTGGCCTGCGTTCGGGCATACAACGACTGGCTGATCGAGGAGTGGGCTGCCACCAGCAACCGGTTCATCGCCCAGTGCACCGTGCCCATCTGGCCGCCAGAAGCCACGGTGGCTGAGATCCAGCGGGCAGCCTCAAGGGGCCACCGCGGTGTGGTCTTCCCCGCCGTGCCGATGCATTTGCGAGACGTACCGCATATCGGTGAACCCGACTACGATCCCGTGTGGGCAATCTGCGAAGAGCTAGGGGTTCCGCTCTGCCTGCATACAGGATCCTCCCCCCAGCTGCAATACGCTCCATTCACAGGACTCGCGCCCACCCTCGCCGAGGCACTCAATGCCGTGTCACGACCAGTTTCCGGCATCTTCGTCATCTCGTTGTACTCCTTCTCGCGTGTTCTCCTCCGCCACCCGAGGCTGCAGGTCATCTTCGCGGAAAGCGCGCTGGGGTGGGGAAAAACCTATATGGAGAAGGCCGACCTCGAGTTCGACCATGATGGGCTCGCCCGCGAGGGCTATGAACTCACGCCGTCGGAGCTGTTCCACCGCCAGTGCTATTTCACCTCGTGGTTCGACGACCTGGCGCTGTTCATCCCTTACCTGGGCGTGGACCATATCCTGTGGTCGGCGAATTTGCCCCTCACGAGCTCCACCTGGCCCCGCACTCAGGAGGTGGTCGAACGTTGCTGCCGGGGCGTTTCAGACGAGGCGCGCCAGCAAGTGCTCTGGAAGAACGCCGCCCGACTCTATCAACTTCCTCTGGCGGATTGAACCGCGGCGGAAACGTTTCGCAACTGCCCTGATCGCGACTGACCGGAGACGCGGAGGGAGAGGGCAATGAAAGAGAGCTCGGGACTCCCCGGAGTAGTTCTGACAGGCTCGCTCCTTGTCTCAGATCGCATCCCCGGTCCAGCGGCCGCAGGTGGCGGGGGGCGGGACGGCATACCATCTCTACCTTCTTCATAGCAAGTGTGGGCCACCATACCACACGAGATCGACACTGCGCGCCGCCGTCACACGGGCCTTAACGATAGCGAACAGGGGTGCCGGAAGTGGTTCTCGCCGTGGCGATCGGCCTGCTTGCCTGCGTTCCGGGCGCCCCGCAAGGTGGGGCAGTCTGTCCGCAGTGGAATTAGACCCTGCGCCCTCGCACGTTGCCCGCCCGAGATCCCCCAGCTCGGCTACCATGTCAGGAAGTTATTTCTTGACGACCCCTTAGCTTAGGTTAGCTGCTCTTAACTCATCGGCTCTTGCTCAGCGGCTCAGAGGCTCTTGACCGGGTATGCGGCCTCGCCGATACTGGCTCCGATGATCGAGATCGGTATCCGTATAGTGAGGGGAGGCAATCGTGTATCGACCAGATGAGCTCCGCGGCCTGAACGTCATGATGCCCGCTTTCGCGAAGGAGGGCGCTACTGATCTGGACGCCGTCGATACGGTCGACTTGGATAAACTGGCCGATGCGGTCGATCGCATCATCAAGGACGGCGCCGACGTCATCTCAACGACGGGCAGCTATGGGGAGTTCCACACGCTGCTTTGGGACGAGTTCCAGACCCTGGTCACCACCACGCTCGATGTGGTGAACAAGCGGGTGCCGGTCTTCGTCGGCATTACCAGCCTTAATGGCCGGGAGGTGGTGCGCAAAGCGAAGTTCGTGCGCGAAGTGGGCGGCGAGGGCATCTTCACTGGCGTGCCTTTCTACTACCCGTCCACCGTGAACAACTGCATTCGGTTCTACCACGAAGTCGCCGAGCGATTCCCCGACCTATCGATCCAGATCTATCACAACCCCGCCCTGCACCGGATACACATCCCGGTGGCAGCGTTCGAGAAGATCACCGAGCACTCGAACATTGTGAGCATGAAGGAAACCACCGCACGCTGGCCGCTGGAGTTCGCACGACTGATGGATGTCGTTAAGGGAAAGATCAGCGTATTCGTGACCCAGAACCAGTACTTCCCCTACGCGCTGGTCGGCGCGCGCGGGTTCTGGTCGACAAGCGCTTTCATGGGTCCCTGGCCGCTCCTCCGACTACGCGACGCGGTGGACGCCGGCGACTTCGAGACAGCCCAGGCGGTGCTGCGCGACATCGCTCCCAACGCTGGTGGGGCGCCCGAGGGCACGGAGGCCACCGACATGGCGCGCAAGCTGGCGTGCAAGTACGCGGGCTATGCCGACCTCGGGCCAAACCGCTCGCCATTCATGGAGGTGAGCCCCGAATCGCTGGAGCGAGCAATCAAGCAGGCCAAGCGCTGGAAGGGGCTCTGCGAGAAGTACCGGCCTGAAGTGGAGTCGCGGGCCGCCGTGGCCGCACGTTAAATGTAGTGACATCGCACGTCTTAAGCAGGAGGACTCCCATGCGGGAAGAGATACCGACGCAGATCGCAGAGCTGGATAAGTGGCTGGCCGAGCGGAATCTCGTAGGCCTGTGGAGTAGTCCCCCCGCGGAGCGGGAGCAGTGCAAGCCGTATCTCTGGAAGTGGTCGGAGGTCTTCGAGTGCGTGCAGGCGACTGCCGAGCTGGTCCCAATGGAGATGGTCAGCCGACGGATTCTGACATTGTTGAACCCCAGCCTGGGCGACGGCACCTCCAGCACCATGCGCGTGTCCATCCAGTGCCTCAAGCCGGGGGAGATCGCGACCGCCCACCGCCATATGGCGGGAGCAATCCGATTCATTCTTCAAGGGGCGCCCGGCGCTTACTGCGTCGTCGAGGGCGAGCGGGCGCCGATCGGAACGGGCGACCTGCTCACGACGCCCAGCATGACGTGGCACGACCACTACAGCGAGGCGAGCGAGCCGGCGATCTGGCTCGACGCACTTGACAACCGCCTCGTAGGGAAACTGAGCAAGGCTCTTGGCGAACCCTATCTGACGCCACAGCAGCCCGTTGAGCGACCCGACGGGTTCGCGGCGAAGGTGCTGGCTGGTGCCAACCCACCCTGGATCACCGATGAGCTCCCGAACCCGCCGTTCAGATACGCCTGGGAGGATACGTTCGCGACATTGCGGCTTCTCAAGGCCAGCGAGATCGAGCCCGACCCGCACGACGGGATTCACGTCGTCTATGCGCACCCGATCACCGGCGGCCCGACGACGGCGACGTTCTCGTGCGAGATGCAGCTGCTCACGGACCGCATGAAGACCGCCGCCCATCGGCACAACAGCTCCACGATCTACCAGGTCTTCAGCGGCCAAGGGATGACCGTCGTCGACGAGCAGCGGCTCGAGTGGTCCCAGGGCGATATCTTTGTGATCCCGCCGTGGAGCTGGCACAGCCACCAGAACGTGGCGAGCGAGGACGCTGTGCTCTTCTCGCTCAGCGATCGACCGACCATGGGTGCTCTCGGCGTGTATCGTGAAGAGCGGGCTAGCTAGGAATCGACAATGAACCTCGCCGAGCTCGAAGAGCTGATCAAGGAAAGGCACTTGCTTGGCCACTGGTATCCCGAGGGGCCGACGAGGAAGTCACTGACCCCCTACCTCTGGAAGGGTTCGGACATCTTCGCAGCCTTAACGCGGGCGGCCAATCTCATCGGCGGGGCGGCAGCTGGCGGACGCCAGATTCAACCCAGACACCCGAACCTGCCCTGGGGAATGAGCAATACCATCCACTGCACTGTTCGTTGCGTGATGCCGGGGGAGAGGGCCAGAGCCCACAGGACCATCGAGTCGAAGACGCTTTTTGTGATCAGCGGGAGCGCCGGCGCCAGCTTCATCGCGGAGGGTGAGGCCTTCCCGATGGAGGAAGGGGACCTGCTCACTGCGCCGAGCTGGGTTTGGCAAGAATACTCCAACGAGTCCAACGAGCCGACCATCTGGCTCGAGGGGTTGGAGGACCGTCTCGTGGGCTTTGGCGCCGCCATCGAGGAGGACTTGCCTGGAGCGCAGCAATCCGTGACCAAGCCCGACGGCTTCTCAGCGCGGACGCTGGGGCATGTGCGACCGTCGTGGATCAAAAGCGAGCCGCAGACGCCACCCCGGCGGTACGCCTGGCGGGACACGGAGATCGCTTTGACGGCGTTGAAGGAGAGCAAGAAAGAGGGAGACCCGTACGACGGCATCTGCCTCCTCTACGCGAACCCGATGACTGGCGGATCGACGCTCCCCACTCGCTCCCTGGGGCTGCAACTGGTCACGCCCTCTCTGCGCACCGGCTCGCATCGACACAATTGCACCACCATCTATTACGCCTTCCGCGGGCAAGGCGTGACCCTCGCCGACGAAGGGGAGCTGGAGTGGACCGAGGGCGACCTGCTGATGATTCCTCCGTGGACCTGGCACAGCCACGAGAATCGGAGGGGCGACGAAGCAATCCTTTTTTCGATCAGCGACCGTCCTGCCATGGTTGCCCTTGAGCTCTATCGAGAGGAGAGACGTTGACCAAAACGCGTGCGCTTTTCATCCTCGTGGCGCTCGTCACGCTCGCCGCCTGCGCTCCACGCTCCACGCCTGCGACGGCACCGGGGGGAGGCAGTGCGGCGGCCACTGACGATGGGAAGCCCATGCTCCTCCGCGTCGGGGTCTCGACGGAGCCGGCCTCGTTCGGCTCCCGGTTCGGCGGGTTCCAGGGCAGGTTCAACTACCTGGTGAACGCATTCCTAGCGCGCACTGATCACCAGGGAATCGTCCAGCCGTACCTCACCGAGAGGCTCCCAAGCCAGGACGATGGCTCCTGGGTCGTCAATCCCGACGGCACGATGCGCACGATCTGGACGTTGCGGCCCGGCACGCGGTGGCAAGATGGCGAGCCGCTGACAGCCCACGACGTCGCCTTCGCGTTCCGTCTCTACCGGGATCGAGAGCTGCCGGTCGATCGGGCGCAGGCCGAAGCTCTGATGAGCGGTGTCGTTGCGCGTGACGACCGAACGGTCGAGATCAACTGGACCGAGCCGTTTTTCCTCGCCGGGCAACCCGAAGAGCGCGACCTGGTACCCCTACCCCGTCACTTGCTCGAGGGCCTCTATCTCAGCGAGAAGGAGGCGCTCCCGCGCAGCGGTTTCTGGACGAGCGACGAGTATGTCAGCGCGGGTCCCTATCGCATCGGCCAACGAAATCCCGGCGTGACGATCACCTTTACCGCCAACCCGCATTTCATCCTGGGGAAGCCCAGGATTGAGACCATTGAATACACAATCATCCCGGATCGGAACGCGATGGTAGCCCGCCTCCTCGCCGGCGACATCGATTTCTCCGAAGTGACTAACGCCGAGCAGGTCGCGGTTCTCCAGGAACAGTGGAAGGGCACCGGCGATGGAAGAGTCCTGCTGAATTTCCCGCAGGTCGAAACGATGATCTTTCAGCAGCGCGATGTGGCCAACCACCAGGCGGCGCTGACGGACGTCCGCGTACGCCGCGCGCTGGTCCACGCAATCGACCGAGAGTCGCTCGCCCTCGCGGCGACGAGCGGTTTCTCCCTGGCTGCGGACACCATCGTCCACCAGAGCCGCCCGCTCTTCACCCGGATGGACGCGGCAGCGATGAAGTATCCCTACGACCCGCGTCGAGCCGAGCAGCTTGTCAACGAAGCCGGCTGGACGAGAGGTGGTGACGGCGTGCTCCGGAATGCCGGTGGTCAGGCCTTCGACGTCGAGATCGACACCAGCAATCCACCCGGCAGCAACGCTATCGTGGTTCAGGACTACTGGAAGCGCGCCGGGGCGGAGGCAAGGCTCGTCCCCGCCGCCCCCGACGTACGCATCAACGACCCCCGAGCCCACGTCAGCTTCCCCGGCGTGATGTTCCGTTCGAAGCCGCCGTTCTGGTACCACGATAACGCCAGCCTGCAGCTACCCTCGGAGCAGAACAGCTGGCGGGGAAGCAACGAGTCGAGTTGGGTCGACGCGGAGTACGACGCGCTGTTCGCGCGGTTTAGCAGCGCACTGCGCCCGACGGAGCGGGACGACCTGGCGATCGCGCTGGAACGGGTGCTCACCGCCGGCGTTGGCCAGGCTCGGCTGTACTACAACGTCGAGCCCGGAGCGGCGCGCAACAACGTGCACGGAATCAAAGGCAAAAGTCAGGGATACAGCACCACTCACCTGTTCAACGTGGTGGAGTGGACGGTCCAGTAGGAGGAGAAGCGAGTGCCTGAGCCCAAACTTCGCCTGAGCTGCAGAGAGCCGGACATCGACACGCACAGGCCGCTCGTCGATGGGAGCGTGAAGGTCGAGGGGTTCGACCTGCAGATCCTCCCGGGCGCGGCGCCAGACCCGGACTGGGATGCCAGAGACGTCGTGGCTTCAGGCCGCGTGCGCGACTTCGTGACGGGAGACGGACTGGTCTGCATTCCCGCCTTCCCCAACCGCAAATTCCGTACGACCTACATCTATGTCAACAGTAAGGCAGGGATCGAGAACCCACGCGACCTGGAGGGCAAACGCGTCGCGATCTCGTACTGGGGCAACCCGGCAGCGGTTTGGGCGAAGGGAGCCCTGCAGAATTACTACGAAGTGGATTTGACGAAGGTCACCTGGTTGGAGCGGACCCCCATCGCGGAGGGTAAGCCACCTGGCATCCGGACCGAACCGTTGCCACCCAACATCAGCACCGACAGCATGCTAGCGGAGGGGGCCATCGATGCCGCCATCGACCCCAATGTGCTGCCTTCCATCAGGAACAGAGATCCGCGCGTGCGCCGTCTCTTCGGCGACTACAAGACAGAGAACCAGGCGTACTGGAAGGCGACGGGCGTCTTCCCCATAAGCCACATCGTCAGCCTGAAACAGGAGTTCGTCGAGCGGTATCCAGAGGCGCCGCTTGCCCTGCTGAAGGCCTATCGCCAGGCACGGGACATAGCGCTCCACCGCATCGAAGGCGGCGACCCGGAGTATCTCATGATTACGTGGGCCAGCTACATTCTGGCCGAGCAGCGCGCGGTCATGGGCGAGAACTACTGGGCCTACAACATCGAGGACAACAAGCGTACGTTGGAGGCTCTCACCCAGTTCTGCTATGAGCAGGCACTAACTCCGTACCGAGTGGACTATCGGGAGCTATTTCACCCAGCGGCAGCTGCCCTCCCCGGCGCGTAAGGAGACGGTGAGAATGCAGAATCATGTGCTCGTCAGTGCGGCCCTTGGGGCGGCATTGCTCCTGGCGGCCTGTGCGCCGCAGGCGCCCGGACGCGGTGGGGAGGCGACCAGCTCGCTCTCGGCTCGTCCCAGCATTTTGCGGGTCGCCGTCTCGGATGACGTACCACAGTTCAGCATGAGGATCGGGGACTGGCACGCAACGAGCAACCGGTTGATCAACGCCTTCCTGGCAAGCACGGACGAGCGGGCCGTCGTCCACCCCTACCTCCTCGAGAAGCTCCCCAGCCAGGAGGACGGTACGTGGATCCTTGGCGCCGACGGCACGATGCAAACCATCCTGACCCTTCGGCCGGGGATCAAGTGGCACGACGGTGAGCCGCTCACGTCACATGACATCGTTTTTGCGTACCGCATTTACCGCGACCGCGAGGTGCCCAATCAATGGGCGGATCCAGAGCGGTTGATCAGCAGCGTCGAGCCGCGGGATGACCGAACCGTGACGGTCCACTGGAGTCAACCGTACTTCGAGGCGGGCTTCCCGGCCGAGAGAGACCTCCTGCCGCTGCCGCGGCATCTGTTGGAGGAGCTCTACAACCGCGATAAGCAGAGCTTCATTGCCAGCTCTTTCTGGATCAGCGACGAGTACGTGGGCGCCGGGCCCTACCGCGTAAGCGAGCGGGATCACGGGGTTCAGGTTGTCTACACCGCCAATCCCGATTTCTTCCTGGGCAAGCCGAAGATCGATCGGATCGAGCTCAAGGTCGTAGCCGACAGAAACGCCATCGTGAGTCGGTTGCTGGCGGGCGACATCGACTTTACCGAAGAGATCCTTCCGGACCACGCAGCCTTGCTGCGCGAGCAATGGGGGACCGCGGGCGCCGGGACCGTCTACGTGGACTCCGCCAAAATCCGCACGCTCGTCCCCCAGCAGCGCGACGTCCCCAACCACCAGCCCGCCCTGCGGGACATTCGGGTCCGACGCGCGCTGATGCACGCTATCGACCGAGAAGCGGTAGCTCACGCTTCTACATCGGGTCTCTCGAAGGCGGCCGATAGCTTCTTCTCGACGAGCGATCGCCTCTGGCCGAGGATCGAGCAGGTGATCGTCAAGTATCCGTACGACCCACGGCGATCCGAAGCGCTGCTCGCGGAGGCGGGGTGGGCCAGAGGCGCCGACTCCATGCTGCACGATTCCACCGGGCGATCGTTCGATCTGGAGGTGTCAGCGAGTGCGAACCGCTTCCGGGATGTGCCGCCGATCGCCGACTACTTCAAGCGGGTGGGGATCGACGCTCGGCCGATCCTTGTTCCCCCGGGGGCCGAGCGCGAGGCGACAGTGAGCTTCGCGGGCGTCGAGCTTGCTGGCGGCGAGCCCATCGCCTACTACGTCCTCACCAGCACCGAGCACCCGTTAGCGGCGAACCGTTGGACCGGGCGGAACAGCTCGAGCTTCTCACACCCGGAGATTGATGCCCTGGTGTCGCGGCTGAACGCCTCGCTGAGTAGCGCCGATCGAGATGATCTTTTCGTCGCCATCGAGCGCTTCATCACCACGGAGCTCCCAAGAGGGCCTCTGCTCTATGACGTGGCCGTGGCAGCAGGCCTCAGTCACGTCAGGGGCGTCAAGGGTCACAGCAAGGCCCGCAACCCGTCCTATCTGTTCAACACCTACGAGTGGTGGATGGAGTAAAGACACAGGTTCCCGTGAGGAGAGGTCATGGAGATCAAATACGGACTCATCAGCTCGGATTCGCACGTCGGCCTTGATCGCAACGCATTCACGGACCGCATGTCCCGCGAGAAGTGGGGCGACAAGGTCCCACACCTGGTCGAAGTCACGCTGAAGTCGGGTGAGCGCGCGGACCGCTGGAAAGCCTACGCTAGGGAGCCGCGCGGCGAGTTCCGTGGGTTCAACTGCCCGGCGGCAATGGACAACAATCCGTTACGGAACATCTATCCGAAGCGGTGGGCTGAAGTCCCGATGCGGGCCTATGACCCCTACGAGCGGCTCGAGGCGCTGGATAGCGACGGAATTGACGCGGAGGTGCTGTTCCCGAACGACGTGCCTTCGTTTTACGGATTTGGAGATGCAGAATACGAGCTGGCATGCGTCGAAGCCTATAACGACGCTCTCGCCGACTGGCGAGCCGTGAGCGACCGCTACGTTCCGTTGGCCCAGGTGCCCGTGCTGTGCGACGTCGAGGACGCGGTGGCAGAGGTACAGCGGTCCGCCGCCCGCGGCTGCCGCGGCGTCGTCATGCTGCCGGAGCCAAGCGCCATCGTGCCGGGGCTGAAGCACATCAGCGACGCCTACTGGAATCCGCTCTGGGCCGCGTGTGAGGAGACGCGCATGCCGATCCACATCCACGCTTCGGGTGGCCTGGGCCAGTCCGGCATGTCTGTGCCGCGCTGGGGGAACCATGCCCAAGGCCCATCGCACGCCGCCTACACCACGACGATGAGCGCGATGTCATCCCAGATCCTACCCAACCTGATCTTCTCGGGAGTACTCGACCGCTACCCCGGCATGACGTGGGTGTTTGCCGAGCAGGGCATCGGAAACGTCAACTACGCGGTCGAGGCTTGCGACCACGAGTGGGAGCGGCGGAAGCTCTGGAAGCACGGAATGCCGACGCGGCCCAGCGACATCGTCCACCGACAGGTCTTCGTGAACTTCTGGTACGAGGAAGGGGGCATGGAGCTGCGGCACCGGGTCGGCATCGACAACATCATGTGGGAGTCGGACTACCCTCACATCGTCTCGACCTACCCGGAGTCGTGGAAGGCCGTCGAGCGCTGCGTCGCGGGAGTTCCCGAGGTCGAACGGAAGAAGATGCTGTACGAGAACGCCGTCCGGCTCTACGGGCTGTGAGTACGACCCCTACTCCATTCATTAGCGTCGACGACCACGTGCAGGAGCACCCCACGGTCTGGACCGACCGGTTGCCGAAAGCAAGGTGGGACGACCGCGTTCCGCACGTCGAGCGCCAGAAGGACGGCACCGAGCGCTGGGTCGTGGACGGCAAGCAGCTTCCGCTCACCGGGGTCGCTGTGGCCGGAGCCTTGCAGGCGGATCGGACGGTCGAACCACGGCGCTGGGAAGAAGTGCCGAAAGGCGCCTACCAGCCGCGTGAGCGACTTGAGGCGATGGATGCAGCCGGGATCGCCTGCTCGGTGCTCTATCCCACTGTGGCAGGCTTCGCCGGAGAGACATTCGCGCGCCTGGACGACCCGGACCTTGAGCTGGCCTGCGTGCAGGCTTACAACGATTGGCTCATCGACGAGTGGGCGGCGGCGAGCCCACGCTTTGTAGCTCAATGCATCGTGCCGACCTATTCGGCGGAAGCGGCCACGGCGGAGATCCGGCGCGCGGTGGGGCGTGGCCATCGGGGCGTCGTGTTCCCACCCCTCCCCATGATGGTGCGGGACGTGCCGCACATCAACGAGCCCGAGTACGAAACGATCTGGTCCGCGTGCCAGGAGCTGGACGTCCCGATCTGCTTTCACGCGGGCTCGGTGCCGAGCTTGCAACTCCCGCCACACGCGAGCCTCGACCCGGCCGTGGCCGACGGCTTGCGCGCCGTCACCAGCGGGGCCGCGACTGTCTACACGGTTTCGAACCTGCTTTTCTCTAAGATCCTGCCACGCCATCCGCGGCTACACGTCGTGATCGCCGAGAGCGCGCTCGGGCTCTCCACATACACCTGGGAGTTTGCCGACCACGAGTACGAGCATGACCGGGTGTACCTGGATGCGGAATACCCACTGAAGCCCTCAGAGCTGTTCAAGCGCCAATGCTTCTACACGTCCTGGTACGACCCGGTGGCCAGCGTCATTCCCTTCGTGCCGGCCAGCAACATCATGTGGGCTGCCAATCTTCCACTGTCCACCTCCACCTGGCCCGACTGCCAGGAATTCATCGGCCGCTCCTTCGCCGGCGTTGGCGACGCGGACCGGCAACGTATCCTGTGGACGAACGCGGCGGAGCTGTACAGGATAGAGGACACTCACCCCGTCGGCTGATTGTCCTCACGGTAGAGATTCAGCGCCCGCCAGACCGGCTCGTCACTGATCGAATAGAGGATGGAGTCCTCGCCCCGGCCGTTCTCATGATGGTGGAGCGCCCACGGCGGCACGACGAAGATGTCGCCCTGGTCCCACTCGAATCGCTGGCCAGCGACGACCGTCACTCCCGAGCCACGGAATGCCTGATACAACACCGTTGAGTTGTGGCGGTGCGCGCGCGTCACCTCGTGGGCGGTCAAGAGCTGAACGCTGCACGCCATCGTGGGAAAGGTCGGGCCGCCGGTTACCAGGTTTTTGAAGTCCACTCGAATGCCGTCGTGCGGGTCGTTCTCCTCCCTCGCTTTCAGCGCCATCAGCGTTGCGTGAGTATCGGCCCAGCGGTAGCGGTAGGGGGGTGGCACGAACTCCTGCTCAATCGAGGCGGCGCGGGTGGAGGCGGCCGTGAGCGCGGACCAGCCCTCCGGCTTGTCTACCGGCTGCTGCACCTCAGGGTAGTTATCTCCGAACGAGTGAGTGAGCTGCGTGAACTGGTTGTCCAGCGAAGACAGCCAGATCGTCGGCTGGCGTCCTTTATGGAAGTGGTCATGCCAGGCCATGCTGGGGGCCACCAGCAGGTCGCCCTCCATTACCGGGAATGCCTCGCCCTCGACGACGGAGTACGCTTCTTCATCCCCAGCGATCACCCAGCGGGCGGTCGCGGCGCTGTGTCGGTGAGCGCGGGCGACATCGCCGGGCATCAGGTACTGCAGCGTACCTGAGACGGTCCTGGATGGCCGTCCGATTCCCGTGGTCGGATTGACCAGGTTCACGTCTCTGCGATTCACGAGATCGAGCCCGATAACCTCGCCGGCCTTGACCAACGCCGTGTAGATGTCATCCCATTTCCAGAGCCAGGGCTTGAACTCAGGCGAGCGCTCGCGGCCCCAAAGCCCACTGAGGTTCCGTTCAGCAAGCCAGCGGTCAAAGCTCGCTACGTCGGTGACCTCTGCTATCTCCATGATCTCCTCCTCTCGAGATGCGGTGCTGCACCTCTTCTAAGTGCAGGATACGTCGCCGCTAGCTTCGTGTCGATCATCATCGCTATTCAGCGCATGTCGCCATCGACACAATGTCGCCAGCGCACGATGTCGCCATCGCAATTGACAACGCGCGAGTCGAGCCGTAGGCTGTGCGCGACGCGAGAGGTCGGCTGGAATCGCGCGCGGTATCGGGCTTCGACTCGCGGAAATCGCAAGCCAGTCGTTCGACAGAGCCTGCCGAAGGGTCACCATGAGCAGAGCGGGCGGGCTGGCACCGCGCAGAGGGGTGAGTGATGGAGATCAAGCACGGTCTGATAAGCGCTGACTCGCACGTGATCATGGGCCCTGATACATACACCGATCGCATGTCCCGGGCGAAGTGGGGCGACCTCATTCCACAGATGGTCGAGGTCATGGACAAGCGCGAGAATCGCCTCGTCCACCGCTGGAAGATCTACGGTCAGACGCCCGAGGCCGATCGTGGGTTCAACTGCCCTGCTGCCCTGGAGGACAACCCGTTGCGGAACATCTACCCAAAGCGGTGGGAGGAGGTCCCAGCCCGGGTGTACGACCCGTTCGAGCGCGCAGAGGCGCAGGACAGCGACGGAGTGGACGCGGAAGTCCTCTTTAACATGCCCAATTTTTCACGGTACCGGGACCCGGCGTTCGAGCTCGACGCCGTCCGGGCTGCCAACGAGGCCCTCGCCGACTGGCGAGCCGCGATCGATCGCTACATCCCGCTGGCCGAGCTCCCTCTACTGGGCGGAATCGATGCCGTCGTCGCCGAGGTCGAATATGCCGCGGCTCGGGGCTGCCGCGGCGTCAACATGCTGAGCGAGCCCAGCACCGTGATCAAGGGGCTCAAGCACGTGAGCGATCGGTACTGGGACCCATTGTGGGCCGCCTGCCAGGATCTGGAGCTGCCCATCAACTTCCATGCATCCGGTGGTCTCGGGCCTATCCTGCGCGTTCCACGCTGGTCCGGGCACTCGCAGCATCCAGATCACGCCGCCCACACCACCGGGACGAGCTTCTGGCCGGCGCAGATCATCCCGACACTGATTCTGTCCGGTATCACGGACCGCTTTCCCCGGTTGAACTTCGTCTTCGCGGAAGCGGGGGTCGGCGCAGCCTACTACGCGATCGCGGCCTGCGACCACGAGTGGGAGCGCGGCAAGCTATGGAAGCAAGGGCTGCCGACCCGACCGAGTGAGATCGTGCGCCGGCAGATGTACGTGAATTTCTGGTTCGAGGTCGCCGGCCCGGCGATGCGCGACCGGTTGAGCGCGGACAACATCATGTGGGAGTCCGACTACCCGCATATCGTGTCCACCTACCCGGAGTCCTGGAAGTGGGTGGAACGGAGCCTCGGCGGTGTTCCCGAGACCGACCGCAAGAAGATGCTCTACCAGAACGCCGTCCGCATTTACAAACTGGCGTGAAATCAGCTGACACTGTCACCCTGAGCCGCAAGCATCTCAAGTCGGATATCTCTCTGTGGCCACCTGCCGGTACCCGACTTCAGACCCTTCGCTGCGGCTCAGGGTGACAAGTTCAGAGCCGAATGCGGAGAGAATCAACCGCAGCTGGGCGCGGCCACCTCGCCTCGCTAAGGAACAGACAAGAGGAGGGCACACTGCCGACCTTCATCAGTGCCGATGACCACGTCCAGGAGCATCCACGCGTCTGGACCGATCGCCTCTCGAGGGCGAAATGGGGCGACCGCGTCCCCCATGTCGAGCGGCACAACGGCGCAGAGCGGTGGGTGGTGGACGGCCAGCCGCTCCAACTCTCGGGTGTGGCGCTGGCCGGTGCGCTGATGGCCGAACGGACTGTGGAGCCGCAGCGCTGGGATGAAGTGCCGGCGGCAGCGCACGTGCCAGCAGAGCGGCTAAAGGCGATGGACAGCGCCGGCATCGACTACTCCGTTCTCTACCCCACCGTGGCGGGCCTCGCCGGAGAGACGTTCGGCCGCCTCACGGACCTCGAGCTCGAGCTGGCCTGCGTTCAGGCCTATAACGACTGGCTCGTCGACGAATGGGCGGCAGCGAGCGAGCGCTTTATCCCCCAGTGTATCGTGCCTATCTACCCGCCCGAGGCGGCGGCGGCGGAGATCCGGCGGGCAATCGAGCGCGGCCACCGGGGCGTCGTGTTTCCCGCGCTGCCCATGGAGCTGCGTAACGTCCCCCACGTCAACGAGCCGGAGTACGACGCCGTGTGGGCGACGTGCGTGGACCTGCATGTTCCCTTGTGCCTGCATACAGGCTCCTCCCCGCGACTCGAGATGGCCCCGTACGAGGCACTCTCTCCGGCGCTCGCTAACGCCTTGCGTCGGATCACTCGCCCGGCAGCAGGGATCTTTGACGTATCCAACATGCTCTTCTCCCAGATCCTGACCCGCTTCCCTGAGCTGCGGGTGGTATTCGCCGAGAGCGCGCTCGGCTGGTCGGCCTTCATGATGGAAGTCGCCGACAACCAGTACGACCGCGACCGCGTGTACCTGGATCAGGCCTACCCCCTGAAGCCATCGGAGCTGTTCCGCCGCCAGTGCTTCTTCACGGGCTGGTATGACAGGGTGGCTGACGTCGCACAGTACGTTGGCGCTGACCGCATTCTGTGGGCCAGCAACCTGCCACTGGCGAACTCGTCCTGGCCCGACAGCCAGGCGTTCATCGCGCGTTCGTTCGAGGGCGTGCCCGAGGCAGATCGCCAGCGAATGCTGTGGGACAATGCCGCCGAGCTATACCGGCTGACCGCGTCTATCCCAGAGCCACAATGAGGACATGCTGCCAGCAGCGGGGAGATGAGACATGAATAAGCGCGCCGCATTCCTCGTGATCGCGATGACCACCTTGCTGGCAGGGTGTGCGCCGCAGACGGGCCCCAGGGCCACCGGCGATTCAGCCGCCCCGGTTGCTAGGCCGATGACGCTGCGACTCGCCCTGGGGGCAGACCCCCCTTCGTTCGGCTCGCGGTTTGGCGGCTTCAACGGACGGTACAACCAGCTGATCAACGCGTTTATCGCACGGTATGACGATCGGGGCGACCTCCTGCCCTACCTCACGGAAAAGCTGCCCAGCCAGGAGAACGGCACCTGGGTAGTCTATCCGGACGGCACGATGCGAACCACCTGGACGCTGCGCGCCGACGCCAGGTGGCAGGACGGACAGCCCGTAACGGCGCACGACATCGTTTTCGCCAGCAAGTTGTACGTCGATCCCGAGCTGCCAGTGGAGCCGAGTGGCTCGAGCAGGTCGGAGCCCTACATCAGCAGCGTCGTCGCACTGAACGACCGGACATTCGAAGTGAGCTGGACCCAACCGAGGCTCGAGGCGGGGCAACCTAAAGAGGGCGACCTGGTGCCGCTGCCACGGCATCTTCTCGAGGAGCGCTACAACGGTGGGGACAAACAGGCGTTCAACGTGAGTAGTTTCTGGACCTCGAACGAGTACGTCGGCGCAGGTCCCTACAGAGTGGCCAAACGCGAGCCCGGCATCGGGTTCACGCTACACGCCAATCCTCTCTTCTTCCTGGGCAAGCCCAGGATTGACACGATCGAGGTCCTCATCGTTGGCGACGCGAGCGCGATCGTCGCGCGGCTGCTGGCCGGCGACCTAGACTTCTCGGAGGTCATCAGCGAACAGCAAGCTCTCGTTCTCCATGAGCAGTGGAGGGGGAACAACGGGGGCCAGATTTACACCACGCTGAACAAGTCGACCAGCGTGATCTTCCAGCAGCGTGACGTGCCCAATCACCAGGATGCGCTGCGGGACGTGCGCGTCCGCCGCGCCCTCGCCCACGCTATCGACCGGGAAGCTCTGGTAGCAACGGTGACGGGAGGGTTCTCTCCGGTGGCGGACGTCGGGATACCGCCGTCCTATCCTTTACATCCGCGAATGCATGACGCAGCCACGAAGTACCCCACCGACCTCCGGCGCACCGAGCAGTTGCTCGTCGAGGCCGGCTGGACGAAGGGTGGCGACGGCATGTTCCGAAACGCCGCGGGGCGACTGTTCGATTTGGAGATGTTTGGCGCCACCACAGCGCATATCGTGATCGTCGACTTCTGGAAGCGCGCCGGAATCAATGCGACTCCAGTAGTCGCCCCTGAGCAGGCAGACCTCTCCGCGGAGACGAGCTTCTCCGGCGCCGCCATCGATACGAAGGGGCCGTTCCTCTACGCCGACATGTCGGCGGCCCAGCTCCCCTCCGAGCGGAACCGGTTTACCGGCAAAAACCGCCCAAGCTGGGTCGATTCGGAGTATGAGGCGATTCTGCCCCGCTTCGAGCGCTCGCTCGTCCAGAGCGAGCGGGACGATCTGGCGGTCGAGCTTGAGCGGATCCTGACTTCTGGCGTCGGCACGGCCCGACTGCACTACAACCCCGACCCCGCCGCCTCCCGTAGCAACGTGCGCGGAGTCACCGGCAAGAGCACTGGCCAAATCCCCACGTACATCTGGAACATTCACGAATGGACGATCCAATAGGACGACAAGCCGTAGCGAGGAAGAGCATGGGAAGGGAAAATCGAATCGTCGCGGCCGTGGCACTCGGCAGCTTTGCCCTGCTGGCCTGTGGGCCTCAAGCATCGGGACCGACCGAGAGGCCAGCCGTCGCTGAACCCGCCCGGCCGACTATTCTGCGGGTCGCCCTGCCGGGGGATGTCGATCATTTTGGCCTGCGGTTCCAGCTCGGCGGGGCAGGATCAGAGTTCAATCAGCTGGTCAACGCCTTCCTCACCAAGATCGACAACCGGGAAGAGGTTCGCCCGTACCTTCTGGAGAAGCTTCCCTCTCAGGATGACGGGACCTGGGTTGTCAACCCCGACGGAACGATGCGCACGACTCTGAGACTTCGCCCTGGGGTCATGTGGCATGACGGTCAGCCCATGACGGCTCATGACATAGTCTTCGCGTACCGGCTGTACCGCGATCCGGAGATGCCCAACCGCTGGGTCGAACCGGAGCGGCTGATGACGGACGTCGTGGCGCGAGACGACCGCACCGCGGAGGTCACCTGGAGCGAGCCATATTTCTTCGCGGGGTACCCGGAGGTGAAAGATCTCGTGCCGCTGCCCCGCCACCTGCTGGAGGACCTCTACAACCGGGACAAGCAAGGGTTCATCAACAGCTCGTTCTGGAGCAGCGCCGAGTACGTGGGGGCTGGCCCCTTCCGTGTGACCGAGCACGAGCGTGGTGTCGGCATCACCCTGACTGCGAACCCGTTGTTTTTCATGGGGAAACCGAAGATCGACACGGTCCGTCTCGAGCTCGTCCCCGATCCAAACGCCAGGGTGGCGCGGCTGCTATCGGGCGTCATCGACTTCAGTGAGGCGCTGACCGCGGACCAGGCCGCCGTACTCCGCGACCAGTGGAAGGGGAGTAGCGCCGGGGTGGTATACGTCTCCATTGCCAATACCCTCACCTTGCGCACGCAGTTCCGCGACGTCCCCAACCACCAGTCGGCGCTGCGAGACGTCCGCGTAAGGCGCGCACTGATCCACGCCATCGACCGAGATGCGCTGGCCGACGCGGCGACCACCGGACTTTCGACGGCGGCCGACACGACCTTCCCCCGGGACCACTACCTGTATCCGCGAATCGAGCAGTCGATCGCAAAGTACCCGTTTGATATCCGGCGGACGGAAGAGCTGCTCACTGAGGCCGGCTGGGGCAAGGGCGCCGACGGGATGTTCCGCAACCCTGCCGGGCAGCTATTCGATATCGAGGTGTGGGCGGGCGCTACGAACACGATCCGCACGACTGCCGCGACGGTCGTGGTCGACTACTGGAAGCGGGCGGGCCTCAATGGGCGGCAGTTCGGCATCCCACAGGGGAGCGATCGAGAGTTCCAGGCGAGCTTCCCGGGGTTCGACGTCTCGGGCGGTGACCCGGGTGGCTACAGGACCATAACGAGCGCCGAGATCCCACGACCCGAGAACCGCTTCGCCGGGCCGAACAGCGGGAGCTACGCGAATCCCGAGTTCGACGCCCTCGTGTTCCGCCAGAACGCCACCTTGCAGCGCGCCGAGCGGGACGACATCACGGTGGCGACGGAGCGCCTCTTCACCATGGATGTGGCGAAGCCGACGCTGATCTACGACGTGAAGCCAGCAGCCGGCCTCCGCAACGTCGGCGGCATCAAAGGATACAGTGGCGGGGCCAACAGCCGGAGTTACCTGTTCAACAGCGAGGAGTGGACCGTCGAATAGGGCCAGATCCTCACGTTCTCCGAACGCTTGCCCAACCCATGTCGATTTCGCCGTTGCTTGTTCGACGTAACAGTGGGGCTCAGATTCCAGCCGCTGGGATCAACCCCCCAATTCACAGCTTGCCGTGCTCCTGGGCACGAGCCACGTCTCGCTTGTGTGCCAGGCCGATCTCCTGCTCTCCATTCTCCCGCGGTTCCTCGACGCGCCAATGCCCGACGCGAGATGAGGGTCGTATCTCCATCAGCTCACGGGGGCCATCTGTTCATCCTTCACCTGCGACCAACTGCGTAGTTCAGATGGGTGACCATTGGCGAATGAATTGCCTCCACGATGTCCACCGAGACACTGCGCCGGTCGACCCCGTCGAACAGGCGGAGCCCATTGCCGAGGAGGACCGGCGACAGGGCGATGGAGAACTCATCCACCAGGCCCGCGTTGAGGTACTGGAGGATGGCGTTGGCGCCTCCTGCAATTCGGATGTCCCTGCTTCCGGCAGCATCGCGTGCCTGCTGCAGCGCGCTCTCGATTCCGTCGTTGACGAAATGGAACATCGTCCCTCCCTTGCGCTCCCAGGGACTGCGAACCTCGTGAGTCAAGACGAAGACCGACGTATGGAAGGGGGCTTCCTCGGGCCAGTGACGTTCCCCCCCGTCGAACATCCGCTTCCCCATGATGCTCACGCCAGTGCGGTTGAAGGTCTCTTCCAGGATGCGGTTGTCCTGACCGGTCTCACCACCTTCGCCAAGCTTCAGGTTCTCGCGAAAGAACCGCTGCTGGAAGACGTATTTTTGGAGCTCCATCCATTGGCTGAGCCATTTTTCGGCGGGCTGGTCCAGTTGCATGAATTCGGGTGCGATGCAGCCGTCGACGGACATTGTTACGCTGAAGAACACCTTGGTCATGTCAACTCCCTTTGCTAAAACGCGCGTTTTCGGTAGCCATCAGAACAGTCTCACCGGCGAAGCCTTCGGGATCACGCGGAGCTTGGTGACCTCGGGCCCGATCGGCTGACACGATGCACAGGCCGTGCTCGGCGGGAGGAACGCCTTTACACTGTCAACGTCAGACACGATAGAAGCAGAGCTCCCGCAAGCCGCGACCAAAGATGTACGGGAGCGCCTCCTGAAAATGTCCGAGAGCGATGGTCGAAAAAGCCGCGTTGACGAGGCGAGCAATCGCCGCCTGCTCCGCGCCCGGGACGCCATGGACCGCGCTTATGCGCAGCCGTTGGACATCCCCGCGCTGGCACGCATCGCGTGCGTCGCCGAGGCGCACTTCATCCGAACTTTCCGAGCGACGTTCGGCGAGACGCCCCATCGTTACCTCCAGCGCCGTCGGATCGAGCGGTCGATGTCTCTGTTGTGCGAGACCGACGGCAGCGTCACCGACATCTGCTTTGACGTTGGTTTCAACAGCCTGGGCACGTTCAGCCGGACATTTCGCGACATCGTCGGCGAATCCCCCACGGCCTACCGCAAGCGCGCCGATGTCAAAGCGGTCCCGACGTGCTTCACGATGGCATGGACCAGACCGAGCAGTTTTGGAGAAGCGCGCGCGACCGGATGACCGGTAGAGTCAACCTTGTTGTACAGCACAAATCAGCAGAGGAGTACACAGATGTTGACCGCCATCACACACTCGAATCTATTCGTTCTCGACCAGGACGAGGCGCTCGACTTCTACGTTGGCAAGCTCGGGCTCGAGGTGAAGAACGACGTTCCTCTGGGCTTCATGCGCTGGCTAACCGTCGGTCCCGGGCGATCCCAGCCGCGAAATCCTGCTCGAGTTGCCAGGGCAGCCGTCGATGGACGAGAGGAGCGCCGAACAGGTCCGCGAACTGTTGAGCAAGGGCGCGACCGGACTCGCCATTGGCTTCACCACCGACGACTGCCGGAAGACGTACGAGACATTGCTCTCAAGGGGGGTCGAGTTCACCCAGGAGCCGACGGAGCACTTCTACGGCATCGATTGTGGCGTGCGCGATCCCTTCGGCAATCAGATCCGGATCGTGCAGCCGGCCCGGCCGCCGGAGGCCTGAGATGAACACGACAAAGGTCTTGCTGGCCTGCGCCGTCGTAGCTGGCCCAGTGGTTGTCCTGGTGTACCTGGCTCAGGCGTTCACCCGTGAGGGCTTCGACATCACGCGTCACCCGGCTAGCGTTCTGAGCAATGGCGATCTAGGCTGGATCCAGATCGCCAACTTCCTGATGACGGGCCTGCTGCTCATGGCCGGGGCGATAGGAATGCGGCGTGCCCTATATCCCGGCCCGGGAGCGACCTGGGGACCACTTCTGATCGGCCTCTCCGGCATTGGTCTAGTGGCAGGCGGCTTGTTCGTCGCAGACCCGGCGGATGGCTTCCCACCCGGCACGCCGCTGGGCCCACCAACAAGCATTAGCTCAACCGGCCTGCTGCACTTCGTTGCCGCCGCGGTGGGATTCTTCGCGTGGATAGCGGCGTGCTTCGTGTTCGCCCGTCGCTTCGCCGCACGTGGACAGAAGGGCTGGGCCAGGTTTGCCACCACCACGGGCGTGCTTTTTCTAGCGGCGTTTCTCGGCACCGCCTCGGGGTTGGGTCCGGTCATTGCGCTCGTTAGGGATCGTGCTCGTCTGGGGGTGGCTCTCGGCCACATCGGCCCGGCTCATGCAGGAGGTACCCGCGGCCTGAGTTTCTGCCTGAGCCCGATGCTCTACTGGGCCGACGTGGGGAGGCGCTAAACTGCACCCATGACTCTGTATGTTGCTCTGCTGCGCGGCATCAACGTCGGAGGGAACAACCTCATCAAGATGGCCGACCTGAAGCGTTGCTTCGAGGAGCAGGGCTTTGCCGATGTGGCGACCTACATCCAGAGCGGCAATGTGCTCTTCGAGGCAGATGGGCTCAGCCAGCACGAGCTGACCAAGCAAGTCGAGGACGCGCTCACCCACGCGTTCAACCACCAGTCCTGGGTAGTGCTGCGCTCCGGCGAGCAGATGCAACAGGTCGTTGCCCGCGCGCCGGCGGGCTTTGGTCGCGAGCCGGCTGCATACCACTACGACGTCATCTTCCTGAAGGAACCCCTCTCAGCCGCCGACGCCCTAAAAGACGTGAAGGTGAAGCCGGGCGTAGACGCCGCGTTCGCCGGCGACGGTGTCCTCTATTTCTCCCGGCTCATCAGCCGGGCGACCCAGAGCTACCTGAGCCGGATCGTCGCGCTGCCGGTGTATCAGGGGATGACCATACGCAACTGGAACACCACCAGCAGGCTCCTGGCTCTCCTGGTGCCGGACCGAAGGAGCTCGGCGCCAACCGCCCCCTCCGGGCGGAGTGAGGAACCCGCTGATTAAGAGCCATCTTGCTCTTAGCGCTGTCCCAGACGCGTGGGCTCCTGAGCGAAAATTGTTCAGTTATCATCTGGAAGTTGAGCCTTTCCCAAGGGGAGGCGTGCCCCCATCAAGCCAGCTGGAGTCGCACTTCCCCGAACCCCACGGGAACGAGGGTA
Source organism: uncultured Chloroflexota bacterium (assembly GCA_964417895.1). Taxonomy (GTDB): domain Bacteria; phylum Chloroflexota; class UBA6077; order UBA6077; family SHYK01; genus CAYQJS01. Next base: position 193,922 of record CAYQJS010000001.1, on the reverse strand, counting down.
GAGTGTGGCCGAATCCGCTCGAAGGACGGCGATTCCGCAGGAACTGCGTCGTCGTGTGCTGGTCGAGGCAGGATTCATGTGCTCTGTTCCGTCATGCCGTGCCAGGCCCGTGGACCTACACCACATCATCCCTTGGCGCGAAGGCCAAGAGCACAGTTTCGAGAACCTCATCGCGCTGTGCCCAACCTGCCACCGCAGGGCCCATCTCGGCGAGATCGACCGAAAGGCGTTGGGCCTGTACAAGAGTCGCCTTGATGCGCTATGGAAGCGGGAGGGCATTAGAGCGGATGAGGTTGTAACTGGAGAATGGGTCACCAAGACTTTCTCGGAAAGCGGATGCCGTCCAGGTCTCTACGAAGCAGTAGTCGAATATCCCTGGTTCCCCAGCTCTTCAAAGGACTTCGAGGAACTCAACCTGATCGAGCAGGCGAGGGTAATCAGAAGGCTTGCCGACTTCCGAGGATCACTGCTCGGGCATGAACCGTTCCTCGTTGACGGAGTCGAGTACACAAGCACGGTTTGGGGCTCCTTTGCGATTCTCACCTTCTCGAAGTTCCTACTCAGTATTCGCTATTCGTTCACAGCGAATAGCGCAGGAGCCGCCCATCCCTATCATTGGACGGAGGTCGCGAACTATCAACTCGATCCACTCATTTACTTGAGCTTGCCTGAGGTGCTGAACCTGAACCAGGAATGCCTCACCGTTATCTCGAAGCAATGCATCGAACAAGTCTCTACGGCAATGGGTCAACCACAACCGAGCACATGGCTCCTCGAAGGTGCATCGCCTGCGCCCGAACATTTCTCGAAGTTCAATCTGGTCCCAGAGGGGCTGGCAATTGTCTTCGACCATTACGAGGTCGGCGGGTACGCGGAGGGCGGCCATCGCGTCGTGGTCCCAGCGGGGCTAATCCATCGGTGGCTCCGTCCTGGATCAGTTGCAGGATTCCTGTGGTCCCCCTAGCTATCGGGCATGTCCTGGGGGAGCCGTCGGACTCTGGGATCGCGTCCCAGGCGCCGCCCTGGGCTCGCTGAGGCTGAGACAGGAGACTGGCTCCACAGCTTTTCTGAGGTGTGGAGGAACCGTTCGATAGCAGGCGGCCGTGAGTTTCCCGTTAGGATTCGCGCGAAGGCCGAAGGAGAAAAGCATAGCTCAGACTGGGAAGGCGCTCATCGGGAGCAAGCAATGAGCGATCCGCGCGATTCATCTGATCAGCCCTTGGAATCCGCCCGAGAACGGTTCGTGTTCAATGTGTTGGGTTGCTTGCTTCTCCTTCTTGGGGGATTGGTTCTCGTGGCGATGGCTGTGTTGGGGGTTTTTGGAGCCTGATGGCGGGGTTGGGGGCTAGACTGAGGGTGCATCGGAAGATACTCCTTTCGGTGCCTGCCCCGGGCCGTTTCAGCGGTGCCGGGGCAGTTTCATTGCGTTAGGTTACGGCTTCGTGGTTCTCTTCACGCCGGACGTTTCCCTCACTCAGGAAACCTCTCGCGGACCCGCCACTGATCTGGCTACTCTTCCCAGTCGAGAATGTTCCTCCCAGGCTCGAAATCGTGACGGTCGGCTGTACCCTTTCGCTCTCGTGGCTGTATCGTCGGATGGCCTCGCGTACGATCTGCGAGTAGTTCTTTCCGGTCTCGCCGCTTAGAGTCTCCAGCAAAGCAAGGTCCTCAGTGTGGAGCCGGACCGAGAGTACAGCGGTCCCCCCCTCTTGTGAGCGTCCTGCGGCCCTTCTTGTAACGTCTTTCCCGAGTACGAATTCCTCACTCATTTTCGCCTCCAACTTTCGATATGGTGAGCGTTCGCTCGCTTCAAACGCGGTTATCGGCCGCCACATTCCCTCTCGGCCCGATGGCTCTATCGGGACGCAGAGAAACCGACCCGCTGTCGTCGGACCGACCATGTCAGTCCGGGCCAAAAACTCAGGCATCTGATCGTGGTCCCATCAGTTCCTCCGGACGCCGAGGCCGGGGCGATCCTGCCGGTGGCGCCGCTAAATCGTCGGCCCAGACCACCGCGCAGTGCTCAGTGTCCGTGCGCAATAGGCGTTGCACTTTGTGGCCGATGTCCATGGGGCGCCATCCCTCATAGCCGGTCCCCCGGGCTCAGCCGCCGGTGCGCCTCCCTCGCCCTCTCAGCGGCAGCACTGGCCCCGTATTTGCTGACCCTCTGCCGCGATCTCCAGCCCGCCAACATCATCAGGTCACCTCGCCCCCGCCGTTCAGCAACCAGCTGTGAGCGAACGAATGGCGGAGCAGGTGCGGTCGGCCACCTCAACCACTTGAACCGGGGCAACGCCGGAGAGTCTTTAGCGGGCACACCGATATTGGCGCTCCAGGCTCCTAGAGGCAACAGCCCATATCCCCCTCGCGGCGTTCCGCCCATCACACCAGATACAGGCTGACCACGCCCGACGTCGTGGCGTCGCTAGCAGTGGCGGCGCCACGCACGCGTTGATCACCCAATGGCACCATCACCGCCTCGCGCCCCGACGTGTTACCCGCTGGGTCGAAGGCGCCCGACGCCGTTGTGTGTGCGGTCCTACGCGGGAAAAAGAGCTGCTCGCCCAGTGATGCATTCAGATCGAGATGCAGAATGTCGACGCCGCCCTCCACCGTCAGGTTGAAGTCGATAGCCGTGCTCCACGGATTCGCAGTCGAGGGCGAGAACCCGACGGCGTAGAGCAGGCCGTTAGCCGTCCGTGGCGAGAGCACATCCGCAGTGCTGGCGCTATCGGTCACGACTGGTACTTGTACCCGACGCACGTACGTCAAGGTGCGTCGCCCTCGGAGGGTAACCAGCCCATCTCTCGAAGTAGATACGTTGCGTTGACGCCGTTGTGCGTGCGCTGTACATTGTCACCTAATGGAACAACGAGGGAACATCCATGATCGATCGAGCCCTCCCGTTGCAACTCTTAGCCCGCAGAGACCGGAGGGCGCTTGTCGCCGCGGGCGCGGCGCTCCTTGTCACGGTCGCCTGCACAGCTCCTCAGCCCAGCGTCGGGCCAGCCGCCCAGCAGCAGCCGGTGCCTCGAGGCGAGCCGAAGGTCGTGATCGTAGCCGGGCCGGATGCGCTATCAGGTTTTGGTTCGAGGAACCCGTCGGGCACGGGCAGTAACGCCGCTACGCAGTTGCTCGAGGCCGGCCTGGCTTTGCCCGACGAGCGCACGGGCCAACCCGTTCCCCAGCTGGCTGAGGCGTTTCCCTCCCGTGACAGCGGCAGCTGGAAGCTCAATCCAGACGGTACCATGGAAACGGTCTATCGGCTGCGGCCGAACTTGACCTGGCACGACGGCACACCCTTCACTGTTAGGGACTTTGTGTTCGGATGGGAGCTCTCACAGGATCCCAAGTATCCCTACGCGAATCGGGAACCCGGGGATCAGATCAGTCGGATGGACGCCCCCGACGATCGGACGTTAGTGATCTACTGGAAAACAACCATTCGAGAGGCAGGAAGTCTCTTTCGAAACAAGTTGACCGCCCGACCCCGGCATATCCTCGAGGCGGGGTACCTGAGCGGGGAGATCGACCAGGTGGTTAACCATCCGTGGTGGCACCGGAATTTCGTGCACACTGGGCCATTCAAGCTCGTGGAGTTCTCGCCTGGCGAAGGCGCTACGTTCGAGGCCTTTGACGGGTACGCCTTCGGCCGCCCAAAGGTCGACCGCATCATGTGGCGTTCGATTCCGGACCCCAACGCCGCCTTGGCCCACGTGCTTGCCAATGAGGTCGACATCACTGTGGACAACGCCCTCGGATTCGAGCAGGCGGTGGTAGCCAAGGAGCAGTGGGCAGACCGAGGCAACGGCACCGTTGACTTCACGGGAACCGGGGTTGACTCAGTCGTTCCGAGCCCGCGCAATCCCCTGTTCGGCGACGTGCGCGTGCGCCGAGCCCTGCTGCACGCCATCGATCGAGACACCATCGTCCAAACGCTCTTCCAGGGCCTGGCGCCAGTGGCAGATTTTGTCCTCTCACCGAAGCACCCGTGGATGCCCAGGCTCATGGAGCGGGTGACCGTTTACAAATACGATCCGGGGCGGGCAGCCAGCCTCCTCGAGGAGGTGGGCTGGCGCAAAGGTGCTGACGGAGTGCTGGTCAATGCCCTGGGCGAGCGATTCGACGTCGAGGCGCTGACTCAGGCTGACAATCGCGAGCGGGAAAGGGTGGAAGCCGCATCCATCGAGTACTTGAAGCAGGCAGGCCTGAGTGTGCGAATAGGCAACATCCCGGCGCGGACTCTCGACCGGTCCGAGACCTTGGGCACCTTCTCCGGGCTCTTCTGGACTGGGCGCGGGGCGGCCTGGGACGACTTCGTGGACAAATTCCATTCGGACAATATCCCCCGGGCTGAGGTCCGCTGGAACGGTGCCAACTTCCCTCTCTGGAGACTCGACGACCTCGTCAACGGCGCCGTCAACAGCCTGGATGATCAACAGCGGTTGGACGCGGGTATGCGCATCGCCGAGACCTTTTCTCAGGAGATGCGGCAGCTGCCTCTCTATTTCCGGACCGGCCAGACTACCTGGCGGAGCAGAGTTCTGGGCGTCGTTCCGAAGCTCGAGGGTGGCGGTGAACGCACGTCGACTTGGAACGCCCATGAATGGGACGTTATATGACGCTACGAGCGGCCGCGAATCGCGGACTACGGAGAACAAGGAGGGTGACCGGCCAGGTACAACACGCACAAAGAATGGGCCCATCGTGGGTCTCAGCGATAGGAAGGAGTTGCAATCATGGCAAAGGAATACCGTTGCATCTCTGTCGACGGGCATCTGGAGATCAAGCCCGATCAGTGGAGGGACTGGGTCGAGCCGAAGCATCGGGAACGTGCGCCACGTTCCGTCGAGATCAACGGCGCGACCGCCTTCCTGGTCGAGAACGCCCCGCCGTACCTGCGTACGGACCATAACCCTGGAACGCCCCCGGAGGCGTGGTCGCTCGAGGAGTTCGTCCGCTACGAGGATATGGCGGGGGCCGGGCCGCCCGAGCAGCGCCTTCAGGAGCAGGACCAGGATGGCGTTGATGCCGAGGTCCTGTTCACGGGCAGCGCAATCAATATGGCGAACAACATCGTGGACGACGACGCGTACCTGGCCGTGGTCCGCGGCTACAACGAGTGGCTCGCGAAGCAGTACTGCGCGGTGGACCCGGACCGACTCATCGGCCTGGGGGTGATCCCCAGGCGAGGTATTGACAACGCCATCGCCGAGCTGGAGCACTGCGCCCAGCTGGGTCTGAAAGGTGTCGTCCTGTCCGCCTACCCGAACGGCGGCGAGCGGCTCTCCCCCCAGGATGACAAGTTCTGGGCGGCCGCGTGCGACTCAGGACTCGCGATCACCGTGCACGGCGGGCTTCCGACTCGGGGAGGGGGCGACTACCTTCCCACTCGGCTGACCGTTCCGATCGGAAGGCGGAACTGCGCGGCCACCCCCCTCGTGCTGGCCATCGAGGGCGTGTTCGACCGCTTCCCCAAGCTGCAGGTCTTCTTCGGTGAGACCGATATCGGCTGGATCCCGTTCTTCATGGACCAGGTCGACATCTTCTACCGTAAGGGCTACCACTTCCAGTACCTGAAGAAGCAAGGCCTCAAGGATCTGGACCGACCGCCCACTGACATCATCCGGGAGCATACGTACTGGGGCTTCATGGAAGACCGCTTGGGGCTGGAGCTGCTCGCCCGGTATGGCCACATGGGCCTCGACCGGATCATGTGGGAGAGCGATTTCCCCCACAAGCCGACCTCCTGGCCCTACTCCCAGGACCAGATCCGGCGGATCTTCACGGGCTTCAACGAGGAGGACATCTATCCCATGGTGGCAGGGAACGCGGCGCGTTTCTTCCATCTCGATGCGATCGAGCCGAAGTAGTCGGTAGGCGCGAGTCGTCGAAAGCCCACGGCGGGGGTAGGCAGGATTGAATCCGAATCTCACAGGCAGCCACCAACCGGAGAGGCAGGAGGTCCGCTTACCTGCCGACGGGACCGAGCTGAAAGCACTGGTGTCGCGTCCTGCACAGGTCAGGTCCGCACCGGGTGTCATCGTGGTCCACGAGAACAAAGGGTTGCGGCCGTATGTGGGGGATGTGGCAGACGGCCTGGCGAGCGTCGGCTATATCGCCGTGGCGCCCGATCTTCTCAGCCGAGAGGGGGGAACGGACACTTTCGGTAACCCCGAGAGGGACGTTCCCCCCAAACTCCGCGAGATCCCGATCGAACGGCACGTCGGGGACCTCCAGTCAGTCGTGGATTGGCTCAAGGGCCAGGCGGGGATCGCGTCGGTTGGCATGATCGGTTTCGGGTTCGGTGGGGATCTGGCGTGGCGAATGGCCACCGTCTGCCCTGAACTGAAGGCGGCTGTGCCCTTCTACGGTGCGAACCCACCTCTGGGGGCCGTGCACGCTATCCAGGCGGCTGTGTACGCGGTCTACGGTGCGCTGGACGAGCCGACCAACAAGGGGATCGCCGCTATTGACGAGGCGATGAAGAAGGCGGCGAAGACCTTCGCTTGGAACAAGTACCCCTACGCGGTGCACTCATTCCATAACCACACCAACCGAGCGATCTACAACGCGGCCTCCGCCCGGCGGGCCTGGTCGGATACCCTCGACTGGCTGGATCGGCACTTAAAGGAGTAGGCGAGGGAACTAACCGAGCAGCGGGCTTGAGTGGGGTTTCGTATCATCCGACCCGGCGGAGGCGGCTGGCTAGGCCCAGCGGCGTCGTGCCACGCTCCTCATGATTGGCCGGCGACCAGGCCGGACGAGCCGACCGGCTGTTTTTCGGCTTCGGGTGGAGAACCCACTGCCCAGTTGCGTCGCCCCGGTGGGCGACACGGCTCAGTTCGGGTTGACGGTGGGTCGGAGGCGCTCGATTTCGAGCTCGGCCTGGTCCCCCACGACTTGCTGCCGCCAAAAGGCTGATCTGCTGGAGCCGCTCGCGTCTGAGTCGCGCCATCGGGATCTCCAGCTTCCCCCGCGCCCTCCAGCTTGGCTCCCCGAGATCAACTACTGGAGGTCGCGGCTCGCGAGGGTAGTGGACCGCGACGTGGACCTTCCACGCATCGAGCGATAGATCGGCATGCTGGACGAGTACGAGCGGCTCAACGCGGTCTTCAAGCAGACCCGGCTCGTGAAGGGTTCCACGGGCCAGCCGGCCGTTAACCCGTTGGCCGGGTACATCGTCTCCCTGCTGGACGAGTTGCGGGCGGGCGAGACACAGCTGGCAATGACGCCGCTGTCGCGTCCTTTCGCGGCTCTTGCGTCTTGAGCGGCGCGAGTTGCTCGCCCAGTCAAACCCCGAAGATGGAAGCTTTGCGGAGCGCCGATCGAGGCTGCCCCGTGGCTGAGCCGGTCGACCATGAGCAGCGCCTTGAGTGGCTCTCGGATCGCTATCTGCGCGCGCTGGCGGACGCACATGACGCACTCGAAAGAGCGGCGATGGCAGCGGGCGCTCTGGTCGCCGAGGCGAAGCGGAGACACACGGTCCGTCTCGAGCTCGTCCCCGATCCAAACGCCAGGGTGGCGCGGCTGCTATCGGGCGTCATCGACTTCAGTGAGGCGCTCACCGCGGACCAGGCCTCCGTGCTCCGTGACCAGTGGACGGCGAGCAGCGCCGGGCTCGTATACATCTCCGTCGCCAATACACTCACGTTGCGCACGCAGTTCCGCGACGTGCCCAACTACCAGCCGGCGCTACGAGACGTCCGCGTGAGGCGCGCGCTCATCCACGCAATCGACCGGGATGCGCTGGCTGAAGCCGCGACCACCGGCCTTTCCACAGCGTCCGACACCACCTTCCCCCGGGACCACTACCTGTATCCGCGAATCGAGCAGGCGATCGCAAAGTACCCGTTTGATATCCGGCGGACGGAAGAGCTGCTCACTGAAGGCCGGCTGGGGCAAGGGCGCCGACGGGATGTTCCGCAACCCTGCCGGGCAGCTATTCGATATCGAGGTGTGGGCGGGCGCTACGAACACGATCCGCACGACTGCCGCGACGGTCGTGGTCGACTACTGGAAGCGGGCGGGCCTCAATGGGCGGCAGTTCGGCATCCCACAGGGGAGCGATCGAGAGTTCCAGGCGAGCTTCCCGGGGTTCGACGTCTCGGGCGGTGACCCGGGTGGCTACAGGACCATAACGAGCGCCGAGATCCCACGACCCGAGAACCGCTTCGCCGGGCCGAACAGCGGGAGCTACGCGAATCCCGAGTTCGACGCCCTCGTGTTCCGCCAGAACGCCACCTTGCAGCGCGCCGAGCGGGACGACATCACGGTGGCGACGGAGCGCCTCTTCACCATGGATGTGGCGAAGCCGACGCTGATCTACGACGTGAAGCCAGCAGCCGGCCTCCGCAACGTCGGCGGCATCAAAGGATACAGTGGCGGGGCCAACAGCCGGAGTTACCTGTTCAACAGCGAGGAGTGGACCGTCGAATAGGTCAGAGCCTCGCGGAGGAGAATGCTGAGGAGTCGGTGGCACTGCTTACGCAGTAGGCTCTCGGCGTGCTCATGAATCGCTCGCGCCGCACTATCGACGCCCAAAAACCGGCAGGGCCGGATCTCTGGCACAAACCCTTGGCGGGCCGGCGCAACAACCAGGGCTGCCTCCTTCCCAACCCCTCCCCTGTGGGAGTTGGGCCGTTCTCCCCCGCTTGCCGGGCCAACTCAGCCCCAGCCGCAAACGGCGCCAGGATTGCGTCACAACAGCAGTGAGCCTGTTTCGCCGCAGGGCCCTTCGACGCTCGTCCCCCGACGGCTTGCCCGTCGCTGCGCCTTGCTCCACAATGGGCCCACTCGCGCACAAGAAAGGGCTTTAGCTTCCTAGCCCGGCAGACTTCGCCAGGCGAGGAGGCGCTCCGCTCGGGAATTAGGACGCTGAGGATGAAGGACAGAGGAATAAATATGGACAGCTGCAAGAGTTTCGGATTACTCACCCTGGTTGCAGCGCTTCTCATCTCGGCTTGCGCGCCACAGACTCAGTCCACCGTCGGGCAGGCGCCGCCCGTCGGGCAGGAACCGGCCGTAAAGAAGCGGATCACGGCGGCGACTAACGGGACATTGTTTAGGGCGATCCGAGTCTTCACCGGGGGAGGGGCTGACGCGCCAGGAACCGCGGAGTTCGCGGTGCTGGTGAACGCAGGGCTCACAATCAAGGGAATTCGCGAGCCCCTCGAGCCGCAGCTCGCTGAGGCGGCGCCCAGCGTTGAGAACGGCCTCTGGAAAGTCTTCCCCGACGGGCGCATGGAGACGACGTGGAAGCTCCGGCCCAACGCCCGCTGGCAGGATGGCACCCCTTTCAGTCCGGAGGACATTATCTTTACTGCAAAGGTCCTCCAGGACGACGAACTCGATTTCATTCAGGACCCGAGATTTGCGGCTATCGAGGCGATCGAGGCCCCAGACGCTCGCACGGTCACCGTGCGGTGGAAGCGGCCTTCCATCGACGCGGATGAGCTGTTCACCGGGTACCTTGACCGTGGCGCCCTGCCGCTCCCACGACATATCCTCGAAGAGCACTATCTGGCCAACAAAGCCACATTCCCACAGCTGCCCTTCTGGACCTCGGACTTCGTCGGAACGGGGCCATATCGGATCCAGGAGTGGGTCCAGGATAGCCACGTGCTGTTGTCGGCAAACGACGGATACGTGTTGGGCCGTCCCAAGATCGACACGATCGAGGTCAAATTCATCCCCTCATCTCCCACCCTGGTGGCCAATATCCTCGCTGGCGCGGTGGAGCTGCCTCTGGGGCGCGGAATTTCGCTGGACCAGGCGTCTGAGCTACGTAACCAGTGGCGCGACGGGGCGGTGCTGATAACGCCGAACAGCACGCCCATTCAGCTCTTCATTCAGCATCGGAACCCCAACCCGGCGATCATCGGGAACGTGCAGTTCCGGCGCGCTCTCTACCAAGGCCTCGACCGGGGGGAGATGGCACCCGGGTTAACAGCTGGATTTGGCACCGTCGCCCACCACGGGCTGCCGATGGACCATCCGGTCTATCGGCAAGCCGAAGATGCCGTAGTGAAGTATGACTACGACCCGGCAACGGCGGCACGGCTCATAGAAGGACTGGGCTACACCCGCGGTGCCGACGGGGTGTTCCAGGATGCGGCAGGCCAACGGCTGGGCGTCGAGATCCGTGCGACGGAGGGGGACAATTTCCCCCGGGTGCTGGCGGTAGCTGATCAGTGGCGCAGGGCGGGCGTGGCCACAGAGCCCGTGATGATCCCGCGCGCCCGGGCGTCTGACCGTGAATACCGGCTTACCTTTCCCGCTTTCGAGAGCGGGGGTAACTATGGGAACTTCCAGAACCTGAAGGACATCCGCACGTCTGAGCTGCCGACGGCGGCAAACAGCTACCGAGGAAGAAATGACGGGAGCTACGCGAACGCGGAGCTGGACAGCCTGATCGACCGGTTCTACGTGACGGTGCCGCTCCGAGAGCGCGTGGACATCCTCAGGTCGATCTACCGGCACCTGACCGACCAGGTGGTCGTGATGTACCTGTACTACAGCGCGAGCGCCACCATGGTCGACAATCGCATCAGCAACGTGATACCGGCCTATTTCGGCAACGCCCACGAGTGGGACGTGAAGTAGGCCATGACGCCACTGAACGCTCCTCCCAACGGATGAAGGGATGACCGGATCAATTAGCCGGCAACTTGCGCAGTTCGTTCACGAGCTGAGCTTTTCCGACTTGCCGCCCCGGGTTGTGGATAAGGCCAAAGCTTTGACTCTTCATTTCTTTGCTGGCGCCCTGGAGGGCTATGCTGCACCAGAGGTTCAGGAAGCCATCCGTCTGGTAAAGGAAGAGGAAAGCGTCGCTCAGGGCGGAAGCACAATCCTGGTGGATGGGGCCAGGGTCACAAAAGCGGGCGCAGCTCACGTCAACGATCTGATCCACCATTCGATAGAAGACACCTACAGAATGATCACTCACCCCGGGCGCAGCGTCTTCCCAGGGGCACTGGCTGTAGTTGAGGGCGAGGAGGCTTCAGGTAAGGACTTCATCTCCGCCGTGGTGGCGGGATATGAGGTTCAGGAAAGACTGACCGGCGAGTACCCCCCATCCGTGATGGCCCGGGGATTTCACCCGGGAGCGGTCTTCGGCATTTTCGGTGCTGCCGTTGCCGCGGCCAAGCTCATGCGCTTGAACGAGGACCAGTTGAACAGCGTTCTCGCCCTCTGCGTGAGCCTGGCAAGCGGGAACGCCGAGGGGACGAAGAGTGGGGGAAGAATCCCACGCGAGGCAGCCTCGGTGAGGAACGCCATGCTGGCGGTCCTGCTGGCCCGATCGGGAACGAAGGGTGGGGAGACAACCTTCGAGGGCGATGGGGGCTTCTATCACTCATTCATAGGCAACAACCAGGGCAAGCTCCGCTATGTGTTCCAGGGGCCGAAGAATAGTAGCTTGGACAGAATTTACTCCGACCTCGGGAGCAGGTGGGAAATTCTGGACACGGTTCACAAGATCTATCCGACGGGCGGCTACAACGGACCTCACGTGGACGTAATGGCTCGGCTCTGTGCGGACCACGACATAAAGCCTGCCGACGTAGAAAGAGTGGAACTGGTCGTGAACTGGCTCGAGGCTCAAGTTCCCGATTCAGCGTTTCCGCGAGCCGCGTCCTCAGAACCCCGCGTTGGCAGCACACACTACTTTTCGGCGTACGGGATTGTCATGAGAGGTTATCCCGCCGCGAGGCAGTGGGTTGGGCGCACCCATTCGAGGACCCATAACGACCCGCCGGAAGTTCTCGAGATTATGACGAAGGTCCATATCACTCCATCGAAAACGCAGAAGCTGTTCGGGCCCAGGATCACGGTCCATACGAAGAACGGCGACAGCTACACTGCCGAATCTACCGGCAGAGAATTCATGTGGGACCTGGGGGAGGAGATCAGGCGAATCCCGGCGCGGCTGCCGGATCTACCCATTCCAAAGTCCCAGTTCGACGACCTGATCGCCGCGGTGTCTGACCTGGAAAGGCTGGACAGAGCGGACAAGCTCATCGGGCTGACCCTGAAGATGGCAGATCAGGCTTGAACAACGTAGGAGCGACGATGGCTGGCTGGGAAAAGTTTGTCCCCCTCGCTTTCGCGGCTGTACTGCTTGGCTCGGCCTGCGCGCCGCAGCCTCGGTCCATGGTGACGCAGGAGGGCGTCGTGCAGGAGCCAGCCGCCAGAAAGCGGATCACGGCCGCAACCACCGGAACGCTGGTTCGGGCGAACCGCATATTCGCTAGCACTTCGTCCGACCCACCGGGGACGGCGGAGTTCGAGATGCTGGTGAACGCCGGGCTCACTATCAGGGGAGTTCGCGAGCCTTTCGAGCCGCAGCTCGCTGAGGCAGCACCCAGCGTTGAGAACGGCCTCTGGACGCTCCTGGCGGACGGACGCATGGAGACAACGTGGAAACTCCGACCCAATGCCCGTTGGCAGGACGGCGTCCCCTTTAGCGCAGAGGACGTCGTCTTCACCGCAAAAGTGCTGCAGGACGAAGAGCTCGATTTCATCCACGACGCGCGATTCACGGCCATCGATGCCATTGAGGCGCCCAACTCTCGCACGGTCACGGTGCGGTGGAAACGTCCCTCCATTGAAGCGGATGAGCTCTTCGCAGCGGGGCTTGCCCGTGGCGCTCTACCACTGCCACGACACATTCTCGAAGGACCTTACCTGGCCAACAAGGCCACATTCTCCCAACTGCCCTTCTGGACGTCAGACTTCGTGGGGACCGGCCCCTATCGCGTCCAGGAGTGGGTCCGGGACAGCCACATCATCCTCACCGCCAACGACGGATACGTGCTGGGCCGCCCGAAAATCCACGAGATCGAAGTGAGGTTCATAACCTCCTCACCGACGCTGGTGGCCAACATCCTCGCGGGCGCAGTCGAGCTACCCCTCGGGCGAGGAATATCCCTGGACCAGGCTTCTGAACTCCGGAACCAGTGGCGCGACGGGGCGATTGTGATGACTCCCGCCAGCACCCCAAGCCAGGTGCAGATCCAGCATCGGAACCCAAACCCGCCCATCATCAGAAACCTGCAGTTCCGACGTGCTCTCTACCACGCGCTCGACCGGAACGAGTTGGCGGCGGGGTTAACGGAGGGGTTCGGCACCATTGCCCACAGCGGTCTGCCAATCGACCACCCGGCGTACCGGGAAGCTGAAGACGCAGTGGTGCGGTATGACCACGACCCCGCAACGTCGTCCCGGCTCCTCGAAGGGCTGGGGTACACCCGCGGCGCCGATGGGATATTCCAGGATGCAGCTGGACAACGACTGGCAGTCGAGATCCGTGCGACGGAGGGGGAGAACTTCCGGCGAGTACTGGCGGTTGCCGATCAGTGGCGTACGGCAGGCGTGGCCACAGAGCCGGTGATGATCCCTCGTGCTCGCGCGTCTGATCTGGAGTATCGGCTCACCTTCCCTGCATTCGAGAGTGGCGGTAACTACGGGAACTTCCGCAATCTAAGGGACATCCGCACGGCTGAGTTGGCGACGCCCGAAAACGGCTACCGAGGAAGAAATGACGGCAGCTACGCGACCCCTGAGCTGGACGGCCTGATCGACCGGTTCTACGTAACCCTGCCTATGCGGGAGCGAGTGGACATCCTGAGGTCGATCTTTCGGCATCTCACTGAACAGGTGGTCGTAATGTACCTGTACCGCGGCGCAAACGCGACCATCGTCGCCAATCGCATCAGCAACGTGCTGCCGGAATACTTCGGCAATGTATACGAATGGGATGTGAAGTAGAGCTGGCCTTCGTGGAAGACAGCGTTTGCCTGGGCAGGGGCGGAACGACGCCTCCGTGTGGCGAAGGGCCGACTTTCGACTCCAATTACCTGACCGCGAGAGCTCCGTAGCTGTCGCGCACGTCGAAGGTGGTGCCGAAGGGCTTGCATAGGTCGGTGGCCCGTTGGATCGCCCGATTGAAGACCTCGCTCCCCGGCTCGACCAGTCCCGCCACTCTCTCACGCGTCCCACCCGGCCGAGCAATCGGGTAGGCTCGCACCTCTTGCGCTTCGAAGCTCTGGTCGAAGACCACCGCCTGAATCACGTGTTCGGTATCCCGTGTGAGGATAGGTGGGAGGCCGCCCGCCTCTTGGCTGCGCACGTGGTCGGACTCGCGTTTGCCGTAGAAATCAGCCGTGGTGCTCTCGGGGCCCAAACCCTTTCGCCGCAAGAGGCTCTCCGGCACGTGCTCGACCTGCATGTTTGAGAGGCCGAATCCCCCACCCTGACCGTGCAGGATGACCTTGCCCTTGTAAATCTCGACGCCTCTCGCCGTGCCACCATTGCAGATGAAAACGTCCGCGCCGGCATCGATAGCCCCGTAAGCCGTCGTGCGGATGTAGTCGTGGGTCTTGAGGTCCTTGCCAGGGTCGTGGATCTGGTCGTGGAGCGCAACCACCACCACTTCGGCCTGGCGTCGTGCGCTCCGAATCTGCTGATAGAGTCGGTCAAGGTCTTCCTGGTAGGGGAACGTGGAGAACCCGAACTCTTCCCCCACCACGAACTGCCTTCCCATGAAGTAGAACTCGGTCGCTGTATCCTTCTCCCACCCGATGGCGGTCGGCCAGGGCACCGGCATCGTAGACGAGCTTCCTCCCGTGCGGCGCGCGGTCTTTGCCCTCTCCCAGTCGAGCTGCTGACTCATGCGCCGCAGCTGGTCGAACGATTCTCGGTCCACATGGATTGCCGCGTCATACCGGAGCAAGTTGACGCCAGGTCGCGAGGTGTACCAAGGTCCCTCATCCGAAGGCATGTACCCGGCTGGCCACGGGGCTCCTAGGTCCAGGTTCTGACGCGGACCCCAGTCCGCCATGGCCATAAGCGCTACCCGGCCATGCTCAGTCCAGATGTAGCAAGGCTCCGAAGCTTCGGAGAGACTCGCCCCGATACCGGCGAAAGGCAACCCGCCTCGGCGTAGATGCTTCATCATGGACAGGATGCCCCTCTCCCCGAAATCGGATACGTGGTTGTTGGCCGCGTAGAGGGCGCTGATGCCCATGAACTTGAGCTCGTCGACCATCATGGGAGGGGCGGCAAAGTAGGATCCTGCCCAACCCATCCCCGAGCCGTAATTGGGCCATTCATCCCCATCGATGATGCAGCACTCTGGATTCGCGAAGGTGACATCCGTGTTCTTCATCAGATCGATTGCTTTGAGGAAACCCTCGTCACGGAACACGGATAAGGGGTGCGCGATAAACGAGCTGCCTGTGAACAATAGCGTCATGCCATCGTGGTCTGACATTCGTGCCTCCTTAGACGGGAACACCGGGGATGTTGAGCCGGATCCGGTAGATGTTGGAGCGACCTGCAATGTACATGGTCTTCCAGTCTGCGTCTCCCCAGCCCAGGTTAGACATATCGGGAATCCTGATCCGCCCGAGGAGGTTCCCCCGGGCATCGATCACATGGATCCCGCCGGAGGACCGGCAATACACGTTCCCTTCGATATCCACCTTCATCCCGTCTGCTTGCCCACGCTCTTTGCCTTCGTCTTCATAGAAGAGCCGCCCGTTTTGGAGCGTTCCGTCTGACTGGACGTCGAAGACTTTGATCTGCCGACGACCATTCACATAGAGCAAGGACTCATCCGGGGAGAAGGCCAGGCCATTACACCCTGGGACGTCGACTGTGACTGGGACTAACGTCGAGCCGTCCGGCGCGAGCCGAAACACCGCCCTGAAGTCAAGGTACTGCTGCACATCGTCGCCGGCTTCGCCGAGGTGAAACAGCGCGCCGGTTCCCTCGGTCCAGTAGATCGACCCGTCCGACTTCACAACGATGTCGTTAGGAGCGTTGAGCTTCTGGTCCTGATATCGCGAAGCGAGGATCGTCTTGCGTCCATCCGGTTCGACCCTCCAGATGATGCGGGACCCGAAACCGGCGACCACTAACCGACCTTCAGGGTCGTACGTCAGTCCATTGGCGTGTCCGGAGGGATCGATGAACACTGATGTTCCATGACCCGGTCTCCACCGGTAGATCTTGTCGCCGATGATGTCGGACCAGATTAGATAGCCTTCCCGCGCGTTCCAAACCGGCCCCTCCGTCCCGACGAAGCCCGTGGCGATGGTTTCGAGGACGGTGTCCCAGGGAACGATGCGCCCGAACCCCGGGGCTTCCATGTCGGTCTGGAGTTCCTGTGTTTCTGTGAACAGCTTCTCGCCAGTGTTGTCAGGCAGTGCAAGCCAAACCGTCGGCGGCTTCTCCACGGCCTTCGCGGGTCCTTGGATTTCGTGCGTTCCTGCCCGCGGCCGGCTAGGAGACAAGGCGACCCCTGGTCGTCCCGGGTTTGGAACCCGGTACAGGTAACCATCTGCGGTCGTCACGTACAGGCTGCCAAGCCCTGCATCTCCAAAAGCGCAGTTCGTGGGTCGGCCAGTCGGCAATGGATGCGTCTCCAGCATCTGCCCGCTTGGAGAGATAACGGAGATCACTGCCGGCGGGTCCCCCTCAGGCCCGCCGATGCAGGCGAGGATGTTTCCCTCTGCGTCGAGACACAGGCCGTCGATCATCTCGCCTGCATCGAACGTGTAGAGCAGCGAGCAGGGGCCCAACGCGCCGTCGCCGCCGATCGGATAAGCCCGAAGCTCAGGTGCTCGGCTGTTGTCGCCCACGTAGAGGATCTGCTCGTCCAGAGACAGGGCCAGGCCCCGAGGTGCGCTGCTATCAAATGTCATGCGCCCAACGGACCAGGTTCCGTCGGCGGAGGGATCGAGGCGTAGCACCGCAGGCTCGACGTGCGGCCACGCATGGCCCCCAACCGTGATCGCATCGATCGGGTCGCTGAACCAGATGCGGCCCTGTCGGTCGGCAACGAGATCGTCAGGATAGTTGTGGAATTGGCCGTCGAGCCGGTTCTCCAGGGGCGTGGCGGACCCATCGTCGTTGAATCGAACGATGCGCCGCGAGCCGCTCTGGCAACCATAGATAGCGCCGTTTGCGTCGAATCCCAGCCCGCGCGTGCCGGCCGTGTACTTTCGGAAGTCCGTGATGCTGCCCGTCTGCGGCTCATAGCGAAGGATGAGGCCTTCGTCTACGAGGCAGAACAGTAGACCCTTGCCGTCCCATGCGGGGCCATCGGCTGCCCCCCCATAGGGGCCGGCAATCAACTCGAAGTCCCAGGCGAAAGCTGTCATGCCACTCCGGTGCATCCGGGATGCACGCTCCGCATTCGGCAGTCGAGCCCACGCCTTGCGAGCTCTTGTTCGAAAATGGGGTGGATCTCCGGATCTTCGTCCTCGTACTCAACCTGTCGCCCGCCCACTCTCTCGTCGATGCTGCCATCCGTGATCCAGGTTGGGTCATTGACGTTCCATCGGATCGTCGTGTAGCGCGCGGTCGGACCCACATGTGTCACCAGGTAAGTGGCTGCATTGGAACCGACGTTGAAATGCTGATTCAGCCATTGACCGGGGCCGGCACCTGACAAAAGCAGGCTCCCCTCTGTCCAATCGACCCGCACCCACGGCTCGCCCCGGCGCTGCGCGAGGCTATAACCCTCGCCTTCAAGGATGTAGAAATGGGAATGGGCACCTTGTCTATGACCCTTCTTGTACATGCCTGACTGGAACCGCGAGACGTGGGCAGCGATCGCGCCCCCCGCGAGACTGAAGCCAATATTCGCGCTGCCGCCGCCCCGTTCTTCGTGCGGCAGGACAGGAGCCCGGCGAACATCTGCGACGAAGTTCGTCTCCCAGTAGCGGCCGCGATACAGCTTGCCCTCGCCCCTGAAGTAGCTGTCAACACTGCTGTAGCGATCCGTGAACGCGGATGAGCAATTGAAAACGAACTCTTCGTTGTGGAACTGGCGCAGCATCGCGGGAAGATTTGTGACGGACAGATACCGGGCCGCCTCGGAGCTACTCCCGTTGAAGAGCTGGTAACGGACGTTCATGGGGAGAGCGAAAAAGCTGCCTTCACCCCACTCAAAGCTCTGCTTGTGGCTTTCGTTCCACCAGACGTGGGCGGTACCCCGGCCGCTGAGGACATAGACGGCCTCGTCATACATATGGTGCTCAGGGGTCGATGAGCCGCCGGACGGGATTTCGATGATATGCTCATCCTCTTCATCGTCACCGTCCAGGTAATAAGCGGCGCCGTTCACGCCCTTTCGCGGCCAATGCGCGAGCTCCACCTTCCGAACATCCGGAATGGAAAGACCCCCGCCAACCGTCACGCCCTCCTTCCGGCGCCACTCGAAGTACGGGTCCATTCGTTCGCGTTCCGCCAGGCGGACGGCGCTCACCGGGCTGTTCTGCATCAGACTTCCCCTGTCTTACTTCTCGTCTCCCCACTCGCCTTTCTGGGTAGGTCCCTCCACGCCTGTGCAGCGAGGGTGCAAGTTCTTCATCCGGCAGGTGACCCCACGCTTTGCCAGCTCTTCCTCGAATAGCTCGTGGACGTAGGGATCCTCGTCCTCGTACTCGACCTGTCGCCCGCCCTCTTTTTCGTCGACGTTTCCTCCCGGAAAATGAATCGTCCTCCACGTCGCGCGCGGCGGGGCGGTGATGCTGCCCGCGGCGCCGCCCGTCTTCCAGGTGGGATCATCGGCGGGCCACCGGCTGGGTGCGAAGTACGCGGGCTGGCCGACATGAGTGGCTAGGTAGGATGCGGGAGTCGCCCCAACGTTGAAGTGCTGGTGCAGCCACCAGCCCGGGCCGGCACCCGACAGAAACATGCTTCCCTCGCCCCAGTCGACCTTGATCCACGGCTCGTCACCGCGCTTCACGAGTGAATACCCTTCGCCCTGCGGGATGTAGAGATGCGCGTGGGGCCCATGCTTGTGCCCCTTCTTGTAGGTGCAGGGCTGAAACCGGGAGATGTGGGCGCCGACTGTCCCCCGGGCGAGACTGAAGCCGATGTTCGTGCCCCCGCCGCCCCGCTCCTTGTACTCGAGGAGCTTGATCTTCCGGAGATCAGGAACGAAGTTCGCTTCCCATTGTCGTCCCCGCAGTTGGCCCTCGCCGCTGAAGTAGTCATCCTCACCGCCGTAGCGGTCTCTGAAGGCGAACGCGCAGTTGAAGATGAAGTCTTCGTTGTGGAACTGGCGCATGATCGATGGGAGATTGGTGATGGAGAAGTAGCGAGCAGGCTCCGAGCCGCTTACGTTGAAGAGCTGGTAGCGCACGTTCAGTGGCAAGGCGAAGAAGCTACCCTCCCCCCATTCGAAGGTCTGCTTCCGATGCTCTTCCCACCAGAGGCTGGCGGTGCCCCGTCCTTTGAGAACATAGACAGCCTCGTCATACATGTGACGCTCGGGGATTGTGCAGCCACCCGGCGGAATCTCGACGATATGCTCATCCTCCTCGTCGTCTCCGTCGAGATAGTAGAGGGCGCCATTCACGCCCTTGCGTGGCCAGGGGCTTACCTCCACCTCCCGCATGTCTTTGATGTAAACCCCCCCGCCGAGCAGTACCTCCTCTCGCTTGCGCCACTCGATATAGGGATCGATTCGTTCGAGGACGGGGGCCGTCTGCGCAGCGCTCTCCGAGATGCCATCCGCGATGTTCGCCATAGATTCCCCCTTCCGAGAACAGGTGAAACTTCGAGGCAAAGGGCGTCGCGGCCCGCATGATAGTCTTTCGAGATTCGAGCGTCAAAGTGCAGTCTTTAGTAGAAGATCCCGCGCGCCGACCCACCGTCGACCGGCAACGCCGTGCCTGTGATAGCGCCGGATCTGATCGAAGCAAGAAACAACATGGCCCAGGCGGTCTCCTCTGGGGCGATCGGCCGACGGATTGGCCTGCGCGCCGATTGCTCTCTTTCGAGCTCGTCTATGTTCGCGCCCCCTTGCAGGGCCCGCAGCTGTCCCTGGCTGGTTCCCCCGCCAGGATAAATCGCGTTGACGGTGATCCCGAAAGGCGCCACTTCATCCGAAAGCTTCTTAGAGAAGTTGACGATGGCGGCGTTAACCGGCCCCATTATTCGGCCCACGTCAACCTGGCGCGCGGCTCCACCGGCGATGTTGATGATGCGTCCCCATCGATTGGCCTTCATGTGAGGGATGACGTGACGCGCGCACCGAATGCCTCCGAGGGCTTTCACGTTGAACGCGCCGATCCAATCATCGTCATCGAGTTCGAGGAGCGGCGCCGACCGGAAGCTGGCTGCGTTGTTCACGAGGATATCGACGCGGCCAAACTGGCCTACCGTGGTCGATACCAGTCGCGCGACATCCTTCTCGTCTGTAACATCGGCCTGGCAGGCCAGGACTTCGCTTCCTGTCGCCGCCCGAATCTCCGATGCTGCGGCCTCGAGATCGTCCTTCCGGCGCGCGCAGATCGTGACCTTTACGCCTTCGTCCGCCAGCGCACGCGCCAGCACCTTGCCCAGCCCCCTGCTGGCGCCCGTGACGATCGCTGTCCTCCCGGCGAGCCCAAGGTCCATGTCCCCTCCCCGTCGCCCCAGTGCGCGATTCGTTCTACCCGGCGTGCCTTCCGAGCCCAATCCGGGCTCGGAGGCCGATGATACACCCCACTGACGAGCCTGCGCGTAGTCCATCCAGGTGTCCTCTCCTGGACTGGTCGCGCCTTGCCCGCCAGGGTCTCGCGCTCCCACTCCCAGTCCGATTGGCGGGACCCACCCGACCGGGAACAGTCTCGCCAGCGTAGCGAATCCGCCCAGATGCATTCACCAAAGGGCCTGAGCCCCGTTCAACGGCTTGCCAAGCTGGTGCACATAGCTCACAATCGGGTCCGCCGGAAAGGCTGAGCCGCCCGGTTTGACCGAGGTTTGGATCGAGAGCCTTGGTCGGGTTGTGAAGTAATGGGACGAAGTTGGAGGGTGAATGTGGGTAACATGACCGCCTGCAACAACTTCCGGCTGCTTCCCTTTCTAGCAGCGCTGCTTGTCTCGGCTTGCGCGGCACAGCCTCAACTCAACATCGGGCAAGAGCCGGCGGGCGGGCAAGAGCCGGCCGTAAGGAAGCGGATCACGGCCGCGACCGGCGGGACAGTGCTGAGAGCAATCCGCGTATTCGCCTTTGGAGGATCTGATCCAGCCGGAACGGGGGAGGTCGAGAAGCTGGTGCACGCAGGGCTCACCATCAGGGGACTCCGCGAGCCGCTCGAGGCGCAGCTCGCTGAGGCGGCACCCAGTGTGGAGAACGGCCTCTGGAAGGTCCTACCGGACGGGCGCATGGAGACCACGTGGAAGCTCCGGCCCAACGCCCGATGGCACGACGGCATCCCGTTGACTGGCGAGGACCTTGTGTTCACCGCAAGGATCCTCCAGGACGAGGAGCTCGGGGATTTCATCCGGGACTCGAGATTTGCGTCTATCGAGGCGATCGAGGCCCCGGACCCGCGAACCGTCATGGTGAGGTGGAGGCGGCTCTCCATCGAAGCGGACGAGTTATTCGCTGCGGACCTTAAACATGGCGTTCTTCCGCTCCCGCGACACATCCTCGAAGAGCCCTATATGGCCAATAAGGCTACATTCCCTGAGTTACCCTTCTGGACTTCCCAATTCGTGGGAGCCGGGCCCTTTCGCATCCAGGAGTGGGTCCAGGGCAGTTACATCGTCCTGACCGCCAACGAGGGATACGTGCTGGGCCGTCCCAGGATCGACCAGATTGAGGTGAAGTTCATCCCCGCCTCTCCGACGCTGGTAGCCAACATCCTTGCGGGCGCAGTGGAGTTGCCCCTGGGTGCTCGTATATCTCTGGACCAGGCTTCCGAGCTTCGTAACCAGTGGCGCGACGGAGCGGTCCTGATAACGCCGGGCAGCGACACCAGCAACATTAAGATCCAGCATCGGAACCCCAGCCCGGCGATAATCGGGAACCTGCAGTTCCGGCGTGCCCTCTACCACGCCCTCGACAGGGCCGAGATGGCATCAGGGCTGACAGCTGGGTTTGGCACCGTCGGACACAGCGGTCTGCCCTCCGACCACCCGGCCTACCGGGAAGCCGAGGATGCCGTAGTGAAGTATGACTACGACCCGGGACGGGCGGTTCGGCTCATCGAGGGTTTGGGCTACACCCGCGGCGCTGATGGGATGTTTCCAGGATGCGGCGGGCCAACGGCTCAGCGTCGAGATCCGTGCGACTGAGCAGGGAGGGGAAAATGTTCCGAGGATCCTGGCGGTTGCCGATCAGTGGCGCAAGGTGGGCGTGGCGACAGAGCCCGTGCCGATCCCGGCCACGCGCACATCCGACCGCGTGTACCGGCTTACCTTCCCTGGATTCGAGAGCGGGGGTAGCTACGGCAACTTCGAGAATCTAAAAGATATCCACTCGGCTGAGCTGGCGACCCCCGAAAATGGGTACCGGGGAAGAAACCTCGGTAGCTACGCGAACGCCGGGTTGGACAGCCTGATCGACCGGTTCTACGTGACGGTGCCGTTGACGGAACGAGTGGACATCCTCAGGTCGATCTTCCGACATCTCACCGATCAGGTGGTCGTAATGTACCTGTACTACGGCGCGAACGCGACCATGGTCGGCAACCGTATCAGCAACGTGGTGCCAGCATATTTCGGCAATGCCCACGAATGGGACGTGAAGTAACGCAGCTCGGTGCGGATCCGTTGGCCTCTTTCTCCGGATTAAGAACCCACTCAAAATAGCCATTGACTACGCACGAAGGGCAGGACTCTCTCGCCGACCAGCTTGATGTCCCGGTCGGTGTCGGTTGATATAGCGAGACCGACGGCCTCCGGCCCAAGACACTTCGGTCTCATCTGGCGATGCCATAGCCAGGCAGAAATTTCCATCCGCGTGGTTCTAACGTCGGGGGGCGTAGTTCTCCAAACGAACGCCCCGCTTGAGCTCGTCCGAGGAAGGGGCCACTTACTCACGAATCGATACGTGAGGTACGTGAGACCGACGAACCCGTCGAGGGGGGCGCAAGTCGTGCGGCGCGGGACTCGAGGTAACGCTGCTCGGGGACGCTCAGGGTGCGGCGAGCGGCCAGGCGGTAGTGTACAACTGCCGCTTCCTGATCGCCGGCCAGCTCCAGCAAGTGTGCGCGCACGGCGTCCAAACGATGGTGCCCGGCGAGCGCGGGATCGGCCTCGGCCTCGGTAAGCTGCTCCAGGCCTGCCTGGGGGCCGTGGACCATCGCGACCGCGACGATGCGGTTGAGAGTCACCATCGAGCCGGGCGCGATGGTGTGCAACAGCTCGTACAGTCCGAGGATCTCGCGCCAATCGGTGTCCTCGAAGCGGGCTGCCTCGTCGTGCACGGCGGCGATCGCAGCCTGCAGCTGGTACGGGCCGATCGGCGCGCTGGCAAGCGTCTCAGTGATGAGGGCGATCCCCTCGGCGATGGCCTGGGCGTCCCACAAACTGCGGTCCTGCTCCGCCAGGGGCACGAGGGCGCCATCGGGGCGGGTCCGGGCCGGGCGCCGAGCGTCGGTCAGCAGCATGAGGGCGAGGAGCCCGGCCACCTCCCCGTCCTCGGGCAGGCGGTTGCGCAGCTGCCGGGTCAGGCGGATCGCTTCGGTGGTGAGCTCGACGCGCTGCAGCGCCGAGCCGGAGCTGGCCGTGTATCCCTCGTTGAAGATCAGATACAGCACATGGAGCACCGCGGCCATCCGCTCGGAAAGCTCGGCCTCCGGGAGCATCCGGAATTCGGCGCCGCTGGTCTTGATCCGCTGTTTCGCCCGGCTGATGCGCTGGCCGATGGTGGCCTCGGGAACCAGGAACGCGCGAGCGATCTCCGCGGTGTTAAGCCCGCCGACGGCCCGCAAGGTCAGGGCCACCCGCGAGACTGGCGTGAGCGACGGGTGGCAGCACAGCATCAGTAGGGTGAGCGTGTCGTCAACGTCCGCGACCGGTTCGGCGGCCGGCGGTTCCAGTGCGGCCGCGGTCTCCTCCCGCCGCCGGCGGGCCGATTCGTTGCGCCACAACTCGATGAGTCGCCGAGCTGCGACGGTCGTCAGCCAACCCTTCGGGTTGCCAGGGACCCCTTCGGTCGGCCAGTGGAGGGCGGCCGCCACCAGGGCCTCCTGCACCGCGTCCTCGCACGTGTCGAAGTCGCCGTAGCGCCGAACAGTGGTGCCGAGGACCTGCGGCGCCAGCTCCCGCAGCAGGTCCTCGACCCGAGGGGCCATTGGTGTGCCCCGTGTGGACGAGGCGGTGGTCACATTTCGAGCCCGCTCAGGTCCATGACCGGCCGCACCTCGACCAGGCCGTGTGGCCCCCGAAGCGCTGGCGGGAGGGATGCCTCCGGCACACGCGCCGCGATCTCGATCGCGCGTTCGATGCTCTCGCACTGGATGAAGTAGAAGCCGGCCAGGTGCTCCTTCACCTCGGCGAACGGCCCGTCGCTGGTCATCGGCCGACCGTCACGCACCGTGACGCGCTTGGCCAGCGACGGATCGGCCAGGGCCTCTGTCACGATCAGCTCCCCCGATGCGGCGAGGTCCTCGGTGAGGGCGGCATAGGCGCTGAAGCCCTCTGCCCGTTCGGCGTCGGAAAATCCCTCCCAGATCTCCCTGGACTGCGGGTTGCTGTGGATCAGGATCAGGTACTTCACGGTTTCCTCCTGGCTGCCAGAATTATCTCCGCCACTATGTCGAAACCGGTCCCGCAGTTTCGACATCTTCTCGAGAACTGATCGTCGAAGTGCTCCACATGTCGAAGCCAGTTCGACACCTGCACAAGAAGGAGAACCCGATGTTGACAGTGAACTTCCTGGCCGTCGTTGTGGCGGCCGTCGCAGCGTTCGTGGTGAGCTTCGTGTGGTACATCGTGTTTGGCGAGCAGCTCAGCTCTGCGCGCGGCGTGGGCGCGGCGGCCATGACCACGCCGCCGGCCTGGATGATGGTCGTCGAGCTGGTTCGGAGCCTGGTGGTCGCCTCGGTAGTGGCTGGTCTTGCCACACGACTCGGCATCGCGGATTGGACGGGCGCATCGCTGCTCGGACTCACAGCGTGGATCGGATTCCCAGCTGTGCTTCTTGTGGGCTCGGTCCTCTGGGAGAACGTGCCCGGGACGCTCGCCGCCATCCATGCGGGCGACTGGCTGGTGAAGCTGCTCGTCATTGCCATCATCGTCAGCATCTGGCGCTAAAGCGCTTCAGCATTCCACCAGGCAACCCGCGCGCTTAAGCTTGAGCCTCAGGTGGATAGTCGGGACCGGCTTCTCCCCGAATAATCTCGGTCTTGATAACTGATTGTTCGCGAAGACGGGCGAGCTTCCTGGGACCGTCATCGGCCTGATAAGCCGACCCCTCTAAGTCGGCTCGGTACTCATACATCCAGGCCAGCGATTTTTCAGTGACGAAGAGCCGGAAGACGGCCTTCAGCATGACGTCCCGCAGCCAGCGGCCCATCCCGCCCGGGGTCTTCGTGCTGCTGCTGCGGGCGCCCTGCGCAACGATGCGCTCCACTCGACCGCGGCGCAGCCGGTCGTAGGCGGCAAAGGCCTCCGGAATCGTGGGCCCTTCGCCTAGGCACCTGGCCAGCACGACCGCGTCCTCGATCGCCATCGACGCGCCCTGCCCCGATGAGGGGGACGGCGCGTGGGCCGCGTCGCCCAGAATCACCATGGCACCCGAGTGCCAACGCGGGACCCGTGGCAGATCGTGGGTGTTATCGGCGGCCAGCTCGAGCTTGCCCTGTCGAATGAGATCGACAGCGGGACCCCGATCGTCGGCGAAGAGCTCGGCCAGGTGCTCCTGCCAGGTCGCTATGCTGGTAGCCGCCAGTTCGGCGGCGCTCACCCGCCCCCGCGGCACGTTGGCAAACCAGACCACGCCACCCCGCGGGTCCACCTGGTACCCAAAGAAGGCGCGCCGACCAAAGATCATGTGCCAGCTCTCAGGTTCGCCTGGGACTTGCACCCCAGCCGTGTAGCCTCCGAAATTGACCAACCCGACGTACCGAGGTGCGGGTGCGTCTGGATCGATGAGGCGGCGGATAACCGAGTGGACGCCGTCGGCGCCCACCAGCAGATCGCCTGCTGCCTCCGAGCCATCCTCGAAGCGCGCCGTGACCCCGCCGTTGGCCGTTGTCGAGGCATCGATCAGCCGCTTGCCAAACTCCACCGTCACGCCGCGGCGAATCGCCTCGTCCACCAAGGCGCGGCTCAGCCGGGTGCGTTTGATGGTCTGACTCACCGTTCCGTCCGGTAGGGCGCGGCCGAACGGAACGGCAGCCAGACGCTGACCGCGATCGTTCAGCAACACCGTCTGGCGAGCCGGGAAGCCGATCTCGACCGCAATGTCGTCCAGGCCGAGCGCGCGTAGCGCGTAGATCCCGTTCGTGGTGATCGTGAAATAGGAGCCCACGTCTTCGGCCACGGGCGGGTGCGCCTCGTAGACGACCGCGTCGATGCCAACACGTTGCAGTGCCATGGCTGTTGCGGGGCCGGCGATGCCGCCCCCGATGATGACTGCCCGGGTTCGTTGGTCGATCTGCACGCTTGACATCGCCTTGGCCTCCTCTAGAACGATGTTCCTTGGTAGAACATCATTCTACAGAGTCGAGCGTCGTTTGTCAAACATCGTTCGATAGTAACGATCTGCGTTCGAATTTCTGCTAGACTCAAGCAGACCGAGAAGGGGAATTGACTCTGGAACCGACTGACCAACCCCCGCCGCCCCCTGCGCCCGCCCAGATCCCGGAGCCGGCCTGGTGGCGCTCCCCCCGGGCCGCCGCCACCCCCCGCACACCCCTGACCCGCGACGCCATCGTCGAAGCCGCCCTACGGGTGCTCGACCGCGATGGATTAGACGGCGTGAGCATGCGCGCGGTCGCCGAGGAGCTCGGCACCGGTGCTGCATCGCTCTACTGGCACGTGCAGAACAAAGATGCGCTGCTCGGTTTGGTGATCGACCGGGTGCTCGGCGAGATCGAGCTTCCCCCGCCGGAGCCCCACCGCTGGAAGGAGCAGCTCCAGGAGCATCTGCGCCAGTCCCTAGCGGTCCTCCGCGGGCATCGCGACATCGCGCGGTTCACCATCGGCCGCATCCCGATCGGCCCGAGCCTCATGCGCATCATCGAGTGGCAGCTCGGGCTGATGCGCGCCGCCGGGCTACCCGAGCGGACCTGCGCCTACGCTGGCGACCTGTTCGGGCTTTTTGTAGGAACGTACGGGGTCGAGGAAAGCATGGGGATGCAGTCGCCCACGGGCGAACCGATGCCGGCCGAGCAAGTCCTGGATCTATTCCGCGGCTACCTCGAGTCGCTCCCGGCCGACCGCTTCCCCAATATAAACGCCCTCATGTACCAGCTGATCGGCGGCAGCCCCGAAGAGCGGTTCGAGTTCGGGCTCGACGTCCTTATCCAGGGCCTGGCGGCTCAGACCCGCTGAGGTCGCTCGCACGTCGCTCAGGAGGGCGGGCTGACGCGCACAAACGGGCAGCGACCAGGTCGATTTCGACGATCTTCCCGCGCGTGATCGTGAAGCCGAATACAACACGCGGCGTTCCGCCCGGAGCCCACACGAGTCCCACGGCTCCATTGACGAGCGCCGGTTGTGCGGCCCGGGCCCGCCCCGAGAACGTCTCGGCCACCGCCGCCGCACCGCGCGGATCTTGGTCGATGCGCCCGCCTGGACGGCTGCGTGGTCGGCTCGGAGCACGATGGGAGCGATCTCGTCGAAGGGGACGGCGAACATATCGTGCAGCACGAACGCGACCCGCTCGGCGGGAGCCAGCGTCTCGAGCACCACGAGCAGGGCGAGACCGACCGAGGCGGCCAGTAGCGCCTCGCGCTCGGGGTCGATCCCGTCCTCACGGCTCACCATCGGCTCAGGCACGTGCGCGCCCAGAGGCTCCTCGCGCCGCGACGTGCGCGACCGCAGCATGTCCAGGCACACCCGCGCGACGACCGTCGTTAGCCATCCGCCCAGGTTCTGGATGCCGCTCGTGTCGGACGGCTGATTCGTAGCCAGGATTCCTGCACGGCGTCGTCCGCCTCGCTCAGCGAGCCGAGTATCCTGTAGGCCACCGCCCTCAGGTGGGTACGGCTCTCCTCGAACCGCTCCGCCAGCCAGTCGTGTTCGTCCATCGGTCACATTCCCTCGACCTGTTCCGTCATATCAGTGACGAACGAAACTCAGCCGATGTGACAAGGAGATCAAGATGTCACAAGCAGCAAAACGCGGGAAGTCGCTGACGTCAAGTTTCGGAGGGAAAGAGAATGAAGATCCAGCTAGCCAGCGTCTACGTGGACGAGCGAGATAAGGCCCTGCGTTTCTACACCGATATCCTGGGCTTTGTGAAGAAGGCGGACTTTCCGGGATGGCTGACCGTGGTCTCACCCGAGGAACCGGATGGCGTTCAGCTCTTACTCGAGCCGAACGACAACCCGGCCGCCAGGACGTACCAACAGGCACTGTTTCAGCAAGGGGTACGCGCGGCCATGTTCTTTGTCGACGACATTCAGCGTGAGTACGAACGCATGACAGGCTTGGGGGTGGTTTTCACTTCGCCGCCGAGCAAGACGATAGGTTCAACCATCGCCATTTTTGATGACACATGCGGGAACCTGATACAGCTGACCGAGCTGTCCGCCTGGTGAGCTAACTGGATCGACCCAGCGGTGACCGTTTCCGCCCGTCGCCTTGGGTGGCGAAGTCAGTGGGTCGCGCGGTGGGCGCCCAGGCGGGCCGCCTGCGTTGTGAGATATCTGCGCTCCGCCAGGCTGGTCGTCCGGCCGGCGGCCGTCCGGTAGTGCGCAGTCGCGCCTTCGACGTCGCCAGCCATCTCGAGCAGATGCGCCCGCACGGCGTCGAGCCGGTGATGGCCGTCCAGGCGTTCGTCAAGCCCGGTGAGCAGCGCCAGACCCGCGGCGGGGCCGTCGACCATCGCGGCCGCGACGGCGCGGTTGAGCGTCACCATCGGGTTGCCGGTCATGCGCTCCAGCAGTCCGTAGAGCGCGAGGATCTGCGGCCAGTCGGTCTCCTCGGCGGTCGCCGCCTCGTCGTGCACGGCTGCGATCGCGGCCTGCACCTGGTAGTTGCCCACGGCCCCGCGCGGCAGTGCCGCCGAGATGAGCGCGACGCCCTCCGCGATGAGCGCTCGGTCCCACAACGCCCGGTCCTGTTCCGCGAGCGGCACCAACTCGCCGTCGGGGCCGGTGCGGGCGGGGCGCCGGGCGTCGGTGAGCAGCATCAGCGCCAGCAGACCGGAGACCTCGGGGTCGTCCGGCAGACTCGCGTGCAACGCGCGCGTGAGCCGGATGGCCTCCCCCGACAGGTCGCTCCGGGCCACGTCCGCGCCCGTGCTCGCGGCGTACCCCTCGTTGAAGATGAGGTAGAGCACGTGCAGCACCGAGCGCAGCCGCTCGGCCTGCTCGGCGGGAGTCGGCATCCGGAACGGCACGTCCGAGCTCTTGATGCGCTGCTTGGCGCGGCTGATGCGCTGCGCCATCGTCGCCTCAGGCACCAAGAAAGCGCGCGCGATCTCAGCCGTGGTCAGGCCGCCGACCGCACGCAAGGTGAGCGGGATGGCCGACCCGGGCGTCAGCGCGGAATGGCAGCATAGGAAGAGCAGCGGCAGCGAGTCGTCCTCGTCGGAGACCTCCGGCGGCGCGGCCGGTTCGCGCGCCGCGCCCAGGTCCTCGCGGCGCCGCCTCGCTTCGTCGCTGCGCCACCTGTCCGTCAGGCGGCGTACCGCGACGGCGATCAGCCAGCCGCGCGGGTTGTCGGACGGACCCTCAGCGGGCCACTGGGTCGCGGCGGCGAGCAACGCCTCCTGGACCGCGTCCTCCGCATCGGCAAGGTCGCCGTAGCGGCGCACCAGCACGCCGAGGACCTGCGGCGCCAGCTCACGCAGTAGGTCCTCGACGGCCGTGCGTTCGGTCACAAGGCCGGGTCGGGCGCGCTCATGATCATGATCGGGCGGACCTCGATCGGCCTGCGGGTCGGTCGACCGCCCGGCCCCGGCGCGGCCGAGGTCCGGGCGGCAATCTCGATCGCCCGCTCTTCGCTTTCCACGTCCACCATCCAGAAGCCGGCCAGGAACTCTTTCGCTTCGGGGAACGGCCCGTCGGTCACGACCGGGGCGGTCACCCCGTCGCTGGTCACGATCTTCGCCGCCTCCGGGCCGGTGAGCGCCTCCGCACCGAGCAGCTCACCCCTCTCGGTCAGTTCCTGGTGGATCTGCATCATGTGGGCCCCACTCGCCTTAACCTCCTCGGGCGCCCACTCGTGGATCGGTGGCACGCCAGCAACCGGCGCGGAGCTCATCAGCAGCATGTACTTCATCGTGGTGCTCCTTTCTGGTGTGCGCGCCCGTCCGGCGCGCTCACTATAAGGTCGGAGCCGGCCGCCGGTTCTCGACATCCTCTCCGCGCCGCCGGGCACACCTGGTGGCGAGGGCATGCCGCAGCACCTAGGCGGAGACCTCGTCGTCGAGCGCGGCCCGCTACAGGACTCCGCTTACGGCCGTCGACAGGTCTCGGCGGCTGGCAGTTCTGCTCGTGCTCCTCCAACGAATCACGCCGTCGATGGCGTACGCCCGGGAGCCCCCGACCGTGGCGGCGGCGGGTGCCTCACCTGCCAGCCCCCGAGCGCCCGGTCGACGAGTCCAGCTACGCGCCGGGCGCGCTCGCCGAGGCATCGATGAGCAGTAGGCGATTCGGCCCCCTCGCCTCACCTGCCTTAACTGTCACGCATACGTCGAAGAGTATTTGCCGTTCTTACGACACAACCAACCAGACGCCGTTCCACGCAGGGTAAGCGCGCAGGCGCAGAACCCGCAACCGCCTGGGGTGTCCCGGCGTTCCTCCGGACAGCATCACCAAGCCGTGGTGCGAGGCCTGAGAAGGCTTCTTGGGGGAGAACGAGTATAGGCTTGGAAGAGATCCGCCTCTTCCTCCGGATTGAGAACCCACTCAAGATAGCCATTGACTACGCCACGAAGGGCAGGACTCTCTCGCCGACCAGCTTGATGTCCCGGTCGGTGTGGGTGCCGAGCTGGATGTTCTCGATCCCGTAGGACCTGAGCTGGAGCAGGCGGTCGACCACCTCCTCGGGTCTCCCACAAATGCCGAAGCGGTCGATGAAGAAGTCCTCGAGGCCGAGGTCCTCCATCAGCCGCACGTTGCCGCCCTTCGGCCGTCGGCCCTTCTCCGCCCAGTCGTACCCCTCGTGGTAGCGCCGCAGGCGGTCCTCGATCTCGGGCGGGATCATCTTTCCCTCGTAGGTCCCCCGCAGCGAGTGGTTCCCGGCTGACGACAGGCTCTCCTTGATCTCCTCCAGTGCCGCCTCTCTGGTCGGAGCGATGGCGAATCTCGATCCCCACCAGACCTCGATCTCGGATGGGTTGCGGCCCGCCGCGCGAGCGCCTGCATGGACCCTGTCGAGCGAGTCCTCGATGATCTCCGGCGACAGTCCGGTGCCAATCAGCACGCCATCGGCGATCTCGCCGGCCAGGTGAAGCATGCGCGGTCCCTCGGCGACCAGGTGCAGCGGGATCCTCCGTGCGGGTAGCTTCGGCCACATCAGCCGCACTGTTCGCCCTTTGTAGGTCGTCACGCCGCTGTCCAGCAGCTCACGCACCGAAAGGAGATATTGCCGAGTCGTGTCAACGGTGCCCGCTTTCCTGCCGACATTGTTGACAGCCCCGTCCCCGCGCCCCAGGAGCAAGAAGGCGCGACCGCCGGAGATGGCCTCGATCGACGCGACGCCGGCCGCCATCACCCCCACGTCGCGCGTGATCGGGTTCGTCACGGACACCCGCACCTTGAGGCTAGTCGTAAGGGTAGAGATGAGGGTCGTGGCACAAAACAGCTCGAGGCCGCCCTGCCCATCACCCGGCCCAACGTGGTTGTAGCCGTACTCCTCCGCCTGCTTGACCAACTCGGCAAATCGAAGGTGCGGGGCCACGGGATCGGGGTCGAGCTGCGGATGGATGCTGGTTCCTACACGCATCGCCGCCACCTCAGTCCTGAGTCCTCAATCCTCACTCTGGCACGACCAGCTTCGTAACCCGTCGGGCGTCGTCCAGCTGGTCTAGATCCAGGACCAGCTCAACCAGCGAGTCGACGCTGCCCTCGGGCAGCACGAGGCCGGCGTTTCGTCGGAACTTCCGCACGATCTGGTCCATGTTGACCTCGTTCGCGCTGCCAACGCTCTTGCGAAGCACCTTGGTGAAAGTGCCCCTGGTCGTCTGGATAGCAACAGTAGTGGGTCGCTCTTCTCCCGGGTAGTTCGTCTCTGTACCGGGTCGGCACGTCACCTTGTCGGCGATCGCGAGCAGCGCCGGATCGTGCACGGCCTCCATGGTCAGGTGCTGCGGCCCGATCTCGCGACTGAGAATCATCCGCGCGATGTTGCACGGCCACGACCCGTGCATGTTGTATCCAGAGGACGGCCGAAAGCTCAGCTCATAGCTGCGCTCAAACATGTCGGCGTACTGAGAGGCAACCTCGACATCAATGTGCTCGACCTCGTCGGGCTTGATGTCGTGCTCGAAGACGAGCTGTTCGGTGGCGCCGATCACGTTGTGGCGACTGCCGCCGGCGGGGTAGAGCTTGAAGGCGATGTCCAGGCATTTCCAGGTGCTGCCCAGGTCTTCCAGCACAGCGTCCGCGCTCCAGCCGTTTTTCCAGGCGTGGGAAACAAACAACCCCCGCCGGCCGTCGAGCGTGGTGTGCGCGCATTTGTACCCGGCCTCAGCCATCTGGGCGGCCGAGACGCCACTCATCGCTGCCCAGCCAGGCTGAATCGACTTGTTCCTCCCGGAGCCCTCATTCCACCCCTCTGTGGTTCCGGAGGTGAAGCTCATCGATAGCGACAGAGCGTCGGCCGCTCTCTCCGGACTCAATCCCAGCAGCCGGGAGGCGGCCGCCGCCGCGCCGAACGTGCCGAAGATCGACGTGGTGTGAAAACCGAATCCGTTCAGGCCCTCTTCGTTGCAGCCCGAGGCTAGACGCACGGCCACCTCGGCGGCGATGAGCCAGCCCTCCAGCAAGGCCCAGCCGTCCAAGCCGCGCTGCTCCGCGAGCGCCAGCGCCGTGGGGACCCCGAACGACTCTGTATGGACCACGCGCGGCAGGTAACGATCGTCGAACTCGATGCCGTGGATGAGGCTGCCGTTGTATAGCGCCGCCAGCGGCGGGGCGGCTCGCTCGCCGCAACCGATCAGAGTGCAGTCGGGCGCACTCTGCATCTGGCGCACGAACTGGAGCAGGGCGTCGGCGTAGTGGTCCTCCATGGTCGTCGAGGCGAGTCCCACGCCGATTCCGTCGAGGATGTGCATCTTCGCCTTCTCGACGAGCGCATCGCGGGCCGCGGAGCGCTTCAGGTCGAATTTCACCGCGAACGACGCCAAAGTCTCCGCGAGCGGCGTCGTTCCCGTCGTCGTTGCCATCTGACCCTCCTTACCCGCGGCTGTTTACTTCACCATGTCCCACTCGAAGAAGTTCCAGGCGTCGTCGTACTTGATGGCGTCGGCCTTTACACCTCTCAACGCGAGGACCGTGTCGATGTTCCAATGAAGCGGCATGATGGCGACGTCGCCCAGAATCACCTGTACGAGCTCGCGGTGCAGCCCAACGCGCTCGCGCGGGTCGATGGTCGCTTCCAGTCGGTCGTAGACGGCGTCTGCTCTCGGATTGTGGTACCCGCCCTGGTTCTTGCCGAACCAGTTATTCTCAGGCCCCATGGTAGTCTTCGAGTGCAGCCGGTCCTCCATGAGCGCGGTGATAACGGAAGATGCGACCAGGGCGCCCGGCGCGGACCCTTCCTGGCTCCGATCGTCGGCCAGCGCGGCCGGGACGACGTGGAGGCTTGTCTGTGCGCCCACGTTCTTCCAGTCGCTGGCGATTACGTTCGCTGCCCTCTCGAACTCGCTGCTCCTGGCCCGCACCTCGATCTCGAAGCGCTCACCCGTGGTTTGGTGCACCAGGATGCCGTCGGCACCACGGACCCAGCCGCCTTCGGCGATCAGTTGCTGCGCGCGCGCTGGATCAAAGGGATACTTCGGGATCCAGGCTTCGAGGTCGGGCCGCATCGCATCCGAAGGACCGATCCAGCTGTCGGCGACCGGTACCAGCCCGTGGGTCGCAATCTGGCTGAGGGCCTCACGATCGATGGCGTGATAGAACCCCTGTCTCGTCTGCAGGTTGGTCAATCCGGTTCGCGGGCGAACGTAGTCCGGGCGAAACTGCACGTAGATGAACGTGATGTTCGTCTTCGGGAACGCGAGGACGTGGTTGCCGGTGCCCTCCCAGCGGCGCCTGATCTCGATGGCAGCCTCGAGATCAGGACCGGGCGGGAGGATGGCGTCCACGGCACCCGCCAGGATGTTGGCGATCATCGCATTGGGATCGCCGATGAAGCGGAGGATGACCGTGTCGATAGCAGGCCGGCCACGCCAGTACCCGTCGAACGCGGCCAGCTCCATGTGGGAGCTCTGCACCCAGTTCGCGATTCGGTACGGACCAACGCCGACGAAGTCCGTCGTAAAACGAGTGCTTCTCGGGAAGTTGGCCTTATCGGTCTGATACAGCTCCTCCAGCAAGTGCCTCGGCATGGGTATGAGGCCCGGCGCCTCCTGTGCGCTCATGAAGATCGAGGACCAGTGGATGGTGATAGTGTGAGCATCCGGCGTCGTCGCCGACTGCATCTGTCGGGCCGAGTTCCCGAGGCTGTTGGGGATGGCCCGGTCGGTGTAGACGGTGTACGCGAAGAGGAGATCATCCGAGGTAAGCGGCGTCCCGTCATGCCATCTGGTCGGATGGAACCTCCACGTCGTATCCATAGTGCCGTCGGGATTGATGCGCCAAGTGCCCTTCTCCGTGGAGATCAAGTCCACCGCCAGGCTGGGCTTGTGAACCCCTACCCCTTTCCCCTTGTCTTCGATGGTCAGCGCGTCGTGGACCATCAGCCATGCATTGGCGCTCGCCGACGAGTTGAGGGAGCCCTCGAGGTAGCGCTGCAACCCGGTAGGCTCTCGTCTAATGCCCAGAGTTATCGACTTCGGCGTGCGCTCCGCCTGGCTCTGGAGGCCCGAGCCGGGCGGTGCCGTGGCCGGCACGGGCGCGCAGGCACCGAGGAGCACCGCTGCTACAGCGGCTGCCGCTGACATCAAACGTACACGAGCCTTCGCCATTGTTCTCCTCCTTCGACCAGAGCTCCAAGACCTCGCTACGCTATCGCTGGCATCACCTTCTCGCCGATCATCGTCAGATCCTCGAGGGTATGTGCGTGCACATGCACCTGCTCAATACCCAGCGACTGGAGCTGGCGCAGACGCTCTATCACCTCGTCCGGTGATCCCATCACTCCGAAGCGCTGGATGAAGTAATCCAGGAGCCCCAACTCTTCCATGAGCGCCGCGTTCTTGCCGTGCGCCCTGCCCTTCTCCTCCCAGTTGTAACCCTCGTGGTACTGGCGGACGCGTGGCTGCAGCTCCTGTGGAATGTTCTTGCCCTCGAAGCCGCCGCGCAGCGAATGGTTTCCGATCGATGCGAGGCTCTCCTTCCCGCCCTCCTCCAGGGCCTCCTCCAGCGAGTGCGCCACTCGAAACCGCACCACCCACCAGATGTCGAGGTCGCCAGAGTTTCGTCCGGCCTCTCGTGCGCCCTCGGCGACAGTGTCGAGGGCGCCGCGCACCACCTCTGGCGTGAGCCCGGAGGCGATGTAGACGCCATCGGCGATAGCGCCGGCCAGCTTCAGCATCCGGGGGCCCGCGGCCACGATGTAGAGCGGAACCTTGGGTGGGCGACTTTGCGGCCACTCCAGAAGCGCCTTTCGTCCTTTGTAGACCGTCGTGCCCTCCTCGAGCAGCTCGCGGACCGCCTGGAAATACTCTTTCGTCTGGTCCACAGTCGCCGAGGGCAGGCCCACATGGTGGACGGAGCCGTCGCCGCGTCCCAATCCCATGTACGCTCGCCCACCGGAAATCAGGTCGAGACTGGCGAGGCCGTTGGCCATGACTCCCGGGTGGCGGGTCACGGGGTTCGTTACCCGCGGACCTACTCGCGCGTGTTTGGTCAGCGTCGCCATGTACGCTACGATGGTGAAACACTCCAGGACCTGGGTCTGCCCCTCCCCCGTCGATATCTGGGCGACCCCGTATTCGTCGGCCTGCTTCACCATCGTCGTGAAGCTGTCGATACTCGGGCCCGACGGCGTTCTATCCGGCTTGCCCAGAATGGTCACCGCTACCCGCATCGTTCCTCCTCTACGGCACCACGAGCCGGGTGATCTGCCGCACATCGTCCACTTGCTCGAGTCCCATGATCAACTGGATCAGGCCCTGCACGTTCTCTTCGGGCAGCGCCAGTCGTGCATTGCGCTGGAACTTGTCGATGATGCGGTCGGCGTTGAAGCTCTCCGGGAAGCCCGTGCTCTTTACACGGGAGCGCTCGAAGGTGCCGCGTGTCGTGTGTATGACCACGTTCGTCGGCCGCTCCTCGGGGTCGTAGTCGCGGTCGTCGCCGACCTTGCAGCTCACCTTGTCCGCCAGCGTCAGCATCGCCGGCTCGGTGACGCCCTCCATAGTGAGGTGCTGCACGCTGATCTCCCTGCTGAGGATCATGCGGGCCACGTTGCAGGGCCACGAGCCGTGCATAGCGTAACCGGACTCCGGCCGGAACATCCGGGTGTACCAGCCTCCTGGCTCGAACTCTTTCGCGTACTGGGAGGGCATCGTCACCTCGACGCTCTCGACTTCCTCGGGCTTGATGTCGTTCTCGACCACCAGCTCCTTGGTGCAGTCGATCAGCGCCTGCGAGCGGGCGCCTGCCGTGTACACCTTGAAGGCGATGTTCGGGGTCTTCCAGTCGGTGCCCAGGTTACGTAGCACCGGCTCGGAGCTGCCACCGTGCTTCCAGGAGTGGGAGGCGTACAGGCCGCGTGGGCCATCAAGCGTGGAATGGGAACAGGCATAGCCGGCCTCGGCCATCAGGGCGGCGATGATGCCGCTATTCGTCGACCAGCCGGGCTGAATCGACTTGTTGCGGCCGGACCCGTCGTTCCAACCCTGGGTCGTGCCGGACGTAAAGCTGACCGACAGGGAGATGGCGTCGGCCAGCCGCTCCGGATCGAGTCCGAGCATCCGGCCGGCCCCCGCCGCCGCCCCGATTGTCCCGAAGATCGCGGTCGTGTGAAATCCGATCCCGTTGATCGCCTCCACGTTGGTGCCGCATGCCGTGCGCAGGGCCACCTCTGTGGTGATCAGCCATCCTTCCAAGAGAGCCCAGCCGTCCGCGCCCTGCTTTTCACCGATGGCCAGGATGAGCGGGATCGCGAAGGGCTCGGTATGGACGATGCGTTCATAGAACGCGTCGTCGTACTCGCAACCGTGGATGAGGCTGCCGTTCACGAGTGCGGCCAGCGGCGGGGCCGCCCGCTCGCGAAAACCGATGATCGTGCAGTCGGGAGCGCTGCCCAGCTCGCGCACCACCCTCACGATCTTGGAGGCGTAGTCGTCCTCCATCCTCGAGGCGGCGAGCCCGACGCCGATGCCGTCCAAGATGTGAAACTTGGCCTTTTCGACCAGCTTGTCTCGCGCGGGAGAGGACCTCAGGTCGAAGTTGGCGGAGAATTCAGCCAGAGCTTCTGCGAGTGTCTGGTGGCTCTCGGACATCGATCCCTCCGCTACGTGCGGGCGCATTGAACCACCGCCGCTGGTGATTTTCAAGCAACACAGTGCCAAAGCGTTGCACAACTGCGCCGCTCCGGTGATCCGCTATACTCGGCGTCAGTCAATTCACGGTCCTGGTGAGACCAGCGTGACGGGCAGCGATGTCCTCATGGTCCTGGGCGGTGACCTGCACGTCCAGCGGCCGGAGCCCGAGTCCATCTTCGCCAGCATCGGTCCCTTCCTCCAGGAGGCGGACATCCTGTTCGGCAACCTGGAGATGCCGCCCACTACGGTCGAGCCGGCCCTGGTGGAGCAAGGTCTAGTTGCGCCGTCCCACTCCGAGGACCGCATGATGGCGGCCTACATCTATGCGGGCTTCGACGCCGTGGCCCTGGCCAATAACCATGCCATGGACCACGGCCCCGCCGCCCTTGTCCACAGTATGAACCTGCTGGACAAGGCCGGCATTCAATACTCTGGCGGTGGTCGTAATCGAGAGGAGGCCCACCGGCCGGCCATCGTGGAGAAGAGGGGCACCCGGGTGGCGTTTCTCTCCTACACCTCGATATTCTTGCCGTCCTCCACCGCAACGCCTAGCCGGCCCGGCATGGCCACTGTCCGGGTCGAGACCTTCTTTCAGCCGCATCCCTTGCACATGGAGGTGCCGGGGCTTCCTCCCACCGTCCTGACGCGACCCGATGCGGACGATCTGGCCGCCGTTCAGGAGTCCGTGCGGCAGGCGAAGCGCGATGCCGACGTCGTCGTTGTCTCCTGGCACTGGGGCCAGTCGCCGCGCGCCGGAGGCCAGGGGCAGCCCCTGGGGTATGAGCCGCAGTTGGCGCACGCCGCCATCGATGCTGGTGCCGACCTCGTCCTGGGGCATCACCCACACATGCTGGAGGCCGTCGAGGTCTACCGAGGCAAGCCCGTTTTCTACTCGGTGGGCAACTTCGCTTTCGACTTCACCGCCGACAAGTACTTCAGCGTGATGCGGAACTCCTTCGTCCTTGTGCGGTGCGTCCTCAGGGACGGCCGTATCACCGACGTGTCCTGCATTCCCCTCAAGAACTCGAATGAGACCTTCATCCCGATACTCCTTACGCCCAAAGAGGCACCGGAGATCGTCGAACGGCTGCTGGAGTTTTCTAAGCCCTGGGGGACCCATTTTCGGGTGCGAGACTCGGACGTGCTGATCGAGACACCGGCTCAGAGTCTTTGAAGGATTGTGCCCGGATGCAACAACCCTGAACTGCTGCCCCCGCCCCTGTCATTCTGAGCCCGCAGGCGAAGAATCTGAAGGCGGGTACCCACCGGTTGCCACCTGCCATCACGAGGCTTCAGATTCTTCGCTCAGGAGGTCTCGATTTAGCTTGTGAGTGAGGCGGACCTCCCTCACTCAGTTCGACCGGCGCCAGTTCTCCAGACCGAACAGCGTGGCAGGATTCTTCCTCAGGATCTTGTCAACTACCGCTGGGTCCACCTCGCCCCGGTTGCCGCGCTCGGTGAGCTGCACGAGGGCGTCCGTAACGGCCGTCTGGCCAGTGTGCCCGTAGTCCGTGGCAATCACGAGGTTGTCCTCGCCAGCGTATCGGAGGATGTAGTCCAGGTCTTCATACGTCTCGTACGCCGCATAGACACGGTTTGCGGCCAGGATGCTGAGACCGAGGTCTGCCATCGTTGATGATTCCCCTGAGTCAGTCCCGTACGCGGACCGTGCCGCGAGATCGTGCACGACGTGCGGGACCCATCCTGCGCCCGCCTCGAGGAATCCCCACCTCAGGCGCGGGAACGTCGATTGAATGCTGCTGTTGAGGACTGCGTGGCAGCACGCGATCACGAAGATCTTCACCGTCGTGAAAGGGCTGGCGCCGGGCACGCGTCCGGGACGAAACATGTCTGCGAGGGTGCGATCTGCGTTCCCGACATGGACTGTGATAGGCACGTTCAGCCGCTCCGCAGCCTCATAGACTGGGTAGTACTCGGGGTTTGTCAATAAGCCGAACACTCCGATGGGCGGCATGAAGACAGCACACGCACCGTGCTGCACGGCCCATTCCAGCTCCTTCACCGCCTCGTCGGTGGTCTGCACTGGCAGGAGGGCGGACCACCTCAGGCGGCCCTGACTCTCTCGCGTGGCGTCGGCCACCCATCGATTCCAGCTCCGGTAGAGGGCCAGTTCGACTTCCGGCCGGAACTTGCCCATCGAGCTCGAGCCGAACAGCGTGTTATGCATGACCTGGACGTCAGTGCCGATCTCGTCCATGTGCTGGAGCCGTGCCTGGACATCCTCCAGCTCCGGGGCGCGCGGACGAACACTGATCCCCCATGACCGGGCCGGCGGGCGGCTTCCAGGCCCCCTGAGCTCCCCTTCAATCATCCACTGCGCCCGCCCACGCGGATTGTCGATGGGCGCCACCTGGACCGGGCGGTACTTGCTCTCAGATTGCTCCATGTAATCCCAGGTGTGCTCCGTCTCAACGACATGTGCGTCAGCATCGATCCTGGGCCAGTTAACCCTGTCCCGAACGCTCGGGCCGGCTTCCATTTGCTGGACCATAGTTCCCCTCCTCTGCTAGAGGTCTGGTGCTATTTCACGCCGAGCGCTACTGTCTGTTCCACTCGTGGAAGTTCCAGGCATCGCGTCCCTTCACGCCGCTGACTCCTTTGACGGCCACGTTCGCCTCGATTGGCCAGTACAGGGGCACAAAGCCGAGGTCGCCGATCATTTCCTGGAGTAGATCTTTCATCAGTGCAATCCGCGCTCCCGACTCGATCGTGACTGGGAATCGGGCCAACAACTCGTCGGCTTTGGGGTTGCTATAGCCGGTCCTACCTCCGAGCCATCGAGTTTCGGCGGAGGCCTGGAATCTCGAGTGGAACTGTGATTGAAGACTCTCGGGAAAAGATCCGGATGCCCTGCCATGGACTCCACTGAACTTGGCCCGGAACTCGTTGTCGTTCTTCAAGGCGGGCGTGAGCTTGCTGAGGGTGGCCTGGGCGCCCAGAGCGCTCCAGTCGTTGGCGATCACAGCCATTAGCTTATCCGAATCAGCATCGACG
This sequence comes from uncultured Chloroflexota bacterium, assembly GCA_964417895.1. Lineage (GTDB taxonomy): Bacteria > Chloroflexota > UBA6077 > UBA6077 > SHYK01 > CAYQJS01. The sequence goes on along the minus strand of CAYQJS010000001.1, from coordinate 153,343 downwards.
TCGGCCCGGGCCTCCACGCGGAACACATCGCCGCTCGCCTGGTGCGTTAGAACGCCGCCGGGCCCGCGGATCCACCCCGCCTCTGCGAGCAACTGCTGGGCACGAGCTGGATCATATGGGTACTGCGGGATCGACGCGGCCACCTGGCTCCTTGCCTCGTCGGTCGGGCTCACCCAGCTGTCGGCAACCTGGCCAAGCCCGTCTGTCAGCACTTGGACGAGCGCCTCGCGGTCGATTCCATGCAGCATCGCCTGGCGGACCGTGCGGTTGGTCAGACCGTTGACCGGCCGCGCGATGTCCGGTCGATGCTGGACCTCGAGGTGGAACGGGCTGTCCTTTATCACGAACTGCACCTGATTGCCGGTCCCGCGCCACCGATCTCGTAGCTCCACGGCGGTATCTATGCTCAGCTCAGTATTGATGAGCACGTCCACCGTGCCGGCAAGGACGCCCGCAACCATGGCATTGGCGTCGGGAATGATCTTCACCAGCACCTTCCCCAAGGGGGGACGGCCGAGGTAATAGTCATCGAACGGAACGAACTCCAGGTGGGATCCCGGCTCCCAGTGTGCGAGCCGATACGGGCCAAGGCCAATAAACTCGTCGCGCAGGAGGGGACTATCTCTCAGGGACGACTTGTCCGTCTGGTAGGTCCGCTCCATCAAGTGTCTCGGCATGGGATCGAGTTCTCTGCTCAGTTCGTCTGCCACTCGATAAGTCTGAGACCAATGAACCACGAACGTCAGCGGGTCTGGCGCGGAGGCCGACTCCATGAACTGGAGCACCCTCTGCTCTTTACTCGCGGTTTCTGGATCCTTGTACACGGTGAAGGAGAACAGCAGGTCGTCAGAGGTGAAGGCCGTCCCATCGTGCCATCGAATGTTCGGCCGCAGCTTCCAAATCGTGTCCATGGTCCCGTCGGGATTGACACGCCACGTACCGCGTTCCACGGAAATCTGCTCGGCGGCCAACCGCGGTATCCATGCCCCGCGATCGTTGAGCGCCATCACCTGGTCATGGGGGATCTGCTTGATCAGCGTAAGTCCATTGGAGCTCTCAGAGGCGATGAGCAGCGTCCAATTGAACATCGTCGGCTCACGCGGGATCGCGAGCGTGAGCGTGGGTCGCTCCTGTGACAGGGTGCGCTCGGATGGGGACGAGCCAACGGACTCGAGGGGCCTTGCACACGCGCTCGCCAGCACAACTGCCAACCCGACGAGAACCGACTTCGCTGCCTGTCGCGCGAGCCGCTCTGTGTGCTCGCCACTGATTCGACTTCTTGCCATGAGTGCGCTACCCCCTCACTCTGCGTCCAGGTGGAAGAACGCGATGGCGTTGCCCGCGAGCATCATGTGCTGCTCCTCCTCTGGTACCCCAACGAAGTTCTTCTCAATCGTCTCCTGCGAATAGGGCCAATCAGTCGGCGAGTGGGGAAAGTCTGACTCCCACATGACGTGGTCGACCCCGATACGATGACGCTGGCTCACGCCGTAGGGGTCCTTCATGAAACCCCACATGAAGTGCTCCTTCACATAGTCGCCGGGGAGGCGCTGGAGCTTCTTCATGCCGTACATGTCTTCCGCCCAGTAGAAATGTCGTTCGAACGCGTCGTCCACCTCCTGGAGCCACATCGGGATCCACCCGATCTGGGTCTCCGCACAGTAGATTCGCAGGGCTGGGAAGCGGTCGAACACGCCAGCGTAGACCAGGCGGATAACATCTCTCGATGCCTTGGTTCCGAAGCCGGTAATGAACCTCGAGATCGGATCTGAATGAGAAGACTTGACTGGCCCCTCAGGCCGCTTCTCGTACTGAAAGAGGGGGCCCTCGTACTTACCCGCTGCTCCGCCGCGGAACTCGACGTGGAGGGTCAATGCCACGTTAGTCTCTGACGCGGCCGCCCAGAATATGTCGTCTTCAGGCGTCGGGTACATCTTTCCCGACGGGAATGAGATGAGCTGCACCGCCTTGAGCCCCGCCCGGGCGCAGTGCTCGAGCTCCGCAACGGCGGTCGGTGCATCCACCTCGGGGATGACCCCCACCCCAATGAGGCGGTCCGGTGCGACCGCGCAGTATTCCTCTGCCAGCCATGCGTTATACGCGGCCACGATGTCGGCGTACACCTCATCATCCTTGATCCCGGTGCGCCAGTAGTTCGGTCCCCCAGTAGTCCCAGGGAACAGGACCTCCGCATCAATGCCGTCGAGGTCCTGCTCACTCAAGCGCTGCTCCGGGGGCCCGCCCCCATCGTTCGACTCCCAGGACCCGCGGGCCTGGAGCCGAATACCCCGGGTTCTAAGGCTCCTCTCGGCCTCCACTCGTGGTGGCTGACCCTCGATCAAGTGTGCCTCGCCTCCGCCGGGGAGTGAGACGCGCTTCGGCGCAAGGTCACGGTACTCCCTTGGCACGCGATGCACCCAGCGATCGCCGGGGATTTCAAGATGAGAATCCGCCGAGATTGCGCGATAGTCCCGACCCATCAATCCACCTCCTCGAGTACCTGCCTACTCGACCGCCAACACCCCATAGCCATCGCTGGCCGAGAACGCCGTGCCAAGCTTCTCGCAGCGTGCCACCGTTCGTTGCAGCACACGGTCGAAGACCTCGCTGCCCCGCTCCGCCAACCGACCCAAACCGTGGCCCGTGCCCCCCACCTTTTCAATGGGGAATCCCCTCACCTCTTTCACCTGGCAATGCTTGTCGAATACGACGGCCTGTAGGAGGGTGCCGGGGTCCCCCGGCAAATGAGCCGGGAGGCCTCCCGCCTGCTCGCTGCGGCCGTGGCTCCCCGCGCGAAACGCCACGAAGTCAGCCGCGGTGGCGTCCGGCCCGTAGCCCATGCGCCGCAGCACGCTGGGAGGAATGCGAGACACCTGCGAGTTCTGGAAGGACAACGAAGACGAGCAGCTGTGAAGAATCACTTTTCCTTCATAGACCTCGATCCCTTTCTCGTAGCCGCCGCCGGTGCAGACGAAGACGTCGGCACCCGCATCGATGGACCCGTAGGCAGCCTTCCGGACGTAATCGTGGATCTCCTCTCCGTGGATCTGGTCATGGAGGGCGACAACGACGACGTCTGCCTGTCGTCGCGCATCGTGAACGTGCCTGTAGAGGCGATCGAGATCCTCCTGGAAGGGGAAGGTGGTGAAGGAAAATTCGTCTCCCAGGACGAATTTCCGACCCATGAACCAGAACTCGGTGTCGCTGTCCTTCTCCCATCCAACCATTGTGGGCCCGATAAGCGGCTGGCTGTGTTGACCTCCGCCCTCCCGTCGCGCAGCCTTCGCCCGGTCCCAGTCGAACTCGCGACTGATTCGGCGCACCTGGTCGAATGCCTCCCGGTCTACTGTCAGCGCCGCGTCGTAACGCAGCAGGTTCACCCCCGGTCGGGAAGTGAAGTACGGTCCATCATCGGAAGGCATGTAGCCAAACGGCCAGTGAGAAGGCAGATCCATTTTCTGACGCGGGCCCCAATCCGCGGCGGAGATCAGCGCTACCCTGCCATGAGCCGTTGAGATGTAGCACGGCTGCGATGCTTCGGTGAGGCTAGCGCCTATTCCGGCGAAGGGGATGCCGCCACGGCGCAAGTGCTTGATGGTGGAGAGGATCCCGTTCTCACCGAAGTCTGCGACGTGATTGTTCGCGGCATACAGGCCGTTGATCCCCATGGACTTCAGCTCATCGACCATGAGCGGCGGAGCGCCCAGATACGTCCCCGCCCAGCCCATCCCCGAACCGAAGGCCGGCCACTCGTCGCCATCGATGATGGCGCCTTCCAGGTTCGCCAGCGAGGCATCAGCGCTCTTCAGGAGATCGATCGCCTTGAGGAAGCCCTCGTCCCGGTACACCGACACAGGGTGCTCTATGTATGTGTTTCCAAGAAAGGTGAGCACCATTCCGTCACGATCTTCCACTACAACCCTCCCCGCTCGAGCGTTCGGGCCCGGGCGTCCCGATATTTCCATTCAGCTCCGAGGCCAAGGCCATTCCGGCAGTCGGTCGAGGCCGGCGGATGAGCCAGCGCTGCTCGCCTGGGCCCGCCGCCGCCGTGACCATTATGGAAACGTGGCTGGTCGCCGTCAACAGATCTGGTTAGCGATCAGATTTGAGGCCGCCCGGTGGCCGCTCTGGAGAATGCACTCGTCGAAAGCGGGCATCGTCGGGGCCTTTGGCGTCTTTGCGGAGATCCTTGACTGCCGGTCTTGCCCCTCACACCTCGCGCCAAACAAGCGCGTCACAGAACTCGGTCAGATGTCGCACATTTGTTGTCGCAACTACTGCATCATCGAAGTGCGTACGCACCCAGTCCCATTGCGCGCACAGGATCATGTCGCCATCGAGCGCCTCGTCGCGGGCGGTTGGTCGGCCCCGCTGCCTCGCGAGCGCCCACATCTCAGCCGCCCGAAGCATAATCGACGTTACGATGGGGACGTAAATCAGCGTCGCCTTCAGCATATCGAGGCGATGGAGACTCTCCGTCCTCCCACCACGCAGCAATTCCCGTCGGATCTCGTAGTCGGCAATCTCGGGGATGGCAAAGTCGTTGCCCTGCGAGAGTCGGCTCTCGAGCCACAAGTTGCAGGCAATAGTCTCAGGAGAACTCGCAGTCGGATTGCACAGCATGCCCAACGGCCCGGAATCAAGAATGACGAGCACGAACGCCTAGCTGAACAGCCGCCGATCGGATAGGCGGTCCTCATCCAGCGCCTTCCTGAGAAAATCCCACGACTCGGCGTGCTCGGGATCATCGGCCTGCGCGCGCCATTCGGCAACCAGGTGGATAGCTCTGGCGCGCTGCTGAGCAGTCAGTCGCCCCAGCGACACAGGCGCGTAATCGATTGCTTGCGGTCTAAGTCCCGCGCGAACGGCGACCGGTTCGCCGGCCGCTGGTGAACGGTGAGATCCCCCGGCGTTAGCTACAAAATCGTCGAGGGCTCCCTCGTCGACCCTATAGGATCTTCCGATCCGTGCCGCCCGTATGGTTCCGGCTCGGATGTGTCGATAAACTGTCTCCCGGTCAACGCGGAGCCGGGCAGCCACTTCCGCAGGCGTCAGCAGGCGTGCCACTTCTGCTTTCTCCACAATACACGATTTTCGTCCACTCTAATCGATTTCGGCCACATTGCCCCAGGACTCGGCCACGCGGTCGGCACCAAAGCCGCTCGGGTGAGGATCGCGACTCGTTTCCGCACGAGCGTCGCCAGTCCCGAGCGGAAGGCGGGATCGGCCCACCATGGCCTCGGCATTTCCGCTAAACGATATGGCCGAGAAAGGCGCGTCGGCTCAGAACTGCGTTCATCGGCGGGCTAGTAGGCGACGTCCCACTCAGTCACGTTCCAGCCCAACGGCTGCGTGAAGTTGAGCAACCGCCTCGTCTGCAAGCGCTGCGTAGCCTCATAAAAGAAGCTCATCATCACCACCTGATCCGTAACGTGGTGGTAAAGCTGCGCCGCGATCTCGCCCCTTTCCCGCTCGGGAATCGTGACATAGAACCGGTCAGACAGTTCGTCGGTGAGCGGGTGCGAGTAGCGCATCCGATTGTCGCCGACAAAGCGGCTACCGACGGTCGGGATCTGCCTGCTGTGGAATCGATTGGGATTCTGCGGCTGTCCAACCAACTCGAACGCGGGCCGGGTCGCTCGGTACTCCCGATCTGAGTTCTGAGCCAGGCTCAAGACGTGGATCTCAGGCTCCACGCCGACCTGCTTCCACATATCTGCCACGGTCACTGTGATCTGCTCGTTGATCGCGCGCCCGGGCGTGGCGCGGAGCTCCACCCTGAGCGGCTGACCGGCCGGGTCCCGAAGCACTCCGTCACTCGCTCGCGTGTAGCCGAGCCCTTCGATGAGCTGGGTCGCGCGCCAGGGATCAAACGGGTACTTCACGATCCTCGCATCCACGTACTTGAACATCGGGTTGTCCGGTAACAGGTGCATGTGAGCGACCTGGGTCTGACCGTACTGGAGGTTGTCGACCAGACTCTGTCGGTCGATCGCCAGGAGTAGCGCCCTCCTGAAGTTGGGCTCGAGGAGCACCCGAGGGTTCGGATCGATGAACTGAGGAAAGATCCCGATGGCTCCCTCAAGAATCGACACGAGGGTCCCATCCCACTGCCGCTCTCGCAGCTGGATGCCTTGTTCGAGGGTAAGGCTGTTCGAGGCAAGTGTGATCTCGATCGTTCCCGCCAGCACGGCCGCCGCAAGGGCGTTCGCGTCCTGCACGAACTTGATCTCAACTTCATCGATCTTGGGCCGTCCAAGCGCATAGCGGTCATTGGCCTGCAGGATTGCGTGGCTCCCAATCGAGAACTCGCGGAGGATGAACGGCCCTGTGCCGATCTTTTCGGCAGCCCATTGCGGGTGGGAGGTGTAGCCGGCCCTGTTCTCCAGGTACGTCTGCTCCATGATGTGCCGTGGCTGCGGCACACTGTATCGACCTTGCCACAATGTGTCAGCTTCGATGTACGGCTGTTTCCAGTGCACCGTGATCGTTTGTGCGTCCGGCGCTTCGATGCTTTCGATCTCTCTGAGGCCAGCCCCGGAGCTCCATTCCGGGAGCTCGGCATCCAGCATCACTTTTCCCGTATGGACGAGATCCGCGGACGTGAAGGGCATCCCGTCGTGCCAGAAGACGTTCGCCTTGAGTTTCCAGGTGGTCACCATGCGGCCGTCGGCCAGGATCTGCCAGCCGCCATTCTCCGTCGTTGGGACCGTCTCGGCGAGCGTTGGAATGCGTTCCGCCCGGTCATTGATCCGGGAGAGCCCGGCTGTGATGAGATCCTCGACCTCACTGACGCCGTAAACGGTGCCGGCCCCCGCGCTGGCGATGGCACTCGTCAGCACGGGTGGCGCGCCGCGGATCGCGGCCACGATGCGTTTCGGACCAGTTGGCTCCTGCGCGCCCGGCCTGGTGGCCTCCGTCGCGACGGGCCGTGAGCAAGCCACGAGCAGAGCGGCTGCCCCGATCCAAGCGATGCAAGAACGTCTGTCTGGCTGCATCGGTCTCGCCTCCCATCATCCGGGCTGGCATCTCAGCTATTTCTCGTCGCGGTCAAGGTGGAACAGCGACGGTACATCGCCACAATAGCGTCTCAGGGGGATCACCGTTTCCGTCAGTAGCCAGGCCTCTCACCAAGGTCCAGGGGGCTTCTCCTGAGTCGGCAAACCTCGGCGACTCCCCTACCAGCCCGGAAGCGCCGCTGCCTCCGGATGAAACAGCGTGTGATAGTCAACGCGATAGGGGGTCAGCCCTTGCTGGTAGGCGAACAGGGTCAGCGCTTCAAGAGTGGCGGTGTTGTCCTCCAGGTTGTAGGGCCAGTAATGCGCACCGAACATGAGCTCACGCTGCTCGGCCATCTGGTGACTGGCCCAGGAGACAATGAGGTACTCAGGATCGCTTCCCTCGACGCGGCTGATGGCCATGTCGCGTGCCTGCCGGTACGCCTTCAGCAAGGCCACCGGTGCGTCGGGATGGCGGTCCACGAACTCCTGCTTGATGGTCACCAGATGGCTGATCGGGAAGATGTGCGTGGCCTTCCAATACTCCTGAGCCTCGGCCTTCCAATCTTGAAATAGGCGTCGGACGCGGGGGTCTCGGCGAATAATCGAGGGGAGCACGTTGGCATCGATCACTGCGTCGAGCTCACCCTCGACAAGCATGGCGTCGTAGGCCTCGACGCCAGCTGGAATCGGGTCGATTCGGATGCCCGGGGGCGTGGGCGTGGCGGTTGGATTCTGGGTGAACCAGTGGATCGCGGTGAGATCGACCTCATAGTGATTCTGCAGAGCTCCACGGGCCCAGACTCCGGCCGGGCCCATCCACCCCTGAGTGGCGACGCGCTTGCCTTCGAGATCCTTGGGCGACTTGATACCCGCCCTCGCGTTGACGTAGATGTACGACGTGCGGAACTTGCGGTTGGGCCACGCCGGGATACAGACCAGGCCGTCACCCTCCACCGAGCTACACAAGCGGCCAACTGAAACGTAGTCTCTGACGTCCCACTCAGGCCACGGCGCTCCCTTCGGGACGGCCTGCAGCTCGAAGCCCTCGATTTTGATGGTTCCGTCGACGACCGGCCTCTGAGTGTCGATGTCCGGCTCGCTGAAGCTGAAACGAAGTGTGGGCTCAGGCATCTTGCCCCCTCTACGACGAACTTCTACCCAATATCACCGCTAAGGCTCTCACCAAACGCCCGGCTCCAGGCCCGGCCGATTCGCGTACTTCGTGGCTATCTCCTGGACCTTGGGGTGATCGAAGGCGGTGAGCCGGCCCTCCTTGTAGACAATGTTGTCGCCAATCTGAACGGTCGCCCCATTGACCTCCGCCGAGGTATGAACATTGAACGGATATTCAGGAGAGGCGTGGCTGTTTCCCAGATGGAAGTGCACACTGTGCGCCCCATGGTGCTCGATAAAAGCTCGATAGTAGGCGTCGGGGCACTCCCGCTCAGACACGATTGCCTGCGGATGGGCACCGCCGTGAAAGCCGCGCATCTCGTATGCGCCATCCCCCAGGTGGCGCGACAGAGCTTTGGAGAATGCCCGGAAGACTTCCGCCGTGGCTCCGCCACGAATCTCCTTGACCTTGCCGTCCTGGAGGGTCATGCGGACGGTATCAAACTGAAGCGGCACGCCGATATGCCGGGCCCAGTGCGGGCCCATTCGATCAAAGATCAGCTCCCCCTCGGCCCCCACCGTCGGCAGGCTGGGAAACACTCCTTCCGGCCATGGCCCGTAACGAAGGTCGCCATAGCGGGGCGTGAGCCGGCCGACCTTCCCACGGACGTCGGTGCCGTTGGCATGGGTGATTCTCCATGGCGCGTCCGGGGAGATCCATTTTCTGACGCGGGCCCCAATCCGCGGCGGAGATCAGCGCCACCCGGCCATGAGCCGTTGAGATGTAGCACGGCTGCGATGCTTCGGTGAGGCTAGCGCCTATTCCGGCGAACGGGATGCCGCCACGCCGCAAGTGCTTGATGGTGGAGAGGATCCCGTTCTCGCCGAAGTCTGCTATGTGGTTGTTCGCGGCATACAGGCCGTTGATCCCCATGGACTTCAGCTCGTCGACCATGAGTGGCGGAGCGCCCAGATACGTGCCCGCCCAGCCCATCCCCGAACCGAAGGCTGGCCACTCGTCGCCGTCGATGATCGCGCCTTCCAGGTTCGCCAGGGAGGCGTCGGCGCTCTTCAGGAGATCGATCGCCTTGAGGAAGCCCTCGTCCCGGTACACCGACACGGGGTGCTCGATGTAAGTGTTCCCTAGGAAGGTGAGCACCATCCCGTCACGCTCTTCCATTTACACTCCTCCGCTCGAGCGTCTGTCGCCCAATGTTGGCATTCTTGAGGGCAAGGCCCGAACTCGGCCCGTCGTCCGTGGGATCCTGCGATCGTCTGTCGCTCCTGGTGACGTGGGGCTCGTTGACGCCACCGGCCATTATGGGAAGGTGACTGGTCGCCGTCAACAGAGCTGGTTACAGATGCCTTCGCTGGGCGCGGAGATGTGTCACCCGGCTAATCGGAGAAGAGGTGATTTCAACGTTCTCCCCGTGTTAGGTCATGCTACCGCGGGCATGACTTCCTCCCCGAGGAGCTTCATGTCCTCCGCCCGGCGCACACCCAGGTGCAGATGGTCAATGCCAAACGACTCCAGCTCCCGGATGCGCTCTACGACGCCTTCGGGATCGCCGTAGATGCCGAACCGCTCCATGAAGTAATTCGTCAAGCCGAGCTTCTCCATGAGCGCGACGTTCGCCCCGTTGCGGACGCCCTTCGTCGTGTAGTCCCATCCGCCGTGGAACTCAGCGATCCGGTCTTGTAGCTCCACGGGTACCTGCTTCCCCTCGAACCCGCCCCGCAAGGCATGGTTTCCCATAGAAGCCAGGCTGGTCTGGGAGCGCTCGATAGCTGCCTTCGCCGTTCTTTCCAGTCCGAATCGCGTGCTCCACCATATATCGATATCGAAGAGCTTCCTTCCCGCCTCTTCAGCTCCCTGGCGAACACGATCGAGCGTGTCCTGAATCACCTCACGTGTCAGACCGGTCCCTACCTGCACGTGGTCACCGAGCGCGCCCGCCAGGTGGAGCATTCTCGGGCCTTCCGCCACGAACCCAAGCGGTATCCCCGGGCCCCATTCCTTCAAGGGCGACCGCAGGACCGTCCGCCGGCCTTTGTAGACCGTTTCCCCCTTGTTCAGGAGATCTCGAAGCGCGAGGAAGTAGTCGCGCGCGGTATCGACTTTGGCCGGCGTGTAGCCAGCGTTGCGCACCGCTCCATCGCCGCGCGCCAGGATAAGGTAGGCCCTGCGCTTCGAGATGTAGTTCAGGCTCGCTAGACCGGCGGCCACTGTCGCCGGCAGACGGGTGACGGGATTCACCATGGTAGCCCCAATGCGGGCAGATGCGGAGTCCGCAGCCATCATGGTTGCCGTGGTGAACGCCTCGTGGGACACCGAATCACCCGACGCCATGTGGCTGACACCGTACTTGTCCGCAAGCCGCACGATCTCGCGGAACTCGTCGATGTCCCGGGTGTCCCCTGGTCCGTGGATGCCAATGCCGATCTTCATGTGTAGAACCTCCCTGGTCACGGCGACAGCGAAAAGCCTGTGCCCTATCGCTGCACATTATCTCTATCGCTGCACATTATCTCTAACAACCCCGCGCGCTCAAGCGACGACGCCGTTGTATATTGGCCGGCGCGCGTGGAGGAGACACCCATGTCAGCAACAACAACCGGCACTCTGGCTGAGACCCTGGCCGGCTTCGCCGCGGAATTCGACCTCAAGACGTCGCCATCGCGTGACGACCTGCTCGAGAAAGCGAAACGGCACATCCTGGACGGCATAGGAGTGGCGCTCATCTCCACGACGATGGAGGACCGCTACGCACAGAAGCTGTTCAATGTGGCGGCGGGGTTCAAGAGCGCGCCGGCGTGCACCATCATCGGCTTCCCCGACAAGGCCGCACCGCCACTTGCAGCGCTGATGAATGGCAGTCTGATCCACGGGTGCGAGTTCGACGACCGCTACCTCGAGCACGTGGTGCACACCGAGTCGTTCGGAGTGCCGACCGCTCTGGCCATCGCCGAGGATCGAGGCCTGGACGGGTGGGCGCTGGCCGAGGGCTGGATCCTCGCCGCCGAAATCGCAATACGACTTGCCCGCGGCGCGAACGTCAACTTCAACAGCGCCGGCTTTCACACAACCCCCACGTGCGGGACCATCGGGGCCGCGGCGGCCGCTGGCAGGCTGCTGCGCCTCGGTTCGAGCAGCATCGCCGACGCGGTGTCCCTCTCGGTGAGTTTCACGAGCGGCACGACGCAGGGATGGGGCGAGCGCTCGGGGAGGAACAAGTCCATCCAGCCGGGCTGGGCCGCGATGAGCGGGATCATGGCGGCGCTCATGGCCGAGGCAGGTTACACCTGCTCCCACACGACGCTGGATGGCCCGTCGGGGTTCTTCGCCTCACATGCGTGGGAAGACGGCTGGCGCGGCGAGCGGGTAGTTGAAGGTCTCGGCAGCCGCTGGCATTGCCTCGACATCGCCTTCAAGATCTACACCGCCGCGGGCATGTGCCACAACGCCATCGAGTGCACGCGCGATCTCGTGCTCCAGCACGACATCAAGCCTGAGGAGGTGCAGGCCGTCGAAGTTGAGATCGCCTCGCAGTACGCCGACAACCTACAGCGCGGTCGCTACGAGTCGAGCTTCAGACCCGCGTCCGGCTACGCCATGCACGGCTCCTGGCCGTGCAACGTCGCGCGCATGATCATGAGCCGGGCGGTCGGGCCCGAGCACATGAGCGAGGCGATGATCCGTGACCCCGAGTTTCTCGCCCTCGCTGACAGGGTTTCGGCCCGGGTGGGTGAGGAGAAGGACTATCCGCCCGCAGAGCGGCCGACCAGGGTGGTAATCCGGACCACCCGCGGAACATTCGAGATCATCCGCCGCAAGAGCGCGGGCAACACCGAGGAGGTGGACCGGGCGCGAGTCGTCGAGAAGTTCCGCCGCAACGCGCTCCACGTGCTGCCCGAGAAGTCCGTGGACGAGGTTGTTGAGCTGGTCGTCAACCTGGAGCAGCTCGGCGACGTGCGGCGCCTCATCTCGCTTCTGGCCGTGGCGCAAGGAGCGTAGCGGTGTGCGCATTGGCACGCACATATCGGCGCGTCCCAACCGCGTCGCCTCGGGGCTCAGCATCGGGCGCTTTGCCGAGATGATGCGGTGATTCCAGCGGTAGGGTGAGGAAGAGCCGCTCATCGCGAGCCGTTCGAAGACGGGAGCCGTTGTGCAAAGCTGGGCCCGTCCTTTCGACAGGCTCAGGAGGCTCAGGACGAGCGGTTCTAGCAAGCCGACGCCGGTGGAGGTCTGAAAGTGGGAGGTAATCGGGGAAATTCGTTCTCAGCGGGACTGCTTGGGATCGTGCTGCTGTTGAGCGCGTGTTCGCCCGGCGTAGAGCGTGGCGGCGCCGCCCCAGCTGTGTCGGGAGGGCAAGAGCAGCCCAGGGGGCCGAAGATCCTCACGATCGGAATCGGACGCGAGCCGACCGTGTTCTCCAACGACCTTGTGACCTCGACCGAGAGCGCTGGCGGCCTCACTCCGCTCAAGCAGATCCCGCAGAACAACCTGGTGATCCAGAACGACCGGTTCGCCTGGGTGCCGCAGGTGGCGGCGGAGCAAATCTCAACCGACCGGGGCACGTGGAAAGTCAACGCCGACGGAACCATGGAGACGACCTGGAAGCTTCGGCCCAACGTGAAGTGGCACGACGGCACGCCCTTCACGTCGGCAGACCTCGTGTTCGCGCTGGGCGTCTACAAGGACCCCGATCTGCCCAACCGATCGCGCAGCGCTGCTCGACTCATGCAGTCCTTCTCGGCGCCCGATCCGCATGCCTTCGTCGTTCAGTGGTCGGAGATCTATAGCTACGCGGACCGCGCGCCCAGCCTCGAACCGCTGGCGAAACATCTGCTGGAGGCGGTCTACCTCAACGACAAAGCGAATTTCACAAACAGCCCGTTGTTGCGGGCCGAGTACGTGGGCCTCGGCGCTTATCGGCTGATGCGATGGGAGCCAGGCTCACACCTGGAGTTCTCGCGCTTCGACGACTACTACCTCGGCCGTCCGCAGCTCGACCGCGTGATCGCTCGGCTGATCCCGGACGCCAACGCGATGGTGGCGAGCGTGCTGGCGGGGACCATCGACGTCCTGGTCGACGTGAACGTCGACCTTGACGCTGCCGTGGAGGTGCAGCGGCGCTGGGAGGGCACCGGCAATCAGGTCTTCTTCGTACCGTCCGGCGGGGTCCGTTGGCTGGACATCCAGCACCGGCCGGAGCTCGCGCGTCCCGCCAACGGACTCACCTATGTGCTGGTCCGGCAGGGCTTCGCCCATGCGACGAGTCGCGAGCGCCTGGTCGAGGTGATGACCCACGGCTTCAGCCAGGTGGCCGATAGCTGGATCCGTCCGACCGACGAGATACGCCCGCAGGTCGAGGACGCGATCCGTAAGTATCCGTACGACCTCGGCCGGGGTCAGCAGCTGTTAACCGAGGTCGGCTGGGTGCGCGGCCCCGATGGCATCCTGGTCCACCAGCCGAGCGGCGAGCGCTTCGAGATCGAGATCCGCGCTACCCAGAGCGGCGACGCCGAGACGTTCATGAACGTGATCGGCGACGATTGGAAGACGATGGGAGCCCAGGTGACCCTGTACGAGATTCCGGGGGCGCTGACGAGCAACAATGAGTTCCGCGCCAAGTTCTCGGGCGTGACGCACGTCTCCCCCAACCTCGACACGCTCGTCGCCAACTACTTTCACTCGCGGTTCAATGCGAGCGCCGAGAACCGCTGGGTGGGCAGCAGAGCGGGATACGTGAACGCCAGACAAGACATGCTGTCCGACCGCTTCAACGCCGCCATCGCGCCCGCCGATCGGCTGGCCGCTCTGCGGGACCTGCTGCGAGAGGTGACTACCAACCTGCCGCTCATTCCCCTCTACTGGGGAATCGACTCGGCCTTCGCGGTGGCGGGCGTGACCGGCGTGAAGGGCGGCAGCGCCTGGAACGTGCACGAGTGGGACACGAGGTGAGGCGACTGAGGACTGAGCGGCGTTGCCTTCGGGACCTGCGGTCCGCAGGCGCTGACCAGGACCAGCGCCCCACAGCCGCACAATTCAGCGTAAAGCGCGAACCCTCTCTGTGGTGACCAGCGATCCTTCCAGCACCGCCCAGCCATCCAGCCCGCGCTCCTCCGCGATAGCGAGCGCCGTCGGCACGGCGAAGGACTCGCTGTGGAGCATACGCTCCATGAACGCGTCGTCGAACTCGACCCCGTGGATCAAACTGCCGTTCACTAGTGCGGCCAGGGGCGCCGCCGCCCGCTGCTCTGATCCAATGATGGTGCAGGTGGGATCGCTCTCGAACTCGCCCACTGTCTGGAGCGGCCCGTCCGCATAGTGGTCCTCGGCGGTCGTCGCCGCTAGCGCCACGCCGATGCCGTCGAGGATGTGCATCTTCGCCTTGTCGACGAGGGCATCGCGCGACGCAGATGCTTTGAGGTCGAGTTCAACGACGAAGGATGCGAGTGTCTCGGCCAGCGATTGGGCGGCGGGCATCACGGCGACAGCAGCGGGGTCAGCTCCCGCACGTCCTTGACGTTCTCGAGCTGAAGGACGCGTTCCTCCAGGGCCTGCATTTTCTCGTCCGGCAGGACGAGCCCCGCGTTGAGACGGAACTTCTCGGCGACCACCTTTGGGGTCACCTCGCCAGGGAACCCGCTGCTCTTCACGCGCGACCGCTCCCAGGTGCCCCTTGGGGTCGTAATCGACACGATGAACGGCCGCTCTTCATGAGGGATGTCCGCGGAACCGAGCTGCAGCTTGACTTCGGCCGCCATCGCGAGCATGGCGGGGTCTCTGGCGGCCTCGTCTGTTGCCAAAGATTGCGGTGTTGTGGAAGCCTGTGTGGTTCAGGCTATCTTCGGCGCATCCCAGGGCAGCACGAAGGGCCACCTCCGCAGTGATCAGCCAGCGCTCGATCATCTCCTTTCCGCTCAGGCCGCGCTGCTCAGCCAGAGCCAGCGAGACCGGCACGGCGAAGCCCTCGGTGTGGAGGATGCGCTCCGTAAAGACATCGTCGAACTCGCAGCCGTGGATGAGGCTGCCGTTCACGAAGGCTGCCCAAGCCGGCGCTGTGCGGTGCCCGAACCCCATGATCGTGCACTGTGGGGCGCCTCCAAAGGCCTGCACAAGCTTGAGAAGCTTCGATGCGTAGCCGTCCTCCATAGTGGTGGACGCCAACGCGACGCCAATGCCATCCAGGATGTGCATCTTCGCCTTCTCAAAAAGGGCGCTCCTGGACGGAGACGAGTTGAAATCGAAATCGACTGTGAAGGACGCCAGGGCTTCGGAGAGCGGGGTAGAGGTCGTCGCTGCCATGGCTTACTCCTAACGCTTGGTCAGCGGGCGCATTGAACCGCGAATGAGCGCAGTTGGCAAGCGGAGTGGCGGAGCTACACCCCTCCCCCCCGCTGGTTTGGCGTCGATCCGCCACCGCGACCGCCAGCCTATCTCTCGTGGGGCACCCCGACCCTGAAGCCATAGGCACGCGCCACCCAGGCGACTCCGAGGGTCATCGCCATGATGATCAAGCTCACAATTCCGGCCGCCTCCCGGCGGCCGACGGCGGAATCCGCCAGCTGCAGGACCAGCAGGGATAGCGTGTAGGTGTCTCGAGAGGCCAGGAGAATGATGCTCGCCGTCGACCCTGCGGCCGCGACGAAGTTCAGCACGCCGATGAGGACCATCGTCGGCATCAGCACCGGGATCACCACGCGGAAGTAGGTCCTCACCCAGCCCGCACCCGCGACACGGGCGCTCTCCTCCATGTCTTTGCCCAACTGGACGAATATGCCCTTCATGACGTTGACCCCCGTAGTCTTGCCGGCGAGGATCACCACAATGATCAAAGCCCAGATGGACCCGTACACCCAGGACAGGCCCGGAACGATCAGGAACATGATCAGGAGCCCGAGTCCCGACAGTATCCCCGGGATGGCCGCGGACCCCCAGATGATCGAGTCCAAAACCGCCCGTCCTCGGAAGCGTGTCCTGACTATCAGGTACGCCAGGAGCGAGAAGATGATCGGGCTACAGATCCCGGCGGTCACCGCCAGGACGATTGTCGTCACCAACGCCTTCAAGATCCCGGTATCGGTGAAGACGAGCTGCCAATGCCTCAGCGTCCACGTTGGCGTGGCTTCGAAGAAACCGACCCGGGACATGAAGCTGCCGACGATAACGACAATAGTAGGCACGACGACGAGTAGAACGAGCAGGCCGACAATGAGGCCCACGGCGACGAACCGCCACCGCCCGAGGTCGGTAAGCCCTGGCCTGAAGCCCGAAGAGATCGTCGTGTAATCGCGGCGGTGGATGACCCATCGCTGGAGGGGCACGATGCAGGCGATGATCAGGAACGTGATGCTGGCGAGCACAATGGCCTCGCCGAACTGCGGCGGTTCGGTGCGGGCGAGCCGGAAAATCAGGGTGGAGTACACATAGAACCCCCAGCGAGGCCCCAGTAGCTGCTCCGCCTCGAACCCTTGAAAGACTCTGATTAGCTGCAAGGAGACGATCAAGACGATTGGTGAGATCATCATCGGCAGCGTGATGCGCATCATCGACGCAAGCCGGGACGAGCCCGAGACCCGGGCCGCCTCTTCCAGCGCTGAGTCCATGTTGCGAAACGCCGGAGTCAGGAGCATCACCTTGAAAGCGATGCCATCCCCCATGAGCTTGGCCCAAACGATGCCGGGAACCGAGTAGATGTTGAACGGGGCATGGTCAACAAAGGGCAGCAACTTCAGCGCCTGGTTCAAAAACCCCGTGTCCGGGTCGAGCATCATGATCCAACCGATGGTCGACGCGAGAGACGGGAACATGTACGCGACCCAGAACATATACTCCAGGCCGTGGGAAAACGGAATCCGAGTTCGCGCCAGGACGAGAGCAATGGCGATAGACACCGGAAAGGCGAGTCCGGCTACCAGAAACCAGATGAGGAACGAGTTCCCGAGGGCGATCAGGACAATTCGCCGCTCCCAGGCATTAATCCAGTTGTCAATCCCCCATTGAGCGGGGCGGAGAAAGATGTCCGATGCAACGTTGAAGCTCATGACGAGCAATATGACGATCGGGAAAACGATGTAGAAGCCGAGCACGATGATCGTAATCGCCATGATGAACGTGCCGGTTTCTGGCTTCGTCGTTCGAAGCAATCGAAGCGGGTTGATGGCCGCAGTCAGCCGTGCCGGCGCCAGCATCGAGACCGCCACCTCTCAGAGCTCGTGAGGAATTGTGCGGATAGGTGTGCACCACACCCCTACAATCCGCCGCGTGATCCTCAGCGAGACTTCGGACTAATACCCGTAGAGGGCCAGCTCGCGGTAGATCGTTTTCAGGAAGTCGTTCACCTCTCGCTGGGCGACCACGTACGCGGGGTCGGAGGTGCTCGCCAGACGCAGCTGCTCTCGTCCTAGATTTTGCAGCCGGTTGAAAGCGGCATCTTCGACCTTCCCTTGCGGGATGTCCCTCCGCAGGGACGGCCTTGGACCAACTTCTTCCGTTATAGAGTTCTCAACCGTCTGTCCTTCGCGGCTCAGGAGCCAGTTGAACCAGAGCTGCGCCGCGTGGGGATGCGGCGCCCGATCGAAGATGCCCATTCCCCCTTGCAAATCGATGATGGTCCCCTCCTTCAGGGTCCGCTCGAGCTCCGCCACCGGGAGCCCGAGCTCTTTGAGGGCCCCAACCTCACCGCGAACGTCACCACCACCGTAAAAGAGCACCACATCCCACTTGCCCGAAGCGAGCCCGTCCATCACCTCTCGACCGGACGCATACGGCAGGTGGGTGACGTTCATCTCTCTGATAAAGCGTTCGAAAAAGTTCCGTCCCAGGAACATCCATCCATAGGCAGGGCCCCCCCCGGGCACATCCGGGCTCAACGAGGTAACGATGCGCCCCCGCCATTGCGGTTTCAGGAAGTCGAACCAGGACTGCACACTGTCGATTTCAGCCTGGCTCACCCTGCGTGTGTTGTAGTAGATGTCCACGATGTTCGGTGGTGCATCTGCTTGTCGGTCTAAGATGTACTCTTTCTGGACATCTTCGTACACTGGTTGTGGGAGGATCCATCCCTCAGGATCGAGGATGTCCGGATGGATGATCAAAGGCCAGATTGGCGCCAGCATACCGACGCTGGCCAGCTGCACGTTCGAGGAAACGCCGAGGTGCGCGATGTCGACGGTGAAGCGGCCGGCGGAGCGCTCAGCTGAAACCCTAGTGACCTGCTCTCCGCCGGTTCCGCCCGTAGCGACAACTCTGATACCGAACTTTCGAGAGAAATGTTCACGCAAGGGACCAGAGTACCGATAGCCTCCCGGCCCCATGATCATCACCAGTTCGCCTTCTTCTTGTGCTTTGGCGACTAGCTCCGACCACTTCCGTTGAAACTCGCTGCCAAACTCGCTTCCAGCCGCCGTCGGGGCCGCCTGCGGCGCGGGCCCGCAGCCAATCAAGCCGCCCGCGGCGCCCAGGAAGAGTACGACGATGGCAAAGTTCCACCACTTCATGGTGAGTGAAACTCAGAGCCCGTAAAAGCGACGGGGGTTATCATCCACGATCTTGCGGGCCACGCTTGCCGGGATCTCCCCCCGCTCGCCCTGTTCCTCGATCTCGCCGAGCGCCCGAAGATCCGTCGATCGGTCGTTGTGACCGTAATCTGTCCCGACCATCAGGCAGTCTTCGGTCCCGAACTTCAGGATGTACGGCAGGTCGTCCGTCGGCTCGCAAGCGACGTAGAACCGGTTCCGGCGGAGGAAATCCTGGTCCATCGCACCCGCGACCGCGGGGCGGTCGAACAATTCGTGGCAGAGATACGGCACCCAGGAAGCGCCGGTTTCGATCCAGCCGACTCGAAGGTCGGGGAAGCGATCCGGAACCTTGGCGCGGGCAAGATCGGTGAAGGCAGAGATGGCGTTGGCCGTGCCGCCGAACCCACTCCTCCGGTCCGGGTCGCCGAACCCCGTATGGATACAAATCGGCAGATCGAGGCGGCTCGCTTCCTCGTAGAGCGGGAAAAAGTAAGGATCGCTGGCGGCTCTCCCGTGCTCGAATCCCTTCTTCATCACGCCACAGGCACCATGGTCCTTCGCCCACCGGAGCTCGTCCACGGCCCTTTCCATGCTTAGAAGTGGCGGTATGGCAACCCATCTGAGTCTGCCGTGACTCTTCTCTGTCGCGTTGCCGATCCAGCGGTTGTAGGCCCGGCAGAGCGCTACCTCTAGTTCTGGGACCGCGGACACCGGGCTGGCGAAGAACGAAGGCCGGTAGAGGACCTGGACGTCGATGCCCATCTCGTCCATATGCCGCAAGCGCTCGTCGATATCCGTTAAGGTCCGGGTTCCCTCGGTTGTTCCCTGCTTCTTATCCTCGCGAAAGCGCCGCAGACGGACCGTACCGTCCGCCAGCAGCCAGATCCGATGGGGCCGATTGTCGCCCGAGGTCAACCCCTGAACGTAGGCAAACTTCGCCTGGCTTGCCGAATCAAGAAGGACAGGTCTGAACCGGCTCTCTCCCTCCTCAAGGTACTCCCAGGTGGCTTCGGTTTCGTCGACGTGGGCGTCACAGTCAATGCGCACGGTCCCCTCCCCGCTTCAGCGCTGATAACTTCCCGCGGCCTCTGGAGCGCGGGAAAGCCCAAAGGTTTTGCAGGAGATCCAGCATCCGCCGAGGCAGATTGTATTCCAGGTTCCGTGGTTGTCAATTGGCCCCCGAGGATATGCTCAGGCGAGGGGAGGCGCAGCAAAAGCTGGATGAGCTTCGCACGCGCGTCGCGACCGGGCTGGTAACTGCCGCGGCTTTAGAGCGAATGCCCGTGGGCGACTTCTTCGCCCACGTTCCTGTGAGGATCTAACTGGTGAGCCGCCAGGGACTCGAACCCTGAACCCGCTGATTAAGAGTCAGCTGCTCTGCCAAATTGAGCTAGCGGCCCGAAGCACAACAATTATAGGACTCGCTGCCTGATGGTATACTTCCCGCCTACGCGCCGGTAGCTCAGCGGATTAGAGCGCAGCCCTGCGGAGGCTGAGGTCGAGGGTTCGAATCCCCCCCGGCGTACCGAGTCCGCTTTCATGGCTGCCGGCGTCCGACTCTCGGGCGTTCCTGTTCACGCTCTCCCATTCGACCGATGCACGGCGAGGGAATCCACTCGTGGAGCGCAAGCGGCTCGTCGCAGACCGGTTCAAGCGCATCTGGTCTATCGTCGAGTTCATCGCACAGACCCCGGGGATGACCCGCCGCGAGTTGGCACACCATTTCGCCCTCAGTGAGCGGCAGCTCCAGGCCGACCTGAACGTCATCCGCGATGAGATCGGCCTCCCCCTCACCCGCGCGCATGGCTATCGCTTCGCCGGCGACCCGTCCTCCGGCGAGCACGCTGCCACGGCCCAATTCACCCTTCGCGACGTTCACACGCTGTTTCTGCTGGTGCAGCGCGCCTTGCAGGATTCGGCCATACCGGGAGACGCGGTCTCGGAGATCGCCGCGAAGCTGCACGAGGTCTTCCCTTCACCGCTGCGGCCGCTGGTCAGGAAAACGCTCGCCCCACGCGATAACGATGGGTTTGGACCGAGCCCCGAAGTCTACGCCCGCCTGGCGGATGCGCTCATCCGCCACCAGCCCGTGAAGCTGCGCTATCCGCCGCGCAACAGCGTGGGCTATTTGACGGAGCCCATCGTGGATCCCCAGATTCTCATGCCGCACAAGACCTCGTGGTACCTCATCGGCCGCTGCCACCAGCGCAAGCGCGACATCATGTTTTGCCTCGACGCGCTGGACTCTGTGACCTTGGAGATCTGAGGCGCGAGCAGTAAGAGGAACGCCCTCACCCCAACCCCTTCGGCAGGCTCAGGGCAGGCTCTCTTCCAGAGGAAGAGGGGGTCCTGTTGCCTATTGCCTACCTTCGTCCGATTCGCGGAGCACGTGCTGGATGCGCAGCTCAGCGCTGTCGAGCATCTGGTTGCACAGCCGCGCGAGACGCACGCCCTCCTCGTAGCGAGCCATCGCCGCGTCCAGCGGCAGCGGCCCCGCCTCCAGCTCCTCGATAGCCTTGTGGAGCTGCTCGTAGGCCTCCTCGAAGGTGGCCGGCGCCGCCTCCTCATTCTCCATGCGCCGGCTCCCCTGGGGCGAACCCCCCGGTCTCGCGCTCCAGCACCTCCCCGACGAGACGCCCCCGAGCCAGCCGGACGGCGATCCGCTCGCCCACCGCGGCCTGCAGAGCATCCGTTAGCACGGCGCCGTCATCTGCCCGGCTGGCGATGGCATAGCCCCGGCTCAGCGTCGTCAAGGGACTGAGCGCGGCGAGCTGGGCCCTGCAGGCGGCGATGCGCGACCGCTCGAGGGCCATCAGGGACCTGGCCGCCCTGGTCCCCCGCGCCAGCGCGTCGTCCACCCTCCGTCGGTGTTCGTCCACCAGGCGGGCCGGCGACCGTCGCGCCAGCTGCTGACGCGACGCGTCAAGCGATCCGCGCGCCATCGCGAGCTGGCGTTGGAGCGCCCGCCGCATGCGCTGTGCGATGCCGTCGACAGTCTGGCGGAGCTCGGCCCCGTCCGGCGTCAACAGCTCCGCGGCGGCGGATGGCGTTGGCGCTCGCACGTCGGCCACCAGATCCGCGATGGTGTAGTCCGTCTCGTGTCCCACAGCCGACACGACGGGTACGGGCGAGCCGAAAATGGCGCGCGCCACACGCTCGTCGTTGAATGAAGCCAGCTCATCCGGCGACCCGCCGCCGCGGGCCAGGATGATCGCGTCCAGACCCTCCCCCGGCGGCTGCGTCGCGTGGAAATCCACGAGCCGGGCCAAAGCCGCGACAAGCTGCCGCGGCGCCTCCTCCCCCTGCACCGCCGAGGGGGCCAGGACGATATCCAGGGCAGGGTAGCGCCGCTGCCAGATCTGCATCATGTCGTGGATCACGGCACCCGAATCCGACGTTACCACCCCGATGCGCCGCGGGAAGGTGGGAAGCGGGCGCTTGCGCTCGGACGCGAAGAGTCCCTCCTGCTCCAGACGCAGGCGCAGTGCCTCGAATTGCGCGCGGAGCACCCCCGCGTCGCCCGGGAGCACTACGTCCGCCACGAGCTGGTAGATTGAGCGCTGGTCGTAGATGCCGACAGCGCCGTGCACGAGCGCCCAGTACCCGTCGGAGAGCGGCAGCGTCTGCCGCCTGGCCGCGGAGCGGAACATCACAGCAGGGATGCGGGCTCCTCCATCGCGGATGGTGAAGTAGACGTGGCCGGCCGCCGACTGGGTCAGCTCGGCGATCTCGCCGGAGACCCACACGTCGCTGAGCACGGGATCCGCGGCGAGGAGGTCGCGAATGCATGCGACGAGGTCTGGCACGCGGAAGAAATGGGCTCCCAGGGCCGTCTGCGGCGGCCCGGCGGTGCTCGGAGCGGGTCGGAGCCGTGACTGCACGACGCCTACTCGATACTGTCAGTCTCAGCCGAAGGCGAAGAATCCGTGCCTCCGGCGAGCGGATGCTTCGCTTCGCTCAGCATGACAGATGGAATCGGTGGGAGGCTCGTGCTCAGCACGAACAGCGGCTGCCCGTATTCGACCGGCAGCCCCTCCTCGATCAGCACTTCAGCGACCGTGCCCTCGATGGGGGCCACCACTGCGCTGCGGATGCCCAGCGTCTCGATCTCGGCCAGCCGGGCGCCAGCCGCCACGCGCTCACCCGGCGCCGGGAGGGTTGCATCCGGCGCCGCGTGGAAGATCCCCACGTGCTCGCACTTCACCACCACACGATCGTCGACGGGCGCGGGGTCCGGCTGGGGACGTGCTACTGAGGCCGCGATCGCGCCCGGTTCGCGGTGGATGCGAACGCTGCCGCCCTCCCATTCGACTTCGACTTCGGCGATCGTGCTGCCGCGCACCGCGGCGAGCACCTCGGCCACGGCCCGCACAGCCTGGTCGGTGTCGGGCGGCTCCGCCTCCACGGCTAGTACACGTCGGCGCAAGAGCACCGGTGGTTGAGCGAGCAGGCGGGCTCCCTCTCCTGCCGCAGCGGGAGAGGGGTGGGGTGAGGGCAGACCTCGATGACCGATGATACTAGGGTTCGGCAGGGGGCCCTCACCTCTAACCTCTCCCATTGCGATGGGAGAGGGATCTGGCTGAACGCGTCCGGGCGGATGTGGGGGCCACGGTAACGCCCACGTTCATGCGCAATGACCCCTAGCTCACGCGTTCGATGTACGTGCCTGTTCGGGTATCCACGCGAATCGTCTCGCCGGAGCTCACGAACAGTGGCACATTCACCACTAGCCCCGACTCCAAGGTCGCGGGTTTGGTGCCGCCAGTCGCCGTGTCGCCACGGAACCCCGGCTCCGTTTGTTCGATCCGAAGCTCCACAGTGATGGGCAGCTCGACGCCGATGGGCTCGTCCTCGTGCATGAGGAGCTCCATCTCGATGCCGTCCTTCAGGTAGTTGATGGCGTCGCCCAGCTTGTCCCGTCCCAGGGCCATCTGGTCGAAGTTCTCCTGGTCCATGAACACGTAGTTGGGCGAGTCCTCGTACAAATACTGCACCGTGCGGTGCTCAAGCCGCACGCGAGGCCACTTCTCGCCGGCCTGCACCGTTCGCTCGATGACCGCCCCGCTGCGCACGTTGCGCAGGCGCATCCTCACCTGGGCGCTGCCCCGGCCCATCTTGATGTGCTGGTAGTCCAGCACCTGAAAGAGCTGCTTTTCTATTTCGATGACGACGCCTTTTTTGAGATCACCGGTCGAGATCAACGAGGACCTCCGGGAGATTGCCGCTCGTGGTGA
>CAYQJS010000001.1:64172-129368 GCA_964417895.1 uncultured Chloroflexota bacterium | reverse complement strand
GCCTGTCCTTCGACAAGCTCAGGATGAGCGGGGGTCCGCTCGTGGTGAGCCTGTCCTTCGACAAGCTCAGGATGAGCGGGGGTCCGCTCGTGGTGAGCCTGTCGAACCACAGGCTCAGGACGAGCGGGTGAGGCAAGATCGTGTAGGACCTCCGCGAGATGAAGCTTCGTGGGAGAGCGCGACAGCACCTCCGCACCGCGCTCCGTGAGCAGCACGAGGTCCTCGATGCGGACCCCGCCGCGACCCTGAAGGTAGATGCCGGGCTCGATACTGAAAACCATGCCCGGCTCAAGCACGTCCACGCCCCTCGTCGGTGTCAGCCACGGTGGCTCGTGCACTTCCAGGCCGATGCCGTGGCCGGTCCCGTGGATGAAGGCCTCGCCGAAGCCTCGTTGCGTGATCGCGTCCCTGGCGATGGCATCGACCGCGGCGCCCGTCATCCCCGGCCGCACTCCCGCCACTGCCTCCTGCTGGGCGTCGAGGACAACCTGCCAGGCGTCGCCGAGCTGAGCGGGAACCGCATCGATGCAGAACGTGCGTGTCATGTCGGAGCAGTATCCGCCAAGACGCGCGCCCATGTCGAACAATACTAGCTCGTGGCTGCCCACGGGTCTGGGTGAGGGGACTGCGTGCGGGATCGCGCTGTTGGGCCCGGCGACGGTGATGGGGTCGAAAGCCAGCCCCTCCGCGCCATGAGTCCTGACGAAATTCTCCATCTCCCAGGCCAGCTCCATCTCGGTGATACCGACGCGCACCGTTCGGGCGAGATGCGCAAACGCGGCGTCGTTCAAAGCAATGGAGGCGCGTAGGGCCACGATCTCGTTCGCGTCCTTGACCATGCGCAGCCGGTCCACCAGATCCGGCGCCGGCGTGAGCGCGGCGGCCCCTTCCAGCTTGTCGCTCAGCTCTCGCCACAGCGCGTAGGACACGTAGCCGGCGTCGAAACCGACCGTCCGCACACGGGTCTCGGCTACCAGCTCGCGCAGCGCATTGGACATGGGCGCTCCGCTCCGGTAGACGCGCAGCTCGAAAGAGGGCGCCTCGGCCGCCGCCTGCCCCTCGGTCCGCGGGTCCGTCAAGAGGTACTGGCGGTCCTCAGTGATGAACAGATACCCGCCGGAATCGCGAGGAGGGAGGTCTTTGGCCGCGTAACCGCTCAGATAGCGTCGCGATTCCGGTTGGGAGACGAGCAAGGCGGGCAGCTCCGCCTGCGCCATGCCCTGGCGCAGGCGCTGCAGGCGAGAAGGCGATTGGACAGTTCGTGCTCTCGCGCGGTCACCCGCTCCCCGACCCTCCCCCGCTGAGAGGGAGGGAGTTTGCGCTGTCCCCCTGTTCCTCTGCTGAGGAGAGGGGGCGGGAGGTTGGGATTGTTCCCTCCCCCCTTGAGGGGGAGGGTTAGGGAGGGGGGTATTCTCCGACGTCATCGCCCCTCCCGCGATGTCGCCTCCAGCGTCTGGCCGTCGCTCGGCTGGGCGACCGAGACCGTCGTGCCGCACACCGTGCACTTTCCCCGGTCGCGGCCGGCCTCCACCAGCAGGCCGCCGCAGGCGGGGCACGGCTGGCGGAGCGGTCGATTCCACGAGGTCCACTGGCACTCGGGGTAGCGAGAGCACCCGTAGAAAACGCGGCGTTTGCGCGTGCGGCGCTCCACGATGTCGGCCTCGCACTCGGGACATGGGACCCCAAGTTTCACCAGGAGCGGCTTTGCGTTGCGACACGACGGGAAGCCCGGACACGCGATGAACTTCCCGTAGCGCCCCAGCTTGATCACCATCTCGCGGCCGCACTTCTCACAGGTCTCGCCCGCCGCCTCGACGGGAGGCTGCACGTGCTCCATCTCCTGCTCGGCGGTGCGGAGCGTTAGCGCGAACGGCCCGTAGAACTCGCGCATGACCGGCACCCATTCCAGCCTGCCCTGCGCAATGTCGTCGAGGCGCTCCTCCATATTGGCGGTGAAATCAATGTCCACGACCTTCGGGAAGTGCTCGACCAGCAGGTCGTTGACGATGGTCCCCAGCTCCGTCGGCTCGAGCCGTTTGTCGGCTCGTACGACGTAGCCGCGCTCCTCGAGAGTTGAGAGCGTCGGGGCATAGGTGCTCGGCCGGCCGATGCCCCGCTCTTCCAGCATCTTCACCAGGCTCGCCTCGGAATAGCGGGGCGGGGGCTGCGTGAAATGCTGCTCGGGGGTCAGCGCCACGAGATCGAGCGGCTCACCATCAGCCAGGGGCGGCAGCGGCTTGCGGTCCTCATCGCTCGCAGCGGCGTCCTCGTCGCGCGACTCGCTGTAGAGCGCGAGGAAGCCCTTGAATTGCATGGTGGATCCCGACGCACGAAACCTGTAGGCGGTCCCCTCCCCCCTCCGAGGGGGAGGGCTAGGGAGGGGGGCGGCCCCCTCACCCCCTGCCGGGGACGAGGGAGTGGCGAGCACATCCACCGTCGTGATCTCGATACGGGCTGCCGCCATCTGAGTGGCGACGAACCGCTTCCAGATGAGATCGTAGAGGCGCATCTGCTCCCGCGACAGGAAACGGCTGATGTCGTCGGGCCGCCGGTAGGCCGAGGTGGGGCGGATGGCTTCGTGCGCCTCCTGCGCCAAGCGGCTCCTCGTCTGATACGTTCGCGGGGCGTCGCTCAGCATGTCGCCGCCATGCTGCTCCTGGACGTATCGTCGCGCTTCGTCAATGGCGCTCTGGGCGACGACGGTGGAGTCCGTCCGCATGTACGTAATGAGGCCCACGCTCTCCCCGCCCGCGACGTCGATGCCCTCGTAGAGCTGCTGGGCTACCAGCATCGTGCGCTTGGCCGTGAAGCTGAGCCGGCGGTAAGCCTCTTGCTGTAGTGTGCTCGTCGTGAACGGCGCCGGAGGATTGCGCTGCTGCTCACGCCGCCGCACGCTCTCGATGCGGTAAGCGGCGCCGTCGAGATCCGCCGCGATGGCGGATGCCTGGGCCTCATCGCCGATCTCGGCCTTCTGCCCTTTGATCTCTACCAGGCTCGCCACGAAGCTCTGGGGCCGCCCTCGGACGCGAACGTGCTGTTTGGCCAGCTCTGCTTCAATTGACCAGTACTCGACTGGGTCGAAGCTGGTGATCTCCCGCTCACGCTCCACTACCAGGCGAAGCGCTGCCGACTGCACGCGCCCGGCCGAGAGCCCGCTCTTGACCTTCTTCCAGAGAAGGGGGCTTATCTTGTAGCCCACCAGGCGGTCGAGAACACGCCGCGCCTGCTGCGCATCTACCCGCTTGTAGTCGATGCTCCGGGGCTGGAGCATGGCGTTCTGCACCGCGTCCCGAGTGATCTCGTGGAACTCAACGCGGCGGACCGGGCGGTCACCGGGATCGATGGTCTCCGCCAGGTGCCAGGCGATGGCCTCACCCTCGCGGTCAGGGTCCGTCGCCAAGAAGATCTCCCGGGCGCGCTGGGCCTCGCTCTTGAGCGCCTTGAGGGTCTTCGTCTTGTCGCGCGGCACGAGGTATTGCGGGCGGAAGTCGTCGTCGACATCCACGCCGAGCTTGCTTTTGGGCAGGTCGCGTATGTGCCCGAGCGACGCTCGGACCGCGTAGTCGCGCCCCAGGTATTTCTCGATGGTCCTCGCCTTCGCCGGCGATTCCACGATCACGAGTCTGTCTGCCACTCACTGCTCCATGGGAGGTTGATGGGTAAACGCTATACCCACACCAAGTTATTTCACGTAGCTCATGCCGCCGGTCTGGCGCACCAGACCCTTCAACTCCATCATCGCCAGCGTCGAGCTGACCAGGGACATGGGGAGCGATGCTGCCCGAGCGATCTCGTCGATGTGCGTCGGCTCCGCGCTCAGCACGTCGAGCAGAGCGCGCTCGGTCGCGTCGACGGGGAGGATGTCTCCCACGGTGAGCTGCCTCGGAGCGTGGCCGGGCGCCAGCTCGGCCAGCACATCCTCGGCGCACGTCACGGGCGTCGCCCCATCCCGAATCAGACTGTTCGCGCCGCGGCTCGCCGGACTGAAGATACTGCCCGGCACCGCGAGCACGTCACGGCCCTGCTCGGCGGCGAAGGCGGCGGTGATCAGCGCGCCACTCCGCTCCCCTGCTTCGACCACTAGCGTACCAGACGACAGGCCCGAGATGAGGCGGTTGCGGCGTGGGAAATTAGTCGCATCCGGTTTCGTACCGAGCGGGAACTCGGTAACGAGTGCCCCGCGCTCGGCGATCTGCCGGGCCAGATGGGCGTGCTGAGACGGATAGACCCGGTCCAGACCATTGCCCAGGACGGCGATGGTCCGCCCGCCACCATCCAGGGCGCCTCGGTGCGCAGCCGCGTCGATACCCAGCGCAAGGCCGCTGATGACGGTAACGCCAGCCTCCGCCAGACCCCGGGCGATCTGCTCGGCCGCCATCTTGCCGTAGGTGGTCGCTCCTCGCGTTCCGACGATGGCGACCGCCGGGCAGTCGGGTGGGTCCAGCTCACCCCGGACGTAGAGCACCGGCGGCGGGTCGTAGATCTCCGCCAGGTGTGCGGGATAGCGCTCATCACGCCGCGTTACGGCATAGGCGCCCGTGGCAATCAGGTGCCGCATCTCCAGGCTCGGATCGACTTTCCCGCGGGCTGCGAGCAGCGCCTCCGCACTCCTGCGATCGAGCCCGGCCGCGGCGAGATCGGCGGCATTTGCCGCCCACACGGCCCGGGCCGAGCCCAGCGACTGGACGAGCAGGTCGAACCGCCGCGGCCCGATACCGGTCACCCGCGTGAGGGCGATCCAGTAATCCACGTCGGATTCGTCGTTGGGAGGGGCCGCGACCATTGCGTCGCGGAGCGGCTCGGGTTGCCCGATCATGTGCGACTTTTCCGTGTCGTTGAGGGCGGCGTTATTCTAGCGTGAGCCTGCAGCGGGATTCCCTGTCTCGACGTACAGAGGGTGGGGGCCGTGGTCACGAGATCATCCGCCCAAGGAGGCGACGCTGAAGCCAATTAGCGTGTCCTACGGCGGCAACATCCCACGTTTCTTCGTCTTCGACGCCTTCGTGCAGTTCTATCTGTGGATGCCCATCTGGGTGATCTACTTTCAGCAGCGGGGGCTGACTCTTACGCAAATCGGAGTCCTGGACGCAATCGGCTGGGTCCTGATGGCTTTCGCCGAGGTACCCACGGGCGCCTTCGCCGACCGTCTCGGGCGGAAGTCCTCGCTCATTGTCGGCGCCGCGCTCCTGAGCGCGTCCATGTTCGCGCTCACGGCCGAGGTTCTGTCCCCTATCTTCGTGCTAGGGTTCATCGCGTGGGGCGTGTCCTTCACGTTTTTCAGCGGCGCCGACACAGCGCTGCTCTACGACAGCCTCCGCGCCGAAGGGAGGGTCGGGGACTATCCGAGGCTGGCGGGACGCCATATGGCAGTGGTGCAGACCTCGCAGGGTCTCGGCGCGCTCGTCGGCGGCTGGGTGGCGACGTACGACATGAGCCTCTGTTTCACGATGTCCGGCGCCTGCGCCATCGCCGCGGCAGGAGTAGCGGCCACCCTTCGCGAGCCGACCCATCGGGACGCGTCGGCAACACCGAGCTACTGGCGCACCATGGCCGAAGCGGCCCGTGTCGCTGCCGGCAGGCCGGTCGTGCGCCATCTGGTGCTGCTTGGAGCGACAACGTCTGTCTTCCCTTTCCTGCTCGGGTTTATGGCCCTGCAGCCCTACGCCAGCGCCGCCGGCGTGGCGGTGTGGACGCTGGGGCCTATTGTGCTGGCGCGGAGCGTTGCCGCCGTTCTGGGGTCACTCGCCGCGGCCAGGATCGCCGGCCGGGTTGGGCCAGGAGCTGTGCTGCTGGCATCTCAGGCGGCGATCGTTGTCTCCATGTGGCTGCTTGCCGCTCTGGCATCCCCAGCAGCGATGGGCCTTTTCCTCGTCGTAGCGCTGGCCAACGGCCTCGCGCGGCCGGTCCTCTCTTCGCTGCTGAACGCCGAGATCCCCAGCGCGCAGCGAGCCACCATCATCTCGCTGCAGTCGCTGCTATGGACGATCCTTCTGGCGGTGGTCGAGCCATTGATCTTCGTCGTCGCCGACACCATATCCATCGCTTTCGCCATAGGAGTGGCGGGCACCGTGTTCGCGGCCGCCGCCACACTGCTGCTGGCCTTGTGGCGCCGGGCATCCATGCGCGCCGCGTCGCCCAGCCGGGGAGAGGCGGGCCCGCCCGGGTGAGAGCTCGCCTGCTTGGGTCTTCCGAAGCCGGTCGTGTCGGGCACGGTGGTGTACGATGAGGCATCGGTCGACTCCATCGACTATTCGTACCGGAGGTCCGAAGTGATGAAGCGCACCATTTTTTCGGCCGCGGCGGGCTTGGCCGGCCCGCTGCTCGCACTAGCTGTGCTCGGCCTACCGCGTTACACGTCGCCCGAAGCGGCAGCCGCCCAGGGAAGCGGTGTGGTCGTCGGCCAGGTACTGTGGTGCGCGCCGTTCGGGGTGCGCATGGGCGCCGAGGGAGTGGAGCTGCTGCCCCCGCCGGCGATGGCCCCGGAGGGAGTCGAGACGTTCCCAGTGCCGGGCATGGCCCCTGGCATCGAAATACTGCCCGCGCCGGGGGTGGCCCCGGAGGGCGTGCAAGTGGTGCCCGGCGTTGGGATAGGACCCGTGCCGCCCCGGCCGATTCCGGTGCCGCGTCCGCAGCCTGTGCCCGCCGGCGCCGTGCTCGTCGCCGTGCAGGGAACCGGCCTGAGCGCACGCACCGATGAGGCCGGGCGCTTTCGCATCGAGGGTGTGCCGGTGGGACAGTACTACACGGTGGCCGCCGGCCCGGTGCGCACTGTTCCTGGCTCCACTGCGCTGCAGCCCAACGTCTTCGTTGCGTCCTCCGGCCAGACGGTCGACTTGGGCCGGCTGGGCTTGGGCGGGCCATGCCCGATCGGCCCGGTGCCGCTCGGCGTGCCGGGCGCCGCGGAGGGCCAACCCGGCGAGCTGCCGCCCGCGCCTGGGCCGTAGTAGACCGCTTGCGGAACCCATCGGCCCTCGGTGTGCTCAGTCCACCGTTGGGGTCGAGCGGCTCCAGGGATCGGGCAGGCTCCCTCTCCTGCCTCAGCGGGAGAGGGTTGGGGTGAGGGCAAACCTCGATGGCCGATGAAAATGGTTCGGCAAGGGGCCCTCACCTAACCTCTCCCATTCCGATGGGAGAGGGATCCCGTTGAAAGCGTCCGGGCGTTTGAGGGCAACCCATGACTCGCTTCCCCCGAGCTGTTCTAGGTCGCCGGCGCGACCCCGCCGCGAAGCGGGTGCGCTCCGCTGCGCCGTCGATCCTCGATCGTGTCCGGGTTCCAGAGGTCCGAGTAGTTCATCGCCCGCGGACAGTGGCCGTAGGCCTCCTCGACCTCCACGATGATCCCCTGGAGCAGGTCCCGTTCGAGGTCGGGGTTATAGACCGACCGCTCAATTCCTCGCCGATCTAGCTCATCCCTGCTCACGATGTTGACCCGGCCGTTCACCCGCACGGCTTCCGACAGGCCGGGGATGAAGAAGATCAAGCCGACGTGAGCGTTGTTGTCCATGTTGAGGTACGAATCAAACAACCTGTTGCCGGCCACATCCGGAACGAGCAAGTGGCAGTCGTCCAGCACGCGCACGAAGCCGGGCTTGCCTCCCTTGGGCGAGGCGTCGCACCGCCCGTCGGGTGCGGACGTCGCCATTACCAAGAAGGGGGACTCTGCAATGAACGCCTTGATGGGCTCGGAAAGGTGGCTTTTAATCTTGGCCGCTATGCGCTCCAGCGGGAAGCCGAACGCCCTGGTGAACCGGTTGTCGAAGGCCGTATTGCCATTTTCCATTGCATCGTTCTCCTCGGGAACCTTCCGTCAGCCTCGGGACTTGGGACCTGGGACTTGGGACTTGGGACTTGGGACTTGGGACTCAGAAGTTAGAACTCGGAACTTTACACCCACTCCCACTGGTAGCAGCTCCAGTTCCACGTGTTCTGGCCGCTGCCAGCGGCGCGCGGCCTCGCGCCGTGCAGACTACGGTGGACCGCCGTGACCTCGGGCGTGTAGTAGAGCGTCAGCGCCGGCAACTCCTCTGAGTAGAGCCGGGCGAACTGGACCAGCAGGTTCTCCATCTCGCCCTTCCGGAACGTCCGGTCGACCTGCTCGAGGATGCGGTCGGCCTCCGGATGGCTCCAGTGCGCCGCGTTATCGCCCACGTAGCGGTTCTCGGCCCGGGGAATATTGCTGGAATGCCAGCGACGGGACAGCGACGCGATAGTTGGCCCTGAGTCGGTCGTTGCGATTCCCGGGTACGTCTCCCTCAGCTGGCGGTCGCGCAGCTGGGCGTCGCTGGCGTTGTCGACTCGGGCGCGTACGCCGATGTCGCTCCAGAACCCGGCCACCGCCCCCTGCAAGCGCACCTGTTCGTTGTCCGCGACGGGAACCCGGAACGGAATCTCGAAGCGTTCGCCGGTGGCGTTGGCCAGCACGCCATCGCTTCCGCGCCTCCAGCCAGCGTCCTCCATGAGCGCGAGGGATCGGCGTGGGTCGAACGCGTACTTTGCAGCCGCGGCCTCGGCGGCCGCGAAGCCGGGTTCCTGGGGCGAGAGCGGGAAATGAGCCACGGGAGCCTGGCCGCCATAGAGCGTGGTCCCCAGCTGCTCCCGGTCGATGGCGTGCAGGAGCGCCTTGCGCACACGCACGTCTCGGAAGATGGGGTTGTGCTCCTGGGGCATCAGCAGGCGCCGGCAGCCAATGGGCATGAAGTAGACCTTGCCCTCGCCTTTCGCCTCCCACTCGTCGCGCGCGGTGATCCCTTCCTCGAACCCGAGCCCATTCCGCGACGTCTTCTGGATCGTTCCGGCCAGCAGCTGCGTCAGAACGCCGACGGCGTTGGCCGCCGAGTAGTGCACGAGCGTGCCGATCTTCGGTGGCCCCAGGTAGAAGTCCTCGAAGGGCTTGAAGACAACCGTGCCGTCCTGGCCCCAGCGCTCGATGCGATAAGGCCCGAGGCCCACGAACCCCTCGTGGAACTGCGGGTGGGCCAGCAGGCGGTCCACGTCGCCCGCTTCCCACGCCGGACGCACGATGTGCTCCGGGTGAAGCGTCAAGTCGGAACGCGTGAGGACGTGCGCGAAGCCGGTGGTGAGCTTCCAGTGCATCACCACGGTGAAGTCGTCGGGAAGGTCGATCGACGTGACGTTCTGATGGACGCTGGTAGTGCTGATGGGGAGCGCCCGGTCGTTGTTGAACTCCCAACTGAAGCGCACGTCCCTGCTCGTGAAGGGATGCCCATCGTGCCATCGGGCGTTCCGACGCAAATGCCAGGTGAGCCGCATCGTTCCGTCCGGATTCACCACCCAGGTCCCGTCCTCCGCCGAGGGCAGGCGCTCGGCGAGCATCGGGATGACGTTCGAGTCGTGGTCGATGACGCTCAGGGACGAATGGGCGATCATCTGGAGGTCGCCGCCCTGGTCGCCAGACAGACCGCCGACGTTCGTCATCGTCGCCGGCGGGCCGAATGCTCCCATGCCGACCACCGCTTGGGCTGAGCGATTGACGGCGGCAAGACCCGCAGCGGCGGGCGCGAGCTCCGCCGTCGGGCTGCTGGGCGGCGCGCAGCCGTAGGCCGCCAACGCGGCCGCGGTCGCGGCGGAAGCGCCCACGAACTGTCGGCGCGTCATGCGGCGGTCGAGCGCGCTCTTCACAGTCCACCCCCTGCCGTTTGTTCCTTGCCTTCAAGTCGAAGTGTAATTCATGCCGGACCCTCCTGCTTTACTTGCGCCTTTGTGATAGACTTGCCCCATTCTCTTATCTGGCTCTTAATTGGGGTCCGCGCAGATTCATGCCAACGGAGGGAGCAACGGTGTGGTTATCAGGCCGAGCGAAGCGAAGGCGCCCGCGCCCGCGTATACGGACTCGGTGCCCAGCGGCTCAGCCCGGAGGCTCAGAATTGTTCATGTCCCCCCTCGACACTACGGAAGGATGAGATCGCGCTTGAGGGAGCGCCCTCACCCTACCCTCTCCCAAAGGGCGAGGGGATTTTCAGAACGATGACGGCGACTGCCCGCACGGGGCGTGGGCTTTGGCTGCGCCCGGCGATAATCGCCGCGCTCGCGCTGGCTCTCGTGGGCGGCCCGATCGGCGTGCCGAGCCGAACGCTCGCGGCGTTCCCACTCCAATCGGGTGTGCGCATCCTCGCTCCCACGGAAGGATCCGTCGTCGGCGATGGCAACCTCTTCCTGGTCGACGTGGTGGCCGCGGCACCGGCGGGCGGGGTTGCCGACCGCGTGGAGGTCGCTTTCGACGCGGACGAGCGGTGGGCGCCGGCGCAGCGCGACGCGGATGACCCGACTCGTTGGAGGCACGTCTGGTCCGACGGAGCGCCGGGCCAGCACCTGGTCCGAGTGCGGGCTTTTGGCCTTCGCGATATGCCGCTCGTCGAGCAGCGATCCGCCTTCGAGATCGGCCGGGGCTGGTCTACCCCCGCCGTTCTCGACTATCCGTACGCAGGCCGGGGGGCATATTGGAAAGGGCAGCTGCACACGCACTCGACCTTCTCGTTCGACGGTGAGAACTCCCTCCCACCGGGTGACCTGGCTGTGGCGTACCAGCGGCGTGGGTACCACTTCCTGGCCATCACCGACCATAACCTCATCGCCCATCCCAGCGAGATGAATAGCGATATTTTCGTTGCTATTCCCGCCTACGAGAGCACAGCCGCGTCGGGGCACATCACCGGCCTTTTCGTGCAGGCCGTGGCCCCGGCCCAGCTTCCGCCGCAGCAGCGCATCAACCACATCAGGGCGGCGGGGGGGATGGCGATCCTCGACCATCCCAGCTGGACCGTGGGCTGGACCGGGACCGACTTCCGCGTCCTGGAGGGGTGCTTCGCCTTCGAGGTCTTCAACTACCTGACCAGGAATCCGACGCGGGAGGCCCGCAACGTCGCACTCTGGCATGAAGTGCTGAACGCCAAAGGGCCTGGCGCGCGCATTTGGGCCGTGGCCGTCGACGATGCGCACGACGACGACGATATCGACCACGGCTGGGTCATGCTGAAGGCGCCTGCCCTCACCGAGGCGGCGGTCCGGCGGGCGCTCGAGACCGGTGCCTTCTACGCCAGTAACGGCCCGAGCTTCTCCGTGCTGGGCGTGATGAATGGCGCCATCACCGCGTCCAGTCCCGATGCTCGAACTATTCGCTTCATCGACCAGTACAACCGGCTCCTGTACGAGGGCCCCGGCAAGTGGGCCGGATACTTCCCCACCGGCGCCGAGGACTGGATCAGGGTCGAGGCGGTGATGGCGGACGAACGCAGAGCCTGGTCACAGCCGTTCTGGATCATCCCCAAGACCGAGACGCCTGGGACTCTGGCGGGCGCCTTCGGCGCCGTCGTGGCGAGCCAGGGGCTGCCGGCTTCGCTGATCGACCTCTTTCGACATGGAGACGAGCGGAGTCGCTCCGCCTCCGACCCGATGGCCCGATCTCCCGCCAACTCCCCGAGGGCCAGCGCACAGTCTC
This sequence comes from uncultured Chloroflexota bacterium, assembly GCA_964417895.1. Taxonomy (GTDB): domain Bacteria; phylum Chloroflexota; class UBA6077; order UBA6077; family SHYK01; genus CAYQJS01. The sequence goes on along the minus strand of CAYQJS010000001.1, from coordinate 117,913 downwards.
ATTGACTCGGGCATAACCCACCCCCTCCCCAACCCTCCCCTTAAGGGGGGAGGGGGACTATCGCCCTCCCCCATCGAGGGAGCCTATGTTTTCCGCGGCGGAGGGAGCCTATCTTCCCCTTGACGGGGGAGGAGGAAGGGGGTGACGTTCTGTTGCTCAGTGCGCGCCCTGCTGCTCGGCGGGCGTGAGCACCTGGAGGTGGTGGCCCTCCGGATCGCTGAAGTAGATGCAATAGGGGTCTCCGGTGCGACCGTGGACTTCGCAGCCCTCAGCCTCCAGGCGAGCCTTCACCTCGGCATACTCGCCGGACGCCAGTCGCAGCGCCATGTGGTTCATCTCGCTCCCGGCGTGGATGTCTCCCCCATCCCGCGTCAGGAAGAGCGCCACCTGCTGCTCGCCGCAATGGAGGAAGCATTGCCGTTCGTTCTCGTGCGCCACCTCCATGCCCAGCACGTCCATATAGAAGCGCCGCGCGCCGGGCAGGTCGCGGACGTGCAGGACGACGTGGTCGATGCCGGTCACCTTGAGCGATGTCTGGATCATTGCCATACTCCTTTCGCACTCTCAACCGATAGCGTAGCGCCCGGGTGCAAGCCGGTCAATTGTCGCGGCATCATGGCCGTGAAGTGAAAGGGGGCCAACGATGCAGTGGACAAAGCCGTCGCCGGAGCTGGTGGAGAAGTTCGACAGGGCACTGTCGGCCTATCCGCTGGCCGAACGGCGCCAGATGTTCGGGATGCCAGCCGCCTTTTTGAATGGCAACATGTTCGCCGGGCTCCATGAAGAGCGGATGGTGGTCCGCCTCGCGCCCGATCGCCTACGAGAGGCACTTGGGACCGGTGGGGCGGCGCCCTTCGCGCCGATGCCGGGCCGCCCCATGCGCGAGTACGCCGTCGTCCCGCCGTCCGTCGTCGCGGACTCGGCCGAGCTCGACCGCTGGCTGGGAATGTCGTTCGAGTACGCTACGTCGTTGGAGCCGAAGACGAAGAAGCCGCCAGCTCGCCGAACAGGACGCGCGAGAGGCTAACCGGAGCAGGCCGGACGCTAGCAATCATGTCATGCTGTTGTCATGCACCTGTGGCGCGCCCTGGACTGACGAAACTGTCATGCTGAGGAATCCATGGGCCTTCGGCGCGCCCCGAACCCGTATGAAAACCGCTCATGGTGAGCTTGTCGAACCATGAGGCGAAGGTTGCCGACGCCCGGGCTCGTCCTTCGACAGGCTCAGGACGAGCGGTATTCTCATGCTGGGCCGCAGGCGAAGCAATATCGCGGGAGACCCTTCGCACGGCTCAGGGTGACACCATTCAGGCAGCCGCGGGCGAAGCATCTCCCGGGAGGCCCTTCGGCAAGCTCAGGGCAGGCTCTTCGCTCCGCTCAAGGGTGACTATTATGAAGACAGGAGGGCAGTATGTCGCAGAGGGTCATCGACGCGGATGGACACATCATGGAAGCGCACCAGGACCTGTTCGAGCACATTCCCGGCCCCTACGGCGAGATGGAATGGCACGCGACGTGGGCCCTCCTGGACGCTGACGGGTGGCAGCGTGGGCTCGCGCGCCGAGGCCGCCGCGAAGATCCGGATGCCGAGGCCTGGCTCCGCTTCCTCGACGAGCACGGCATCGACCTCAGCGTGCTCTATCCCACCGCGGGCCTGGCCCTGGGGCTGGTGCAGCTTCCGGAGTGGGCCACCGCCCTCAGCCGGGGGTACAACGACTGGCTCGCCCATCGCTTCACCAGCGTCACGCGCCGCCTCAGGGGCGTGGCCCTGCTCCCACCCCAGGACCCCGCCGCGTGCGCCGTCGAGCTGTGTCGGACTGTGACCGAGCTAGGGTTCCTGGGGGGAGTGCTGCCGGCAGTCACCCACAACCGGATGCCGCTCTATGGCTCCACGGTCTATCACGAGGTGTGGGCGGAGGCGGAGCGGCTGGACGTACCCGTCGCCATCCACGGAGGGGTGGCGGCCAACCTCGGATTGGACCGGCTCACCAGCTTCGCCGAGGCGCACTGCCTCGAGCACCCCGTGGCGCAGATGGTCCAGCTCACCAACATGGTGTTCCAGGGCGTCTTCGATCGGTTCCCCCGGTTGCGCGTGGCTTTCCTCGAGGCGGGGGTCGGTTGGGTGCCATTCATGATGGACCGCCTGGACGAGGACTATGAGAAGTTCGGGGCGCGCCTGGCTCGACCGCTGGAGCGCCGCCCCAGCGAGTATTTCAAGTCAGGCAACCTCTTCTTCACCGCCGAGGTGGAGGAACGGACGCTCCCGCACGTGCTCGATCTGGTACACCCCGGCGCCATCCTCTGGGCATCTGACTACCCACATGAACGAGAGCGCGACCAGTTCGGGGGCGACCTGCCCTATCTTCGCGCGCGCGACGATCTTCCAGCCGGGGCCGTGGACAGGATCCTGTTCGAGAACCCTTCCCGATTCTATCGGCTGGAGGCACTGGGTTGACCGACGCCGGGGCGTGCGGGACTTGACAGCCAGAGGGTTGGGCCGGAACCTCGAGGTTAGCCGGCCATGAATGCGTACCCAGGCCGATGACCCAACGTGGCAGGCTGTTGCTTCGGATCCTGGGCGGTGGCTCGGACGCAAATATTGCTTTCGATGACCGGGAGGAATGATGAACGCCTACGAGATAATCCTCTATTGGAGCGATGAGGACGAGGCATTTGTCGCCGAGGTGCCGGAGCTGCCCGGATGCGTGGCTCATGGTCCGACGCAGGAAGATGCCCTGCGCAACGCCAAGGAGGCTACGCAACTGTGGATCGACAGCGCACGGAAGTTCGGTGATGCCGTGCCGGAGCCCAAAGGACGGAGGTTGATGCTGGCGTAGGCCCCATGCATTCTCCGCAGATAACAGAAGGAGCGGCTCGGTCCCACCCACGTGGCCAGACATTGTCAATGAATCCGGACGTTGCCGTTCTGACGAGTTCCTCCCTGAGGCGGGCCATCTTGGGGGCTCTACTTCAATGGGGAGGTCGATTTGTCAGTCCGGCCTGTCAACGACCAGCGCCGACCCTCGGTGACGCCGCGAATCCGAGAAAGACGAGGACAGCCTGGTTCAGCCTGACGACGTCGTCATCATCGAGCCGGCCGATGCGGGTCCCGAGTCGCCCCTTTCGCACGGTTGTGATCTTGTCCACCATGACTCGCGAGGTGGCATCAAGGCCATTGAGCTCGTTTGGCTCGACCAGGATCCGGAACAACGGAGCGTCGGTCGGATCGGTCGTGAAGGCACAGACAGTGATGGAGTCCGTGGCGTCGAAGCGGTCGTCCTGCAAGATCACCACCGGGGGTGCCTTCCCCGTGTAGTCGCCCCCACCGGCCACGGTCCAGATCTCCCCCCGTCTCATTCGCCGTTGATATCAGAGACCGCGTCGATGAAGTCCTGGTCCTCCTTCGCCTGAGAACTCTGGGAGACCGCGAGCGACTGTCGATGTGCTTCAGCGGCAAAGGCGGGCGAACGCGCGTCCGGCACCCAAATCTGGATCGGACGCAGCCCCTGTTGCCGCAGCCGGTCGCGATGCGCACGGACCTTCTCTCGAGGATGGGGGCTAACGCCAGAGTAACGACGACAGCGATGAAGCTAGCGGCGAGACCGCCCACAAGTCTGGCAGGCTGCCCTATTAGTGGGCCCACAGGGGCATCCAATGCAGCGCTCCTCCGCTCGCGCTCACGGGGCGAAAGCGCGAAGAATTCCGTCGGAGAGTGGGAATGATGACCACCATGGCGCGCCACATTAGCATATCATCTCGGTCCCCAGCCGACGGGGCATCGCGTAGACTGTCCCAAGGTGCCAGTAGGGCACCCTCAGGTCGCGTAGCGAAGGACGCTTGGCGCTGTCAGCGTCTGGCTGGTTGCAGCGCGCGTCAATGGCTAGGGGACAAAAGTCGAGGAGATGGCGATGCTTGCCGGGGGCCCGTTCGTAGCGCTGCTGCTCGGGGCCGTGCTCGCGGCTGCTTGCAGCACAACCGGACCTCGCCAGCCAGCCGCCGCTGGCTCTCAGTCCTCAGCACTCAGTCCTCAGTCCTCTCCAAAGCGCATCGTCGCAGCCATTCGAGGCACGCCGGCGGCGCTGAGCCAGCAAAAGACTCTCCGCACCGTGGGCAACATCCCCGGCCTGGACGCCATCGAGGAGCTAGCGCACGCGGGCATGACGCATGCCGACGACGGCGGCATGCTCCGTCCACAGCTCGCCGAGGCCGTGCCCTCCGTCGAGAACGGCCTCTGGAGGCTATTTCCGGACGGTCGCATGGAGACGACATGGAGGATCAAGTCGAACGCCCGCTGGCAGGACGGCACGCCGGTGACCGCCAACGATTTCATCCTCGGCGCCACCGTCGAGCAGGACGGCGAGCTGGGGATCGCCCGCAACGCCACCTATGACCTCGTCGACGCCATCGAGTCGCCCGAGCCCTCCACAGTGGTCGTCCGGTGGAAGCAGCCCTATATCGAAGCGGACACCATGTTTAGCTTCGCCATCGCGATGCCGATCCCCAGACATCTCCTCGGGGCGTCCTACCTGGAGGACAAGGCCAACTTCCTTGGCCTCCCCTACTGGACCCAGGAGTTCGTCGGCGCCGGCCCCTATCGAGTCCGCGAGTGGATGCTGGACAGCCACATGGTGCTTCAGGCGTACGACGGCTATGTGCTCGGGCGACCCCGAATCGACGAGATCGAGATCCGCTTCATTCCCGATCCCAACGCCATCGTGGCCCATCTCCTCGCCAATGCAGCGGATCTCACCCTGGGCCGATCGCTGCTGACGGTCGACCAGGTGCAGGAGGTCCTGCACCGTTGGCCGGACGCCAGGCTTGCGACCAGCTACGTCTCATGGGCCGTCGTCCACGCCCAGTTCATCAACACGAGCCCACCAATCGTGACAGATGCGCGCTTCCGGCGCGCCCTGCTCCACGCCATCGATCGCCAGCAGATGGTGGAGACGTTCATGGGCGGGCAGAGCTCGATCACGCATACCTTCGTGGCGCCGGACAGCGCCGAGTACCGCGACGTCGAGACGAGCATCGTGCGCTACCAGTACGACCCGCGGCGCGCGGCCCAGATGGTCGAGGGCCTCGGGTACACGAAGGGATCCGACGGGCTCTTCGTTGACGCCGCGGGCCAACGGCTCACGGTCCCGATGCAGACCACGATCCGCAGCGAGATCAACCCCAAGATGCTCCTGGCCGTGGCGGACTATTGGAAGCAGATCGGCGTGGACGTGGACCCGTTCTTCGTGCCCATCCAGCGCATCGCCGACCGCGAGCTGCGAACCACGTTCCCCGCCTTCGAGGTCCTGGGCGCGGGGGACATCGGCGTCAGCCCGGACTCGGTGCGGCGGTACCACAGTGGTTCGACGCCCTTGCCCGAGAACCGGTTCCAGGTCACAGGCAACAACCCGCGCTACCGCAACGCGGAGCTGGACGGCCTGATCGAGCAGTACGTCGTCACGATCCCGCGCTCGGACCGCATGCGGCTGCTCTCACAGATCGTCCATCACCTCTCGGACCAGATCCCCAGCATGGGGCTCTTCTACGTGGTGGACTCAACGGTCTACACTAAGCGGCTCGAGGGCATGACGCGCAGAAGCGAAAGAGCCACTCAAGCATGGAATGCGCACGAGTGGGATATGGCAGGTGATAGGTGACAGGGGACAGGGGACAGGGGCAGATGAAAGGTTATAGGAGGGATCTATGGAAAGGCTGATACCTCGCTACAAGTGGGGGGACATCGCTCCGCGCGGGGGGAGCGTGCAACGGGGGCCCGGCTACCAGTTCTACCGCATCGTCCCGATGGACGTGATGCTGGTGTCGACGGCGCTCGGCATCCGCGACTACACCCAGGAGCGGGTGGATGAGGCGATCGTCAATTTCTGGGACCGCGTCGATCTGCTAGCCAGGGAAGAGGTGAACCACATCATTCTCGGCGGAGCGCCCGTCTCGGCGCAGCTCGGGCGCGCTCGGGTCCAGGGCCTGCTGCGCGACATGGAATCAAAGACCGGCATTCCTGGCGATGGGCCCATCGAGGCGGTGATCGCGGCCATGCAGCGCCTCGGCCTACGCCGCATCGCTGTGGGGAGCCGCTGGGCCGATGAGCTGAACGCGCGCGTGCGGCAGTACCTGGAAGAGGGTGGTCTGGAGGTCGTTGGGATCACCGCGCGGGGCCAGTGGGCGGAGCAGGCCTTCGCCATGTCGTTCCGCGATGGCCTCCAGACGGCGCTGGATGTTGGGCGCGAGGCGATGCAGCTCGATCCAGGCGTCGAGGCCGTCTGGGTGGCTGGCGGTGCGGCGATGGCCCTGCACGCCATTCCGGCCCTGGAAGCGGAATTCGGCAAGCCGGTCTTCACGAATCTCAGCGCCGAGGTGTGGCACGGCCTCGTGCACACCCGGGTCATCGATCCGGTACGCGACTGGGGTACGCTACTGGCCACGCCGTGAATCGAGCGGGGCGAAGCCGCCATGGCCTCGCGGCCCCAACCTGGCGCTCGGGCCATGGTGACTCTGGCTGATATCGAGCGAGCGCGAGAGCGCCTGCAGGGTGTTACCCGCCGCACTCCGCTGATCCGCTCGTATGCCTTGAGCCGTCGCCTGGGGTGCGACGTTTTCCTCAAAGCCGAGATGCTCCAGCGCACCGGCTCATTCAAGCTGCGCGGCGCCTACAACAAGATCGCCCAGCTCGCGCCAGCCGATCGGGAGCGCGGCGTGATTGCCGCCAGCGCGGGCAACCACGCGCAGGGAGTCGCGGTCGCCGCTTCACTTGCTGGCTATCCTCGCCAATCGCGTCCAGACGGCTGGCCGTCGCGTCGTGCTCGTGCTGAGCGCGGGGCAACATCGACCTGGACCTGCTCGCCGAGGTGCTCAGCCGCCGATCACAGCCGGATGCCCAGGCGGCGATCTGAGGAGCTCGCTGTCCGACGCTTGATGACGGGAAATGACCGCCCCGCCCCCGTAGGTAAGAAACGATGCGGAGCGGCGGAGAATGCGGCCGGAGCGCTGCCTACGCGGCGCGACGGGCTGTCTCTGGCGATACGCGAACACGCCGTCGCGGAATGGGGACGTTGCCGGCCGGCCTCAGGGTCTGATCCCCGGCCGTGTCCTTGGCGACATCAACCAGCTCGACCTCGTGAAACGACCGTGCGCACATGAAGCAGACGACCCAGCCTGTGTCCTCCACATCCTCGTGAAGGTCGCCCCCACATACTGGGCAGCCGTGCAGGCGCCATCTCATCGCTTCGTGCCTCACGCGTTCGGATCGATGCGCAGATGGTCCTCGATGGAGCGCACTCCCGGTGCGTGGGCCGCGGCGCCGACCACGGCACGCTTCTCGCGCCAGGAGTGCACGGACCCGGTCAAAGTCACCGTACCGTCGTGCACCTGGATCTGCAGGGTGTGGGCCTCACGGCCAGCGCGACGTTCGAGCGCTTCCTCGATGGCCTCGCGCACCTCGTCGGAGCTGACGTCGGGCGCGTTGACCGTGATTCGGTTTGTCACGCCCCCCACGCCGGAGAGCCTCATAACTGCGCGCTCGGCCTCGTAGCGGTGGCTCCAGGAGTCCACCGTCCCCTCGAGCGTTACCCACCCTGTGGCGACAGTGGACTTGATGTTCGCCTCGGGCACATGGACGTCCCAGATGAGCGCATTCCGTACAGCCTGAGCGATATCGGTGTCCGTCCGATGCCCGCTGCCCGGAATCCGCACCTGGATGTCGTTGGCGACGTCCAGCACACCTGCCACACGGTGTGCGGCCTCCTGCGCAGCAACAGCCTTGGCGTAGCTGCTCACGGTTCCCGTCAGCGTGACGATGCCACTATCCACCTCGACGCCCACGTCCGTCTCGTCCACTCGGGTATCCCATCTCAGCTCGCGGATCACGTCCTGCTGAATTCGCGGGTCCGACTTCACCACAGCCCCAGCCATATTCACTTGCCCCCTTCCCCGGGTGCCCCCAGCGATTGTTCATAGACTGTCTGGACTGAGCATACCCAAGGGCTGGAAGGGCCACCACGGCCCGGTGGGTGGTCGCCTTGGGACCAGAATGGATGGCCTCTGCCACCCGGGCGGGCGAGCACGTGATCTGGCGTCGCCCATCCCAATGGGCGGGGAGATGTTGACACGCGGTGGCCCGAGCACAAGACCGCCCTCCGGCGCGGCCGGCGGACTACCCCGCTGGGCATCGCGCGGGGGCCCCGGGCTCCCGTACTCTAAAGGGAGGTGCCGGCCTCGGCCGAGCTCGCTACCACCGGGGGCTGTGATGGCAACTCTACACGGAGCACTCGCGATACCCCAGGCGCTCAGATCGCTCGAGGAGACTCCCGTGCCGCCGAGCGGCGTTTTGTCTGCATTCCTGATCACGTCGCCCAACCGCGTCCTGGGGAAGGGTTACCTGATCTCGTATCGGGCCGCGTGCAAGGAGCTGCAGGCATCACTCCCGCCCTCCGAGCTCGATGCATTTGAAGCCGCCGCCTCGCAGGCCGAGCGCTATCTCACGGATGGCTTCGTGGCCAGCCATGAAGGGCTGGCGCTGTTCGCATCAGGCCGGGCGGATTACCTCTACGCGGTAGCACTCCCATACCCACCGATCGACCACATCGCATGGAGCGCCCGCCCAGAGATCGGCCCGTTGGTGGCAGCGCTGGACGAGTGCGAGCGCATCGGTGTCGTCCTGTTCGACAAGGAGCGAGCCCGGGTGCTCACCGTGTTCCTCGGGGAAATCGAAGAACAGCAGACCATTGAGGATGAAGTACCCGGCAAGCAGGCGACCGGCGGTTGGTTCGCGCTGGCGCAGACCCGGTACGCTCGCCACCACGAGGAGCACGTGCGACGCCACGTTGAGCGGACCATCGGCGCCCTGACCACACTGCAGCGGAAGCGTGCCTTCGATCGCCTGCTTCTCGCAGGCCCCGATGAGGCGTTGGCCACGCTTCGCCACTACCTGCCCCGGCCCCTTCGAGCCCGGCTCGGGGGAACGCTCACACTCGAGCTTTTCGCCAGCGATGCAGATGTGCTGCGAGCAGTGCGCGCGGCCGCCGAGACCATCGAGCGGCAGGAGGAGATGGACACTGTGGCAGAGCTGCTGGACGCCGCCGTGGGCTCACGGCACGCCGCTCTGGGAGTCGAGGAGACCGTGGCGGCCCTAAACGAGGGGCGAGTGCACGTTCTGGTAGTGGACGGCGCCTTCGGCGCGCCGGGGAGGGAGTGCGGAGGGTGCGGGCGTCTTGTGGCCCACGGCGACCCCTGTCCTGCCTGCGGGCAGCCCCCGGAACATCTGGGTGGTTTCCGCGAAGCCGTCATCGCGCATGCGCTTGCCCAGGGCGCCAGGATCGAGCAGGTCTCGGGGGAAGCCGCAAGTCGGCTCCAGGAGCACGGGCTGGCCGCGTGGACTCGTTATTGACGAGCCGTTTCGCACGCTAGAGATGTTGGGGGCTGCTGCCGCGCCTCACGTCTCGATCGAATCATCATCGGCCGCCTGCTCCGACGCAGATCGCCGTGCTGCTGCTGGCCGGAGCTCGCGGGGCAGGCGCCTGCTGGGCACACCGAACGTTGGATCGCCGCGTTGCGTCGCAAGGCGGCGCTCTAGCTGCCGCTCAATGTCCTTCACCGCGAGCCGCACTGCGTGCTCGGCTGTCTCCGCGCCCTGGTGGCTGATGAGGTGATGCCCGAGAGGGCCGACCTGCACACTGAAGTTGGCCTCGATCCGGCGCTGGCCCGCGTGCTTCGTCAGCACGAGGCCTGCCTTCGGGTCAGGGTGGTTGGTAAGGCGGCGTTCCAGGGCCTCGAGCTGGTGCTCCACGCCACGGCGCTCCGCCTCACCCAGAGTGAAGCCCACCGTTTTCAGTGTCGTTTCGAGTGCCATGTACATCCTCCACCCAGCAGGGGCCTGCAGCGTCGTTCCTGCGACGGATGCTCCTCAGCGGACGATGACAGCATAGGAGACGAGCGCGCGACATGCCAACGACCGTGGGGATAGTCCTGGCGGGGCGCTCGACGGGTTCCGCACCCCCCGCACGGGTAGGTGCCTGCTAGCCTGCGCGAGGGCCGTCCGATCGGTCCTACCCCGGTCGTCGGCCTGCCGATATGGAGGCTCTATCTGCTGACCTTGGTGGGCCGCCCTAGCGTCGCGACGCGACTCCCTTCTTGCGTCCGTTGTCGTTGTCATGCTCCTCGTGCCTCCCGTTGTCGCTGATAATGTTGCAACACTGGGCACATCTCGGTCATTCGTGGTACAATTAACCAATAAGAACGTACAAGGAGGTGCGAAGCGGTTAAACGGAAGTGGTCGGAACCCGGCGTCTCGATCCGTAACACGCATTCAAGGAAACGCTCGAAGGCGCGGAGAAGCGGCGGAGCACCGGTCCCATAGGACGATTCGACTAGGGACGCGGCGACGCCTACTGGCTCTACAAGGAGCCGCTGAGCGGGCCAAGGCAAGGGACGCCGGGAGGGAGAAAAATCACATACAGGGTCCGAGCCACGAGCTTGAAAGCCCGTGGCTCATTGTTTGCTCGCTTGCCTGGGAACCTACCCAACGGGATGAGGCCAGGCCGCACTGGTGGGTGTGGAGTGACCCGGCGGAATAGTGCTACAAAATTGCAGCGGTGTTGTGGTCGGTGGAGGCGCAGGTGGCCTACCGTATCCTGGTTCCCCTTGACGGCTCCAGTGTCGCGGAGCAGGTGATTCCGTGGGCCGATGACCTCGCGGCTGCGCTCGACGCGAACGTTGATCTGGTGCGTGTGGTTGAGCGCGACCTTTCCAGTGAGGCCCTGGCGAGCGAGGTGCGATTCAACCAGCGACTGAGGTCAGGCGCGACCACCGAATCCGAAGCGCCGGACGTGAGCGTACTTAGAGCCGAGGCGCTGGAGCAGGAGGCTCGCCTGGCCCTCTCGCGCTCGCGGAGCAAGTTTCAGCGGGCCAGACGCGTTGATCTCAGCGTGCTCGGTGGGTTTGCCCCCGAGGCCATCGTAAGTCACGCTCATCGCACTGACGCCACGCTTGTCGCGATGGCCTCCCATGGGCGAACCGGTCTGGCCCGGACCCTCCTCGGCAGCGTTGCTGCCGGGGTTGTTCGCGATTCGGGTGTGCCGGTGCTCGTCGTCCGCCGCGATCTTTCGATGCCGCCTCACCTGCCGGATCGCGTGCTGATTCCGCTTGATATGTCGGACCTCGCCGAGGCAGCCCTGCGGGCCGTGATGCCGCTGGCCCGCGAGCTGGGGTGGAAGCTCGTTCTGTTCTCCGCAGCCGAGCTACCGGCGCAGACTCTGCCAATTCAGGGGGCGGCCGTGCCGCTGGGGCTGCCTCCTGCGCATACGCCTGTCGAGTTGATGGATTATCTTGAGCAGCTCGCCAGCGATTTGAACGGGGAAGGTATCGATGCCGAAGTTGAGGTGGGGACCGGTGAGCCGGCCGATGCCATAGTCCAGGCGGCGGACCGGAGTCAAACCGGGTTCATTGCGATGAGCACGCACGGGCGGAATGGCATCGGTCGGTGGCTCCTCGGAAGCGTCGCCGAGGCAGTGATCCATCGGGCGAACGTACCCGTGCTTGTCGTTCGCCCAGTGCAGATGCCTCCGAGCCCCTCGGCGACGCTCCCGTTACTACTGACAGCCGCTTCCGACGGTGGCCCGCCCGTCGCGCTCACACTCACCGGGCGACAAGCGCGTGTCACGAGGCTCGCGCTGGAGCACCTCGCCTGGTCGGCAACGCGCCACGAGGACGCTCTGGGCGACATTCGCGGCGCTCTCGCCGCGCTGGATGCAGCATCGGAGTCGGAGGAGGGTCATGGCTGAGCTTTCGCTCCTGAGGCTCTCGCGTGCCGGCACGGCGCGTGGACACGATCGCGTCGCGAAGGCCGAGGGAAGGTGGCACACGCTCCCGCTTTTTGGGGAGCCCGATAGCACCCCCGCCGCCCCGGCTCGGCTGCAGACGCGTAGGGATCCCGCGCCGTTGGAGTTGGTCCTCCACGTCTACTGGTCAGCGGCCCTTCAGGCCCATGCTCTTGGATCGGCGGCGTCGCAGACCCGCTACCCGGACCAGCGACGAGCGCTCCGCGAGCTACAGCGCCTCGAGGATCGGAAGGAGCTGGCAGCCAGCCTTCTGGAGGCCATCTGGCTCGTTTGTCTTCCCGCTTCTTCGTGGGATCGGGCGACTGCCGGTCAGAGGCTCGAGCGAGTCGCATGACGCCTCGCGGCTCGCAGTCCGGATGACTCGCGTGGTGGCCAGGCTGCGTCAATGATGGTTTGACGGCTGGTTGAGCGAGCGCGCCGGCTCCCTCTCCTGCCGAAGCGGGAGAGGGGTGGGGTGAGGGCAGACCTCGACGGCCGATGATACTAGGATCGGCAGGAGCCCTCACCTCCCGGATCCCGCGTTCTCGCCAGTCGCTCTGTGCCTGCCGTCCCCGGCCACGGGCGTCCGCCTGGCGAGGAGTGGGCGGCGCTGGCCATAGCGCGCCAGCCGCTCTGCCATTCTGGCCAGACGCTGCTGGACGCGGGCGTGAACGGTGCCGTCAGCGTAGAGGCCGTTTGGCTGGCGGTCCCCTGCCGGAACGCCCGTCAGCAACTCAATGCCCTGGTCCACCGTTCGGAGGGCCCACACATGGAAGCGTCCCGCTGCGACAGCGTCCAGGACCTCCTGGTTCAGCATGAGGTGGACAAGATTGGCCTCCGGGATGATCACGCCCTGTTCGCCTGTAAAGCCCCTGGCCTTGCACACCGCGAAATGGCCTTCGATCTTCGTCGTGACGCCACCCACCGCCTGGATCTCGCCGAGCTGGTTCACCGACCCAGTCACGGCGATGCCTTGCCTGATGGGAAGGTCCGACAGGCTCGACAGGAGGGCGTAGAGCTCGGCACTCGATGCGCTGTCGCCGTCGACCTCGCTGTATACCTGCTCGAAAGCCAGCCGCGCTGAGAGTGCCAGCGGCCGCTCGCGGGCGTAGGTGCCGAGCAAGTACCCGCTCAAGATCAGGACGCCCTTGCTGTGGCTCGGGCCCGACAGCTGCACTTCCCGCTCGATGTTCACGACCCCGTCGGCTCCCATTCCAACTCGGGCAGTGATACGCGATGGACGGGCGAACGCAGTGTCACCAAGATCGATAACCGACAGCCCGTTAACCTGGCCGATGGCACGCGAAGTGACGTCGATAGCGATGGTCCCCTCCTCGATGAGTCGTTGGACCTCGTCCTCGATGAGACCGACGCGCCGCTCCTGTGCGCCCACGGCTTCGCCCACATCCTGGGCACGGACTCGATCGGCGCCTGCTCGTCGGGCCCGGTGATCAGCCTCGACCACCAGCTCTGCGATGGTGTTGAATCGCGTGCTCAGCTTGCCCTGGTGCTCCGTGAGCCGAGCGGCATGCTCGATTACGCGGGCTACCGCGTCACTTCCAAATGGTATGAGGCCGCACGAGCGTATCTGGCCGCTAATGAACGCTGCATAGGCCTGAATGGCATCGGCCGTCCGGTCCATGGCGTGCCCGAAGTGCGCTTTGATCTTGAAAAGCTTGCGGAAGTCGTCGTCGAGGCGATAGAGGAGCATGTAGGTCATGAGGTCCCCGATGAGGATCACCTTGACCTGAAGAGGTATCGGCTGCGGCTTCAGCGACTCCGTGGGGAAGGCGCTGAATTGTTCGCCCAGATTCTCGACCCGCACCTCGCCGTCGCGGAGGGAGCGCTTAAGGACGTCCCAGGCGAACGGGCTCAGCAGCACGTCTCGGGCCTGGAGCACGAGGACCCCGCCGTTGGCCCGGTGCAGGGCGCCGGGGTTGATTAGCGTGAAGTCGGTGTGCATCGCGCCGACTGTCGCGCGGTACGCGATGCGGCCTACCAGGTTGTAATAGGTCGGATTGGGTTCGAACACGACAGGTGGACCGCTCTCTGGCGTGTACGTTACAAGCGCATTCACTCGATAGCGCTCAGAGGAGGGCGGCAACGAGTGAAAGGGGCCCCCCTGGGGTCGCTCTACGCCGCGGAACTCGTCCAGATGCTCCACCAGATCGTCGCGGATGAAATCGAGGTGCCGGACGACGGCATCCTGGTCCTTCCACCCCGCACGCAGCTCGTCGAGGAGGTGTCCGACCGCGAAAAGCGCCGCCTCGCGCTCGAGCTCCTGGATCTGACGCTGGCCCTCGCGTTCAATGCGGCGGGCCTCCACCATCGTCTCGTCGATCCTTCGCTGGAGCTGCTGGGTCCCACTGCGTAGCTCGGCTTTCCTGTCCTCGGGAAGCAGCTCAAACGCCTCAGGACTCAGCGGCCGCCCAGGCGCGAGTGCGGGCATGCTCATGATGCCCGCGGGTGTGAATTGGATGATCAACCCGAGCTGCTCGGCGAGAGCGTGGAGCCTTCCGAAAAAGGCCTCGTGCTGGTCGTGGACAGACTGATGGATTGCAAGCCGGCGCTTCTCATACCGTTCGCCTTGGAGCGCCTTGGGGATCTCCTCGCGGCATGCAGCGATGAAGCTGTCGAGCTCACGAGCAAGTTTAGTCACCCGCCCGGCGGGCAGCTGCACGGCGATGGGCTCGTACGGATCGGCGAAATTGTGCACGTACGCCCAGTCGGGAGCACCGGGTCGTCGGGCGATCGCGCGTTCGACTTGCTGGCGAACCGCCGTGGAGCGGCCAGTGCCGCTTGCGCCAGCAACGTAGACGTTGTAGCCGGCCACCGCCAGATCCAGTCCAAGCTCTAGGGCCTCCAGGCCTCGCTCCTGGCCGACCATGGCTTCGATCGGCTGCACCTCGTCGGTTGACGTGAAGCCGAGCAGGTCCGGGTCGCACCGCCAGCGCAGGTGTTCCGGCGTCAGCTCAGCAACGGCGACCGCTGCCATTCCTCCTCCTCTTCGCTTGATTCGCCGGCACCCTGCTGCAAAGAACGCGAGCCGCCAGCCCGCCCCCGTGCCGTGCACTCGGCAACGGCCCCGTTTGTCGGCCGAAGGAAGTGTAAGTCGCAATCACCAAGAGCAGTCTACCCCCGTCGGGTGGTCAGCGGGGGCTGCCAGGGTAGTCTCACCGCTACCCATCCGCGCCCGAGGTCCGTCCCACCGCGGACCACCTGTCCGGGTGGCCGGCTACTGCCTTCGCGGGTGTGGCAGACGGCCACCCCCGCCCTGAGAATGACGCAGCGAGGAGCGTGCGTGGCATCGGAGCCGATTCTCCAGAGCATTGCCCGCAAGGAGCAGGAGTTGCGGGCTCAACTCGTACTGGCGCGGGCCGAAGCCGGGAAGCTGATAGCCGACGCTCGCTCGGCTGCTGAGCAACTTCGGGCGGAGGGCGAGGCCGCGGGAGCAGCGGAGGCATCAGCCTGGCTGCTGCGCGAGGAGCGCATCGCGCGCGAGGAGGCGGCGGCCGCCTTGACGGCGGCCGAGGCCGAATGGGGCCAGGCGCAGGTGGATGCGACGCGCTTGCAGGCCGCCGCGGACATCATCCTGGAAGCTGTGCTGCTCACGTCGAGCCTTGATGATGCGGCCCGCGGTCCCACAACCAGCGCCGACGGCGCGGCCGGGTAAACCCCGGAGGTGCTCGTGCCGATGTCCAGGGTGCAAATCGTGGGCCCGCGCCCCGATTGGGGCGCTGTGCTTGCGGCAGTCCACCGCCTTGGTGTGCTCGAGGTCGCCACGGCTGAGCCTTCGAGCCCTGTCGAGGTGGCCAGCCTCCGCCTCGCTAAGCCCGACCTGGAGCGAATCGCTCGCGTGGAAACTACCGTCAGGCGGCTCGATGCACTGCTGTCGCAGATACCAGAGCCTCCGCGGCACGACGAGCCGCTCGAAAGAGAGGCGGCCCCGTCCGTTGTCCTCGACAGCGTGCACCCGTGGCTCGCCGACGTCGAGCCGCAGATTGACGCTCTGGTCAGCAGGATGAACGCCCTTGAGACAGAGGCAGCAAACCTCCGTCGGTACCGCGACTTCATGGAGCAAATCCTGCCTCTAGCCGGGGACCTCGTCGCACTCGAGGGATTCGAAGCCATTGCTCTCATCATCGAGCCGACATACGGCTATGTGCTTCCTGGCCTGCGGGATGAGATCGCCTCGATTACCCCACAGAGCGAAATAGTGGCTGCAGAGTCCGCCGACGGAGCCATCGCAGCTCTGGTGGTTGTCGACCGGCGCCATGCCGCGGAGGTCCACCGACTCCTCGAGAGTCAACGGTTGAGCGAAGTCCGGCTCCCCGCTGCGTACTCCGGTCGCCCGTTCAAGGAGATTGCCCGCGAGTTGGCCGGGCGGGAGCAGGATATCCCGCGTGAGCTGGACGCGGTACATCGACTCATCGGCGGGTTGTTGACCCCTCACATGGAACGCATGCATGTGTGGCGAGCGGTCCTGTTGGACGAGGCGGACGAGCTAGCTGCGATGGGGCAGTGTCTGGAGAGCGACCATGCGTTCGTGCTCGTCGGCTGGGTTCCGACGCGCAATCTCCCGCAGCTAATAGCGGCGCTGGCTGCGGTCTTCGGCGGTCGCGTCGCAGTTGAGCCGATGCGCATCGGCCAGGAGGACTATGGAGATGTGCCGGTGCTGTTGGACAATCCGACGGTGATTCGCCCCTTCGAGGTGCTGCTCAGGCTGCTCCCGCCCCCTCGCTATGGGACCATCGACCCCACAGTGCTCGTGTCCTTCTTTTTCCCAATCTTCTTCGGGTTCGTTCTCGGCGACATCGGCTACGGCCTACTCCTGCTCGCCCTCGCTTCCTGGGTGCACTGGCGGTGGCGACGGCCACCCTGGCTGCGAGAAGCGAGCCAGGTCGTGCGCCTAAGCGCCGCGGCTGCCATTGCGTTCGGCGTGGCGTTCGGCGAGTTCTTCGGCGACCTGGGGCACGTCGTCGGCCTGCGCCCACTGGTGGTCGAACGAGCCAGCGCTATCGAGCCATTGCTCGTCTTCAGCGTTGGCCTCGGCGCGGTGCAGGTAGGCCTCGGGTTGGCCCTGGGCGCGGTAAATGCCTATCTCCAGCGCCAGAAAAGGGAAGTTTTTGCCAAGGCGGCGACTCTCATCGGACTCGCCGCCATCTTTACGCTGGTCGGTACCGTGGGACAACTGCTGCCCTCCAGCCTGCTCACGCCCAGTCTGGTGCTCCTAGCCATTGTCACAGCGCTCCTCGTCTACAGCGCCGGGATCGGCGGGCCATTGGAGCTCATCGGCCTCGTGGGCAACGTGCTGAGCTACACTCGCCTCGTCGCAGTGGGGCTGGCCTCCGTCGTGCTCGCGAGAGTGGCCAACGAGTTCGCGGGTCTGGCCGGAAGCGCCTTGCTGGGAGTCGTCATCGGCGGCCTCTTCCATGCGCTGAACCTGGCCCTTGGCCTGTTCAGCCCCTCGATCCAAGCCCTTCGCCTGCAATATGTCGAGTTCTTCGGCCGGTTCTTCGAGCCGGGCGGGCGTCCGTACAGGCCGTTTCGGAGTCGTCTCGCCACAATCGCCGGGGTGGAGGGGCTGGTGTAGCCGAGGCGGTCGCCGTGCTGAGCCCGACTGCGAAAAGATACGAATCAAGCGGATGGAGGTCGTTTCGATGGAAGTTGGCCTGCTGGCCATTGCCGCGGCGGTGGCCGTTAGCTTCACGGCGTGGGGGACCGCCTACGCCCAGGCTCGAATTGGTGCCGCCGGCGCAGGGGCCATCGCAGAGCGCCCCGAGGTGACCCCGGCCATCATCATTATGCTCGCCATTCCGGAGACGATGATCATTCTCGGGTTCGTGGTGGCGGCCTTGATCTTGCTTGTCCAGCGTTAGCTCGGGGCACTCCGTGGGCCTTGTTGAGTTACTGGCGGCCATCGAGGAGGCAGCACGGGAAGAGCACGGCCGGGTGCTCCAGGATGCTCGCGCCGAGGTGCAACGTCTCCTGGCGGACGCCAAGAGTGACGTGGACGCCACCGGTGATCGCGGGCGCGCCGCGGCGGCATCGGCCGCCACTGCGCTGCGATCTCAGCTTCATGCGAGTGTGGCTCTGGAGATCAGCAGGATGAAGGCGCGCGTGAGGGACGACTTTGTCTCCAGAGCTTTTTCGGCCGCGACGGACGCTCTACGGGAGGCGAGGACGGCGGTAGATTACCCGGCTATCGTCGTCGCCCTCGCGTACGAGGCCATCGAGTATTTTCCTCCCGAGCAGCACCTCAACGTCCGGCATGACCCGCGAGACGCCGCGATACTCGCGCCCATCTTCCAGGATTCCGCTCGCGTGACCCTGGATAGTACGCTCAGCTGCTGGGGAGGTGTCGTAGTGGTGGATGCCACCGGACGCGTCGTCGTCGACAACACCGTGGAGCGCCGCCTCGAGCGCGCTCGCGAGATGCTCTGGCCAGAGGTGGCGGCGCTCCGGGCGAGCCGGATAGCCCGGCCGGCCGAGACCAGCGCGGGGTCGCGGGTCTGATGCTGTTCGGGTCAAGCTCCGGCATGTACGGCTATGCCAATGCGCGCATCCGGGGGATGCGAAGCTATCTGCTTCGGCCTGACGAGGTCCACGCCCTCGCCGCCGTCCCCGGCCTCGCTGATTTCGTGGCCAGGCTCGCCCAGACCGACTATGAGCCGGACTTGAGGCTGGCCCGCGAACGGTTCGCCGGAATCGCCCTGGTGGAGGAGACCCTCCGACGCAATCTGGCTCGGCGTCTGCGCAGCATTCGGGGGTTCTTCTCTTCACCCTGCGAGGGTGCGTCGCTGCCGGCGAGGCTGGCAGCCGTGATCCTGGGCCGCTACGACCTGTCCAACCTGCTGGCCGTCCTGCGAGCAAGGGCCTCGGGAGCCTCCTGGGCGGACGTTCACGGGGCGATCCTCCCCGCGGGTGAGATGGACGCCGACCAACTCGCCCAGTTAGCCGAGCAACCCGATGCCAATGGGATGATCGCCCTTATGAGACGGTGGCTCATTCCTCTGGCTGGCGTGGTCGCGGAGGTCGTTGTGGGGGAGCACCGGAACACCGTGCTGCTCGAGACGGCTCTCTGGCTGGGTTTCGCCCACTGGGCACATGCGGCCCTCAGTGGCAGTGATCCTAGCACCCTACTCGTCCGCGACTGGCTGGAGCTGGAGACCGACGCCGCCAACCTGATCACTGTGGTTCGTCTTGCGCACCGCTCAGCACGACCGGATCGGCAGTCGGTTTCGGCGCTCCTTGCGCCCGGGGGCAGTGTGCCGATCGGTCGAATGGCGGACCTGGTCGATGAGCCTTCCGGGGGAGCGGTGATCGCTGCCCTGGGTCGCTCGCCGCTGGCGCGCGCGGCCGCGGCAGCCGCGGCCCGAGACCTCTGCCCCGATGAAGCGGTGGCGCTGGAGATGGGAGTCGAGCAGTACCGATCGCGGTGGGCTCGAGCCCAGGGCTACCGAGACCCGCTGGGGATCGGCGTGCTGCTCGCGTACCACGCGACGAAGACGGACGAGGTTCGGGGCCTGCGTCTTATCGCTCGTGGCCTCGAGCGGGGCTGGCCCCGCCAGCGGCTCGAAGGCTTTCTCGAACCGGTGGCAACTTAGGAAGGAGCTTGAGTGCAGGGAAGCGGCCCGGGACATTGTCGCGGCACGGTGGGGTAGCCACTTGTCTGACGTTCTGGTTCTGGTTCCTCCCGATCTCGTGGAGGGTTTCCGTATGGGCGGGGCGAGGGCTCACGGGGTCACGGATCTCGCCGCGGTCAGGGGCCTGCTCCTGGCAGCCCTGGATGACCCTCAAGCGGGAATCATCGGGGTCGCCGAGGAATACTATTCCGCTCTGGATAGTGCCACCCGCCGCACCGTGGAGCGTCGCTATCGCCCGGTAGTCGTGCCGATACCAACGAGGGTGATGGCTCGCCCGGAGGAGGTGCGCCGCGCCGCGCTCCGGAGCGTGCTCAGGCGAGCCATCGGATTGAGGGTCGTGCTGGAAGGGGACCGTTCTGCGCGAGGTTGACGACGCCCCAGGGCGTAAACGCCGATGAGCCAGATCGGGAGGCTTTCCCGGGTCGCCGGTCCCCTCGCGGTGGCGACAAACATGTCTGGGAGCCGGCTGCACGATGTCGTGCGGGTGGGAAGCGCCGGGTTGCTAGGCGAGATCATCCGACTCGACGGCGAGGTCGCGACGATCCAGGTCCACGAGGACACCACCGGGCTTCGAGCCGGGGAGCCGGTGGCCGCAACCGGTGGCCCCCTGGTCGCAGAGCTCGGGCCGGGTTTGCTGGGCGGAACGTTCGATGGGCTTCAGCGATCACTTCCAGCGATTCTTTCCGCAGGGGACCCGTACATGAAACGGGGCGTTGCCACTCCCGCGCTCGATCGGGCTCGCCGCTGGGCCTTCCATCCCGAGGTAGAAGTCGGGGGGAAAGTGAGCGGCGGGGATGTCCTGGGGACATTACCCGAGGGCGGAGCGATTCTCCATCGCGTTCTCGTGCCTCCTGGCGTGGCGGGAGATATTGTGGGGATAGAGAGCGCCACGGTTGGCGTGGATGACGTCATTTCGCGTGTTCGGACGGTCTCCGGGGAGGTTGTCGATTGCACGCTGGTTCAGCGCTGGCCGGTACGTCGACCTCGCCCACATGGCGGCGCCCTGCCATCTCACGTGCCGCTGATCACGGGGCAGCGGGTGATCGATACGCTGTTTCCGCTCGCGAAAGGTGGGACCGCGGTCGTTCCGGGCGGGTTTGGAACCGGCAAAACGGTGATGGAGCAGGCGCTCGCGAAGTGTGCCGACACCGACGTCGTTGTGTATGTGGGGTGCGGCGAGCGTGGCAACGAGATGGCGGAGGTTCTCGCGGATTTCCCCCGGCTGCGTGACCGCCGTACGGGCGCTCCGCTCATGGACCGGACCGTTCTCATCGCCAATACGTCGAACATGCCTGTCGCGGCCCGCGAGGCATCCGTCTACACCGGGATCACGATCGCTGAGTACTACCGTGACATGGGGTACGACGTGGCTCTTCTGATTGACAGCACGTCACGCTGGGCCGAGGCGCTTCGAGAGGTGTCCAGCCGGCTCGAAGAGATGCCTGGCGAAGAGGGTTACCCCGCGTACCTTTCCAGCCGACTCGCGTCTCTGTACGAGCGCGGGGGGAGGATTCGCTGTCTCGCGGGGGTGGCGGGGCCATCCGGGCGGACGGGCTCGATTACGATCGTTGGGGCGGTGAGCCCGCCCGGCGGTGACCTGAGCGAGCCGATGACGCAATCCAGCCTGCGCGTGGCGGGGGCGCTGTGGGCCCTCGATCGGGACCTGGCCCACCGCCGCCACTTCCCTGCCGTCAGCTGGACCCGAAGCTACTCGCTTTACCTCGACCAGTTGAGCCCCTGGTTCGACGAGCACGTTGATCAGGGGTGGAGTGGATACCGTCGTCGGGCCATCGCTCTGTTGCAGCAGGAAGAGGAGCTCCAAGCAATCGTTCAGCTGGTTGGTCCGGATGCCCTGCCTCCCGACCAGCGCCTCGCCCTCGCCGTGGCCCGGATGATCGAGGAGGACTTCCTCAGGCAGTCCAGCTACCATCTGGAAGACGCCTTCTCCCCGCTCGGGAAGGCTTGCCAGATACTGAGGGCGATCCTCGCTTTTTACGATGGTGCGCTGGACGCCGTTCGGCGTGGGGCCGACCCCGGTGCCCTTCTCGATCTCCCGGATGTCACGGCGATCGCCCGTCTCAAGGAAGCCGGCACGGAGGAAGTCACGGAGACCGTGGAGAGCCTCGTCCGCGACCTGCCAGACCACCTGCTTGCCGTCGGCTGAATGACAAAAGAAGCGGCGCCATCCGCGACGGGCCCGAGCGGTCGCCACAACGAACGCGCCCCTCGGCTGGGGGTGACGTCGCACCGGACGGTGGCGCGAGTCACGGGACCCCTGCTGTTCGTGGAGGCGGCCTGGGGCGTGGCCCTGGGCGAGGTCGCGGCCATCGACCTCCCGGACGGACGCACTCGGGCGGGGCAAGTGCTCGAGGTACGCGGCGATCTCGCGGTCGTGCAGGTCCTCGGCGACATGGAGGGCCTTGACACCGATCGGTCGACCGTGCGCTTCCGTGGCGAAACGGTAAAGGTAGGAGTTGCCCGGGAGATGCTCGGAAGGACGTTCGATGGTCTTGGCAATCCCATCGATGAGGCGCCGCAGGTGCTCCCCGAAGCCTATCTGGATGTCAACGGCTCACCGTTGAACCCCTACGCCAGGGAGCAGCCGACTGATTTCATCGAGACCGGCGTGTCGGCAATTGACGGGCTGAATAGCCTGGTCCGAGGCCAGAAGCTCCCCGTTTTTAGCTCGTTTGGGCTACCGGGAAACGAGCTCGCAGCCCAGGTCGCTACCCGGGCAGCGGTCGGAGGTGGCGCGCCGTTCGCCGTCGTGTTCGCCGCCATCGGGATCACCCGACGCGAGGCAGATTTCTTCCGTTCCGCATTTGAAGCAGCGTCCGCCCTGGATCGGACCGCGTTGTTTCTCAACCTGGCTTCAGATCCGGCCCTGGAGCGGCTCCTGACGCCCCGGTATGCGCTGACCGTGGCAGAGCATCTGGCGGACGCTCATGGGATGCATGTGCTCGTGATCCTCACGGACATGACGAACTACTGCGAAGCGCTGCGGGAGCTGGGCGCCGCCCGGGAGGAGGTCCCTGGCCGGCGCGGTTACCCCGGATACATGTACACAGACCTGGCGAGTATCTACGAACGCGCAGGCCGGGTTCGGGGACGGCCCGGCTCGATCACGCAGCTCCCGATCCTTTCGATGCCTGACGACGACATTACGCACCCGATCCCCGACCTGACTGGCTACATCACCGAAGGCCAGATCGTTCTCAGCCGGGAGCTTCACCGCCGCGGGATCTCGCCGCCCGTCGACGTACTCCCGTGCCTGTCCCGGGTGATGAACCAGGGGATCGGGCCGGGCAAGACGCGGGCGGACCACCGTGGCTTAGCGGACCAACTCTACGCGGCCTACGCTCGGGGGCGAGAGCTGCGACGTCTGGAGGCGATCCTGGGGGAGGCTGCCGTTTCCGGCGTCGACCGCCAGTACCTGGAGTTTGCCGCCGCCTTTGAGTCGGAGTATGTCAACCAAGGACCCATCCGGCGAAGCATCGATGAGACCCTGGGACTCGGCTGGAGACTGCTTGGCCTGCTCCCCCGCCACCAGTTGACTCGTGTGAGCCAGGAAGACCTGGACCGCTACCACCACGCGACGGGGCCCGAGGCGGGCGCGCCGGCTCCGTCAGCCGGGGGTGGGAGGGAATAGGGACCGAATGCCCAGCTGGCCCGCGACTCGGACGGATCTCCTCGCGTGTCGGCGGCAGCTGGAGCTTGCGCACCAGGGACAGGAGCTGCTGGAGGAGAAGCGCACGGCCCTCCTGCGTGAGCTCATGCGGGTGGCTGACGAGCTGCTCCTTCAGGGCGACGAGCTGGACCAGGCGGCCGCCGCCGCCCGCGACGCGCTGGACCTGGCCAAGGCGCTGGATGGCCCGGAAGCTGTACGGTCCGCAGCGTTGGCGGCGGCGGGAGAGCCGGGCTTCGAGGTAACCGTAGATGGCGCGCTGATTTTCGGTGTGCCCGTGCCCGTCATTAGAATGGAGGGAGAGCAGCGTCGAGGTCTCCTGGATAGGCGGTACAGCTTGCCATTTAGCTCAGCCCGAATCGATAACGTCACTGCGACCTTTGAGGAGGAACTGCACTGCCTCGTGCGGCTCGCAGAAACCCAAGCTCGCCTGCGGCGCGTCGGAGAGGAAGTGCACCAAACAACTCGCCGGGTCAACGTGCTCCACCTGATGTTGATACCCACGCTGCAAGCAGAGGTGCGGCGCATCGCCGTGGCTCTAGAAGAGCGGGAGCGGGAGGATCACTTCCGCTTGAAACGCTTCAAGAAACAGCGCGCGGTCGCGAGTTGATGATGACTGCCGACTCCGCGTCCCCCACCGCCGACCGCCGAGCTTTTCTCAAGCGCCTGGCTCTCGCGCTCGGCGGTTTTCTCGGCGCGGCGCTCGGGGTACCGGTGGTTGGTGCCGCCGTCGCCCCGGCCGTGCGGCGCGACGAGGCGCCATGGGTGAACCTGGGACGCGTTGTCGACTTCGCCGTAGGCATCCCGAGGATAGTGACGGTTGGTATCGAGAGGGCCGACGGCTACCGACGTACAACGGTATCGCGCGCCCTCTGGGTCTGGCGTCCGGTAGAGAATCAACTCATCGTCTATAACGCACGCTGCACGCATCTGGGCTGCCTGGTGAGCTATCGTCCCGACTCTCAGACCTTCCTCAGCCCATGCCACGCGGGGGTCTTCGCGCTGCAAGACGGTCGTGTGCTCGATGGCCCACCGCCACGGCCCCTCGACCGCCTGAGCTATCGCATCGAGGAGGGACAGCTGCTCGTCCAATACCGCGACTTTCTCGTCGGCGTGCCTGAGCAGGTGCCCCTGTGAGGCCGAGTCGGGCAGGCGAGCACAGGGCTCAATACATGGCGCGCTTCGAGGACGAGAACGGTGGCTAGCCCAGGACGTCTTTCCAGCGCAGACTGGCTCGAAGAGCGCGTCGGAGTGCGCTCGGTCCTGCGCGCGATCTTCCTTCGCAATGTCCCGCTCGGCGTGGGCGTCCTCTACACCCTGGGATTCGCGGCCGCGTTCGTGTTCATCCTTCAGGTGGTGACGGGCGTCGTCCTTGCTCTTTACTATGCGCCGACACCCGACCACGCGTACGAGAGCGTAGTTTACGTCAGCAACGATGTTGCCTTCGGACGCACAGTTCGAGCCCTGCATCACTGGGGCTCGAGCGCGATGGTGGCGCTGGTGGTCGCCCATCTCGTCGTCGTTTTTGCGCTGGCGGCGTACAAGCGGCCACGAGAGGTAACGTGGCTCATCGGCGTGGGCCTGCTGGTTCTCACACTGGCGCTCGGCTTCACTGGCTACCTGCTCCCCTGGGACGAGAAAGCCTACTGGGCAACGAGCGTCGGGACGAACATGGTGGGCACGGTTCCGCTGGTCGGTGAGTTCCTGTTCCGCGTGGGGCGGGGTGGCTCGGAGATCGGCGCTGCAACACTGACGCGTTTCTACGCGCTGCACATACTTGTGCTGCCCACTGCGGTGTTCGGCCTCCTGGTGATCCACGTCGCCCTCGTCATCTGGCACGGTGTCTCCGTGCCGCCGAGTCTGTGGAACCGGGAGCTGGCCGCCGCCAGATCGCTGCAACGGGCGGAGGTAACCGACGGATATCAGCTGCAGGCGGCACGCGAGGCGACGTTTAAGCAAGCGGGACGCCCCTTCTGGCCGGACGTCATCGTCGAAGACCTCGCGATGGCCGTCGTGGTGTTCCTGGTGCTGCTTGGTCTTGCCGGGGCCTTTGGCACACCGCTGGACGCACCCGCGGATCCCACCAACACGTCCTACATCCCGCGTCCAGAGTGGTACTTTCTCTTTCTATTCCAGCTCCTTCGCTACTTCCCCGGGCAACTGGAATGGGTTGGGGTTGTGCTCCTGCCGCTCGCTGCGATGGCAGCCCTGATTCTGCTACCGTTTGTGGATCGGGGGCCCGAGAGGCGCCTCTTGCGACGACCGGCAGCGAGTGGAGTCGCGGCGGTGCTCGCAGCAGGCATTGGATTCCTCACGACGACGGCCGTCCTGACGACCCCGCCCGCCAGCATTGAGGAGCGGGGGGCCCGCCTCACCGCGGCGCAGGTACTCGGTCGGACGCACTATCGCCAGTACTGCGCCGGCTGCCACGGATCGGCGGGCGAGGGGACCCGGGACGGGCCGGCGCTCAGCGAGGTAGCGACGAGGCGCGACGCCAACTTCATCCACTCCTATACCGAAGAGCCACAGAGGATGTCGCGGAGCGCGATCATGCCCGGGTTCTCCAACACGTTGGGCCACCAGCAGGTTGAAGAGGTGACCCAGTACATCCTCACCTTCTCGGCAGAAGGGCAGGGACAACGATGATTGGCTGGCGTGACTACGTAGGGGTAGCCCTGGTGGCCGCGGCGGCCCTGGTCGGGGTGGGCGTCGCAGTCGCGGCATACCAGCTAGGAAGCCCGGTGACAGCGGCCCCATCCGTCACCGGCGCTGCAGCGACGCAGGCGGCTGAAGAATCACTACTGGGGCACGGCGACCGTGAAATGGGTCGGCTTGCCTTCCGGGTGGAGTGCCAGGATTGCCACACGCAGGGGAGGCAGTCGTTCGACCCTGCCGCGCGGCGACGGGCCCGACTCCTGAGCGCCCGCATCCGTGAGGGCGTGGGCGAGATGCCACCTTTCTCGTCCGAGCGCCTGCCGGACGCGACCCTCAGCCACATTCTCGCCTACATCGCAACACCGTCGGGGCCTGAGCCGACACCGATGCCCGAGCCACGAATCCGTGGGGTTAACTTCGAGGTTCTCGAGGCCGAAGGCCGGCCTTCGGCGCCCGCGTCCGTGCTCCTCCGCATCCGCGATGACGCCGGGGCCACGATAGCGCCCTCAGAGATGAGCGCTCTCAACCTGACTATCGGGGGACCCACCGTGGATTACCAGTGGGCGCGCCGAGAGGACGCTCGCCGCGCTCAGAGCTTGCCGGATGGCTCCGCGCGTTACACGTTCACAGCGCGCCTCCCCGGTGACGCTTCGGGCACGTACGCGGTTGCAACTGAGGGCTACGTGGAGCATCCTGCCGGGCCGGCCCGCCCTGAGCCGGTTCGAGACGTGGGCTACAACGTCGTCTTCTACTTCGGAGTGAGCGACCCCACGCCCGTCCCACCCCGAAGTGTCGTCACCACTGAGACCTGCAACACTTGCCACGGCGTGCTCGCCCTCCATGGCGGCACCCGGCGCAACACCGAGTTCTGCGTCATGTGCCACCACTCAGCGCAGACGGACATCGAGAAGCGGACCACGGCGGGGGGTCCGCCGCCGCCTGAGACGGTTTTATTCCGCAACCTCATTCACCGCATTCATACGGGCGAGGACCTGGAGCAGCCGTTCATCATCTACGGCGGGGCACCGGCGAACCCTCAGCCCATCGACCTCCGCGCGGTCCACGCCTTTCCGGGAGACCGCGCCAACTGCAATGTGTGCCACCAGCCGGGCACGTTCGGCGTTTCCCCGGCGCTGGAGCGCTCGGCCCCAATGACTGTCGAGATGAACGGGGAAACAGTTCGACAGGTCCCGCCGGTGACCGCCGCCTGCATCGGCTGCCACGATAGCGCGCGGGCTGTGGCTCACGCCGTGAGTCAGAGCCCGTCGCACGGGGTCGAGACGTGTGCAACCTGCCACGGGCCAGGCCGGCCGTTCTCCGTCGGCGCTGTTCACCGGCTTTCGAGCGGGCGCTAGGCTAGGCTGGCACTCCCGCCGGCGATTCCGCTAGGGCGCACCCGCCGTCGCGACTGAACCTGAGGGTGCGTCTGACTGGACGTTATCGGGCGCACGGATGAGGAGCAACGGCGCTGCCAGGTGCCGCATGGTCTCTTCAGCGACTGAGCCGTGCCGGAGTCTGTCGAATCCGCCCCGCCCATGAGTTGCGAGGATGACGAGATCGACTGACTGACCCTCAGTCTGGATTGACTCAGCGGGTGAGTCGATCCGGACCTCGGGCATGACCTCCAGTCCGGCATTTGCCAGGCGTACTGCCACCGGCGCCAGGTACGCGGTCGCTGCTGCCACCTCATTGCTCGACGCGACGGCCCTCAGCAGCTTCACCCACTTGAGGGGTTTCCCGGCCAGCGCCTCGACCATCGGAAGCGCCTCCTCTGCGAGGGCCGAGCCGTCCAGCGGAACGAGGGCACGCTCAGTCCAGCTCACCCCAGGGCTGAACGAGCGGACGACGAGGACGGGAGAAATGCCTTCCCGCACGAGCCGATCGGCTACGCTTCCCAACGCAAAGCGTGCCACACCTGTCCGCCCGTGTGTGGCCATAACCACCAGACCCGGCCGCTCCCGTTCCTCACAGTCCAACAACTCGCTGGCGGCCATTCCATGGAGCAAGATGGGCCTGGCAGTCAGGCCCCGGTGCCTGAGCGCCTCTGTCAGCTCGTTGAGGCCGACTTGAGCCTCTGCTTTCAGGGCGTCCTCGAGCTGGGTGTACAGGTCCGGCGACACCCAATCGTACGAATCTGTCTCGACCCATCGCGGCGGCTCGACCACCCGCGCCAATATCAGCTCGGCGCCCTGCGCTCGAGCTAGTGTCTCAGCGACGCCGAGGGCTCGCTCGCTCAGCGCAGACCCATCCGTCGGGAGGAGAATCCGCTCCAGCATCGTCAGCTCTCCTTTCCTTGCGCATCTAATCTACGCATGCACGGTGGCGACGCCAACAGCCGTGCGGGTGGTCGCACGCGCAGCTCGCGGATAGTATCGGCCCCGTCCGGGAGGGTAGGGCTGCGCGCTCCCCGGCGGGCCACTGGCGTAAGCGCCAGCACCCCTCCCGCTTGATATACAAATGTTGGGGGACAGACTACCGCGCATGACAGGTGGCCGCAACTATTGGTGCGAGGTGATCTCGTGGAACCGAATCTCGGGGCGCTGGTGCTGAGGAGCGCGGCCGCCTTCGGCGACGACACGGCCTTTCAGGTCCGGCGAGGCTTCCGACTGGAGCGGCTCACCTTCCGACAGGTGGGGGAACACGCTCGGAAACTGGCGGGGTGGTTTGTGGGGCGAGGGCTGAAGGACGGCGACCGCGTGGTCATCTGGTCGCCGAACATGCCGGAGTACGCCGTGCTGTATTTCGGCTCGTGGCTCGCTGGATTGGTCGTGGTGCCCATCGACGTGCGAACCAGGCAGGAAGTGGTCGATCGCTTCGTAGCGGCTGCCGATCCGCGCATCGGTTTCAAGTCGCGCTATGTTCAGGGCTCATTTGGCGAGCCTGTGGCCGAGACCATCATGTTGGAGGATCTCTTCGATCTGTTGGAGAACACAGAACCGCTCGACGCGCTGCCCGAGGTGAGCGCCGACAGCCGGTGCGAGGTCGCGTTCACCTCTGGCACGACGGGGGTGCCCAAGGGCGTCATGCTCACCCATGGGAATCTCCTGGCCGAGATCGAGGCCCTCCACGTTGCATTCCCCCTGAAGCGCTCCTATCGTGCGCTCTCGCTGCTGCCGCTGAGCCACATCTTCGAGCAAGCGATCAACCTTCTCCTGGCCTTCAGCAGCGGTGTCCGTATGACGTACGTGCCCCGGGTCAACGCGGCCACCGTGCTTCGGACCCTCCGCGAGGATCGTATCACCTGCTTCGTGCTCGTTCCGGAGCTGCTCCGCCTCATGCTAGCCGGTATGGAGCGGCGAATCCGCCAACAGGGCAGGCAGGCACAATGGGATGCAGCGCACCGCCTGGCTGCCCGCCTTCCCGTCCCGCTGCGGCGGCTGCTGTTTCGTCAAGCGCACAACGCTCTCGGGGGCAACCTGAAGTTCATCGGGTGCGGCAGCGCGCCACTCGATCTCAAGGTTGCCTCAGTGTGGGAGCGCATGGGGATCCGCATCTTTGAGGGCTATGGCCTGACGGAGGTGGCCGGGGCGGCGACGATCAACAACTGGGCGGCCGCCCGTCTCGGCAGCGTGGGGAAGCCTCTACCTGGCGTGGAGGTGCGAATCGGAGACGACAACGAGATCCAGATTCGCGGGCGAACCGTGACGGAGGGCTACCTCGGCAACGTCGACCTGACGGCGCGCGCTTTCAGCGACAGCTGGTTCCGCACAGGGGACGCCGGCCACGTGGATCCCGATGGGTTCCTGCACGTTGCCGGCCGCGAGGCCTTCAAGATCGTCCTTCCCGATGGACACAAGGTCTATCCCGAGGACGTGGAGCAAACGTTGAACAGCCATTCTCAGGTGCGAGAGGCTTGCGTGGTTGGTTTACCGCGAGACGGCGGCGAGAGCGTCCACGCGGTGCTACTCACCGAGCACCCGGAGGCCGCGGGGGCCATCATCCGGGAGACGAATCGCAACCTCGCGGCGCATCAACAGGTCATGAGCTACACAGTGTGGAGCGAGGAGGACTTCCCGCGGACGCCGATCTTGAAGATCGATCGCAAGCTCGTCCGCGCGGCAGTGGAGAGTCATCGGGCGTCAGCAGCCGGAATCCAACCCACGGCTGAGCCCGCGGTTGAGATCGAAGCCGCGGCGGACCCGCTAGCGCGCATCGTCAGCCGCATCGCCCAACGCTCGCCGGACGAAGTCATCGATGTGGCGCAGCTGAGCGACGACCTCAGCCTCGATTCCCTGGCGCGGGTGGAGTTGCTGTCGGTCATCGAGGAGGAGCTGGGGCGAGTCGTCGACGAGCTCCAGGTGGGCCCCCAGACGACAGTGGGCGACCTGCGGCGCCTGGTTGCCGAAGGCGCTGCGACCGTCGACGTCCGCGCGGCCGCGCGCTGGCCCCGCTCCCTGTGGGCCCGCGGCATCGGCCGGGCACTGCTATGGGTGGCGTTCCGTATTCAAGACCGGTGGATTCAGATGGAAGTCGTTCACCCGGAGCGCGCGGCCTCGCTCCCCTTCCCGTCGATCCTGATCTTCAACTACCAGGGCCCCTATCTTCCACTAGCGATGCTGCGCGCGGTCCCCGCGCGGCTGCGCCAGCGCATTGCCATCGCCGTCGACTCCCGCCTCTGGGAGGGGCGTGATCGGTGGCAGGGCGTGCTCGCCGCGCTCGCCATCCAGGCCTTCCCCTTCGTGAAGAGCGGGGGGGCCGTTCGGCCCAGCCTGGAGGAAATGGGTCGGTGGCTCGATGACGGCTATTCCGTCATCATCAGCCCTGAGGGAAACCCCGAGATCGACGGCGAAGTCCTACCTTTCCTCGGCGGCACGGGCTTGATGGCCGTCGAGATGCGGGTGCCGATCGTCCCGTTCAAAATGGAGAACTACCATCTGCTCTTCCCGCGAGATGGCAAGTTCCCCTACCTGCCCAATCGGCGCGGGCGCGCCCGACTCATCATCGGCGAGCCCGTCATGTTTCCCCGGTCCATGCCGTACCAGGAGGCGACAGAGCTAGCTCGCCGGGCCCTCATCGAGACCCGGTCGGGCTCGAGCTGAGCCCGACGCCGTTTCGAGCGTCCGCCGCAGCAGCGCTACGCCGGCTGGTAGATCGTTCCGCCGGACTCGCGAAACTCCCGCGCTTTCTCTTCCATCCCCACCCGGAGCGCGACAGCCTCATCCAAGCCCTTCTGCCTGGCGTACTCGCGAACGTCCTGGGTGATCCGCATGCTGCAGAAATGGGGCCCACACATCGAGCAGAAATGCGCCGCCTTGGCGGGCTCCGCCGGTAGCGTCTCGTCGTGGTAGGCGGCCGCCGTCTCAGGGTCGAGAGAGAGGTTGAACTGGTCGCGCCAGCGGAATTCGAAGCGAGCCTTCGAGAGGGTATCGTCCCACAGGTGGGCGCCGGGATGCCCTTTGGCGAGATCGGCCGCGTGGGCCGCGATCTTGTAGGCGATCACACCGTCCTTCACGTCCTGTTTGTCGGGCAGCCCCAGGTGCTCCTTGGGCGTCACGTAGCAGAGCATCGCCGTGCCCAACCATCCGATCATCGCGGCGCCGATGGCCGAGGTGATGTGGTCGTATCCGGGGGCGATATCGGTGACCAGCGGCCCCAGGGTGTAGAAGGGCGCCTCGTGGCAGACCTCTAGCTCCCGGTCCATGTTCTCCTGGATCTTGTTCAGCGGGACATGACCGGGTCCCTCGATCATCACCTGGACGTCGTGCTTCCAGGCGATCTCGGTGAGCTCTCCTAGCGTGTCCAGCTCGGCAAACTGCGCCTCGTCGTTGGCATCAGCGGTTGACCCCGGCCGGAGCCCATCGCCAAGCGAGAAGGCAACGTCGTACGCCGACATGATTTCGCAGATCTCTTCGAAGTGGGTGTAAAGGAAGTTCTCCTGATGATGCGCCAGACACCAGCCGGCCAGAATCGAGCCGCCGCGGGAGACGATCCCGGTCACTCGCCTGGCAGTGAGGGGGACGTAAGCGAGCCGCACGCCCGCGTGGATGGTGAAGTAGTCAACCCCCTGCTCAGCCTGTTCGATGAGCGTATCGCGGTAGACCTCCCACGACAGGTCCTCCACCTTGCCGCCAACTTTCTCGAGCGCCTGGTAGATCGGCACAGTCCCGATGGGGACAGGCGCGTTCCGGACGATCCACTCCCGCGTGGAATGGATGTTCTTGCCGGTGGAGAGGTCCATGACGGTGTCGGCACCCCAGTGGGTCGCCCAGGTCATCTTTTCGACCTCCTCCTCAATCGAGGAGGCCACGGCGGAGTTCCCGATATTGGCGTTGATCTTCACCAGGAACTGCCGGCCGATGATCATCGGCTCACTCTCGGGGTGGTTCACATTGGAAGGGATGATGGCCCGCCCGCGGGCAACCTCCGAGCGGACGACCTCCGGGTCGACCCGCTCGCGGAGGGCGATGAACTCCATCTCGGGCGTGATGATCCCCTGTCGCGCATAGCGGAGCTGGGTGACGACCCGGCCGGGCGTCGCGCGCAGCGGCCGCCGCCGAAGCCCCGGGAAAACCTCCAGGTTCGCCAGGGGATCACCATTGCGGCGTCCATCGTCGACGGCCTGCACATGCCGGCCCTCGTACTCCTCCACGTCCTCGCGCTCGAGGACCCATGGGAGGCGCAGAGGTGGGAGGCCGGCCCGGATGTCGGTGGCGATGGTCGGATCGGTGTAGGGGCCGCTGGTATCGTAGACGCGAAGGGGTGGGTTCTCCTCTTGTCCGGAGCGCCCGATCGTCGGGCTCAAGGAGATCTCCCGCATCGGGACCCGCACGCCTGAGTGCGAGCCGGGCACGTGGACTTTGTGGCTTGCGGGAAACGCGTTGCCGGGGATCTGGGCGGCCTCGAGCATCGTGTGCCTCCATCAGCGAGTGGATTTGCTCGCGCTGAAGTCGAGCGGTGTGAGGAGGCATGCCGCCCCGGGCTCGAAACCCGCGGCAGTCAACACAGGAAAGGACCGCCGTAGGCCCAAAGCCGGGCCTTGGCGGTCCCGCCCTTCGGCCGCATTCCCTACGCTCGTCTTTCGCCCCGCGATCCGCACTACGACGGATCCGTGCGACTTCCCGAGATCAGGTTCGAGGGGTTGGTGGGCTTGACCCCGCCTCTCAGCTGCTCGCTCCCCCAGCGCACCGGTCACCTATGCAGTTGTATTTGAGACTATATCACGGGCCGGGTCACCTTGGTCCAACGGCCGGCGAAAGGCCCGTTCGTCGCCGCGAACTGGCAAGCGAACCCGCGACGCAACGGGCATGCGGCAGTTTTCGGCAGATTGCACTCACCTATTGGCAGTCGACTCGCCCTACACTGCTGCATACACCGCGTCCGGCGATCAATTCAAATGACGGCCGCCCGAAAAGTGTACTGCACCCCCCCTGCGGGGACCGCGGACCGGGCTCGCACGGGCGCGAGCGTGACGGGGTTGCAGGAGGATCGAGTCATGGCGATGACCAACGGGCAGCGAATCGCCTACCTGGGCGGCTCGTTCAGCGTGGGTGTGTTTGGCGCCTTCAACAACTACACCATGTCGCTATGGCTCACGAGCTTCACGACCTCCTACGTTCTCATCAGCTTGCTGGGCAACTCTAAATCCGTCGAGGGCGCCATCGTCTCCCCCCTGTTCGGCGTTTGGTCGGATCGCACTTGGGCAGGCTGGCTCGGCCGGCGGCGACTGTTCATCCTCGTCGGCGGTCTGCTGTCGGCCCTGCTCCTGGCCGCGACGCCCGCCATTGCCCGGATGCCAACGCCAGAGGCCCTCGGGGGTTTCGGGGAGGACCTCGCGCGTCTCCTGCCGCTCGTCGGAGCCATCTTCCTCTTCACCCTCACATTCAACATCGGGGACGATCTCCACAAGGCATTGCGCGCAGACCTGGTGGAGGATGCGGAGTTGAACTTTCTCTCCTCGCTCGCCATCATCGTGGACATCGGGGCGCAGGTCGGCATCCTGGTACTTGGATTTTTGATATGGACCGACGCGGTGCCGGACTGGGCATTCATCTTCGCGGGTGCGCTCGTCGCGATGGGCGTGTTGCTCACTGTCGTGGGGATTCGGGAACCGCCGCCTGTCGTGTGGGCGAACCGGAACCCGGCGGCGAATGCTGAGAAGCCAGCAAGGATCTCGCCACGGGTGTTCCTCCGAGATTATCGCGGGGCGGTCATGTTCTGCCTGGTGACGTTCGCATACTGGTCAGCCGTGAACGCCGTTGCGCCGCTGATATCGATCTACGTGCACGACATCCTCGGTAGCACCATCGGGGAGGCCCAGCTGCTACCGGCATTGTTGCTGCTCAGCACGACCGTGATGGCGATCCCCGTGGCATGGCTCGCCACGCATGTCGGCAAGCGCCGGGTACTTGGGATTGGGTATGCGGTGATGGCCATCGGCGCGGTTGCAGGGCTGTTCATCACAACCAAGGAGCAGGGAGCGTTGCTGTTCTTGCTGGCGGGAATAGGCAACTCGGCCGCCGTAGTGCTCAACATTCCCATGATGGCCGATCTCGTACCGAAGCAGCTCATGGGAGCGGCCACTGGGCTGCTCGCCGCCGCCGGATCGATTGCCGCTCCGCTAGCGAGCGTGGTAGCCGGCAGCCTGTCCGATCTCTATGGACCGCGGGCGATCTTCGCGGTCATGGCGGTGATGGCCAGCGTCGCGATCGTGCTCCTTTTCGGCGCCAGCAACCGGCACGCCGCCGCGGCGGACGAGGCGCTCCTGCCTCCAGGTCCAACGTGAGCGATGTGCGCTGGGCGAGGTGGGGTCAGGAAACGGATGTCACTCCGCGGGACCTTAAGCCTCCGGGTGGGCTAGCCCCGTTTCAGTACGCGACGCCCGGCTAGCGGCACCTTTTAAGCACGCCCAGCCGGGCGTCGCTGTGCCCGGAGCGTCGCTCAGCTGACGTTGATCTTCTTGGGCTCCGGGCTTGTCTTGGCTGGCTTCGGGATCTGGATCTCCAACACCCCGTCGTTGTACGTAGCCTTCACCTGCTCAGGCTTTACATCGAAGGGGATCGGCAAACGGCGGTGAAAGCTCCCGTAGGTGCGCTCCATCCGGTAGTAGTCCTGCTCGCGTACCTCCGTCTCCGCCTTCCGTTCGCCCTCGATAACGAGATCCCCCTCGTCCACTTCCACCTTGACGTCCTCTTTGTTGACGCCGGGGAGCTCGACTTTGACGATCAAGTGACCATTCTTCTCGAAGACGTCCATTCGAGGAGCCCAAACGCCCTCTGTCAGACGCGCCACAGGACGAAACATCGGGCGCGGCATCAGTGGCCTCTGCCCCCACAGACGTGACATCTCCTCGCGCAGGTCATCGAAGAACTCGAACGGATCGCGAAGGCGCAGCCGCCGCTCTTCCACCTTCGCCGGGGTGGTCACCTTCTCCTCAGTCTTCGTGGGTGCCGCCATAGTGACACCTCCTTCCTGGGGTCTGCATCCGCGAGAATCCATCTCGGCGTTACGTTCAGCATCTTCTCGACAGCTCACCTCCTCTGTCCGAGGGGTCGCCGGGGCGGAGACTTCGTGGCCCCCGTGCCTCCTCTCCTCTACCTTCGACAATACGTCCCATACACGGAGATGACCACGAACCATGGGGTAGTTGGACGGGCGAACCCGTGGGTGGTCCCGGGCTACCCAGAGGGACGGCCTGTTCTCCCTACCCACTCGCCGCCATGGTCGGCGCCCTCCGGCGTGGGCGCGTGTCGGGACCGAATCGCAGCATTACCGCGGCAACGGCGGCCATCACGGCGCCAACTCCCACAAAGGCCGCGCCGAACCCCAGCTGCTGGCCCAGCAATCCGACCAGGAGCGGAGCAAGCGCGCCACCGCCGCTGCTGATCAGCGACCACACGCCCAAGAAGGACCCTCGGCGGTGCTCGGGGGCGAGGTCCATCGCGTAAGCCTGGGCCGCGCCCATGCAGGCGGCCTCCCCAACGCCATAGGCGATGACCATCACCAGCACAGTCCCGTAGTCGCCGGCGCCGGCCAGGAGCCAGCACGCGACGGCGAGGAGGCCGAGGCCAGGGACCAACGTGGACTTGCGTCCGAAGAGGTCCACCAGATAGCCGTTGGGCAGGGTCACCAGCAGCTGAGCGGCCGCGGCGATGGTGATGAATCCGCCGATGTCCGAGGTGGAGAAGACGTCTGTGGACCGGAGAAATACGGGGAAGAGCGACTGGAAGATGCCGACATTCATCATCTGCAGTGAGAACGACACCAGGGCGATGACGACGAACGCGCGAGTCCAGAACATCGAGAGGGCCAACCGGTGCCCCTCCGCCCGCGCTCCCTCGCCGGCGGCCGGCGTTGGGCGCGTCTCTCGGATCAGGAGCAAGACGATGGCCAGGATCATCACCTTCGTGACTGCGTTGAACAGGAACACCCAGCGGAGGTCCAGAACGACCGCGATGGCCCCGGCGACGAAGGGGCCCATCACGAACCCGAGGCGGCCCGCCATGCTGCGCACCGCCACCACGCGGCCCCGGTTCTCCACGACGCTCAGGTCCGCGAGGATCACCGTGGAGCCTGTAATGAACATGGTGACTCCCATGCCGCCCACGAACTCCAGGAGAAGGAACTGCAGGTAGCTATCAGCGAAGAACTCGAGGCCTGTCGTCCCTCCGCGCACGATCAGCCCGAGGATGAGGAGCGGCCTCCGTCCCCAGCGGTCCAGCGCAAAGCCTGTCAGGGGGCCGGAGACCACGTGCGCCACGGCCGCGCTCGAGGAGACGAGCGTCACCAGGACGAGCGGGACGCCGAAAGACGCGGCGAACAGCGGGCGCGCCAGGTGAAGGCCGGCTGTGCCGAATGACCACAGGAAGAAGGTGCTGAAGAGGGGCAGGCCCCGAAGGCTGAGGATGTTCAGCACGCTGCGAGCGCTACGCGCGGTCCCATTCCAGAATGTTCCAGGTACTGTAGTAGCGCGAGACGATGATCGGGCTCCCCGCAATAGGCTGGGCACCTGGGCTGCCCGTGCGCACACCGGCGGCGTGCGACTCCACAAACAGCGGCACCAGGTTGGACTAAGCTTAGTTTAGTCCAACCTCCGCGCTAGAGCAACGGCAGGCCGCTCGACCCTATTTGAACGCCGGCATGACCTCTTTAGCGAATAGCCGCATCGCGCGCTTGATGTCCTCGTGCGGCAGGCCGCCGAAGTTGAACGTCGAGCTGAAAACGTCGAAATCGTAGTTCCGCACCGAGCTCTGGATGGCGGCGATGCATTGGTCCGGGTTGCCATATACATTGCGTCCGCAGGCCAGCATTCCCTCCCAGTCGTAGAGCCCCGGTCCGTGCACCGCCCGCGCCTGCCGCCCAATGGCCGAGATGGTATCGTAGCGCTCGATGGCCGGCTCGGCTACCTCGCGCGCCCGTTCGGCGTTTTCGTCCACCCATACGCGTAGGTGGAGCTTGCAGCGGCGGTCGCCGGGCTCCAGCCCCGCCTGGGCAAGCCCTTCCTTCCAGGCGGCGATGCCCGGTTGATAGAACTCCGGCGGAAACGGATGCGCGACTATCATGATGTTGAAGCCATGCCGCCCCGCCCACCCGAGGGACTCGGGCGAGTGGCCAGCGACCCACATGGGTGGGTGCGGCTTCTGCACCGGCTTCGGGTACACGGGGACATCCTCGAAGCGCCAGAATGTCCCCTCATGGCTGAAGCGGTCGTTGGCCCAGGCTTTCGGGATGATCTCGGCGGCCTCCTCGAAGCGCGCGCGGCTCTCCTCCCGGTTCACTCCATAGACCTGAAAGTCGATGGCGGTGTTGCCGAGCCCGATCCCGAACTCGAGCCGCCCCCCCGACACGACGTCCACCATGGCGTAGTTCTCGGCGATCTCGACGGGGTGGTGCAGCGGGAGGATTGAGATGGCCGATCCGAGATGGATCCGAGACGTGCGCGCCGCCGCCGCCGACATCATGACGGCCGAGTTGGGCACGGGCCCTCCATAGAGGAGGAAATGGTGCTCGGTGAACCAGAAGCACTCGAAGCCCAACTCCTCGGCCAGTTGGATCTGGTCCAGGATCTGCTGGTAGTAGATGTCGAAGGGTGCGTCCCGGTCGGGGAAGTACGTGGGCAACAGGTGCATATGGAAGCGCATCGTTATGGCTCCCTGTCCAGAGGGGCGACCTCACCGCGATCGATGGCGGCCATCCGTTCGATGCTGAGGGGATTGCGCCAGATCTCGTTCCGCACGCGGAGGTGCTGCTCCATGATGGTGGTCAGCCAGCGCGCCGCCGTTGCTAGATCGCCATCGGTGTGAATCCGAGACCGAGCGAAGCCCTCGATGCGGTCCGGCCCGTGATGGATCTCGTCCGTTAGGATCCGCCGCATAGCAGCTGCCAGGCGGTCGCGGAACTCGTCGCCCTCAAGCCGTGCGCACTCGAGGAATGCGCCGCCACCTCCCCCCTCGCTCAGTCGTCCGATCTCGGCGCTGAGGTCCAGGCCCAGGGCGTCGGCTGCCTCGCGGCACACCTCAACCATCCGACTGGCCTCGGGGAGGAGCGCATTCGAGCGCTTGTCATCCGGCAGTTGCGGATCCCAGCGAGCGTAAACCTCGTAGCGCCGCAACTCTTCCTGCCGCAGCTTGCGGTCCGCGGCCCACTCCGCGAGGTCGGCCAGGATGACGTAGTGCTGCGTCTCCTCGGCGATGTGCTCGAGCAGCTCGGCGAATTCGTGGCGATCCACTCCCTTCTCCAGATCGTCGAACATCGGGAGCGCGCGGTGGAGCCCATTGGCCGTCTGGAGCTCGCGGCCCATCTGCCGTAGTAGCACGTCGAGATGTTCCTCCATCGCGTGGGGGTGTCGGAAATAGGCCCGGACCACCTCCGCCTCACCGGCAGCGTAGTGGTCGACGATGGCGTGCAGCTCGGCAGCGGCCTGCTCGGCAAGGTTCGTGGCTGGATGCATTTCGACTCCATTTGCACCCGGTGGAATGTCCGCAAGTTTACTCCACTCAGGCGGTTGTTAAAGGCCAACGACGCGGAGGCGGAGCCACCGCCCGCTATACTCGTTCAGGACCTGACGTTGTCGCTCTGAGCCGTCGCGAGGAATCCCTGATCCCGAGGAATCGCCGGAGGCGGACTCTTTCGGCTCGTCGGACTGATAGCGTCAAAGAGAGAGGTTCCCGCTATGCGTGCTCGTTCGCTTCGCTTGCTCTCGCTGGTCGTCGTCGCCAGTAGCATGCTGGGGGCCTGCGCCCAGCCCAGTGCCAAACCCGGCGAGCCCGGCGCACCCGCGTCCCAGGGGCAGCAGAGACCGACGGGCACCCTTCGAATCGCCTGGCCGACGGAGCCTGAGATCCTCGCGCCCAAGTTCGCTTCCGGGTCTGGGCTCAACGAGTTCAACTGGGTCTTCAACTCATTCCTCACCTACTACGACTTCAGCGGCATCGTCCATCCCATGTTGGCGCGCGACATCCCATCACAAGAGCGCGGCGACTGGGTGGTCAACGCCGACGGGACGATGGTGACAACCTACCGGCTCAGGGAGAATGTGCGCTGGCACGATGGGGCGCCCCTCTCTGCCCACGACTTCGCCTTCGCCTTCCAGGTGTACCTGGATCCCGACATGCCGGTCCGCGATCGCCGGCCCGAGACACTGATGGCCGCGGTCGAGGCCCAGGACGACCGTACTCTCGTCATTCGCTGGAGAGAGCCGTACATCAATGCCAACGTCCTCGGTTACCAGCAGCTCGATCCCTTGCCACGACACATCTTCGAGGAGAAGTACCGAGTCAACAAGCCGAACTTCATTTTCGGGGAAGAGTGGACCACCGCCTACGTTGGGACGGGCCCGTTTCGCATCGAACGCTGGAATCCGGGCGCTGGACTCTTCGCCCGGGCGAACACAGAGTGGTTTATGGGACCGCCGCGGCTGGAGGCGGTGGACATCCGCTTCATCTCGGACCCGAACACGCTGCTCGCCAACCTCCTGTCGGGTGAGGTCGACGTCATCACGTCGCCCGGTGTGCGGGCGGCGGAGGCGGCTGTCGCCCGTGACCAGTGGGTCGCGCGCGGCCAGGGCTACCTGAAGACCTGGGAAGTGCGGTTGCGCTACATGGCGTTCCAGTTCCGCGAGGTCGCCAACTGGCAGCGGGCGGTGACCGACGCCCGGGTCCGGCAGGCGCTACTGCATGCCGTCGATCGGGAGGGGCTGGTGGAGGCGCTGAACTACGGCCTCGGCTCGCCGGCCCACATGTTCATGGCGCCGTCTGAGCCCGGCTTCGCGGAAACCGACCGGGTCATCACCCGATATCCGTTCGACCGTGGGCGGGCATCCAACCTGCTGGCCGACGCGGGCTGGCGACGGGCTCAGCCAGATGGGCCAGTCATAGGACCGGCCGGCCAGACGCTGGACATCGAGGTCTGGACCACGGCCGGCGGAACCGGAGACGCTGAGGCCGCGATCCTCGCGGACAACTTCAAGGCCGTCGGCATCAATTCGAGCATCTTCCTGATCCCCTCGGCTCGGCAGCGCGACAATGAGCTGCGGACCAGCTTCCCAGCGCTGGAGACCACGGCGCGCTCCATCTCGCCGGACAATTTCGTGTTCACCTCCGCGCTGGTGCCCACGCCGGAGGCCCGCTGGCAGGGCCCCAATCGTGGGAGCTTCCGCGATGCCGAGGTGGACCGCCTGCACGGTGTCGTCCTCACATCGTTCGACGCCGGGGAGCGCCAGCGCGCCACAGTCGACCTGCACAGGCGCATGACGGAGATCGTCGGGATCGGGCCGCTTTACTACGACGTGGAGGTGATCTTGGCCAGGAACACGGTCAAGGGGCCCGTCGGCAACTACGGCCCTCAGCAGGGCATCTCGTGGAATATCTTTGCGTGGGAGATCACGCCCGGATAGTCGACATTCGGCGCTTCGCGAACGATCTGAGACTTGGGGGCCGCGAGACTGACTGAATGAGCGTCCTCACGTCCGCACAGCATTACTTCGACCGCGCCGCCGGGGTGATGGGGCTCGACGAGCGCATCCGCGCTGTGCTCGTCAATCCGGAGCGCGAGATAAAGGTCAACCTCACGATCCAGCGCGACAGCGGCCAGCTGGCCACATTCACTGGCTACCGCGTCCAGCACAACAGCGCGCGCGGCCCGATGAAGGGAGGCCTTCGGTACCACCCGAGCGTGGACATGGAAGACGCGGCGGGCCTGGCCTCCCTGATGACGTGGAAGACAGCCGTCGTCGACCTTCCGTACGGAGGAGCGAAGGGGGGGATCTCCTGCGATCCAGCAACGCTGTCCCCTGGCGAGCTGGAACGGCTGACGCGCAAGTTTGTCCAGAAGATTCACGACGTGATCGGCCCTCAGCTGGACATCCCGGCGCCGGACGTCAACACCAACGCTGAAGTGATGGCCTGGATCATGAGCGAGTACTCGCGAATCCACGGCTTCAGCCCCGCCGTCGTAACGGGGAAGCCATTAGAGCTCCACGGGTCGCCCGGCCGCGAGGAGGCTACGGGGCTGGGTGCCGTGTACATCATCGAGGAAGCGCTCCAGGACACCCGCCGCACCATTCAGGACAGCAGCTTCGCCATCCAGGGGTTTGGGAATGTCGGCTCGAACCTGGCCCGCTGCGTGCACGACCGGGGAGGGCGCGTCGTTGCGGTTAGCGGGTCCCGGGGCGGGCGAGCCGACCCCGCCGGGCTCGACGTGACGGCCCTGGTGGAGTACGCCAGGCGTGGCGGCCGGGTCGCCGACTTCCCCGGTGGAGCGCCCATCAGCAATCAGGAATTGCTGGCGATCCGGTGCGACGTGCTAGTGCCGGCGGCCCTGGAAGATGTCTTCGATGCGGCTTCTGCCAGAACGGTTGAGGCCAGTATGATTGTCGAAGCCGCGAATGGCCCGACGACGCCTGAGGCGGACGAGGCCTTCGCCGCACAAGGCGTCACGGTAATCCCTGACATCCTTGCCAACGCCGGCGGCGTCACCGTCTCCTACCTGGAGTGGGTGCAAAACCTGCAGCACGTAACGTGGACGCTCGAGCATGTGCACGCCCATCTGAGCCAGACGATGAGGGCAGCCTACCGCGCCGTCGCGGACCTCGCTCAGGAACGGGGACTCGACCTGCGTACCGCCGCCTACATCATCGCCATCGGGCGCGTGGGGCGCGCCGCCGTCCTCCAAGGAGTGTGAACGCGTGGCCGCGAACCTCGACGTAGCCGAGCTCGGGCAGATCTCCGTGTTCGCCGATCTTCCCGAATCAGACCTGGACGCGCTGCGGCCGCTTGCCCAGCGCGTCGAGCTAGGCGCAGAGGCGACGCTGTTCAACCAGGGTGATCCGGCCGACGCTTTGTTTGTCGTCCTCACGGGTAGCCTCGACATCCACGTCCTGGTGGGAGGCGGGCGCGAGCATCTGGTCGCCCACATGGGGCGTGGGAACGTCGTCGGTGAGACCAGCCTCTTCGTAGGCGGCCTGCGGTCCGCCTCGGCCCGCACGACCACACCCACCGTCCTGTTGCGCTTCCCGGACGACGCGCTCCGAGCGATGATGGGCACCGCCGCTGCATCCGCATGTCGGATCATCTATCGACTGGCCCAAGCTCTGGCAGCGCGTCTGCGCGCCGCGGACGCCCACATCGCCGAGATGTCTCGCGAAGACCGCGCGGCGGTGTTCGACGACGATCTTGATCGCTTGCGCCGCATCTTCTTCACTGATTGGGCCCTCACTGCGACTAAAAGCCCCTCCGAAAGTGGGGAATAAAAAGGGTCCATCTCCGTTATGATTAAGAGGGAGACCTAGAGGTTCCGGCCGTGGACGAGCAATCTGATTCTGGTGGTCCGAAATCCCTCGAAGCGGCTCGCGAGCGAGGGTGGATCACCCTGGATGAAGTGCTGTGCCTCGCATCCAGGTCTCCGATAGATATAGATGAGGCGAGAGCGTTCGTGCGTGAAGCTGGAGTTGAGCTAGTACAGAACACTGGCGATCCGTGGGAGGACCTCACCGCGCTGGCCGAAGAGGGCCCCGCGGCGTTCGGCGTTGCGCCTGTCCCTCCTCCCGCCGAGGAGCTGGCCCCGGATAGCCCCGCCGCCCTGTACCTCAGGGAGATCAGCCAGAGACCGCTGTTGACGGCTGACGAGGAGGTCCAGCTCGCCAAGGAGCGGGAGGCGGGTGAAGAGGCGAAGGAGAAGCTCGACCTGGGAGTCGAGGATCGGACCGAGCGCGAGCGCCTCGAGGAGGCTGTGCGCATCGGGGAGGCGGCGCGCAAGCGTCTTGTGGAGTCGAACCTCCGTCTGGTCGTATCCGTCGCGCGCAAGTACATGGGCCGCGGCCTCTTGTTCCTCGACCTGATCCAGGAGGGAAACATCGGCTTGCAGCGCGGCGTCGAGAAATACGATTGGCGCAGGGGCTTCCGCTTCTCAACGTACGCGTACTGGTGGATCCGCCAGGCGATCAGCCGAGCCGTAGCGGATCAGGCGCGCACCATCAGGCTGCCGGTTCACATCATCGAGCAACTGACTCGTCTGTACAACACGGCCCGCGAGCTCCACCAGGAGATGGGTCGGGAGCCGACCGCCGCCGAGATCGGCGAGCGACTCGGCATTGAGGCCGAGAAGGTGCGGGAGGCGTTTCGCGCCGCGAAGGTCCCCATCTCGCTCGAAACGCCCATCGGCGAGGAGGAGGAATCCACCCTGGCCGACCTGGTGGCGGACGCGGCGGCGCGCGCCCCCGCCGACGAAGCGGAAGAGGAGGTGCTTGCCCACACGCTGGGCAAGGCGCTGGACCGTCACCTCACATCCCGCGAGGCGCAGGTGCTGCGCATGCGCTTTGGGCTGGACGATGGCCAGGCGCGCACCTTGGGCGAGGTCGGCGATGAGCTGGATATCAGCCGAGAGCGGGCCCGCCAGATCGAGGCAGAAGCTCTACGAAAGCTGCGGACCGCCGCCCCGTTCATGCGACAGTTCCGCGAGTACGTCGAGTAACGCGGCGAGGAATCCGGGCCCCGCGATCCATAGGGTGCATGAATAGCGCGTGAGGTGCGCCCTCCCCCGAGCGCTCTAGCAGAGGATGGGGGTCGCTCGCGGCAGTTTTAACGGCGGACGTTCGAGCGATCCTCGTCGTCGTCGCCCGCGCGTTGGTCGGAGCGGTCCGATCCGTTGCTCCTGCCGGGCGTTTCCACGCGCGGGGCTTCGCGTTCTCCGCGCCGGTCCTGGTCGGGGATCCTCGGCGTCGGCGTCGCGGTCAACGTCCCCGTCGGCGTGGGCGTCCGGGTCGGTGCCACCGGCTGCCGGCCGCCGCGGTTTGATTCCTCCGATCCGGTGTCGGCGTCTGTGTCGACGTCCCGTTGGCCACGCCGGTCCTGTTCGGGAATAATCGCCGTTGGCCTAGCGGTCGGCGTGGCTGTGGTCGTCGGGCGGCCGCCGCGGCTCGGGTCCTCCGATCTGGTGTCCGCGTCACGGTCGTCCCGCTCGTCTGAGGATGCGCTCCGGTCCTGACGAGAAGAGCTCGGCTGTCCGGTACCGAGGTCCCGGCCCGGGTCGTCGGGGCGCCCCGGTGTCATGGTGGGCCGCGCACGCCCGAGGGTGTCGCTATCATCGTCGGAGTCGCGCCGACTCCGTCCACCATCGTCCGGTGGCCCCTCAGTGCCAGGGGTCGTCCCGCTGTCCGCGGGCGTTCGGCCGGTGGCGCCTCGTACGTCGGGCGATGGCCGGCGCACCGGGTCTTCACGCTCGTCCCGTTGCTCCGAGCGACTCCGGTCTGGGTCTGCATCCTGGCCGGAGGTATCGCGACCCCGCTCGTCCCTCGGCTCATCTTCGGTCCCGGAAGCAATCTCGGCAGCCGTTCGCGTGGGCGTCGGGCGAGGCGGCTCCGCCGTCGTTCGCGCAACAGCGCGGCCGATGGTGGCAACGGGTGCCCCGCTAGGAGATCCCGATGATGCCGATACCGTGGGCGGAGCTGCGCCCGGCCGCGTCCTTCCACGGTCGCGAGCAGGCGCCTCACTTGCGCTCTGTAGAGCCGCCCCGGCCGCGGCGGCCCCCTCCTCAGCTGCCGTTGCGGCCACGGCCCGCTGCCGCGCCAGGCTCCTCTCCAGATCGTTGATGACGTCGTCGACCGACCGGCCGGCA
This sequence comes from uncultured Chloroflexota bacterium, assembly GCA_964417895.1. Taxonomy (GTDB): domain Bacteria; phylum Chloroflexota; class UBA6077; order UBA6077; family SHYK01; genus CAYQJS01. Next base: position 73,058 of record CAYQJS010000001.1, on the reverse strand, counting down.
TTCTGGGCCTGGTCGATGTCTTGAAGAGCGCGATCAAGGGTTTCTGAGTACGCGGTGGCCGCGGCGACAGCCACATCCTGCTTGCCAGCGTCGAGCGCCCGCTCGACTTCGGTGAGCCGTCTGGCCGCGATGGAGAGACGAGTCTGTGCTCGGTCCTCCGGCGAGCGTGCCGCAGCGACCTGCTGCTGCTCGATCGCCGTCTTCAAGCCGTAAAGGAGGTCGTCCGGCTGGGCGTCCTGAGCGGCAAACACCGCGGCGCCGCCACACGCCGCCGTGACGACGAGGGCAACCACAGCGGCCACTGCCTGCCGGGGCATTGGCGCCAGGCGGCCCAGCCACCCCCACCCGATGGGTTGTCGCCGCGAGCTTTGGCCGTGCAGCGCCTCGACGAATCGATAGCGGGCCTGCAGCTTGCGAGAAGGATCCGGAAACACATCCGACGGAACGATCGCGAGAGCGACAGGCAGTAGCGCCGCCAGCATATCGCCCTCGTCGGGATGGTCTGCGAGGCATTCATCGATGCTCTTGAGTCCGGCGCGGACATCGGCCACGCACCGGTCGAGGACCTCCATGCCGTGGGGGTCCATCAGGGTGCGCCCTCCCGCTCCATCAGACGGCGCAGCTCCTGGAGCGCGCGATGCTGGATAACCCGCACGCTACCCTCGCTCTTACCGAGGACCGCGCTGATATCTCGAGGGGCGAGGTCCTCCAAGAAACGCATAGCGAGAACCTGCTGCTGCTCCGGCTTAAGCTGAGCCATCGCTCGGCGAGCCCGCTCGTGCTCCATTCTTGTCTCGACCGGATCTTCCACACGGTCCTCGCTTGCTCGCTCGACAATATCTGCGTCGAGTGAATAGGCGCCTTTGTTACGACGATAGAAGCTGACTATGGCGTTGTGCGCGATCGTGAACAGCCAGGCGACGAACGGGGCCGTGGTCTGTCGATATCTGCCGAAGGCCCGCCACGCCTGAAAAAACACCTGCTGCGTCACATCCTCAGCGTCGTTCGGGCCGATGCGGTAATAAACGTGGCGATAGATTCGGTCGTAATACACGCCGTACAGCCGTGTAAAGGCAGCTTCATCGCCGTCGACCGCGCGTGCGACCAGGGCGCTCTCCGGGTCATCCCCCGCGAGTGGTTCCGACGGCGCGCTCCTCCGGTTACTTATGTAACGCGACAGCAGAGCACCCGTTACAAACCCGCGCCCGGTGCTGCAAAATCGTGGCGTCGTACCGGTTGCCGGTGCTTGTTGCGCAGGATTGCCGGGGAAGAGAGCGAAATGGATGCGCCAGACGCTGCCGACCGCATTGGTGAGTCTATTGAGGAGCAGCGTGCTGAACGCCGGGCCGTGGATCGGTTCCGCACGCGGGCGGCCATCGCTATCGCCATGCTTGCCATGATGCTCGCAGTCGCCAGCCTTGGTGGGGATAATGCTACCAGGGAGGCACTCAACGCAAATGTCTTCGTGGTCGACACATGGGCCTTCTACGGCCTCTTCTTATAGTTCGAGCTGCCGGGCTGGGGTGACCGCGCCGTCGCGTGTTTCCGCTGAGCGCCGGGGCCCGGGTTGCTGGCGGACCGGACTCCGCGGGCTGACGCGCGGCCGACCGGCAGGCCTCACATGGCCTGGCCACGCGGCACCGGAATACCGTGGCGGGCGAGATACGGAAATGGGCGGCTTTTTCAGGTGTGTCGGCTTTGTGACGCCCGTTTCGGCCCGTCCGCGTTGTGCCGGTACCCGGGCGATGCTAGAGTGGGCGAGCCGCCCACGGGCCCTCAGATGCTCTAATCTCTGTCGTCAACCCCTATAGCGGACAGCCTGTATAATCCCCGCCTGGAACATCTGTACTATTGAGGGCCCTTTGAGACTGCGGATCGATCCCTGGGCCACCGAGTACGGCAGCACGCTCCAAATGGACGAGGAGACGGAAGGGCCAGGCGTTGCCGTGGACCCATTCGTCGAGACTTCTGAGTGGGCGCCAATCGCGCCTCCTGAGACGCCCCGGCCGGAGGGCATCGTATTTGTCGATGGCGTGCAGCGCATTGAGGCGCACGTCCTGGCCGAGTCTGAGGGGGGATTCGCGCACGGCGCCTTTGCCTCTATCGGCGTCGGAGCTGTGCGCGCAGCCTCAGGGTCGACGGTCGTCTCCGCTACCCGGCTTGAGCGCACCCTCGCGCTGACGGGCCGCGCTCCAGGCGACCCGGTGTCCGTCGCCTGCGGCACAATGGACCTGACATTCACGCCCCACTGGTCCACCAGGCAGGGCTACCAGGGTGTGGCAGACGCGATCAACAGCAGGCGTCGCGCATTGGAGATGCAGCTTGGGCAGGCGATGGTCGACCAGGGCGATGCCCTCGTCGTGCTCGACGGGAGGCTACGCCTCTTCCCCACGCCGCGCACTGCCGTTGTCGGCTACACCAAGACTATCCATTTCACCTACCTAGCACCTCCGCAAATGGCGCTGCTGCCTCAGCTCGAGGCAGGGCAGCGCACTCCGCTCTTCCAGATCGAGGAGCAGCGGCCGCTGTTCGGATGGTTCCTTCGCCTCGCGCCGGTGCGGCCTATTGACCACCCTCTTGCCGGGCTCGTGCGCCTCGAGACGCCCGCCGAGATAGGCCTGGAGCAGGCCATCGCGCTTGCCAACCAGACGGCGCTTTACCTGCCCTATTTCGCATCGACCCCGGAGCGCGACCCGCGCGCTCCGCAGAACCTCCTTCCTATCGGTGGACTGGAGCTGCGCCTGCGCCACGACATTGGTGATCATACGTGGGTGAGACGAGCGATCGAGAGCTACATCCACCAACAGGTAGCAGGCGGCGGTGAGGTGGCGATCACACGTGAGTGAGACGAGCGATCGAGAGCTACCGGTGACAGACGGCAAGCTGACGCGCGACGTCGAAGCGGGCAAGGTCCTGGGCACCCTGGATGCGAAGCCGCTTGACTTCTGGGTCGCCGTCGACGAGCAGCACTATCTCGAGCTGGATGACGTCATCGCCGTGAGCACTGACCTGCCCGAACCACTCCCCGACGGATCCCGCGAGGTGGTCCATTACGGCGTGGTGGACGAGGTCAAGTCAGCCTATGAGGGGGCGACCTTCCATTCGGACGTCTTCCGAGTCGAGAGCGGGCTGCTACCGGTCGGGCTCTCGACGGTCGCCCACGTAGCCGTCACCCGGGTGGAGCCGGAGCTGTTCGTACCCCCCCGCCCCGGGCGACCGGTCCGACGCGCGGCGGGCAGCGACCGGGAGGTCGCCCTCTACTTCGACCGGATGCAGCGCCGCTTCGCCGCGGGGCTCTCGCGGAACGGGCTACCCATCTACGGGAACCTCGAGTTCCTCGACGGTACGCGCGGAGCCCACGTCAACATCTCCGGAGTCTCGGGCGTTGCGACGAAGACTACGTACGCTCTGTTTCTCCTCTACAGCCTCTTCCACGGAAAGAGGCTGGCCTTGAGCCAGCCGGCTCATGCCATCGTCTTCAACGTGAAGGGGGAAGACCTGCTCTGGCCGGATAAACCCAACGCCCGCCTCACGGACGCGGATCGTTCGAAATACGCCGATCTCGGCCTGCCCGTCGGGCCATTCCAGAGCGTCGGGCTCTGGGCGCCGCCGCAGTCGGGTGCCATCGCTCTTCCGGATACCGGCGCCAGGATGGAGGGAGTGGTCCCCTACTTCTGGACGCTGCGGGAGTTCTGCGAGGGTCGGTTGCTGCGTTTCCTGTTCGCCGAGGCCGATGATGAGACGAGCCAGCTCGCCTATGCGGTCACGCTGGTCGAGGGCTATCTGCAGGCGAATCTGCGAGCCAGTCCCGAGTTCTCCTGGATTCAGATCGACGGCACGCGCATCGAGTCGTTCGCCGAGCTCGTCGCGTTCGTCGTCGACAACGTGGCCGTTATGACGCCACGTCTTTCGTCCCAGACCCAGGAGGCGTTCCTGCGCCGACTCGAGGCGGCCGCGGCCGTGGTCGGCAACATGATCCGAGCTGCTCGGGAGACAGAAGCGGCCGTCCACCGTTTCGACTGGACCAAGAAGCAGGTCAACGTGATCGACATCAACCGCCTCAGCGACCGCGCGAAGCGCTTCGTCGTGGGAGTGGTCGTGAAGCGGCTGATGGAGGCCAAGGAGCGCCAGGGCACGCGCTGGCCGCTGGTGTTCCTCGTCCTGGACGAGCTGAACAAGTACGCGCCCCGCGAAGGCCACAGCCCCATCAAGGAAGTCATCCTCGACATAGCCGAGCGAGGGCGGAGCCTGGGCGTCGTCCTCATCGGTGCGCAGCAGACGGCCAGCGAGATCGAACGCCGCGTCACCGCCAATGCCTCCTTCCGAGTCGTTGGACGCCTCGACGCCGCCGAGGCGCAGCGCGATGAGTATGGCTTCCTGACGGCGGCCGCTCGCGCTCGCTCGGCGATCCTCAAACCCGGCTCGATGTTCGTGCACCAACCCGACGTGCCTGTTCCGCTGCTCGTCCAGTTCCCGTTTCCCTCTTGGGCCACGCGGGCGGATGAAGTCGCCGAGCAGGCAGACTTGGAGCCCATTTTCTTCAAACGGCCGAGCCCCCAGCCATGAAGTTCCTGCACACGGGCGACTGGCACATCGGTCGGGCTGTGCGCGGCCGGAGCCGGGAAAGCGAGCACCACGGCGCGCTTCAGCAGGTCCTCACCCATGCCAGGGAGCAAGCGGTGGATTGCTTGCTTCTGGCCGGCGACGTGTTTGACACCGCCGCCCCCTCCCCCGACTCGGAGCGGCTCGCTTTCGAGTTCTTTACCGAGCTGTACGGGCTGGGAATTCCGGCTGTGGTCATCGCCGGAAATCACGACCATCCGCGCCGGTTCGATGCCCTCGCCCCCATGCTTCGCCCGCTTCGGCTCCACGTGCGCGGACGGGCCGCCCCTTCGGACGCCGGTGGTGTGGTGGAGCTGCAATCGCGCGGCGGCGAGGAACGAGCGATCGTCGCGACGCTCCCGTGGGTTCCTGAACGGGAAGCCGTCGAGTACGTGCAGCTGAGGGAGGAGGTTGGAGCCCCCTACATGCAGTACGCTGAGCAGCTGCGCCGGGCCATGGCTATGCTTGTTCGCGCCTTCGATGCGGAGGCGATCAACATCCTCATGGCCCACCTCCTCGTGGACGGCGCCGCAGTCGGGCCTGGAGGCGGCGAGCGCGAGCTGCACATGGCCATGGGCATCTACGGAGTCCAACCGCAAATGCTCCCCCCCGACGCCCAGTACGTCGCCCTCGGCCACGTGCATAAGGCTCAAGCAGTCCGACCGTCGCCCCCCGCCTGGTACCCGGGGTCGCTTCTCCAGCTCGACTTCGGCGAGCAGCGGCAGGACAAAGGGGTGAACCTCATCGAGGCCCACGCTGGGCTGCCCGTCGAGGTGGTCCAGCTACCCATCACCGCCGGCCGCCCGTTGCTGGATATCGGCTCTCCACTCCACGGCGTGTCGCTGGACGACCTCGCGCAGCACGCGGACCGCGTGGGAGATGCCTGGCTGCGTGTCTACCTAGATGTCGATGGCCCCGTCGCCAATCTCCCGTATGTTGTAAGGGAGGCGCTCCCGACCGCCGTACATGTAGAGCGAGTCCGGCCAAAGGTTGAGGGAAAACCACCCGCGATCCCGCCGGGGCTGGGTCCTGGCGAGCTGTTCGCCCATTTCTACCGACATTCCAGAGGCAGTGATCCCTCGCCTTCGACGACAGAGCTTTTCCGTCACCTTCTTGATGAGGACAGTCGTGCGGCCATTGACGCTTGAGCTTGAAGGCTTCACCGCGTTCCGGCAGAAGACCTGCCTCGACCTCTCCAACCTCGACCTCTTCGCCATCACAGGGCCGACGGGGGCCGGGAAGTCCTCGCTGATTGACGCCATAGCCTACGCCCTGTACGGGCGCGTACCGCGGGTGGCGAACCAGATTGGAGCGTGCCTCTCTCAGGGGCTACAGCGGATGTACGTCCAGCTCGAGTTCCAGGCCGGCCACGAGCGCTACCGAGTCTTCCGTGAGTTTAGGGACAACGGCCGAGGGAACGTTCGCCTGGAGCGAGCTCGCAATGGTGACTGGTGGGACCCTCTTGCCGGGCGCGTCAACGAGGTAAACGAACGCATTGAGCGGATCATCGGCCTGGATTTCGACGGGTTCAGCCGCTCAGTTGTGCTGCCGCAGGGGCAGTTTCAGGAGTTCCTCGCCGGCTCGCCGGACAAGCGGCGGGAGGTGCTGCGCGGCCTTCTCCGTCTCGACGTGTACGAGCGGGTGCGCGCAAGGGCGGCTGCGCGGGCTGCGGAGCTGAACCAGAAAGTCGCTGGGATCGACAGACGGCTCCAGGAGGACTACGGGGAGGCGACCCCCGAGAACCTCACCCTCGTGCGCCAGCAGTTAGACACGGCGGCCGCCGAGGCCAATCGCCTCGTTCAGGAGCTGAGCGCCCTTCAGGGGGCGCTCGACCGCGCGCGGGACCTGGCGCGCGCCCGCGGCGAGGCAGAGGAGGCCAGGGTGACGATGGCGGCGGCCGAAAAGACGCTGGTGGGAGCCCAACAGCTCGTGCGTGAGGGCGGCAGCAAGATACAGGAAAAGAGGAGAGGACTCGGTGAGATCGGCGATAAGATCGCCGCCACGGAGTTCGATCCCACGTGCTACGCTGCCCTGTCGCGCGCCGAACCGATCGCAGAGAGCCTCGAAAAGCTGCGGGCCCAGATGCACACCGCGGACGATGAGCTTAGAGCCGCTGACAGTGCGGCCGGGGCAGCCAGGGCAAGCTCCGCCCGGGCTGGACATGACGCCGAGGAGGCACAGAGGCGGCGGCAACTGGCCGACGAGCGCTTGCAACACGCTCAGCGGCACAACGCCGCCGCCGCCGCGCAGGAAGGCCTCGTCGCTGGCGATCTATGTCCCGTTTGCGGGGCGATGGTGGGAGAGCTGCCTGCCATCGAGTGCCCCGATCTCGAGCAGGCCCGTTCGGCTGCAGAGAAAGCGCGCGCCGCGGAGCGGGCGGCGCAGCAGGGGAGCGCTAGAGCCGGGGCCGATGTCGCCCGCGCCGAGGCTCAAGCCGAGGCCGCGCGGCGAAGCCTCGACCAGCTTGCCGAGCGACGCCAGGCCGGTGAGGCCCAGCTCGCGGAGGCGCTACCCGGCGACGGAGATCACTCGCTGAGCCATATTCGCGCCGCCCTGGCGCGGCAGAGGCACGCTCAGCGGGACGTCGAGCAGGCGAAGAGAGAGGAGTTCGAGTGCAGAGCTGAGCTAGAGCGCCTCGATCGCCAGTTCGAGCAAGCACGAGAGGGACTAGCGCGACTCCAGGCTGAGGCCGATGCCGCCTCGAAGGCCCTCGCGGCGGCGGAGGCCTCGACGAGAACCGCGCTCGGGCAGCTCATCGAGATGGCGCGGCCTCGCAACTGGACCGACGTGACTCAGGCCGCGCCTGCCGGAGATGCTGCGAGCCTCATCCAGGAGCGACTCACCGGGGCGCAGCGGCGTGGGGCCGAGCTGCAGGACCAGATGGGACGGCTCAAGCAGAGTATTGACCAGATCGAGGGGCAGATCAGCACCCGTAAGGCGCTCGAGGAGGAGCTGGAAGCATTGCGGCGTGCCCACGGCGTCGCAGCCGATCTCGCACAGATGCTCGGCGCCAACCGCTTCCAGGCCTTCGTCCAGAGTGAGGCGCTTCGCCTTCTAGCGGAAGAGGGCTCACGCCGGCTCGAAGAGCTTTCCGCTGGCCGCTACCGACTGGCGGTCGCAGCCAACGGGCAGGACTTCGAAGTCGTCGACCAGTGGAATGACTACGAGGCCCGCCCAGTGCGCACCCTATCGGGCGGCGAAACGTTCCTCGCCTCTCTCGCCCTGGCCGTGGCGCTGGCTGAGACACTGCCCGGTCTCGCGGCCAGCAGGGAAATGGCCCTCGACTCTATCTTCCTCGACGAGGGCTTCGGGTCGCTGGACCCTGAAGCGCTCGACCGGGCGGCCGACGCGCTCGACGCGCTTCGCGCTCGCAACCGCATGGTCTGCGTTGTCACGCATCTGAAGGAGCTCGCCGAGCGCCTGCCGTCGCGGGTGATCGTCCACAAGTCGGAGACGGGCAGCACGCTTGAGGTCGCCTGAGGCCTATCTGCAGGCTGCGAGCAATTCAAGCAATCGCTCGTGCAGCGCGCCGTTGCTGGCCACGCAGGTGCCGCCGTAGATGCCGGGTCTGCCCGCAAAGTCGGTCAGGCGGCCGCCAGCCTCCTCGACGATCACCTGCGCTGCTGCGATGTCCCAAGGCGCTTCGCCGATATTCACAACGGCATCCACGCGCCCGGAGGCCAGCGCGGCGTACGAGTAGAGGTCGAGGAAGCCAGGATTGTGGTAGGTGCCGCGGATGAGCGCCTCGAGCCCGGCGCTCCAGCTCCGGCGGTAGAACTCGGCCTCCCCCGAGTAGACGACGTAGGCCCGATCGAGGCGCTCCTGGCTCGAGACGCGCGTGGGGATGCCATTTCGGAACGCACCGTGGCCGCGCTCGGCCCACAGCGTCTCTTTCAGGAGTGGGACGTGGATGACGCCCAGCATCACCGCGCCATGGCGTTCCAGGGCGATGCATGGACCGAAAAAGGGCAGCCCCCGCACGAACTTCTTCGTGCCGTCGAGAGGGTCGATGATCCATCGCGCCGCACCAAGCCCCGCCTCAGCCTGGCTCTCCTCGGCGAGGAAGCCGCAGCCGGGCACCACCGGCCGCAAGATGCGTCGGATAATGGCCTCGGCGTCCCGATCGGTGGCCGTCACGGGCGTATCGTCGGCCTTGGTCTCGACGGCGCCCTGGCGGCCGAAGCGGCGCCGCTGTAGCTGCCCGGCCGCGCGAGCAGCCATGATGGCCGCCTCTAGCTCAGCGCTCATGGGCGGATTGCGGATTGCGGATTGCGGATTGCGGAT
>CAYQJS010000001.1:0-64162 GCA_964417895.1 uncultured Chloroflexota bacterium | reverse complement strand
ATTCTGGACATCGCGGCCGCTGGGCCTTGCAGATCTGACGCCCATGCCCAATCAGGAGCATGTGGAAGGGATAGACGTTGTCGACCGGGATGATCGCCTCCAGCATCACATGCGCCTGCTCAGCCGTCGCCTTCGCCGGAACGAGGCCTAGACGCTGGCTCACCCGGTGCACGTGGGTATCAACGGGCAGGGCGGGCTTCCCGCAGGAGAAGAGGAGAACGCATGCGGCCGTCTTTGGCCCAACACCCCCCAGGGATCTGAGAAAGGTACGGCCTTCTTCCATTGACGTGTCGCGGAGAAACGCCAGGTCCAGCTCGCCAACGGTCTCGGCGATCCGATCCAGGATCGACTTGATACGCGCCGCCTTGATCTCTGCCAGGCCACCTCTCCGGATCGCATCCGCCACCTGATCGACCGGCGCAGCTCGCACGGCGTCCCAGTCACCACCGAAGCGCTCCATCAGGCTGGCGTACGCTCGATCGGAGTTGACGTCCGCGGTGTTCTGCGAGAGCACCGTTTGGATCAGCTCGGAGAGGGGGTCCTGCAGGAACCGCGGCGGCGGCTCGCCGTAGAAGGCGAGGAGCCGGTCGTGCAGCTCGTCGAGGAGGTCGCCGCCGGTTCGTGTGGGAGTCACTCGCCCAGCGTGGGAGCCGGCAGCCCGATCGTCGGAGTCGGGGTGCCGGGCGGGGTCTGCGGGGCGGCCGCTTCAGGCGTGGCAGTTCTGATCGGCGTGGCCGTGCGCGCCCCCTCCGGCGTGGGTGTTGGAGACTGCGACGGATCAGGTGTCGGCGTTGGCACAGGCGGCTCCGACACGAGTTTCTCAGTGTCTCCGACGACGAGCGTATTGATCGTGTGCACTTCGCCGCGGCCGTCCACCATCGCGTAATAGGCAGCGTCATTCACCGTCTTATTGCCGATCAACACCTTGTGAACCGTAGCATCCTTCATGGTAAGCGTGGCTGTGATGGCAGGGGGTGCAAGCCCATACAGTGAGAGGTCAGTGGCGCTGTCGGTCACTTTCGCGGAGCTTCGCAGCCGCGCGAGACGATTGACGACGCTACTCACCCGACTCAGGTCCGCCTGGTTTCCCGAGTCGGCGAACTTCCAGCCGAAGGGCTCGGCTCGCTCGAAGGCTGTCGATCCTCCCACGGCCGTCAGCTCCAGTCGCTGGACATCGGCATCTTTCACTTCCAGGACGTACACCTGATCGGTGGCCGGCGGCGGGTTCGTGGCGTCCAAGGCCCAGGCACCGCCGGCCATCACCGCGAGGACGATGACCATAGTGATTGTGGTTCGGGCCATCTCAGCGGCGCGTCCACCAGACGAGTGCTCCAAGCCCTAGCAGCACGAGCGGGAAGAAGATGAAGCTGGAGTAGAAGACAAAGTTGCTTTCAGTAGGAGTGAGGAAGAGCGTGCGTCGCTCCTCGATGCGGGGCCGCGTCGAGATCAGTTGGTCGGTCTGAGTGACCCAGTTCAGCGAGTTCAGGATGAAATCGCGATTGCCGATCGGCTGCTTGACTAGGCCATTGATGCCCATCTCCGACGTGCCGATGATAACCGCGCGGTTCTTGACCCGTTTATTGGGATCCTCGAAGCCAGGCGGCAGGTCCTCCGTCGGTGGGTTGTCGACCTCTTCCACTGCCACGGCCAGCGTCAAAGGGCCCTTCTTGTCCTCACCCTCATCGAAACTGATCGGGCTCGTGTTCGTTTCAAGCCACGAACGGGTGTCGAAGGTCATGGCCAGGCTGTTGACGTCCACCCCCCGCTTGATCATGTTGGGGATCTCGACGGTCGTGGCGGCTGGCATGACGGTGATGACCCCAAGATCCTTCACGATCGAGTGCAGCCCGTAGCGCTGCACGATCAACGTGGCAGGGCTCTGCTGCAGCGAACTCACTGGATCGACGGCTACGCCCTTTCCCAGGCTCAGATCCCAGCGCTTGATAATCTCCTCAGCATTGGATTCGACCTGGAAGGCGTCAACCATGAGAATCATGCGCCCCTTGCCGTCGAGGTACCGCTTGATGGCCTCGAGTTCTTGTTCGAGAAGCGGTGTCTTGGGGGCCGCCAGGATGATGGCCGCCGCATCATCAGGGATGCGCTGAGTCGCCAGCACGTTGAGCGCCTCGACGATGAAGTTGTCGGCCTGGATCTGCGTCTTGAGATCCGAGTAACCCTCATCGTCGAACTTCTCCAATTCCCGTTCGCCATGGCCCGTGATGTAGTAGATCTTGAGCGGCGTCGGGTTCACGAGCTTGATCAGCGCGGTAGTGATGTGGGCCTCGTCAGAGGTGATAGTGTCCTGCTTGCCCTCCCTGCCTGGGTCGCGCCAGCGAAAGCGGATCGTTCCGTCGACGTTGACAGCCTCGAGGCGTGGGCGAACCGGGTCGGCAAACGTATCTACCATCTCCCAGGTCAGACTCCCCTCCGAACGGGCTTCGTATTCCTTGAGCAGGTCCTCGGTCCTTTGCCTGTCCCTCAAGCCGCCTGAGAAGAACGCTGTGGCATGGACGGGCGCCGGCAGCTCACGCAGTTGCTTGAGGGTCGCGTCCGACAGCGAGAAGTCCCGCTGCGCGGTCAGATCCCAGCGCTGGTGGAATCGATTGGCAAAGACGTTGACCACGACCAGGATGCCGATGAAGACGACTGAGATGAGAACGGCGTTCGATCCGTACACCGACTCCCGGCTACGTAGGGCCCCCCAGGCCTTGGCAGGATCGATGGCAATGTACATGCCGAGGAGCAGAATCCCGGCGGCGAGCGCCAGGCGCGAGGGAACACTGAACTCGCCGGCCACCAGGGCGAAGGCTCCGGCTAGCAGCAGCCCCAGACCGCCAATGGCGGCGAAGGGAACGCGAATCCAGTCGAGCCAGCCGCCTCCGGCAGGTCGAGGTTGGTTTACCGCCACCGTCGTGCTCCAACAAGCTGGGTGGTGATGAAGAGACAGGCGACGATGACCGTGAGGAAGAAGATGACGTCTTTGGTGTCGATGATGCCGCGGGGCATGTCCTCAAAACGCTTGGTGATGCTGATGTACTGCGCTACCTGCGAAGCGGGCCCGGTGAGCACCCGCGAGAGCGCGTCGGCCAGCCATAGCATGAGCAGGCTCACGAAGGTGATCGCCGCGGCGATGATCTGGTTGGCGCTCATGGCCGAGGCCATGAGCCCAATGGCGAGGAATGCCATGCCCTGCAGGAGCACGCCGATGTAGCCGCCAACTATAGGTCCTTCGTCGGGATTGCCGAACCTCTCCAGCAGGATGGGGAAGTAGAGCGTCATCGCCAGCATGAATAGGAGGAAGACAATGCTGCCGAAGTACTTCCCCATGACGAGCTCAACGTCGCGCAGCGGCTGCGTCAGCAGGAGCTCCAACGTGCCGGTGCGCGCTTCCTCCGCCAGGAGGCGCATGGTCAGGAGCGGCGCGGCGAACAAGAAGGTGACGCTCACGTTGCTGAGCAGCGGGCGCAGATTGGCTTCGCGACCCCCGCTCACGATGGCGGCGAACAGGTAGCCCCACATGGCAATGAACATCGCCGTCACGACCCACGCAACGGGCGACGTGAAGTACGACCGAACTTCGCGCTCGGCGACGGCGACGATATTGCGGATGAGGCTTGGCACTGGCAGGCTCACAGAGCGAGTGACTCGCGCCGGACTCTCGGCTTTAGCAACCATGACAGATTTCCTCCGACCGGAGTAGGGAGTGCCCCACTCTAAGTCGCCACCGAAGTTGCGGGCTCCGTGGTGACGAGCTGGACGAAGACTTCCTCCAGGCTGACGGACGCGGCGCGCAGGTCGCGGAGTCCCCAGCCACGCTGCACGATGGTGCTGGCGATCCGCTCCCGCACGTCAGTACCGACGGCGCAGTCGACGGAGAAGATACTGGCGTCGGGCCCGTTGGCGCGCTCGCGAACCGCGATCACCTCCGGGATGGCCTGCAAGGCCGCATGGACAGCTTCAGCCGGGCCGCGTACGTCGACGTCCACCATGTCGGAGCCTCGCATACGCCGCTGCAGGTTCTCGGGCGTATCGATGGCGGCCACCTTGCCTCTGTTGATGATGATTACGCGTTCGCACGTCATCGAGACTTCCGGGAGGATGTGTGTGCTGAGGATGACCGTGTGATCGCCCCGCAGGTTTCGGATCACCTGCCGTGTCTCGACGATCTGGCGCGGGTCGAGGCCGATAGTGGGCTCGTCCAAGACCAGCACGTCCGGGTTAGGGAGCAACGCCTGCGCGAGCCCAACGCGCTGGCGGTATCCCTTGGACAGCTTGCCGATGAGTCGGTTCATGACGTCGCCGATCTTGCACTTGTCGGCAACATCGTCGATTCTCAGGCGCCGCGTCCTCGCGTCCAGCCCCCGGATCTTCCCGAAGAAGTCGAGATACGCCCTGGGGGTCATCTCCGGATAGAGCGGAACGGTCTCAGGCAGGTAGCCAATATGTCGGCGCGCTTCGAGCGACTGCTTGAAGACATCGTATCCGGCGACGGTGGCCTGGCCGCTCGTGGGCGGCATGTAACCCGTCAGGATGCGCATCGTCGTGGTCTTACCAGCGCCGTTGGGGCCCAGGAACCCGAGGATCTCGCCTTTCGGGACCTCAAAGGAGATGTCGTCCACGGCCGCTATCCTGCCGTAGTGCTTCGTGAGATGGTCGACTGTAATCATGGCAATCTTATATAGCCAACACGCCTCGGCGCGCCAAACGCGAGCCTGACAGTCTGCTGAAAAAAGGTTGAGTTCCGCTCGTGGTGGGCCTGTCCTTCGACAAGCTCAGGATGAGCGGGGTTCGACAAGCTCAGGATGAGCGGGGTTCCGCTCGTGGTGAGCCCGCCCCCGCTCCTGGGGAGCCCGCCCCCGCTCCTGGTGAGCCTGTCGAACCACAAGCTCAGGGTGAGCGGGTTTTTCAGCAGCGTGCTAAAGCGCTTCCCGCACCTCGCGCGCGGCCGCCACGAGTAAGGCCGCCTTGCTCCGGGCGAGTTCCCGGTCGATGGTCATCAACCCGCAGTCGGGCGCGATGAGGAGGCGGCTCGGGTCGACGTAGCGGAGGGCGGCTCGCACCCGCCCGACCACCACCTCTAGCGTTTCTGGAGGCCCCTCGCCCGGATCGACACAACCGAACATGACGAGGCGATCTCCGCAGCCCTGGAGGATCGCTGGATCGTATCCGCTGCGCGCAAACTCCAGCGAAAAGCCGCCGATGCGGGTCTGCATCAGGAGCGTCAGTAGCTCGGGGTATTCGTAGTGGTGCTGAGCCGGGCCGGTGCCCGCGTACCCATAGCACAGGTGGACGATGCTGGGGAGGGCTATGCCGTCGAGGCAGCAGTCGAGCGCCTGGGCTCCATATTCGGCCGTCTTGTCGTGGTAGCGCGTCATGGCGGGCTCGTCGATCTGCACCATCGCGCAGCCGGCCGCCTGCAGGTCCAGCAGCTCGGCGTTGATCGCGGCCGCCAGGTCCATGGCGAGCGCTGCCTCATCCCGGTAAACCTCGTCATATGTCGTGTCGATGATAGTGAGGGGGCCGGGGACCGCCATTTTGACGGGCCGGTCGGTGTGCGAGCGAGCGAACCGCAGGTCCTCGAGCGCCGTCGGCCTCCGACGTCGTATGTGATCCACGATGCGCGGTACGGAACGGGGGTTGCCAGAACGGCGACGAATGTCCTTCACACCCCGGTTGGTGAGATCGACGCCCTCCAGGCCCGAGAGGAAATGATTGATGAAGCTCAGGCGCCGCTGCTCCCCGTCCGTGAGGAGGTCTAAGCCCAGCCGTTCCTGTTGGTGGAGCACGGCGACGGTGGCATCGTCCAGCGCTTCCTCCAAATCGACTCCGTCGAGATGGAACGTGACTTCCCCCCGGTCACGGGCGGCGAGCCATCCGGGCCGTGGGAAGCTCCCCACGGTGGTGGTTGCAACGGGCGGGAGGTGCAATGCGCCTGTCATGCCCAACGGACGGCCGTCACGCTGAATCTCCCCTGCCCGCGATCTCGGCGACGAGCGCCGCGAGCCGCTCCTCGCTAATTGGCCCCACCCACCGCCGCACGACCTGCCCCTCGCGGTCGATGAAAAAGGTCTCGGGAACCCCCGTTAGTCCGAGCTCGATCGCCAGCCTCCCCCCGGAATCAGGGGCATTGGCATACGTGACCCGGAGATCGTTGATGAATCGAAGGGCGTCAGTTTCGGCGTCCCACACGTTCAAGCCCACGAACTGGACGTCTTGCTGACGAGTGGCGCGCCACACCCGTTCGAGAGCCGGTGCCTCTTGCCGGCACGGCACACACCAACTGCCCCAGAAATTGAGTACCAGTACTTGACCTCGCAGGTCACCGAGAAGGATGTCCTGGCCATCGAAGGTCTTGAGTGGGATGTCGGGGACCGCGCGCACCCTGGGCTCGCTCAGCAAGCCGATAGTGTTGACGCCGAATCCACCTTCACCCGAGCCTTGTCTTGCGAGCCTCCAGCCGAACAGGGCCAGAATGGCCACGATGGGGACAAGGGCTAGAATGCCGAGCCACGGTCGGGACGGCCCGAGTGTGACCTTCGGTTCGTCGTGGAGGTCCATGCACTCGCCTTTCGGATGCAGCGAAGGCAGCGCTCGGTAAGGAGTCTACGGTTTCGGTCGTTCGGGCCGCCAAATGCCGCACGCTACAATTGACCGTGGCGCGAGGAACCAGCGGCCCCGATGAGAGACCGCGCAGCGTGCGCCGCACCGGTACCACCCTCTGGCGGGCTCTTCTCTTCGCAGCAGCGGCCGCTGTCGTTGCGTCATCGCCACCGCCCGCTGCCGCCCACCCTGAGTACCTGCGGTCGGACCCCCCGGCCGGAGGCGTGGTTGAGGCATCTCCACAGTCGGTAACGATCACGTTCACCGAGCCTGTGGAAAACCGCCTCCTCGAAGTTATCGTGCTATCTGAGGGCGGGCAACGCGTCGACCGTGGAGACGGACGGCGTCTGGAGAGCGCGCGCCAGGTCCAGACCAGCGTGGGGATTCTGCGGGACGGTGGCTACTCGGTCCGATGGCGGGCGCTGGGCTACGACGGCCACATCGTCGGAGGGGTCTTCAGTTTTGGCGTGGGGAGGCCGCCACTCGACCCGCCCCCCCAAGGACCGACTCGGAATCCCCTTCCCGACGCATTGATCCGATGGGTAGCTCTGCTCTCGGGAGCGGCGCTGGTCGGCGGCATCCTCTTTCGCCAACTGGTGCTCGCTCCCCTGACTCGGGCCGGCGCGCTAACGGCGGAATCCGCCCAGCATGCCGACCACCGAGTGCTCACGGTCGTCTGGGCTGGATTTGCCGTGTTTCTCGGCGCCTCAGTAGCGCTCGTGGCGGCCCAAACGCTCGCGGCCGGCCGCGACGGCGGGTTCTCGCGCCTGGCGGACGTACTCCTCGGTTCGCGTTTCGGACTGCTCTGGATAGCGCGAATGGCCTTGCTGAGCGTACTGGGGGCGGTGCTGGCCCACATCGAGGGTCTGAGGGGAAATGCGGGGGCTTCGAGCCCCCGCCAGCGGCGCGCCGTCGCCTCGGCGCGGGCCGACCCCGGAGATCGCTGGTGGATCGCGGCCACAGCAATCGCGGCTGCGCTGGCGCTGCCCTTCTCGCTCGGGGGGCATCCGGCGGTTGCCGAGCCGGCCTGGCTCGCCGTGCCCGTGGACTGGGCCCATCGCCTGGCAGCACTGGCCTGGGTCGGGGGGGCGATTCATTTCGTCGCTCTCTGGGCGGCCGGGCCTCTGGGTCGCCAAGTCAGCACGGCGGTCGCTCCTCGCTTCTCCCTGTATTCGGTGGCCACCTTCGCCGCGCTGGTTCCTACAGGCGTGTTCTCCGCTTGGGCCTACATTCCCTCGCCTGCCGAGACTACGGAGTCGGCGTACGGGATCACCCTCCTGGTGAAGCTCGGCCTTGCGGCGCCCATGGCTGCGCTTGGGCTGTGGCATTTGCGCGCGACGCAGAAGGACGGGGGGTCGCTGCGGGCGCGAACGCTATTGCCGGAGGCAGCGCTTGGGGCGCTCGTGCTGGCCGCGGTAGGACTGCTCGTCAACTTACCCCCCGGGCGCGGCCAGAGCGCGGTCCGCGACGCCGCGGCGGCGAGCACTTCTGCGGCGCCGCAGGCCGCCCGTTCCGATACCCTCGTCGTAGCCAACAACGCCGGTCCTTACCTGGTGACCATGGCGATTGATGCCATAGGGTCCCGCATCGCACTCGGGCTGGGCATAGTGGACGACGTCGGCAGGCCGGTAGATGACGCCAGTGTACGCGTGCATGCCTCCACCGAGGCTGGCGCGGGAGAGGAACGAGAGTTCGCCGCTCGCCGCCTGGACCCCGGGCGCTACGCGGCGGATCTGCCCGGCGCGCTCGGTCGCTGGAACGCACGGGTCAGTGTAGCTCGGCCCGGAGCCCAGGAGGAGGTGGCGCCGTTTCGATTCGAGCTGCCTGTTTCGGGAGCGCGGGACATCCTCCGCCGCTCCGATGCCGCCATGAACCAGATCACGGCGCTGCGCGAGCGCCAGCAGGTCGATGGCGGGTCCGACGGTCCGATTGAGGGGGCGTATGACTACCTTGCACCGGACCGCATGCATGCCACGTTCCGCTATCTCGCGGCCGCGACGCCCGGGGCCAAAGCAATTGCCCCGGAGATCGTAGTGGCGCTCGGGCAGCGGTTCGATCGTCAGGGCGACACCTGGCGCTCAGAGCCGTGGCCGGACCCACGCGGGTTCCGGTGGCCTGCCTACACATTCGCCCAAACCGCCACCGACGTGCGCCTGATCGGGATCGAAGAGGTAGAAGGAGGCCCGCATTTCGTCATCACGTTCGCCGAATCCCAGGGGACCCGTCAGACGCTGTGGATAGATACTGAAAGTTATCTCGTTAGGCGGCAGCGAATGATGGCGCCAGGACACTACATGAACGCCACCTTTTTCGACTTCAATGCGCCGATCTCCGTGGAGCCGCCCGATTCGTAATGAGTCGGGGGCTGGGCAGGCGCCCGCGCGAGCTCTCGGGCCACCGTAACGGCCCGCGCTGTGTTGAGGCGCCCCGCTCCGAGGCCCGCGTCGACGGTCGAATCGGCCGTGGACCTGAGAATCGCCTCCACCTCGGCAATCGTGAGCCCGGGGTGAACCGAGCGCATCAGCGCAATCGTCCCCGACACGTGAGCTGCCGCGAGAGACGTTCCACGAGTGACCATGTACGTAGACGTGCCGTTCCAGTAGGTACTCAGGATCCTGACCCCCGGGGCGGCGATATCGATCCAATCGCCGTAATTGGAGAAGGGAGCTCGCCCGTCGCCGCTATTGGTAGCAGCGACTGCCAGGACAGGGTCCAGCGCCGCCGGGTAGGTTGGATCGGTCCTTGACTCGTTGCCTGCCGCCGCCACGACGACGACACCTCGCTCCGCGGCGTAGCACATCGCCTCCTCGAGCGTAGCCCCGGTCGCGTTTCCAACAAAACTCATGTTGATTACGCTAGCCCCGTTATCCACTGCCCACCGCACGCCGGCGGCGACGTTTCCTTCCGACCCGAAGCCACTCTGGTCGAGAACCTTCGCGGGCAGGATGGACACATTCGGCGCGACGCCGGCGATGCCGATCTGGTTGTTCAAGTTCGCGGCTATCGTGCCCGCTATGTGTGTACCGTGCCCGCTGTCGTCCTGGGGCGGCCTGGACTCGTCGAGAAAGTTGCGCCCTTCCAGCAACCGACCCTGGAGGTCCGGGTGCCCGAAGTCGACCCCGGTGTCGAGAACCGCCACGATCACCGATGGCACACCTGTGGTCACCTGCCACGCGGCAGGCGCCTCAATCTTGAGCATGCCCCATTGCTCGGGGAAGCGCGGATCGTTGGGGATTGGGGGGTTTGCTACCTGGGCTCCGGCAGGAGCGAGGCAGAGGGTCAGCAAGAGGGCGAGCGCGACCGATAACGAAGAGAGGCGCGCGGAGGCCCGCGTCGACTGCACGGCTACTTCACGTGGTTGACAACGGCGGCGATGGGCTCGCCACTACTCGTCACGACGGCGCTGCCGACAAAGCTCGACCGTAGTGCCGTGATGGACGGCAGGTAATGCGTTTCGGATCGTCCGGGGTCGAGAGCGCTCTGGACGGTCGCCGCTGCTGTGCCGTTCTGCGCGTAAAACGTGATGGATGCGCTCGTCGCCGACGATCCGAGGTTCTGCACCTGCACCCCAGAGTTCCAGCCGGCAAAATCGCGATAGACGATGGGAACGAAGACCGACGATGCGCCACGATCCGGCGCATCGTAAGCCATCGCCATCCCTGAGCTGTATCGGACCTGATTGACGATCCCGCCGATCGCTCCTCCGTTTTGGGAGGACACCGCCGCTGCCCCGACGAATTCATCTGGGAGCTGCCTACTGGCTGGCTGATAGAACGTCGCCGACCCGCCCGGCTGCGCTGGGAGGAGCTCCAACCACGGGCCGTCCGTTCCGTTGCTCCGAGAGAAGGTGGCCTGCACCACCAGCGGGCGGCTGCCCGCGTTCTGGATCTGGAGGCCACTATTCCATCCGCGGCTGTTCTTGACGAGAAGCGGCGCGAAGACAGCGGCACCCGGCTTCCCAATTCCGGTGTAGCTCATGCCGAGCCCATTCCCGTTCACCTGATTCACGATTGCAGCAAGCGGCTGAGCGTCGAGGCTCTCGATGACCGCCGAGCCGACCCACCCCGGCGGGAGGCGCTCATCAGCCGGCTGATAGAGTGTTCGAGACGCGAGCGGGGCGATGGACAGGGTACCCGTCACCGGGGGGCCGGCGGTGCGCGCATGATAGGTCACGCGCACGCTGCTGGGAGCCATGCCCAGGTTCTGGAGCTGTATGCCGGTGCTCCAACCCTGGTAATGCCGCATCAACAAGGGGACCCACACCACGTCCGCTCCGGCGTTGAACCCCTCATAGGTGAGCCGGTCCGACCCGGAGCGATCCTCGTTCACGACGCCGGACACTGGCGTGCTCGACCGAATCACCGCACCGCCAACAAAGCCAGCGGGAAGACCGGCGAGACGGCTGGGATCATACGTTGTCGAGGCTCGAGGCCCCAGGCTGGCCGGGAAGGAATGTACAGGCTTGCCCTCGCCGTCGAGAAGATCCACCGTCAGTGTCGAAGGAAGGACGCTCGTATTCTGGATTGTGAAGGAGGTGGTCCAGCCGTTCGCGTCCTTCATGATGAGCGGGAAATGTAGTGTGTTCGCTGGCGCAGGTATGGCGGTATAGCTTCCCGCTCCGCGTGTATAGAAGTTCCAGGGTGCGGCCAGGTGGACGGCGCGTGCGGCGTTTATGCGTCCAGCGCCAGTCTCCGCGTCCCGACCAGGCGGGCCCACATCATCCGCGGAGGCCTCGAGGACGGAGCGCACCTCGTCCGGCCGGAGCACCGGATTGACGGAGAGCACGAGTGCCGCGAGCCCGGCAACATGGGCGGCAGCCTGCGCCGTCGTACTGGCGATGGCGTAGCTTGCAGGTGTGTCGGGCTGCCTGAAAGTACTCGCGATCTGCTCTGCCGGCGCCGCCACGCTGATGTAGTCGCCTGTGTTGGAGGACGGCAAACGATGGTCGGAGCGGTCGGTGGCCCCAACCGCGATCACCCCGGGCTGCGCCGCGGGGTACGATGGCTCAGCGCTGGCATTGCTGGCCACTGGCGCGATGACGACCGCCCCACGGGACCGGGCGAAGTCAATGGCCTCTTGCAACACCGCCGAGGGTGCAGGGCCGGCAAGGCCGAGGTTGATCACTCGTGCACCACGCTCGACCGCCCAGCGGACGCCCTCCGCTGCACGGTCAGTGTCACCCGAAGCGACAGCGTCGAGCACCTTCACGGGCATCACTCGAGCGTGCCATGCCACTCCGGCGATCCCCTCACGGTTGTTCGTCTCCGCGGCAGCGATGCCAGCGACGTGTGTACCGTTCCCATGGTCGTCATCGGGCACCGCGGTGTTGTTCACAAAGTCGTAGCCGGGGACCAGCTTGTTGACCAGGTCTGGGTGGCTGAGCGATACCCCGGTGTCGAGAATGGCGATTGTGACGGGCGGCGTACCCGTCGTAAGGTCCCATGCCTCGGGAGCGTCTATCTGGCGGAGGTTCCACTGGTAGCGCTCGAACAGCTCGTCGTTCGGAACCGTGGTGGCTTCCGCGGTGCGCAGCCCCGGTGGCGCCCACAACCAGACCAGCACCAGGGAGACGACGCCAAAGGTACGAACTCGATGGCGCGGGAGCCGGGGCTCAGAACGAATGCTACGCTTCAGGTGTTCGGCCTGCAGAACCCTGCTCCGCCTCTTCGATCAACATGACGGGAATCCCGTCGCGAATCGGATAGCGTCGGCCGCAAGCGTCGCACACGAGCCAATCGTTATCGAGACGCACGGGGGTCTTGCACACCGGACAGGCGAGAATGTCTAGCAGCTCCTGGTCGATCATTCAAGTGCTCCGGGCGAGTTGCTCCGGGTCGGTGGCTCCCGGGCCGGGCCGTCGTCTGCTTTCGACCGTGTCGTATCATAGAGACGCCAACGAGGCGACGGCAAGTCGCCGATGCCGTGAGTTGGCGCCATCCGACGTGTTGTTACGGCGCCGTCACGTTACCACTCCCCAGACGTTTACTCTATTGGGGAGCCGCTGAAAGGAGACGGCGCGGGCTTCCATGACAGAGCCTGACCCCCAGCATACCGCGCGGCGGGCAGCCCAGCGCGACACGGAAGCATTTGCCGAGCTGTACCACGCGAACCTGAACGCGGTTTATCGCTTTGTGTTCTTCAAGGTCGGCGATAGCGCGCTGGCAGAGGATCTCACCGCGGACGTGTTCGCGAAGGCCTGGGAAGGGATCGACCGCTTCCAATGGCGAGACCTCCCGTTTCAGCACTGGCTCCTGCGCATCGCTCGCAATGTCGTGGTCGACCATTGGCGCTCCCACCGCCGCTTCATCACCTCCGTCGATGGCCGTTACGACGCGATCAGCGACGTTGAGTCGCCGGAGGATGCCGTTGCGCGCAACAACGAGGTCGATGGGCTTCGGCGAAGTCTGACTGAGCTGCCCGACGACCAGCGCGATGTCCTGATCCTACGATTCATCGAGGGCTTTTCACATGCCGACACAGCCAGGGTTATGGGCAAAAGCACCGTGGCTGTACGCCAGATACAGGTGCGAGCGCTCCGCGCGCTACGCCGGGTGATGTACGAGGGAGAGCATTCGGTTGCTGCAGGTGCTACGAGCCGCCTTCGAGCGGCAGCTCGGCGGAATACGGCGCAGAGCGAGGAGCCGGTTGTCTAGGCCCCCGCGCGGCGGCGAAGCGGCGGAGCTTTTCGAGCTGGCCCAGCGGCTCCAGCGACTGCACGCGGTGGCGGCTCCCGACCGGCTCCGTAGCACGGCGCTTGCTCGCGCCCTGGCTGTGAAGCGGGCGCCGGATCGACGCCCTCGAGTCATCCTCTTCCCGTCGGCGCGAGGTCTGGCTCTGGCCGCCGGCCGGCTAGCTGCCTCTGTCGTTGCGGGTACAGTGCTGGGATACGGGGCTTATGTGGCGTCAGCGGCCTCGCTGCCGGATAGCCCGCTCTACCAGGTGAAGCTGCTAGTGGAAGACGCGCGGGTGGCCATGGCCCCGGCCGATCAGCGGTCGCAGATTTACGTCGAGCAAGCCACGCGCCGCATTGAGGAGACTGACGCCCTGATTCAGGACGGGAGGATCTCCGACGCCGAGCGATCAGCCGGCGACGCTGCCCGGCGCATCGAGTCTGCCCGTGCTGCCGCGCGGGAAGCCCCCGCGGCGGGCGTGCAAAGAGCCATTGGAACGACTGAGGACCAGTACCGGTCAGTATCGCGAGTTCTGACTGACCGTGGTGGCTCGCCGCCGCCGGTCAGTCCGCCCGACGCACGGGCGGCAGCTGTGCAGCCGGCGCCCGTCGCCCCTGAGGTGGCGCCGTCTGCCCAGAGCGAGCCCGCCAACTCAGGAAACTCCGTTGGAGCCCCCCTCACAGGCACAGGATTCTCGCCGATCGCTTCAGTTGGCCCCGGCGCGGGGGCTCAGGTGGGCGCAACAGCGGAGCCACCCGCGCGGGTAAGCGCACCGCCCTCGGACTTCGCGGCGATCGGTTCGGCCGACGCGTCAGCTACAGGTCCGGGCCGGTCAGCGACGACGGGGCCCGCTGCTTTAGCCCCGGCCACCCAAACTTCGACTCCGCGCCCAACCGTCACTAACGTCCCCTCCCCTACCCGGACGCCGGTTCCCACAACGGTGCCCGCGACGCAGCCCGCGGCCCCCTTCAGCGGGTTCACGCCGATCCCGACTTCTCGCACTGGCGGCAGGTAGGCCCTCCGCGGGCTCCGGGTCCTCGTGGGCGACAAGCGCGTCGACTGCGCCGAAGCCCCCACGAGGGTCGCGCGGGACGGCGCGTAACAGCCAACGCTCTGCGGCACGAAGGCGCTGCTGGCAGGCCACCGCGATCAGGCGGTAGGCATTACCCTTCAAGCTTCGTGAACAACGGTAGGGGTTCGGGCAGCGCGGTGCCGGGCCTGAGCCGGGTCTGGCTCCACCCACAGTTGATGAAGTCGTCCTCGAAACCCAAAAGGCGATGGAGCTTCTCAGCCGAGAATGGGAGGAACGGGTAGGTGAGCACCTTGAGTGCGTTGATGAGGTTGAGCAGCCCGTAGATTGTGTCGGCGCACGCCGGGCGGTCCTCACGGATCTGGCGCCAGGGCGCCCGCTCATCGAGCAGCCGATTCCCGTACTGCGCCAGGGTCATGACCTCCCGCAGCGCTTCTTTGAATCGACACGCGGAAAGAAGACCATCCACGGTGGAGAAGGTTGCGGCGGCCCGAGCTTCAGCCATCTCGGTAACCTCGGTTCCAGCTACCGGGACCTTGCCCTCAAAATTCCGCACCGCGAACGTCAACGTCCGGTGGACCAAATTCCCCCACGTGGCCACCAGCTCCTCGTTGTTGCGGCGGATGAACTCCTCCCAGGTGAAGTCGGCGTCGCGCGTCTCCGGCATGTTCGCCGCGAGCATGTAGCGGAGTGGGTCGGCGTCGTAGCGCTGCAAGAATTCGGGCACCCATATCGCCCAGTTCCGGCTGGTTGAGACCTTCGCGTTCTCCAGCGTCAGGAATTCGTTCGCTGGTACGTCGTATGGCAGATTCACGCCACCCCGCCCCAGCAGCATCGCTGGCCAGATGATGGTGTGGAAGAACGTGTTGTCCTTCCCTATGAAATAGTAGGTGTGGTTCGACCCGGTCCACCATTCTTTCCAGAGGTCGGGCTGCCCGCGGGCTCTCGCCCACTCGATGCTAGCCGACAGGTAGCCAGTACAGGCTTCGAACCACACGTAAATGCGCTTATCCGCATAGCCATCGACAGGAATGGGCACTCCCCAGTCGATGTCCCGGGTGATGGCCCGAGGGTGGAGTCCAGCCTCGAGGAACGCGCGGGTGGAGTTGAGCACGGTCGGCCGCCAGTGCTTCTGCTGCGCCACCCACTCGCTGAGCTCCTTCTGGAAGTGCTGGAGCTGGAGAAAGAAATGCTCCGTATCGCGAATCTCCGGCTCCCTCCCGCAGAAACGGCACCGCGGCTTGATCAGCTCCAGGGCGTCCAGCGGGCGCCCACAGTTGTCGCACTGGTCGCCGCGCGCGCCATCGAAACCGCAGTGAGGGCAGGTACCCTCGACGTATCGGTCAGGAAGGTAGCGCGCGTGGAACGCGCAGTACAGGGCCTGCATGGTCCCGGCGGCGATATGCCCATCGTGGAGGAGCTTGAGGAACAGCTCATGTACGACCTCGCGGTGGTTGTCTGTCCCAGTGCGGGTAAAAATGTCGAAGCTGATGCCCAGGCTCCTCCAGGACCCGACGAACTCGGCGTGAAAACGGTCGGTAATCTCCTTGGGGGAGATGTGCTCCTGCTCAGCGCGCACGGTTATCGGGGTGCCATGCTCGTCTGAGCCGGACACCATGAGCACGTCGTCACCGCGGAGACGATGAAAGCGGGCAAAGATATCCGCGGGAAGATAGGCACCAGCGATTTGGCCGACGTGCAATGAGCCATTCGCGTACGGCCACGCGACGCAAACGAGTATCTTGTCGGCCACTTCGAACCTCAGCCGCTCGGTCGATGGATGAAAAAAAATCGGGGGCCCTCGCCCCCCGTCAGACCGCCCTCAACCGAGCTATCCGTATCGTCCCCGAAGGTCGTTCCATCGGATCGCGAAGAGCTCGCGGAGCATCGAAATTGTATCACGCACCGGCTGCACTCGACTGGATGGGTCGTATCGCCACGTGATGGGTACTTCCTCGATGTGGTAACCCAACCGCCGGGCCAGATAGAGCACCTCGACATCGAACGCCCACCCGTTGACGCGTTGCCGACGAAACAGGTCCCGGGCGACTCCGCCGCGGAACGCCTTGAAGCCGCACTGAGTGTCCTGGAGGCCTCGAACGGCGACTAGTTGCACGACGCGGTTGAATATCCGCCCCATGATGTGCCTGCGGGCCGGCTCCCCCAATCGCCGTGCCCCCCGCGCCTCTCGGGACCCGATGGCGACGTCCGCGCCGCCGCCGATAGCTTCGACGAGCTGAGGGATCTCCTCGACTGGCATCGAGAAATCAGCGTCGCAGAGCACCACCACCTGTCCCTGGCTCGCCAGCATGCCGGCGCGAACGGCCCGCCCCTTGCCCCGCTCGCTCAGACGAAGAGCCCGAAACCGGCTATCCGCTCCCGCGGCGGCATCGGCGATCTCTTGCGTTCGGTCCGAGCTGCCGTTCTGCACGATCAGCACTTCGGCGTGCACACCCGCGGCGCCCAGAAAGGCGCTGACCGCCTGAATCGCGCAGGGGAGCCGCAGTTCCTCGTTGAATGCGGGAATCACGATGGAGAGATCGACGCGACCCGAGTCACTGCTCACGCGAGCAGGCCCACAATATAGTCGTCAGACACCCGACGCTTCGCGCTGAAGCGGCGCCGCTCGAGCAGAAGGCGTGGCGACGTGAGCAGGCCCACGAGTTGTCCTCGCAGACGGGCGCGGGCGGCGGGCTCGTGCGCGTGGCGTAGGGCGCCGCTCGCCAGAGCAAGCTGCGCGCGCAGGATGGCTCGCCAGTGACAACGCCAGACCACGCCGGGCACATCTCGTGCTAGCAGCCACACGAAGTTACGGCCGCACTGGTAGCTGGCCAGCGTGCCACCACCCGTGGCGCTAAGGCGGTGGCGCACGATGGCCCGCGGCGCGTACACGCAGCGATGGCCTGCGAGCTGCGCCCGGAATGCGAGGTCGACGTCTTCGCAGTACATGAAGAAGCGCTCATCGAACAGCCCTACATCCTCGAACAGCGCCCGTCGGTACGCGGCTGCCGCAGCCGAGGCACCGAAGATCTCGTCCTCGGCGTCGTACTGACCTAGATCAAGCTCCCAGGCGCCCCGGTTATCGGGCAACCCGTTCCCGCGGAAGAGATCGCCAGCCGAATTGAACGTCCGTGGCTCTCCACGGAGCAGCACCTTCGCCGCTACCGATCCTGCCTCCGGATGGCGATTCAGCGCCCCAACGAGCTCTTCGAGCCATTCCGGCTCTGCCACTGCGTCGTTGTTCAGAAGGGCAATGATCTCGCCGCGCGATGCGACGATGCCGTGGTTCGCGGCGCGAGCAAAACCACCGTTTCGCTGAAGCCCGATAACGCGGACTTCTGGGAACGACGCCCGCGCCATCTCGACAGAGCGGTCCGTCGACGCGTCGTCTACGAGGATTGTCTCCATCGGCCTGTAGGACTGGCCTCGCAGCGAATGCAGACATTCAGCGAGGAAGGGGGCGCCGTTGTAGTTGGGAACAACGACCGAGACCAGCCCGGGTTCAGCGGACATCGCTCAGTCTCCGGCCCTCCACGCAGCTGCGAACACTGCCGTGTAGACCTCGCCAATAGGCAGGTTTCTCTCGCGCGCAATGCGGGCGCACTCTTCGTACTCCGGGCAAACGATATCGCGTCCGTCAATGGACTTGATCTTTACTTGCATCGCACCGTAGTGCGTCTGAATCATCTCGGTACGCCGGGGGCAAATCAGTCGACGGCCGGTCCGAAAGCGAACCCCCAGCGAAGTCGTCTCCCTCAACAGAACACGAGCCAACTCCTGAGCGCGGGCGGGTGCGGCCAGCACGGTCATGAGAACGCCCGGGCGGTTCTTCTTCATCTGAACGGGCGTGAGGAATACGTCGAGCGCCCCCGCATCCATGAGTCGGTCCATCGCAAAGGCGATCTGCTCGGGCACGCAGTCATCGAGGTTGGTCTCGATAACCGCCACCTCATCGGTCTCGAGACTACTGTCCAGGCGGTGTCCCACCCAGAGGCGGAGGGCGTTGGGCCAGGGCAGCTCGCGGGCGCCGAACCCGATCCCCACGCGCTCGATGGTCATCGGCGGTTGATCGAACGTGGCGAACGAGGTGAGGAGCGCCGCGCCGGTGGGGGTTACGAGCTCCGCATCGACGTCGGCTGGCCGGGTAGGAGCGCGAGCCGATGCGAGCAAGGCGAGTGTGGCAGGAGCGGGCAAGGGCAGGTGTCCGTGCGCTGTGGCGACCATTCCTCGTCCCAGTGGGAGACTGGAGGCGAAGATAGCGTCGAGGCCAAGCTCCTCTACCCCAATAGCAGCGCCGACGACGTCAACTATCGCGTCCACTGCGCCCACCTCGTGAAAGTGAACCTCGTGAATCGGGATGCCGTGCACGGCTGCTTCCGCCGCCGCAAGGTTGGCGAAGACCGTGAGCGCCCGCTCCCGGACGGCCGACGCCAGCGCGCTCGCCCCGATCACCCGCTGGATGTCTTCCAGGCTGCGCGCGGGCTGCGGGCCACTCTCGAGCTGAATCCGAACCTGAGTGCCCGCCAGGCCCGACCGAACCACTCGCTGCGCGGTCAGCTCGTAGCCCGCGACATCGAGCTTTCCCAGTTGATTCCGGAGGGACGCCACATCCAATCCGGCGTCGACCAGGGCGCCCAGGATCATGTCTCCGCTTGCCCCGCTGTAGCAGTCGAAATAGCCAACCCGTCCGGGCTGCGACTCAGGCATCAGGCCTCACACGCCGAGAGCGCGTCCGGCGATGGGAGATGCCAGAACTCGATCAGGGGAAGCGTGACCTCGGCGCTCAAGTATGGCTCGGTCTGAGGTCCTCGGATGCTTCGCGCTCTCGTCGCGCTACCCCCATGCGATTCGCTATCCGGGCGGCACTGGCGCCGGCGCCGATCCCGTTGTCGATGTTGACAACGGTGAGGCCGGGGGCGCAGGTCTGGAGCATTGCCAAGAGGGCTGCCATCCCTCGGCCTCCCATGCCGTACCCCGTCGACGTTGGGAGACCGATCACCGGAACGCTGGCCAAGCCGGCAATGACTGAGGGAAGAGCACCGTCCATCCCCGCCGCGACAACGATTACGTCAACTTCTTCTTCGAGGAGACGGTGCAATGGCTGGACCAGGCGATGGAGGCCGGCCACACCCACATCGTAAATAACCGACGTCTCGCAGCCCATCTCACCGGCGACGACCTGTGCCTGCTCAGCAAAGGGCGCATCGGACGTGCCGGCGGTGATGATGCCAACGCGCCCTCCCGTCGCGCGTGGCAACCAATCGGGCCGCCGTACCACAGCCATTCGGGCGCGCGGGTATTCTTCCACGCGGTAGCCTTGGAAGTGCTCGCGGAGCGCCTGCAGCATCGGCGTTCTCACGCGGCTCAGGATCACGCGGCCGCTTGCGTCCAGCAGTGCCTGCGTGATGGCGAGCACGGTGGGCAGGTCCTTGCCGGTCGCCTGGACGATTTCTGGGATCCCAGTCCTCACCTCGCGGGTGAGGTCCAGGCGCACCAGATGCGTGTCGCGTTCTTCAGCGGTTACCGCCAGAGCGTCGCGCAGGTCGGCAAGGGGATCAACCACGCGGCCTCCTCGGTTCAACCCGATGGTCGATTATATGGCGGCCTCACGTGGGGCTGACCTCGGTGAGGAATTCAGCCACCGCTTCCTTGAATCGAGGATCGGTGTACCCGGTCATGTGATCGGCTCCATCGAGCAGCAGAAACCGGCCCCCCGGGAGCCCTCTTGCTAGCTCTTCGGTCAGATCGCGCCTGCGGTCGTTTTCGCCGGCCGCGAGCAGCGCCTCGCCGCCATACACGGCCAACTCGGTGAGAGGCGGCGCCGGGAGCCCCGTCAGCAGGCAGGCACCCAGGGCGGCGAAGTCCCCCTCACCCATCGACAGCGCATACTCGCGGTATCTCCGGGCGCGGCTGGTCATTGGCTCCAGGCCGAGGAGCGCCCGGCCCATATCTATGGTTTCTCTCGGACTTTCACCCGCCACACCGCCGGCCACCAGCGAGCGAACGCGCGAGGGCGCCAGGACGGCGACCCAGAGCGCGACCGTGCCACCCATGGAGTAGCCGAAGATGTCGGCCGTTGGCTGGTCCAACGCGTCCAGAAGCGCGACGACGTCCTGAGCGAGAGATTCCATGGCATAGACTGCTGGATCATGGGGCTTCGCGCTGGCCCCGTGGCCGCGCAGGTCGGGGATGATGAGCGTCCGACCGGTCGCTAGCACGCTGGTCCAGCCCGAATCGTCCCACTCGCGGCCATTGGCACCCCAGCCATGGATTAAGACAAGACCCGGCCCGCTTCCGCTAGAGTGGAAGGCCAGGCTGAGCCCCAGGGACTCGAAGGTGCCCGACGGCCCTACCATCCCTACCCTCAGAACGTCAGCAGCGCATCAGCGTTCTGCGCGCCCGCGAGGAACTCTCCCATGTCCCGTTCGCCGTCGAGGAGAGGGGTTAGCTCTGCGAGCGAGACGCGTTGGTCGGCGAGTGTTTCGGAGCAAGCCCAGTAGCGCACGTCGTCGCCGTGCTCCTTAGCGTCGCGCAGAAAACTCTCCATGTCGGTGAACTCCGCTGCCTTGAGCCGCTCGGCAAGCTCAGCCATCACCGGTGCGTACGCCCGGGACCATTCCGGGACGTTGATTCGTCCACGCCTCAGCTTAAGCAGGGCCTCGTCGCGGAAGAGCACGTCGATCGAGACTTCGAGGGCGGTCGCTGCCCTGATCAGCGTGGCCACTTGAAACAGGTTATTGGACGTGGCGCGGGTCACCTCGATGGCGAGTCTGCGTAGCGCAGGCTCACGGGTCACAGCTTCCGTGCTCCGCGACTGCCATTCTGGGCGTCAACCCGAACAATCCATGCCCGCAAGATACGGATTCTTCGCCTTCGGCTCAGAACGGGAGGTATCAGGACGCACCGGCGGTGCTGCGCTCTGCTGGGCCCGCACGGTATTTCTGCAAAGCGTCGACCAGTGTTGTCCAGGGTAGGAGCGCACATTTGATCCGAACAGGGTACTTCCTGATCGACCGGAGGGCGACCAGGTCTCCGAGCTCGTCCGAGGGCTCACCATCGGTCTCACTCATCATCCGCTTGAACTCCGCAGCCAGCTGAACTGCCGCGTCGATGGTCTTGCCCCTAATCAAATCCGCCATCATGTCGGCGGAGGCCTGAGAGATCGCGCATCCGCGTGCCTCGAAGGCCGCGTCCGCGAGGCGCCCTTCCTCGATGCACGCAGCAACGGTGATCTCATCTCCGCACAGGGGATTCTGAGTGAAGCTCTGGGCATCAGCGTTGGGCAGCTTCCGCCGATTGGCCGGATCCTGGTAGTGGCGAAGGATTACCTCGCGGTAAAGGTCCTCAAGCACCGCCACTTCCGAAGATCGCTCGTACTCGAGCCAGCCCGCTCACGAGCTGGTCAACATCGTCACGTGTGTTGTAGATGTAGAAGCTCGCGCGGGCAGTCCCAGGGATCCCCAGCTTCCGCATCGTGGGCTGGCAGCAGTGGTGGCCGACTCGAATGCAGACCGCTTCCGCATCCAGTACCGCGGCCACGTCGTGGGAATGGACACCCTCGACGTTAAACGCCACGACGCCCCCTCGCGCCCTGGCGTCGCGGGGCCCGTAGAGCTCGACGTCGGGCTCCTCGCTCAGTCGTTCTAGCGCATACTCGGTCAGCTCGATGTCATGCTGCCGAACGTTGGGCATGCCCACCGACTGCAAGTAGTCGACGGCCACGCCGAAGGCGATAGCGTCGGCGATGTTTGGCGTGCCCGCCTCGAACTTCCAGGGCAACTCGTTGTAGGTGGCGCGATCGAGGAAGACCTGGGCGATCATCTC
Organism: uncultured Chloroflexota bacterium; assembly: GCA_964417895.1. Lineage (GTDB taxonomy): Bacteria > Chloroflexota > UBA6077 > UBA6077 > SHYK01 > CAYQJS01. The sequence goes on along the minus strand of CAYQJS010000001.1, from coordinate 42,037 downwards.
GCCCCCGCCGAGGAAGGGTGGCATGGCCTCCAGAAGTGCCCTTCGTCCCCACAGCACGCCCATGCCGGTGGGGCCGAGCATCTTGTGCGAGGAAAAGGCCAGAAAGTCGCAACGCAGATCGGCGAGGTTCACTCCGAAGTGCGGGACGCTCTGGGCGCCGTCCACGAGCATGAGGGCGCCTTGAGCATGCGCCATATCGGCGATCTGTGTCACCGGGTTGATAGTGCCCAGCGCGTTGGAGGCGTGCACGACGCTGACAAGCTTCGTGCGCGCCGTGATGAGCTGTCGCGCGGCCTCCATGTCCAGTTGGCCCTCGTCGTCGAACGGGATGTGCTTCAGCACGGCTCCCGTCTCCTGGCTGAGGAGGATCCAAGGAACGAGATTGCTGTGGTGTTCCATCTCGGTGAGCACGATCTCGTCCCCGGGCCCGACGTTGGCTCTCCCCCACGCATAGGCCACCAGGTTGATCGACTCGGTGGTGTTTCGGGTGAAGACCACCTCGCCGGTGTCGGTCGCCCCGATGAAGTCGGCGACTTTGCGGCGCGCGCCCTCGTGGGCGGCCGTCGCCTCTTCGGCGATGGTGTAGATGCCGCGGTGGATGTTGGCGTTATAGCGGCCGTAGTAGTCGACCAGCGCGTCGATCACAACCCGGGGCTTTTGGGAGGTCGAGGCGCTGTCCAGGTAGACCAAGGGCTTCCCATTCACCAGACGCTCGAGAATGGGGAAGTCGCGGCGAATGGCTTCGGTGTCGATCCCGTTCATGGCTTCACTCATGCGTCCGCTCGTCCTGAGCCCGTCGTGCGATCCCTCTGAAGCGGGTTCGACCGGCTCACTTCGAGCGGGCTTATCCTCCCAGAGTGATCATCTCGATCTTGGAGTGGTCTCGTGCCTCGTAGCCGCGTCCGGAGCTCATGGCGGCGAGCCTCTCTTCCGAGTAGCGATCCACGCGCTGCCCCCAGATCGTAGCTATCCGTTGTCTCAGGTTCTCGTCGGTGGCGCCGGCCCGCAGCATTCCCTTCAAGTCGTGGCCATGGCTCGAGAACAGGCACGTGACGAGCTTTCCGTCGGCGGTCAGGCGTGCCCTGGTGCACGTCCCACAGAAAGGCTCGCTCACCGAGGCGATGACGCCGACATCTCCACTGCCGTCTGCGAACCGATATCCGACGGCGGGCGCGTTGCCGCGCTCTCGGCCGACTTCTCGCAGGGGCAGATAGGCGTTGATGGTGTCCAGGATCTCTCTCTTGGACACTACCCTGTCGGAATGCCAGCCGTTGGCATTGCCCACGTCCATGTATTCGATGAAGCGGATCGCGAAGCCATTCTTTCGCGAGAAGTCGACCAGCTCGATGATGTCGTCTTCGTTCACACCGCGCTGGATTACCGCGTTGATCTTTATGGGGTGGAGCCCAACGTCTCTGGCGGCGAATAACCCCTCGAGGACTCCGTCCAGGTCCCCCCGCTGGCGGATGCGCCGGAACTTGTCGGGGTCCAGCGTGTCCACGCTGACGTTGATGCGGCGCAGACCCGCTGCTTTGAGCGAGCCTGCATGCCCCGCGAGCAGCGATCCGTTGGTGGTGAGGCAGAGATCGTCGATCCCTGGAATGGATGCGAGCTTCGCTACCAACTGTTCGAGCTCGGGACGGAGGAGCGGCTCACCGCCGGTCAGGCGGATTTTGTCCACGCCGAGCTCGGCGAACACCGCCGCGAGCCTGGCGATCTCGTCGAAGGAGAGCAGCTCCATCCGGGGAATCCAGGGATACTCGTCGAACGGCATGCAGTAGGTGCAGCGAAAATTGCAGCGGTCGGTGACCGAGATTCGCAAGTCAGTGCTGGCACGGCCGAATCTGTCCTGCATGGCAGCGCTACATCATTCCCAGCGTAAGCTTGGCCGCGTCCGGGATCATGCTGAAGTCCCAGGGCGGGTCGAGCACCAGTTGGACGTCCAGCTCCCTGACGCCGGGGAGCGTTTCCACCTTGCTCTCGACCTCCGCCTTCAACACATCGCCCATGCCGCAGCCCGGCGCGGTCAGGGTCATCTCGATCTCGACCCGGTTACCACCGTCATCGAGTGCGCGGACGCGGCACCCATAAATCAGGCCCAGGTCGGCAAGGTTGACGGGTATCTCCGGGTCGTACACCGTGCGCAGCTGCTCCCAGACAGCTTTTTCGACGTCGTCTGGCGCCTCCGAGGCTACCGCATCTGGCGCTGGCCCTACGTCGGCCGCCTTGCCGATGGCATCGGCGTCCTTACTTGCGATGCGCACCATGTAGCCCTGGTCCGTGATCACAGAAAAAGTGCCGCCCAGGCTCTGAGTGATCACGCCACCGCTACCCGACGGAAGCATGATCCGATCCCCACTGGGGACCTCGATCGCCTCACAGTCCCGGCTCAGTGTTACGTGCTCTTCTCCGGTTCCTCCGAACATCATTCCACTCCCCGTGTCACTCAGTGGAGACCGTGCCGTCCTGGCCCTTCAGCGCGCTACGTAGAGCGTGCCAGCTGAGACTCGCGCACTTCACGCGTGTCGGGAACTCACGCACCCCGGACAGAACCGCCAGCTTGCCCACCCCATCGGTGCGCACGTCCGCGTCCCCGTGCGCTGTCAGCATATGGTGAACGTCTTCGAACAAGGCCTGGGCCTCGCCGATCGTCTTGCCCTTTAAGCTATCGGTCATCATGGATGCCGACGCGCGAGAGATAGCGCACCCGGTGCCCTGGAAGCCGATGTCTTTGATCAGGTCGCCATCAAGCTCGACGTAGAGCGTGAGCTGGTCCCCACAGAGTGGGTTCAGTCCCTCGACGGTGCGGTTCGCGCTTTCCAGCTTTCGGAAATTGCGTGGCCTCCGATTGTGGTCGAGGATGACTTCCTGGTACAGCTCGGTCAGGTCCGACATAGCCGCGGCTACGACCCCTTCCGCAGTTTGGACAGCACCAACTGCTCCAGTGGCGCACGAGCGGCCACCGAGGCCACCCGGCCAATCACTTCGATCGCAAACCCCTGGGTCAGCATGATGCGGGCCTGCTCCTCACCCACGCCGCGGCTCTTCAGGTAAAAGAGCGCTTCGTCGTCGAGCTGGCCGATGGCCGCGCCGTGAGTACATTTCACGTCGTCGGCGAAGATTTCCAGCTGCGGCTTCGTGTCCACCGTCGCTTCGTCGGACAGCAGCAAGTTGCGGTTGGTCTGCTGGGCATCCGTCTTCTGAGAACCCGGGCGCACGATCACCTTCCCATTGAAGACGGCCCGCGCTCTGCCTTCGAGAACCCCCTTGTAAAGCTGGCGGCTGGTGCCGTGGGGCGCCGCATGGTCAATGGTCGTATGGTTGTCGACGTGCTGGGTCCCTCCCGCCAGATACAGACCGTCGAGGGTGCAATCCGCCCCTTCACCTGCGAGGACCACGTTCAGGTCGCTGCGCGCGAGTGCCGCGCCGGTGCTGAGAGAGAAGGAGGAGAAGGAGCTGGCCCTCCCCAGCCGGACGCACATCGTCGCGACGTGGAATCCTGCCTCGCTCTCGGCCTGGACCCTGCAGTGGCGCACTACCGCCCTATTCCCAACAACCAGCTCCGTCACGGAGTTGGTGAAGTAGCGCGCACCAGGCACCGAAACGTAGCTCTCCAGGATGGTCGCCTGTGCGCCCTCGTCCACGACGATGAGGATCCTCGGGTGGTAGGCCGACAACCCGTCCTCCGAGGTCGCGAGGAAGACGATGTGGATGGGGTCGTCGACGACCTGCCCCCGGGGCACGTGCACCACGGCTCCATCCCGCAGGAACGCCGTGTTGAGTACTGCAAAGGCGTTCGGTTCGGCACCGACATGACGTCCGAGATGGTCCTCGCCAACGGCTGAGCCAAGGGCATGAGCCAGAGGCGCCACCGTGGCGCCCGATCCCATATCTGCTTCCGGTTCAGATGAGAGCGCGCGCGAGTAATGGCCGCCGACGAAAATCAACCGCCGCCCGCTGAGAGGGAACGGAACAAGTGACTCGATCTCATGTGACAACGGAACCGCGCGGGACCCCGACAGGGATCGGAACGGCACCCGCAGGATGGGTGCCGCACTGGTGTATTTCCAGTCCTCGTCGTGGGTCGTGGGGAAGCGCACCTCGGCGAACCGGGCCTCGGCGTTGGCGCGCAGCTCACGAAGCCAGCCCGGGCCCGCTCCGCTCGACCTGGAGAGGACTGCGAGGTCAGCCAGGTAGGTCTGCTTGTCCTGCTCGGCTACGGGGGATAACGCTGCGCTCACGCCGCGTCCTCTCTCACCCAGTCGTAACCGCGAGCCTCCAACTCCAGCGCCAGCTCCTTGCCGCCGGACAGAACGATGCGCCCACCCAGGAGCACGTGAACGCGGTCCGGGGTGATGTAGTTGAGAAGCCGCTGGTAATGCGTCACCAGGATCGTGGCGCGATCCGGGGCTCGCATCCGGTTGACGCCACTCGCGACTACACGGAGGGCATCGATGTCGAGCCCGGAGTCGGTCTCGTCCAGAATGGCCAGTTTCGGCTCCAGCACTGCCATCTGCAGGATCTCATTGCGCTTCTTCTCACCGCCGGAGAAGCCATCGTTCACCGGTCGGTTCACCAAGCTCTGGTCCATCTCGACGATCTTGAGCTTCTCGCGCAGCAGCTCCAGGAACTCGATAGCGTCCAGTTCTTCCAGGCCGCGGTGAGCGCGGATGGCGTTCAACCCCGCCTTCAGGAAGTAGGCGTTGCTGACCCCCGGGATCTCGACGGGGTACTGAAACGCCAGGAACACGCCCTCCCGAGCCCGGTGCTCCGGTGGCATCGACAACAGGTTTTCGCCTTCGTAGAGGACTTCGCCGTCCGTGACGATGTAGGCGGGGTGGCCCGCCAGCACCTGGGCGAGCGTGCTCTTGCCGGAGCCATTGGGCCCCATGACCGCGTGCGTCTCGCCCGCATTCACGACCAGGTCGATGCCCCGGAGGATTGCTTTACCGTCCACGCTCACGTGAAGGTTCTTGATGTCGAGCATTCCTGTTCTTTCCCCCTCTCCCTGGGAGAGGGTTGGGGTTAGGGGTGTCCCTTACCCGACGCTTCCCTCGAGGCTGACGCCGAGCAGCTTCGACGCCTCGACGGCGAACTCCATGGGCAGCTCCCGGAAGACCTCCTTGCAGAAGCCATTGACGATCATGGACACCGCGTTTTCCGCTGAGATGCCACGCTGTTTGCAGTAGAAAAGCTGGTCCTCGCCGATCTTCGATGTCGACGCCTCGTGCTCGACCTGAGATGACTGGTTCATGACCTCGAGGTACGGGAACGTATGGGCGCCGCACTCGTCACCCAACAGCAGTGAGTCACACTGGGAGTAGTTCCGCGCGCCGGTGGCGCCCTTCTGGATCCTCACCAGCCCGCGGTACGTGTTCTGGCCGTGGCCGGCCGAGATGCCCTTCGAGAGAATGGTGCTGCGCGTGTTCTTCCCGATGTGGATCATCTTCGTACCGGTATCGGCCTGCTGGTAGTTGTTGGTCACAGCGACCGAATAGAACTCGCCGACGGCGTTATCGCCCTGCAGGATGCACCCCGGGTACTTCCAGGTGATGGCCGATCCGGTTTCCACCTGGGTCCAGGAGATCTTGGAATTGACTCCCTGCGCCTTACCGCGCTTCGTCACGAAGTTGTAGATGCCGCCCTTGCCCTCTCGATCGAATACTTGATCTGCGCGTTGTCGAGCGCGACGAGCTCGACGACGGCGGCGTGGAGCTGGTTGGTGTCCCGCACGGGCGCGGTACAGCCCTCCAGATAGCTCACGTAGCTGCCCTCGTCCGCGACGAGCAGCGTCCGCTCGAACTGTCCCGTGTCGGCAGCGTTGATGCGAAAGTAAGTCGACAACTCCATCGGGCAGCGCACGCCCTTCGGCACGTAGCAGAACGACCCATCAGTGAAGACCGCGGAGTTCAGGGCCGCGAAGAAGTTGTCGGTGTACGGCACCACCGAGCCGAGATACTTCTGTACGAGGTCGGGATGGTTCTGGACCGCTTCGGAGAACGAGCAGAAGATGACGCCCAGCTCAGCCAGCTTCTCCTTGAACGTCGTCGCGACCGAGACGCTGTCGAACACCGCGTCGATGGCAACACCCGTCAGCCGCTTCTGCTCCCCCAGCGGAATGCCCAACTTCTCGAAAGTCCGCAGGAGCTCGGGATCGACCTCGTCGAGGCTACCGGGCGCGATCTTCTGCTTGGGGGCCGAGTAGTAGATGATGTCCTGATAGTCGATGGGCGCATACTTCACGTTGGCCCATCTCGGCTCCGCCTCAGCTTTCGCGAGCTTAGCCCAGTGCCGGTAGGCGCGCAGGCGCCACGCCAGCATGAAGTCCGGTTCGCTCTTCTTGGCGGAAATGAGGCGGATGATGTCCTCGTTCAGGCCGCGCGGGACGACGTCGGCCTCGATGTCCGTGACGAACCCGTACCTGTACTCGCGATTCGCGAGCGTTTCGATTGTCTCAGTCGGTGTGCTCACCGGTTCACCTTCCCGACCCCGCTCCCAGCTCAGCAATAGAACAGGGGTCTCTGGCCTCATTCAATCTGTTGTCACCGATAGACACGAAGGCCGGCACGCCGTGCTCGTCGCCGGTAGAGCACAACTCGGCCAGGGTGATGGAGTCGAGAACCTGGTCGACGCTCTGCTTGACGCGCTGCCACACGCTGCGCGAGAGGCAGACCGGCTCCCGAACACAGGAGCCCGGAACGTACTCGACGAGAAGGCATTCGACCGGAGCGACGGGGCCCTCGAGCGCTCGAATCACCGAGCCCACGGTGAGCTCCGCCGGCGGACGCGCGAGGCGATAACCACCGTGAGCCCCGCGCGTGCCCTCGATCAGGCCAGCCTTTCGGAGCGGGATTGCAAGCTGCTCGAGGTAGCCCGCGGGGAGCCGCTCGATGCCGGCGATCTCGGTCAGCGAGAGTGGGCCTTGGCCGTAGGCCTGGGCGAGCTGCGTCATGGCTCGCAGCCCGTAGTGTGCGCGCTGGGACACCTGTAGCATCCGTGCTCCGAGCGGAATTCCTACTCCCGCCATAGGATTATATGAGCCACTCAGCGGGGGCGTCAACGCAACCGGCTACAATCCGACGCGCAATCAGGCGGAGGTGCATGTGTGAAGAATCGCTGGATCGAAGCCGAAGCCGGCGCTACCCCTATCGAGCAGCTGGTCTACATGTCCCGCATCATGGGCCAGGATGAGGAACTCGTGCTCTGGGGCGGCGGCAACACCTCCCTCAAGGTGACGGAGCCGGATCTGCTCGGCCGCCCCACCCCGCTCATGCTGATCAAGGGGACTGGCTCAGATATGAAAGTTGCACAGCCCAAGGATTTTCCAGCCGTGCGCCTGGATGAGATCCGCGCCAGCTTCGACCGCGACGATATGACCGACGACGCGATGGTGGCCTACTTCGCCCGATGCATGGTGGACCCCGCTGCGCCGCGTCCGTCCATCGAGACGCTGCTCCACGGGTACCTGGATGGTGTTGCCGTCGCGCACTCGCACGCCGACGCCATCCTGGCGCTAACCAACGCGGAGGCGGGCCAGGAGATGGTGACGGAGGTGTACGGAGACGACGTTGCCGTCGTGGCCTATCGCCGGCCGGGCTTTCGGCTGGCCAAAGAGGTCGCCCTGGCCGTCCAGGCCAACCCCCGGTCGCAGGGCGTTGTGCTTATGAACCATGGGCTCATCACTTGGGGAGCAACGGCGCGTGAGGCCTACGAGCGCCACATCGACGTTGTGAGTCGGGCAGAGGAGTTCGTTCAACGACGCGCTCGACCCGTCTTCACCCCGCAGGCGCGCCCCCCGCTCTCAGAGACGGAGCGGCGCCGGGTCGCCGCGCGCGTTGCGCCCGCATTGCGAGGCGCCCTCAGCGCGCGCGCCCGCAAGATCCTGCGCTTCGACGACAGTCCGGACGTGCTGGAGTTCGGCGCCGCCGCCCGCGTGCGCGAGCTAGCCCAGGTAGGCGCCGCGACGCCGGATCACCTCTTGAACACCAAGCGCTCTCCCCTGGTGGTCGATGGGGCGGACCCGGCCGACGCCGACGCCGTCATCGACGCGCTCCGTACCGAGCTGGCCGCTGCCACTGAGAGGTATCTCGCCTACTACGAGCGGTATCGGACCGACGAGCCGCTGCTGGACCCCGCCCCCCGCGTCGTGCTCGTCCCAGGAGTCGGGATGTGGACGGCCGGCCGTGACGCCCGCGCCTGCGTCATCCCCGCGGACATCTACCACCACACGATTCGCGTCATCGGGGCCGCCGAGACCGTGGACCGCTACCGCTCGTTGAGCGAGCGAGACGCGTTCGACGCGGAGTACTGGCCGCTCGAGCTGTACAAGCTGACCCTGGCTCCGCCCGAGCGTGAGCTGGCGAGCCGCATCGTGCTGGTGACCGGCGCGGCTCACGGGATCGGAGCTGCGATTGCGCGTCGCCTCGCGTCCGAAGGCGCGCACGTGCTCGTGACGGACATCGATGAGGCGGGCGCCGCCGCCGTCGCCAGCGAAATCGTCAGGGCCAGCGGCGCGGGACGGGCCGTCGGCGCTCGGCTCGACGTGACGGACGAGAAATCGGTGGCGGCGGGCTTCGAGCTGGCCCGACTCACCTACGGCGGGCTCGACGTGCTGGTCTCCAACGCGGGTGTCGCCCACGTGGCAGCCATTGACGACCTATCACTTGCGGACTGGAACCGTAGTCTGGCCGTCAACGCCACCGGCCATTTCCTCGTCGCCCGCGAGGCCATGCGCATCTTCAAGCAACAGCGCACCGGAGGTCAGCAGGCTATGGGAGGGGCGATGGTCTTCGTCGCCACCAAGAACGTGACGGCCCCCGGGAAGGACTTCGGCGCCTACAGCGCGGCTAAGGCCGCTGAGGCCCAGCTGGCGCGGGTGCTGGCCATCGAGGGGGGCGAGCACGGCGTCCGCGTCAACGTGGTCAACCCGGACGCCGTCTTCGAGGATTCCGGTTTGTGGTCCGCGGACGTGCGCCGCCAGCGCGCCGACTCCTACGGCATCCCCGTCGATGAGCTCGAGGAATACTATCAGCAGCGCAACTTGCTCCGCGCCCGCGTGACGCCCAACGACGTCGCCGAGGCGGTGCTGTGGCTGGCGAGCGATCGGTCAGCGAAGACCACTGGCGCCATGATCCCCGTCGACGGCGGCTTGCGTGAGGCCTTCCCCCGCTGAGGGCGCCTACGCGTCCATCGGCAGGAGCACAAAGCTGCCGCCGTCGATCGGCCGCAATGCTCGGAAGTGCCGCTGATCTACGGTCATTACGCGTCGCGTCCTGTTTCGGTGTGCCAAAACGACAACGGAAAGATCGGCAAGCCCGATATCGAAGTCGGAATACTGGCGATCGTACTGGCGCATCATGTCGTAATCGCGAGCTTCAGGACAAGCAACCCGGAACCGAACTTCTGCGAGATCCTCCAGGAACGCGGCCCGCGCCTGCCTACCTAGCCGCTCGCGGAGCAAGTAGTCGATCTCCCCCGAGACAGGGCCAGGTATTACGAGCTCGCCCGGCTCGTCATTGAGGATTCGCTGGATGCTTCCTTGGAGGGGGTCACGGCGGTCGTACAGTCCGATAATCGCGCCTGTGTCCAGGATAAGAGTCACTGCCAAACCCCTTTAACATCTCCTCCTCAGGCACGTCCGCAATAGAACCACCGGGGCCCTCCGCTATGCCGGCTCCGGCGAAGTTGCGGTCGCCCGCTCCCGTCGCCCGTTGGGCGTAGAGGGTCAGTGCCTGCCGGAGAATCTCAGCCCGAGACCGGCCCTCGCGTCGAGCGAGCCACGCGAGCCGATCCGCGTCGTCCTCACTGAGGTATACGCTCGTCTTCTTCATTCACCCCTCCAGCTTGTAGGGTACCATGTAAGGTACATCCTTTGTCCTTCTTGGGGGGCTTTCTGACCATTCTCATAACTGGCGCCGGCCTCGTCGGCACGCATACGGCGCGCACGCTCCTCGATCAGGGAACTGGGGTCGTCCTCTACGACCCGAACCCCTCGCAGAGCTATATCGAGAGCGTCGTCGGACCGGACCGCAAGCTGTTCCGGATCGAGCGCGGCGACGTGCGCGACTTCCCGCGCATCATGGACCTCGTCCTGCGACTGGGCGTCACGCGCATCCTGCACACCGCGGCGCTGGTTGGGCCGGGGGCGGATGAGAACCCCGGCCAGGCCTTTCAGGTGAACGTCGCGGGGACGCTCAACCTCATCGAGGCAGCCCGCATCCGCAGCCTCGGGCGGATCGTCCTCGTCAGCTCGAGCACCGTCTACGCGGACCTTCCATCCACCGAGGGGACGCTGGCCGCCGAAGGGACGCTGCGCGAGGACGCCCCCTACGGCGTACCGGGCAGTTTCTACGGTGCGTTCAAGGCGATGGCCGAGATCATGGCGGTCGCCTACCAGAGGCTCGCCGGCGTGAATGCCATCATCTGCCGGCCGTGCTCCGTCTACGGGCGTGGCGGCTACGTGGGAGGCGCGCAGAACGGTCGAGCCATCAACGAAGCGCTGCTCCACGCGATCGGGGCGGCGCCGGGATCGGCGATAGCTGTCGACGTTCCTACCGGCGAGCGCGTCTACGTGAAGGATGTCGCGTTTGCGCTCCGCGAAGCCCTGTTTGTGGACAAGCCCAGCACGCGAGTCTACAACGTCGGATCGGGCGAGATCGTCACGCCCGGCATGCTAGCGGAGGCGATAGAGAGCGCCGTGCCTGGTATCCGGGCGGCGGCCTCAACCTCCACGTCGCGTTCGATCCGACCCCTGGACCTGGCGCTCGCTCGCACCGAGCTGGGGTACGAGCCGCGCTGGCCGCTCGCCCGAGCTATCCCCGACTACGTGGAGGAGCTCCGCAGGTTCGGTCGCTACCAGCCCTGACCGCACAGCGCGGATATGAGGTACCCTAAGCAGCACGCTCCGCGCGCTTGTTCGACCGCACGGTTCGCTCGGCGACCCTGAAGACATCAGTCTGAATTGGGGGTGATCCGATGGATCCAGTAACCTCGATCCTCGCGGGCGCGCTTGTCCTGCTCGGGCTGGGGGTGATCGTCGCCGTCTCCATCTTCGGGCACCCACTGGCAGGCCTGGCGCTTCTGATCCTCATAGTCTTCTTTGCCTTCCGCATCGTCAATGAATACGACAGGCTGGTGGTGTTCCGCTTCGGACGAACCGGGCTCGAGCTAGTGAAAGGCCCGGGTGTCGTCTTCCTCATCCCCGTGGTGGACAAGCCGACCCGCGTGGACCTTCGCGAGCAGTTCATCGAAGTTCCCAGCCAGACCACCATCACCAGAGACAACGCTCCGATCAACATCGACTTCCTGATCTACTGGCGCATCGCAGACCCGCTCAGGAGTGTCGTCAACGTGGCCAACTTCGCGGGCGCGTTGCAGGGCATTGCGACAACCACGCTGCGTGCCGTGATCGGCGACATCCTGCTGGACGACGTCCTCTCGAAACGGGACCAGATCAACGAGCTCTTGCGGGTGAAGATGGACGAGCAGACCGAGCGGTGGGGCGGCAAGGTCACAACGGTAGAGATCCGCGAGATCATCCCGCCGCGCGACGTGCAGGAGGCGATGAACCGCATGCTGAGCGCCGAGCGCAACCGTCGCGCTGTGATCACCGAGTCCGAAGGGACGCGGCAGTCCACCATCAACGTCGCCGAAGGCGACAAGCAGTCCCAGATCTTGCGTGCTGAGGGCGATCGTCAGGCGGCGATTTTGCGGGCGGAGGGCTTCAGCGAAGCGCTGCAGCGCATCTTTTCCGCGGCACGGGGAGTTGACGAGAAGACCATGGCCCTGCAGTATCTCGAGGCGCTGAAGGCGCTGGGGGAAGGCTCGGCAACCAAGTTCGTGATTCCGATGGAGTTCACTCAGTTGCTGCGGCCGCTGACGGGATACATCGAGCGAGGCATGGCGCAGGACCAGGCGCCGCCGGCCGCGTAGGACACTCGCCGTATGTCAGCCTCGGCGGAGCCCCACACCGGCGGCGGCCGGCGCGCGCCGGGCGCGGCGACCTTGACTACGAGTCGGAGGAGGTAAGAGATGAAGCTGCTCTTCTACGATGATTTCAAGCTGGGCATTCTCAATGCCGATACAGTCGTCGACGCCTCGGATGTGGTGCAGAGCATCCCACACCTGGCGCCGCAGGACCTCATTCAGGGCCTGATCGAGCGCTTCGGCGAGTACCGAGGGCCCTTGCAGCAGCTTGCCAGCCGCGGAGCCGGGGTGCCCCTGTCTTCGGTGCGGATCAGGCAGCCAGTTCCAAGGCCGTACAACATCGTCTGCATGGCGGTGAACTACATGGAGGACGGCACCCGGGCCGAGCCGGCGCCGATCAACGCATTCCACAAGTCGCCCAATGCGCTCATCGGCGACGGCGACATCATGGTGCTGCCGGACGCTCCCGCCACCATCTTCGAGGGCGAGGCCGAGATCGCGCTGGTCATTGGCAAACGGGCGTCCGCTGTCAGCGCCGCCGATGCCATGGACTACGTTTTCGGGTATTTGAACTTCATCGACGGCTCGGCGCGCGGCCTGCCCCCCGCGGGCAACACCTTCTACCAGATGAAATCGCGCGACACGTTCGCCCCGATGGGCCCGTACCTTGTGACGGCCGACGACGTGCCCGACCCGCATGCGCTCCAGGTGCAGCTCTGGGTCAATGGAACCCTGAAGCAGAACTACAACACCAGCGACATGGCTCATAAGATTCCTCGCTGCATCGAGTGGATCACGTCCATCCACGCGCTCGACCCGGGCGACGTCATCGCACTGGGAACGAACCATCGTGGGTTGAGCGCGTTTATGGACGGCGACATGGTGGAGATCGAGACAGAGGGGCTCGGCAAGCTGCACGTGCGCGTGCGCGACGACCTTGAGCGCACCTGGTCCCGCGAGACCCGGCTCGATCGTCAGGAGCACGGACTTGAAGGGTCAACGCCGCAGCTGACGGGCAAGTATGCGCCGGCATCAAGAGGGTCCTGACGCTGTAAGCTTGCGGTTATCGCGCAACAGAGGGAGGGCAGGTTGATCACCATTGACGCCGGGGAACGCCAGTACGAATTGGTGGAGGAGTGGGGGCAGTTGCCGCCGGGCTGGAGGTGGGGCCAGGTGGGCGACGTCGCCGTGGACTCTCGGGATCGCGTTCACGTCTTCACACGAACAGACCATCCGTACATGATCTTCGACCGCGAAGGCCGCCTCGATTGGTCCTGGGGCACGGAGATCTTCATGGATGCCCATGGCATCTGCATCGCTCCGGACGATAGCGTCTACCTGGTGGACAGGAATCCCCAACTGGTCTTCAAGTTCACGAATGAAGGTCGGCACCTCTTGACCCTCGGCAAGCGTGACAAGCCGTCAGACACCGGTTACACGCAAGAAAGCCCGACGGTCCGCTATGCGGGTCCTCCATTCCATCACCCGACGAACGTGGGCCTCTCCCCCAACGGAGATTTCTACGTGTCGGACGGCTATAGGAACTGCCGCGTCCACAAGTACAGCGCCGACGGGACGCTGCTGTTCTCGTGGGGGGAGCCCGGCGACGGCCCCGGCCAGCTTCAGCTGGTGCACGGCGTCTGGGAGCACAAGGGGCGAGTCTACGTATGCGACCGGCAGAACAACCGGATTCAGATCTTTACGCCGCAGGGCGAGTACGTCGACATCTGGCCGGGGTTCCTCCAGCCCTGCAAGATCTACGTGGACAACGACGACGTCATGTACGTGGCCGAGCTGGGCGCGCGCGTCAGCATTCTCGACTTGCAGGGCAACCTGCTCGGCCGATGGGGCGGCGAGCGCACGCACGCCCCTGGCCAGTTCTGGGGCCCGCACGGGATCGCCACCGATTCTGAGGGCTCTATCTACGTATCCGAGGTCCTGGAGGGCGCCCGTCTCCAGAAGTTCGCCCGCAAGCGCTAGATTGGTAGAGAGTGTCGTTCTGAGCCGAAGGCGAAGAATCTGACGACGGGTAATGGCACGTGGCTACGGGTCGATACGCGACTTCAGATTCTTCGCGCTAGCGCTCAGAATGACAGCGCGCAAGGAGGAGAAGCGTGAAGCTGGTCGTGTTTGGGCCCGACAGGAAGCTGGGTGCGCTCCAGGATGACCAGGTCGTCGATCTGAACTTCGCCTACGCGAAATACCTCGGCGAGACGCAGAATGAGCCGCTTCCTTACGAGATGGCCGCGGCCATCGTGCCCTCCGAGCTGGGGGCATTCATCGAGTCGGGCGCACGCGCCGTCGAGGGCGCCCAGCGGGCCGTCGAGTATCTGCAAAGCCGGGCGGCGGACCGCCGGGGGCTGCGGGGCGAACGGCTGATCGAAGCGCGTGCCGAAGTGAAGCTGCATGCCCCCTACGCCCGACGTGCGCGGATCATGATGGCCGGCGGCAATTTCGTCATTCACAGCCAGGGTATGAGCTTACGCGGCGCGGACGGCGAGCGCATGAGCCTCGACGACGTCTACAAACAGAGCCGAGCGAAGGGGATCTGGGGCTTCTATTGCTTCCCGGAAAACGCCGCCGGCCCCGATGAAGAGGTTGTTTACCCGGCGCGCACGGACCGTCTCGATTACGAAGGCGAGGTCGCCGTTGTCCTCGGCAAGAAGGGGAAGGACATCCGGGCATCCGCCGGGAAGGACTACATCTGGGGCTACATGCTCCAGAACGACATCAGCGCTCGAACCAATCTGACCGGTCGAGACAACCCGCAGTCCAGCTTCGCCCGCGGTAAGAACTTCGAGACGTCGATCTGTGGGGGCCCCTGCGTCGTTGTGGGCGAGATTCCCGACTGCCATAACGTCACCTGGGAGACGCGCGTCAACGGCGAGCTCCGGCAGACCGGCAATACAAGAGACATGACCTTCAACTTCTACGAGTACCTGGAGTACCTCTCGGCCGATATGCTCCTGCGTCCGGGCGACGTCATCAGCGCGGGCACAACCGCCGGGACTGCGCAGGATTCAAGCGCGCTGATACCTGGCACGGGCGAAGGCGGTGTCCAGGCGACGCGCGATCCCAAGCTGTTCTTGAAACCGGGAGACGTGGTTGAGGTCGAGAGCCCTGCGATCGGCGTGTTGCGGAACCGGGTCGTCGCCAAGCTGTAGATTAGATTAGGCATCATGCGGCTTCGCCGCACCAGGCCACGAAAACCGCGTCCGCCCGCGCGGGGGGCTGGGGGCGAAGCCCCCAGAGAAAGAAGGGCGGGTGGGCGGGCATTCTCAAGTTAGGAGGCATTACGATGGCTACCCAAGTCGCCACCAAGTTCAACGTGGGCGGTGTGCTGCTCAACCAGCCGTTCAAGATCAGGCGCCTGGGGCACTTCGGCTTCAACGTGACCCGGGTGGAGGAGTGCCGCCACTTCTACTCGGATCTTCTCGGGTTCAGGGTCTCAGACGAGCGGCCGAATGGGATGGGATACTTCATGCGCTTCGGAAGCGACCACCATGCCTTCGCCCTGTTCGGCATCCAGAGGGATGGGGCGGCGCCGGGGGCCGCGGGGCGCCGCTACGATAGCCCCGACATTACGATCAACCAGATCACCTGGCAGACCCAGAGCCTGAGCGAGCCGGTGAACGCCGTCGATTACTTCGCCGAGCGCGGCATTGAGCTCCAGCGCACCGGCCGCGACGGCGCTGGGTCCAACTGGGCAACGTACTTCTACGACCCCGACGGGCACACGAACGAGCTCTACTACGGTATCGAGCAAATTGGCTGGGATGGGCACTCGAAGCCCGCCGAGTACCGGCGACCCGTACGGGAGAAGGTGAAGCTGCCCGTCAAGTCGGAGTTCGACGAGGTGCAGGAGTCCCTGGCGACCACCGACGTCGCGCCAACAGCGGGTTACCGCCACATCGAGACCATGCCGGCCAGCTACGATGTGGGCGGCATCATGCTGCCTCGCCCGTTCAAGATGGTGAAGCACGGTCCGGTCAACATCTTCGTCCAGGACGTCGAGCGCTCGCGCGACTGGTATGTCGACGAGATCGGCTTCGAGGTGACCGAAGAGGTCGTCTGGCAGGGAGAGCGCTGCTGCTTCCTTCGCTGCAATACAGAGCACCACTCCCTCGGTCTGTTCCCGAAGAGCTGGCGCGAACGGCTGGGGCTCAGCTCGCACACCACGTGCATGTCCTTCGGCATTCAGCTGGCGAACTATGAGCAGCTGCGCAACGCGGTGAGCTTCTTGCGGGAGCACGGCTGCCGAGTAGAGACGGACGTGATCCCGCCCGAGCTGTATCCGGGCATCGACTACTCGGCTCATACCTTCGATCCGGAGGGCCACTGCATCCAGCTGTACTACTACATGGAGCAGGTTGGCTGGGACGGAACGCCGCGCCCCAGGTCCGCGCGGCGGCAGGTGGACCCCCGCAACTGGCCGGAGGCGCTCGAGCCACTGTCGGATACCTTCATGGGGGAGCCTTTCCTCGGCCCCTGGGGATGAGCGCATGACGGCGATACGCGCACTGCCCCACCCTGCGCCGGCTCCAGAAATGGGACGCGAATGCCGATAGCGGGCGCTATCCCACTCGCCGCGGCCATCAGCGTGAGCGACATGCTGGACAGTTGCGCCGAGATCAAGGCGGGGCAGCACGTCGTCATCGTCGCGGCCATAGACGGCCTGTACGGCGGCCAGAACATCGTCGACGAACAGGCGGTGGCCTGGGTGCAGGCTGGCGTGCAGCAGCGGGGAGCCCACGCCACAGTGCTCTGGACCGACATGCCAGCACGGCCGGCCCTCATTTGGGGAAACGACGCTCGCCCGCCGCAGGGATGGCGCATTCCGAAGATCGTACGGTCGGCGATCGGCGCCGCCGACGTGTTTATCAACTTCTGCGTGGACCTGTCCTACGAGGAGGAGCTGAAGGAGGTGCGTGACATTTGCGCCGAGCACGACGTGCCCATGGTGCGCAACATGGCGACGACGGCGCCCCTCCTGTGCAGCGCGTGGGCGCAGACGCCCTACGAGCTGGTATCGGAGATCCGCTTTCAGACGGCGGCGCTCCTGGAGCCGGGGCTCCGCTGGAAGCTGACGGACGCGCACGGCACACACTTGGAGGGCACGATCACGCAGCCCCAGGCGGTGCGGGCCTACGCCTCGCGACGAACCGAGGGCCTCTACCGGCCGTTTCCCGAGGGAGTCTTTCCGGGGGCTGTGAGCCACGACTCGGAGGGCGTCGTTGCCTTCGAAGGAACGAATCCCATCTGGGCCCGCCACATCGGGATCCCGTCGCGCTTCAAGGAGCCCGTCCGAGCGACCGTCAGCGGTGGCCATATCAAGGAGTTCTCCGGCGGCAGGGACGCGGAAACCATGCGGGACTGCTACCGTGCTATCAGCCGCTTCCTGGGGGAAGCCGCCTACGAGATCAGAGGCACTCACGGTGGAGTACACCCCTATGCCCGCGTGAACGAGCATCAGTGCCCGGATCCCGGCTACCGCGACTTCATCGAGCATCATCACTGGAGCAGCACCCACGTACACCTGGGCAACAGCCAGCGCACAGCTGAGTTTCCGTACAACATGCATGTGACGGCCGAGATCCACGGCGCGACGCTCCAGGTCGGGGACCGATTCCTGTGGCAGGAGGGCCGCCTCAGCGCGCTCGACCACCCGAAAGTGCTCGAGATCGCGGAAAAGTACCCGGATCGTCCCGGCATCGAGGCCGGCCGGTGGTAGGAGAACGAGGCAAGAGGCACGAGGCAAGAGGCAATATGGTGGGGGGATTGCCTATCGCCCATTGCCTATTGCCCGTGTTGGAGGGGCCATGACGAACTGGATGCGCACTGCTGGAATCTCGCTCGTGTTGAGCCTGCTGGTCGTTGCCTGTGCCCCAGCGGCGGTCCCCGGCGGCGGGCGGCAGCAGGATTCGGAAGTACCGAAATCCGCCGTCAAGAAGAAGGTGACGGTGGGGCTGAGGGGTGAGCCGACGACTCTCAACAACAATCCGGGACGCGCCGGAGCTGGCAGGGTCTACGGTTCGACAGAGATGGAGCAGCTCCTCCACACCGGCCTCAGCGTTGAGGATGACCAGGTGGAGCAGCGCCCAGCGCTCGCCGAGGCGGTTCCCAGCGTCGAGAATGGACTGTGGCTACTTTTCCCGGATGGCCGCATGGAGACCACCTGGCGCATACGGCCGGGCGCGCAGTGGCACGACGGCGTGCCCCTCACGTCCGCGGACTTCATCTTCACGATGCAGGTGGTGCAAGACAGGGAACTGCCCGAGTTCGGGAACATCGCCTACGACTCGTTGGAGAGCGTGGAAGCACGCGACCCGCTAACCGTCGTGGCGAAGTGGAAGAAATCGTTCATCTGGGCGCACACCCTCTTCTCGGGCACGCGGGGCTTGCCCCATCCCAGACACATCCTGGAACGGGAGTACACCGAGAACAAGGCCGGGTACAGGGACCTTGCCTACTGGACCGAGCAGTTCGTTGGCACTGGGCCCTTCAAGCTGCGGGAGTTCGTCCGCGGCAGCCACATGATCGTCGATGCCAACGAGCAGTACGCACTTGGCCGCCCGAGGATTGACGAGATCGAGATCAAGTTCATCCAGGACGCCAACGCCCTGGCCGCCAGCATCCTCTCAGGCGTGGTCGACCTGACAGTCTCGGGCCAGGGCACCCTCTCGCTGGACCAGGCGATCCAGGTCCGCGACCTGTGGAGCGATGGAAAGGTGCACCCCGTCCTCGCAGGGGCAGTGGGCGCATTTCCGCAGTTTCTGAACCCCAGCCCCTCGGTCCTGCTTGAGGCGCCCTTCCGGCGCGCGCTGCTGCACGCTATCGATCGACAGCTGCTCGTCGACACGCTGCAGAACGGGCTCTCACAGGTCGCCCACACTAACTTCACGCCGGAGCAGCCCGAGTTCAAGGACATCCAGAGTAACCTCGTTCGCTACGACTTCGACGCGCGCCGGGCCGCGCAGCTGATCGAAGGTTTAGGCTACGCGCGGGGGGCCGACGGCACGTTCCGTGACTCTTCTGGAGCACCCCTCGCCGTCGAGCTCCGCTCCACGCCCGGCCGCGAGGTGAATGAGAAGACCACGCTGGTGGTCGCGGACCACTGGCGCGCGGTGGGGGTGGGCGTCGACGTGGTCGTCATTCCGCTGCAGCGGAACCAGGACCGGGAGTATCGGCAAACGCGGCCCGGATTCGAGGTGGTGGGTCAGCCAGATGACGTCTACCGGCTGCACAGCAGTCAGGTACCGACGCCCGAAACCAGGTTCGTCGGCGACAACCGTATGCGCTATGCGAACCCCGAGCTGGACAGCCTGGTGGACCGCTACTACGTGACCATCCCCCGTGGCGAGCGCGTGCGCGTACTCGGCCAGATCCTCAACCACGTCACGGATCGGGTCGTGCTGATGAGCTTCTTTTACGAAGCAGGGCCGATCCTGGTGGGCAACCGGGTGCGGAACGTCACTTCAAGGCCCACCTGGAATGTCCACGAATGGGACGTGACCTAGCGAACGAGGCCCTTCGCGCGCAGCCAATCGCGGGCCACGTCTTTCGGCTCTTTCCTATCGAGGCCCACCTGGCGATTCAAGCCGGTCAGTTCCTCTGTCGTCACGCGAGTCGTCACACCGTTGATGGCCGGGCCGAAGTCGGCCAGCACGCGATCGAGGAGGTCGTTGCGGATCACCGGGGCCACGTTATCGGCCAACTGGAGCCGCTTATCGTCGTCGAGGAGGACGAAGTTCTTGGCCTGGATCGCGGCGTCGGTGGTGAACAGAACGGCGATATCGACCTGCTTTCCTTCAAGCGCCGCGACCGTCATCGGGCCGCCCACGTCCAGCGCCTTGAACTCTTTGACCTTCACGCCGTAGGTGCCCTCCAGCCCCTTGAGGCAGAACGGCCGCTCCGGGCACTCAGGCGGCCCACCCAATGTGAGCTGGTTGTTCAAGCGAGCCAGATCGCTCACCTTCTTCAAGTTTTGCCTGTCGGCTGTCTCCTTCGTCACTGCGAAACCGTTGGTATCGACGGCCGGCGCGTAGTCCAGGACCGTGAGGTTCTTTGACCGCAACGTGTCCTGTAAGCTGCGGTGTGTCGCCACAGGATCGGTGCTCGCCTTGCTCGCGTCTTTCGTGAGAAACGTAAGGTAGGTCGCCAGATACTCGGCATACATGTCGATCTGGCCGCTCTCCAGCGCGGGAGCCACGATCTCGCGGCTGCCGAGATTGAACCTCCGCTCAACCGTGTAGCCGCTCGTCTCGAGCACCTGCGCGTAGAGCTCGCCAAGGATGACCTGCTCCGAGAAATTGGTGGACCCGATACGAACCGTGGGACGTGCGCCCGGCGCGGCGCCTGGCGCACAGCCCGCGATCACGAGCGTAGCCATGGCGAGCAGGACTTTCCACGTGCTAGCCCTCAGCATCACTATCCTCCGAGTACGAATTCGACGCGCTATTGAACCGCACCGGCGGCGGAAAGGCAATGCCCCCATTCAGCGCGCCGCCGGCCCACACATCTTCGCCGGGCCTCGTGGCTGCGCGGATTCCGGGGGAGACGACGAGCCGTTCGAAGAGGCCGAATCCCAGCTCAGTGGCGATGGCGAGCAGAGCCACGAGGAGGGCGCCCGTGAACAGGCGCGCTTCCTCCTGCCGTGCGAGCCCGTCGACGATGTAGCGACCCAGCCCGCCGCTGGCGACGATCGCGCCAAGCGTTGCGGTGGCGACGATCGCCACGGCCGCATTGCGCATGCCGGCGATGATCACTGGCGCGGCGACGGGGAGCTCAGCTCTGCTCAGCACCTGCCACTCACGCATACCGAGCCCCCGCGCTACTTCCACCAACTCGCGCTGCACCTCGCGGATGGCCACGTAGCTGTTGGTGAGCATGGGCGGGATCCCCAGCGGGACGAGGGCGAACATCGTTGGCCAGAACCCCAGTCCCAGCCCGAGGGCGAACGCCACGGGCAGCGCTAGGGCCAGGAGCGCAAGCGACGGCAACGCCCGGCCGACGTTGGCCACGTTGATCGCCGCGACCCCGCCCCGGCCGAGGTGGCCGAGCGCTATGCCGATGGGCAGGGCGAACACGAGGAGCGGCAGGGCGATGGCGACCGCGACGATGAGCGCGGTCCCCGACATGAGGACGTGCTCGGCCACGCGCACCGGTATGCTGTCTGGCCCTTGCCAGCGCTCCGGCTGGGAGAGCCAGCCGAGAACCGCTGCGACCAGACTCATCGGCCTAGCCGCCGACCCGCGCCCACGGGGTCGCCCAGCGCTGGATGAGTACGAGCGCTCCGTCCGCTGCAACCCCGAGTGCAACCGAGAGCACTGCCCCTACGATGAGCGGCGTGCTGAAGAATCGCTGGATCCCGTCAAGGATGAAGAAGCCGAGGCCACCCTGGCCGATGAGCGCCGTAACCGTGGTCAAGCCGATGGTGGTGACCGCGGCGACTCGGAGGCCGGCGACGATGACGGCGAGGGCCAGCGGCAGCTCCACACGCCAGAGCAGCTGCCCGGGGCCGTACCCCATCCCGATGGCTGCTTCTCTGACGTCTGGGGGTACCGAGCGCAGCCCGCTCACAGTGTTCCTGATCAGGATCAGGAGCGTGTAGCTCACGAGGCCGATCTCGGCGGTGAGGAGGGACAGGCCCGTGAAGGGCACCAGCAATGCGAACAACGCCAGGCTCGGGATCGTGTACAGGACGCCCGTCCCCCAGGTGACGGGCTCGTACAGGAGAGGGTAGCGCCTGATGGCAAGGCTCAGGGCGAACGACAGCCCGAAGCCGATCAGTAGCGCCAGGCCAGCCAGGACCAGGTGCTCCGTCAGCCGCGTCTGGATGTCACCCAGGTGACTGAGCACCCAGTCCCAGCGAACGAGCGGCTCTCCGGCCGTCATGAGGCCCCGCCATCGGTCTGGCGGCGCGGCGCCTCCGCGCTATCGGGCAGGGAGGCCGTCGCGATGGAGCGCAGCGCGGACCCGATCGCGGCCAGGGTGAGGGTTCCCAGAGGCGGGCCAGCGCCGTCGTCGACCACCAGGAGCCTCCCCCCGGATGTGGCCAGCAATGAGGACAGCGCCTCCCGAACCGTAGCCTCGGGCGCGCACGTGGGCTCCAGGCCGGCGACCGGGGCCTCGAGCGGGACGTCAGCCACACGCATCAACGCGAGCCGCTTCAGAGTCCGGTCCCCGCCGACGAAGCGCGCCACGTAGTCGTTGGCGGGGTGCATCAGCAGCTCGGCGGGCGGGCTGTACTGGGCCAGGTGGCCTCCCTCCTGCATAACGGCCACGCGATCTCCCAGCTTGATGGCTTCATCGATGTCGTGGGTCACGAAGAGAACGGTGGTCCCGAGCCTGCGCTGGAGTCGGAGGAACTCGTCCTGCAAGCGCTCGCGCACGATAGGATCGACGGCGCCGAACGGCTCGTCCATGAGCATGAGGGGCGGCTCCGCTGCCAGGGCTCGCGCCACGCCCACGCGCTGGCGCTGGCCTCCGGAAAGCTGCGCGGGGTAGCGGCGGCGGAACTGATCGGGCTCCAGCCCGACGAGGGACAGCAGCTCGTCGACTCGGTGGGCTATGCGCTCCCTGGGCCAGCCAAGGAGCCGAGGCACCGTCGCCACGTTGTCGGCGATGGTCTGATGGGGGAAGAGCCCGACGTGCTGAATCACGTACCCGATGCGGCGGCGGAGGGCCACAACATCGAAGCGAGCGACATCTTCGCCGTCGATGAGCACCTGCCCGTCGGTCGGCTCGACCAGGCGGTTGACCATCTTGAGGGTCGTCGTCTTGCCGCATCCACTGGGGCCCACGAGCACGCAGATCGCGCCCGGCGGCACGCTCAGGGAGAGATCCTCGACCGCGGCCCCGCTCGACTGCGAGCTGAACCGCTTGCTGACATGCCGGAACTCGACGCTGGCGCCGTATCGCACGGACTAATCCCGGGTCGAAGGATGGAACGCATTACAATGGGTGGGGAATCTTGCCATTCATTGTATGCCTCTCTTGTGTTGAGGAAGGGGAATGCGATGATCGTCCGAATGATCGTGGCCAACGTGCCACCGGACCAGGATGAAGCGGCCCGCGGTGTGTGGAAACAGCATTGCGCGCCGCTTATGATCGGGGTGCGGGGCTGCGTATCAGAGCAGCTCCTCGCCTCTACCGACGATCCGGGTGAGCTGATCTCGATGGCGATATGGGAGTCGCAGGAGGCCATTGACGCGTATCGTTCGAGCAAAGAGCACGACGAGATCCAGAAATGGACGCGCGAGCTGCTGAGTGGCGCTCGGGCTACGGTACGCACTTACGAAATCGTAGCCTAGCCACGCCGTCGGGCCTCGTGTCGTGTGCTACCAACGGGTGCGGAGCCGGTAGGCCGCTTCACGCGCGTGGGAACGCATTCTGAGGCTCGCGACTCCCACGGTCAGCCGCCGGACAGACTCCGGACCTCGAACCGAATCAGGTTGCCTTCGCTACGGCGGTAGCGCACGTCCTTCTCCATTTGCCGGGCCGCACGGGTCAGCCGTCGCTTGACGGTGCGCTTCTGTTCACTGGAGTTCAAGGTAACCTCGCCGCCCTCGCCTATCTGCAGATCACGAATGAAGTCGCTGTACTCCGTCAAATCGACCGACCCACGCCGACGCGCCCGCATAGCGGCGACCTCGTCCGCATTGAGACGGCGAAACATTGGCATCTCGACAACTCCTCTAAAAACGCAAGGTGGCCAAGTATACGAGTTATGCAGATCGCGACACCACCGACATCGTGCCGAGCGAGTCAGAGCGCCCCACGGTTACCAAGCGATCTCGGGTTGTGCACCATGTGTGGAGTCGGCGCGTGCGGACCGGCCTGGGGCCCTAAGCCGTGGTCTTATGCCTCTTCCCTCAACGTCGGGCTAGCAGCAGCCGTCCTTGAATCCACAGTTCGTGCAGATGGCTGCCTTGGTCCCGCTCACAGAGCCGATGGGAAACCCGCAGACCGGACATGGGACCCGACCTCGCCACTCCGTTTCTAGCTGCGAGCCCCCCGGGGGTCCGACTTCGTCAACCGGCCAAGCTATCGGCCCCAGCTTCGATGTGTCGGGCGCGCTCATGATTCGACGCTCAAGATTCGTTGTATGGCTCGTGCCAGCTGTGGATCGCGACCCTGTGCCCAGTCCTCGACGGCGAGGTCGACGGTCTCGTCCGGCTCGAGCCCGACCCCGTCCAGGCGGGCGCCGGATGGCGTCAGAATGCGCTGCGAGGTGACCTGCGCTGCCGACCCGTCAGGCAGGCCCAATGTCGTCGCGATACCGACCCGGCCGGCCGTGCGGACTCCGACCAGGTCCGCGACCCGGTACTCGCGCGCCGCGGCGGCCAGGACCTCGGCCCCCGAGCCGGTCTCGCCGTCCACCAACATCACCGTCGGCAGGAGCGGCTCGAGGGGCTGGCCGGTAGCCAGCATGGGCGCGGGGCGCTGGCCGCGGTCCACAACGAGCCCGACGATGCGCGGCGCAATGAAGGCTGATGCCACGTCGAGCATCTCCTGGAGGCCCCCGCTGGCGGTCCCACGCAAATCGACGATCCAGCCACGAACCCCGAGAGCGGCCGACTCAGCCAGCTCCGTCCTCACCGTATCTCCGACCCCCTCCTGGAAACGTCGAATCCGCACGTAGCCCACTCCATCGCGGACCTCGCTCTGGACGGCGGGGGCCCGCAGCGGAGCGCGTACGGCGCTCATCTCTCGCACGTTCGCGTTGCCGCGCGGGCGGACGCTCAGTTGGACGCGCGAGCCGTCCGCCCCCCGGACCGCCTGCGCGGCCTCGCTCAGCGACATCGAGCTGGTGGGGTTGCCGTCCACAGCAACGATAGCATCGCCGACTTCCAGGCCCGCTCGTTCCCCCGGCCCACCCGGAAGCACCTCCCGCACCATTGGGGAGGCGGCCTCCCCCGGCGTCGTCAGGGTCACCCCGATGCCCGCTTCGCCGCGCGTCTGCTGCGCCTCAACGGTCCTGCGGTCGAGATACGTCGCGTGCGGGTCTCCCAGCGACTCGAGCATGCCCCGGGCAGCCGCCTGCCCGATGGGGCCCACGCGCACGCGGGGGAGCAGCTTCTCGAGCAGCACGTCGTACCGTGCGGCGAATTGCGCCCAGTCTCGGTCAGGGTCGCGCGACTCCCGGATGGGGGCAATCTCGACGATGGTCGAGTCGAGGGGCAGCATGCCCTCCTGGACCGCGCCGGCGTGGAGGCCGCGAACGGCGCCTTCGAGCAGCAGGGTGTGATCGACCGGATCGGCGTACGTCTCGATGATGAAGCGGTACAGCTCATAGAGGTCCGCGGGCCCCAGCAAGTCGATGACCGCCTCCCGCGGCGAGCCCATTGCGCGAAACACGGCTCGGTCGTCGCGTGGCAGGGGCTGCTCGCGGCTCCCCTGGGCCGCTCCCGAACCAAACAGACTGCCCATATCCGGCACCCCCCCGCCGCCACCACCGGCGGACACGCACCCGGTGCTCAGAGTGAGGCAGCCGGCCAGAAGCGCGAGGATAGCGCGGTGAATCGCACCGGCGCAAAGACGAACGGCCACGCTCCTGCCCCGTTACTCTGCTGCGGGTATGCGGACGATGCCCTTAAACCCGCCGAAGGCGGCCGCGGCGAACTGTTTCCAGAAGCAGTCAACGCCGATGAAGCCGGCTTCGTGCAGCCAGACGAACTGCTCGATCAGGGTTCCCGGTGAAGTGCTGCCGGTAGAGTGGGTGATGTACAGGGCGTCGGGATCCCTCGTGGCCCAGCTGGGGAACGGCCGCAGATCTGGGCTCGCCGCGCGCACGTAGTCGAAGTTGACGAAGAATCCGCCCTCCTCCAGGAGACTGAAGACCTCTGCGTACAGGGCGCGGACGCGCCCGGCGGCCCTGAGATTGTGGATGGCAATAGTCGAGACGGCCAGATCGAAGGGTCCCTGGACGGCGCTCCGCCAGTCCGGGCCCGCGAGATCGGCGCGCACCACCGTCGCCCGCTCGCCGAACGGCTCGAGGCGCTCACGGGCTCGATCGACCATGGTCTCGGAGCCGTCGACCAGCGTGAGGTGAGCCCTCGTGAAATGGGCGAGCAGCACCTCGTCCAGCGAGCCGTCGCCCCCGGCGACGTCGACGTAGCGGAACGCCTCGTCCGGCCGGCGCGGCACGAGCGAGCGCACCACGGCGAACTGGTGCATTCGATCGGGGGAGCGCGTGCTCTCCCGCTCCAGCCAATAGGCTACAAACGATTCGTCGGCCCAGTTTTCCCGGGGTCGATCGCCCCTCTCGGTCCGAATCTCCATGTCCTCTCCAGATGTCCGCGTGTTATCGAATCATCGTTGCTCGGCGCCCTCGGACGCAAGGGGAGTTGTGAGGCGTGAGGCGTGAGCTGTGAGGTGTGAGGCCGCGGCGCGAGGAATCCGGGCTGGGGGGTTTCCGCTGGTGGGGCGGGGCAGCGAAAGGCGGTGTGGCCTCGCGTCCACCGCGTCGAGTAGCATGGCCGACGTGCGAACGGGGTATGTGAGCTGCCGTGGAAGCGGAGCGCCCAGTTGACTAGGGGCGAGCTGCCGGGGTGGCGCATGGCGGTGGTCGGCCGGCGCCTGCTTCTGCGCGCGCTGCTGCTGACGGTCGTGGGTGCGGCGTGCGGCGGAGGGGAGAGTCGTGTGAAGCAGTGGTCAAGCCCGCCGACTATGCGCATCGACGCAAACAAGCAGTACACCGCCACGATTGCCACGACGGTGGGCACCGAGGAGGGAGTTCGCCTGGGCGAGATCGAGGTCACCCTCCTGGCCAAAGAAGCGCCGACGACCGTCAATAACTTTGTGTTTCTGGCGCGCGAGGGTTTCTACGACGGCCTCAAGTTCCACCGCATCATCAAGGGATTCATGATGCAGACCGGGGACCCAAAGGGCGATGGGAGCGGCGGGCCCGGCTACCGGTTCATCGACGAGCCGGTCGCTAGTAACTACGATCGGGGCGTGCTGGCCATGGCCAACGCCGGCCCCAACACCAACGGAAGCCAGTTCTTCATCGTGCACGGGGAGGGGGTGGGCGCCCAGCTGCCCAAGAGCTACACAATCTTCGGGCGCGTGACGCGCGGCATTGAGGTGGTGGACCAGATCGCTTCGGTGCCCGTGAGCGCCAACGCCCGCGGCGAGCCCTCGGTTCCCCAGAGGGACGCACGCATGACGAAAGTGACGATCAGGGAGCAGTAGCCGGCGGGCCAATCTGTCGCTCGAACTCCGCCTCCTCCAGGATCGGCACACTCAGCTGCTGCGCGCGTGCGAGCTTCGAGCCCGGGTTCTCGCCGACGACGACGTGCGTGGTCTTGCGGCTGACTGAGTCAGCGACTCGGCCGCCCAGCTCCTTGATTCGGGCCTCGGCTGCGAGGCGCGACCATCTCGCCAGCGTCCCGGTCAGCACCCATTGGGTGCCCGTCAGGGGCAACCCCTCGGTCCCGGTGGCGCCCTGGGCCATGTTGACGCCCGCGGCGCGCAGCTTGTCGATGATCTCCAGATTGCGCTCGGAGTGCAGGAACGCGTAGATGCTGTCGCCGATCTTGGGGCCGATGCCCTCAGTGTCGATCAGCCCTTCGCGACTCGCCGCCAGCAGCGCGTCCATAGTGCCGAACTGTTCCGCCAGGATCTCGGCGGTGCGCTCCCCCACGTAGCGGATGCCCAGCGCGTGGAGGACGCGGCTCAGCGGGCGGGCCTTGCTCCCCTCGATGGACGCAAGCACGTTGTCCGCGCTCTTGTCCGCGAACCGCTCCAGGTCGAGCAGCTGGGCTTTCGTCAGAGCGTACAGGTCGGCCGGGTCGCGGACCAGCCCTGACTCGATGAGGGCAGCAACGAGCCGCTCGCCCACGCCCTGGATGTCCATAGCTGGCCGCGACGTGAAGTGCTTGATCAGCTCGTAGCGTTGGGCCGGACAGGTGGCGCCTCCAGTGCAACGGCGCATCGCCTCGCCCTCCGGCTTGATCACGGGGGCGCCGCACACCGGGCACCGCTCCGGCATCTGGAAAATGCGCTCCTCACCCGTCCGCTTGCTGACGACGGGCCCGACGACCTGGGGGATCACCTCGCCGGCGCGCTGGACCAGCACCGTGTCTCCGATGCGAATGTCCTTGCGGGCGATGTCCTCCTCGTTGTGGAGACTGGCGAGCTTGACGACGACGCCGCTCACCTTGACCGGCTCCAGTACGGCGAAGGGATTCAGGCTTCCAGTCCGGCCCACGTTGATGCCGATATTCTTGAGCACCGTCGTAGCCTGCATCGCGGGGAATTTGTAGGCGATCGCCCAGCGGGGCTCGCGTCCGACCGAGCCCAGCTCTTCGTGCGCGGAGCGGTCGTCCACCTTCACCACCACGCCGTCGATCTCGTAGTCGAGGCCCTCGCGCTGGTGCTCCCAGGCGGCGCACCGCTCGATCACCTCTTCGATGCCGGTGCAGTAGTCATTGCGCGGGTTGACCTTGAAGCCGTACCGCCGAAGGTCCGCCAGCAGCTCCCATTGCCTGCGCGGGAGGTCCACCCCTTCGGTGTACCCGACGGCGTACGCGACGAAGTCAAGCGGGCGCCGCGCGGTGATCCGCGGGTCTTTCTGCCGCAGTGAGCCGGCGGCGGCGTTCCGTGGATTCAGGAAGAGCCGATCGCCACGCTCCAGTTGCTCGTCGTTGATCCGTTTGAACCCGGACCTTGTGAGGTACACCTCGCCTCGCACCTCGAGGGCCGGTGGCGCATCGGAGGCGAGCGTGAGAGGGACGGATCGGATGGTGCGCACGTTGGGAGTCATATCGTCGCCGGTGGTGCCATCACCGCGGGTCGCGCCGATCTTCAGGCGGCGGTCCTCGTAAAGCAGGGACATTGCCAGCCCGTCCAGCTTGGGCTCGAGGACAAAGCCTTCCACATCGCGGCCGAGGAGGTTGCGGATGCGAAGGTGCCAGGCCCGAAGCTGCTCGGCCGTGAAGGCGTTGGCCAGGCTGAGCATCGGAACGCGATGCTGCACTGCGCCAAACACACCGGTGGGCGTGGCGCCGACTCGCTGCGTCGGTGAGTCCGGTGAGGCGAGCTCCGGGTGATCGTCTTCCAGGGCCAGGAGCTCCTGAAAGAGCGCATCGAACTCGGCGTCCGCGATCTCAGGATCGTCGAGGACATGGTAGCGATAGTTGTGATAGTTGACGCGCTGGCGCAACTCCTCAATACGCTGGCGCAGGCGCTCGAGGTCGACTTCGGTGTCAGCCAGGGTACCGCTCCCTAGGCAGCGTGTCGAAAGTTTGTCGCGTGTGCGCGCCGCACGCCGGGCGCCACCCCCCTCCCCAACCCTCCCCCTCAAGGGGGGAGGGGGCAGCTGTCATCCCCTCCCCCTTGACGGGGGAGGGCGAGGGAGGGGGTGACGTGCCCACGTCAGCCATCACGCTTCGTCGGCCTACGATGAACTCACACAAACCCGTCTAGGTTGCGGCCCTGGTGGGCTGCGGGTACTCCGCCGGCCAGTTCTTGATGTAGATGGGCTCGGCGGCGAAGCCCAGCACATTCAGGTACAGGTACTCGCGCCATTCCTGGAATCGCTGAACGTTCTCCACGGTCGTGTTGAAGTACTTCTTGAGGAACTCGCGGCGTGGCGGATCGAAGACGGTCCGCGAGCGGCTGTTCAGCGCCTCTGCGTCGATCTCGACGATGTGCCTGCGCACGTAGGCTTCGCCGTAGCGGTCGATCAGCTGCCAGACGTAATCGTGGATCTTCTGGAGCAGGGCGTCGTGGTGGCCCCGCTCCTCGGCCTGCACGACGCGCTCCTCGAAGTCAAGCACGCGCGGCGTGGTGATGGTGATGCTCTGGATGCTCGCGGCGGTAACGTGGCCGTAGGGCCACAGGTTGCCCGCGAAGATGTAGCTGAGCATGTCGCGCTGCTGGATGGCGCGGTGCTCGACGCGCGGCAGGAGGCCGTACTGCTCCACGAACTCGGGGTCGGGGCGGGAGTGGTCGCGCTCCGGGTCGATGTGATCGCCCTGCTTGATGTATCCCCAGCCGTGCCCGGCCTCGGTCCGGATGTGGTCGGTCAGCAGATACTGCCATTCCGAGTCGAGGTCGAAGTGGCTGTACGCGTAGCAAGCCAGGCCGACGGTCTCGGCCAGCTCGTCCCGGCCCCGATAGCCCAGCCAGCGGCCCAGAAGCTCGCGCTCGGCGTCGTCCCGCGGCTCGCGCTTCAAGGCGTCGCGGCTCTTGCGCAGATCGTCGACCCACCCTGAGATCGGGTTGTCCTCGGAGTAGCTGATCGGCTTGCCAACGCCGCAGATGTCCGCCATGGCGGCCTCCTTCGCATGTGATTGGGGGCAAGTATACTCACGTCGCGGCAATTGCATTACGGGTGCTATGGACAGCGAGGTCGGGGCTGGGCGCGATGAGATCGACCGGGTAGACGCCGAGATCGTGCGCCTGCTCAACGAGCGCGCACGCATCGCCCAGCGGATTGGCAACGCGAAAACGGCGGAAGCGAGACTCACGTACGCGCCGGAGCGCGAGCGAGAGGTGCTCGAGCGGGTCCGCTCCCAGGGCCGCGATGGCCCCCTCCGCCCGGCGCATCTGCTGTCCATCTACCGCCAGATCATCTCGGCGTGTCGGGCGCTGGAACGGCCGCTCGAAGTGGCTTACTTCGGCCCTGCCGCGACGTTCACGCACCAGGCGGCGCTGGAGCGCTTCGGGGAAGCAACGCGGCTCGTGCCCCTCGCCAGCATTCCGGAGGTCTTCGAGGAGACACAGCGCGGCCACGCTGATTTCGGCGTTGTGCCCGTGGAGAACTCCACGGAGGGATCGGTCCATCTCACCCTGGACACCTTCGTCGAGTCGGAGCTGAAGGTTTGCTCAGAGATCGTCCTGCCCATCTCGCTCCAGCTGGTGGCTCGCGGGCGCATGGAGGACATCGCCACGGTGTATTCCAACCCGGTGGCGTTGGCCCAGTGCCGCCAGTGGATTGCTCGCCATCTTCCCGGGTGCAGCATCGTGGACGCGGCGAGCACGGCCCGCGCGGCCGTGATGGCCGCCGAGGACCCGACCGGCGCTGCCATTGCGCCGGAGCTGGCGGCGGTGGAGTACGGCCTGGACATCGTCGCACGCGACATCCAGGACATCGCGAGCAACTACACACGCTTCTACGTAGTTGCCCTCCCAGTCGCGAGCGAGCCGACGGGGCGCGACAAGACTGCGATTGTGTTCAGCATTCGGGACCGGGTCGGGGCGCTGCGCGACGTGGCCGATGTCTTCGCCCGCCGCGGCGTCAATATGAGCACCATCCAAAGCCGGCCCTCCCGTCGGCGTGCGTGGGACTACATCTTCTTCGTTGAGTTCGAGGGACACGAGCGCGACCCGCTGGTGGAAGGCGCGCTCCAGGAACTGGCCGGGCAGTGCGCGTTCTTGAAGGTGATCGGGTCGTGGCCTGTGGACTAGACGGTGGGCGCGAGGCAATAGGCAATAGGCACGAGGCAATAGGCAATCATTCTTTGGTGCCTACTGCCCTTTGCCTATTGCCTCGTGCCTATTGCCTCGCTAGATAACGTTCTGCTCGGCTGAGCCCTCGCCGGACTGGAACCGCCCTAGCGCGAACTGACGGATGTCCACCGTGTGCGCGACGCCGTCGACGATCAGCTCGGCTAGCAGTTGCCCTGTAGCGGGGGCGTGCATGAAGCCATGACCGCTGAACCCCGCCGCCATGATGAAGCCATGCAGCCCGGGCACGGCGCCCAGGATGGGGTTCGCATCGGGCGTCGCGTCGTAAAGGCCGGCCCACCCTCGGACCATCCCCACGGACTCGATCGCCGGTACGCGCCGGACAGCGTGCTCGATCAGCATCGCCAGGAACGCGTCATCGGTGTTGGTGCGAAAGCTGGAGGGCTCACTGCGGTCGGTCATGCCGAGCAGCAAGCCGGGGCCCTCCCGTCGGAAGTACATGCTCGATGCGAAGTCGACCACCATGGGCGCCGCGTCCGGCACCTGCGGGAAGCTTGCGGTGTAGTAGATATGGCGCCGATACGGTCGCACGGGGACCTCGATGCCCGCCATGGCCGCGATCTGCGCCGCCCACGGCCCGGCCGCGTCCACCACGAGAGGTGTGATGACGCGCCCCTGGTCGGTATCGACGGCCACAACGCGCCCACCGGCCGCCTCGACGCTCGTCACAGTGACGCCCGACGCGACTTCGACACCCCGGGCGCGGGCGGCCGATGCGTAGCCGAGGCACACTTGCGTCGGGTCGGCGTGGCCGTCGGTGGGACAAAAGGTCGCCCCGAGCACGTCGTCCACCGCGATGGGCGGCACCAGCGCCTGGGCCTCCCCTGGAGTGAGCAACCCCACGGGGATGCCCAGCCGCCCCTGGAGGTCGACGTTGCGCTGGAAGAGATCCCAGTGTTCCTGCTGCGTTAGCAAGAACAGATAGCCGACCTGGTGAAAGCCGGGATCCCAACCGGTCTGGTCCTGAAACCGGAGCAGCTTCTCGACGCTCAGCATCGAGAGGCGACAGTTCGCCTCGGTGGAGAACTGTTGCCGCACGCCACCCGCCGAGCGTCCAGTCGATCCGGAGCCCAGCGCGCCGCGCTCGATCACGAGCGCATCCGAGAGTCCCCGCTCCGCCAGGTGGTATGCCACACTGGCGCCGATGACGCCTCCGCCGATGATGACGACCGCGGCCTGGCTTCTCATGTCTATAGGGTATCCTGTTGCCTTCGATACACGGTTCCGTGTAACATGCCGGGCATGGGAAGGAGGGCGGGACCCCGATGGGACGCGGTCCGCGTGCGCCAGCTTCGGCAGTCGCTTCGACTCACGCAGCGAGGGCTGGCCGATGAGATCGGCGTGCGCCAGCAGACGGTGAGCGACTGGGAGACCGGCGTCTATCGCCCCCGGGGGGCTTCCGTCCGCCTCCTCGATATCGTGGCGGAACGCGCGTCGCTGTACGGGCAGGAGGCGGGTGAACCCGGGAACCCATCCGGCACGCCGCCATGAGCCGCGCTCGAGTGCCGGAAGCCTTTGTCTCCTGGCTCTGGGAGCGACGTCAAGTCGTCGAAACGCTGCGAGCTGACGACGGTCGGTTCGTCCAGGTGGTCTACCCGGGTCGGCGCGCCGGCAGCTGGGGGCCGGACTTTCGCGGAGCTGTGGTCGTACTCGACGGGCAGGTGCTGCGAGGCGACGTCGAAGTGCACGTTACCGCTCGAGACTGGTACGCGCACGGCCATCACTCGGATTCCGCATATGAGCGGACTGTGCTGCACGTGGTATTCGAAGCAGCGCGAGCGTTTCCGGCGGTGCGGTCCGACGGGGAGGTGGTGCCAACGGTCGCACTCACTCCCCATCTGATCGCCCCCGTGGACGTGGCGTTGGCAGCCTGGAACGCCGACCTGTCTCCGGATCCCAGCCTTCGGCCGTGCCGCACGCCCGAAGAGGCAGCCGTCCTGCTGGATCGAGCCGGTGCGGCCCGGTTCGAGGGCAAGGCGGCACGTTTCGAGGCGGACCTCACCTGCGTCGCCGCACCCCAGGCCCTTTGGACCGGCGTCCTCGAGGCACTCGGGTTCGCGGCAAACACCTCGGCCTTTCGCCATCTGGCCGACCGCGTCCCGTGGCTGGAGGCCCTGCACTTGGTTCGGCGCGGCGGGCCGCTGGCCCTCGAGACCATCCTCCTGGGAGAGGCGGGCCTGCTCCCCACCCAGCGCGGCCGCTTCCCCGTCGACGGCCCTTCCACGGCGATCGAGAACGCCTGGGGCGCGACCGGCCGTCGCGGCCCCGCCCACTCGCTGGGCTGGCGCTGGGTGGGCTGCCGCCCCGGCAACGGCCCTGTTCGCCGCGTGGTAGGGGCGGCCGCCCTCGTCGACGAGGAGCTGCCGTCGCTCCAGGAGCGCATGCTGACCGCCCTGTGCGAGCTACCGCCGTCGCGAGCGGCACCGGCCCTGCGCGCTCTGCTCGTGCGCTCAGCGGCCGGCTACTGGCAGATGCACGCAGACTTCGGCCGGCCGCTCGCGCGGCCGGCCGCCCTGGTCGGGCCGGACCGGGCGGCCGAGGCGGTGGTGAACGCGGTCCTCCCGTGGGCAGCCGCTGTGGGCCGGGCCACGGGCGATACGTTGTTGCTGGATGCCGCCCGGGCCGCATACCGGGAGCACCCTCGTCTCGCCTCAAACCAGATCACCCGTCACATGGCCCGCCAGATCGCTGGTCCTGAAGCGAAACAGGTAGTGACCACCGCGCGTCGGCAGCAAGGGCTCATCCATATCTATCGGGGCTGGTGCGACGCCCGCGACTGCCTCGCCTGCCCCGCTGGAGGGGACAGGAGGACAGGGGGACAGGGGACAGGGGCAACAGGCACGCGGCAATGGGCAATAGGCGCAGGGTAATAAGCGATGGGCAATAGGCACGCGGCATTGAGCACCGGACTCAGTTATGTTGCTGTCGCCCCTTGACTGCTCTCTGTTGCCTGTTGCCTATTGCCTCTCTATGGCCTGATGCTTGCTCGCCTTCTGAAGCGCTCGAGGTGGACGATCGCCCGTTCGTGGGTGCCCTCGCCAATCTTACGCGTGGCGTTGTGAGCCTGGACGCGAAACTTCAGCCGTTGCCCCCGCGCCTCAAGCAGCGTCGCGGTCGCTCGCACGCTGTCGCCGGGGGGCGTGGCCGCGAGGTGTCGTACGCACACCTCGGTGCCCACCGAAGTCCAACCCTCCGGCAGCAACGGCGTCAGTGCGCGGCTGGCGGCGCGTTCC
The DNA here is from genome assembly GCA_964417895.1 of uncultured Chloroflexota bacterium. Classification (GTDB taxonomy): domain Bacteria; phylum Chloroflexota; class UBA6077; order UBA6077; family SHYK01; genus CAYQJS01. The sequence continues at coordinate 7,403 of CAYQJS010000001.1, read as the reverse complement.
ATGAGACCGATCATCGCGGGGGTGCTGAGGACTCCCCGCGCGGGGGCCAGATGCTGCTCCGCAACGACCATTCCCACCTCGGCCGACAGGCCGGCAGGCAGGGAGCGGACGATGTCCAAAGCATCAAGGTCCACGGCTCAGTCCCGACGGCGGTGTGCTAGAATGCCGCATCCCTCACCTGGAGCACCGGCCACGATCGAGGATAACCCCAACTGGCGACGCCACAAGGGCGCGTGCGCCAATTACCGAGAACGGTGGTCGGTGGCGGACGAGCCGGGCGACGATGGCTGCCGTCTCCTCTACCAGATCGTGTGCCTGGTGGGAACACCACCCGTCACCGCTGAAGAACAGGCGCGTTGCATGTGCAGTACGACCGGTTGCTGGCGTTTGCGCAGTAGCGCCTCCTCGCGCGAGCCTGTCGGAGCCCGCGGCTAACCAGCCGAGATTCCCCCTCGACGTTTCTCACCCCCTCGGTGTCCTCAACGATCGTGCACGCGCGTCGTCGCGATGATTCCCGCTACCGCCAGCAACAGCAGCTCGAACGCGCCGAGCGATTGCAGAGCGACAACGAGCGCGAGATTGGCGCGCAACACCGGGTCCTGCACCGACACCGCCGGAGCCACTAGCGCCGCTCGGCCGAGGATGGGGCCGACCAATGTGCATACGAACGCGAGGACTGCGAGCGCACTTCCACTCCTGCGCCCGGCGGCGGCCGACATCGCCTCCCCAACCAGGAACCCGGTGAGGAGGAGCGGGAGAATCATGAAAGCTCCGAAGGGCGCCACCACCAGGACGACGCCGGCCACCATCCCGACCGAGAGGCCGGCCGCGGTGCTCAGCACATAGCTGAGGAGCGGAGCGCGGCGCGCAAGGGACCGAGGGGGCGCAGCGCACGAGGGGCAGCGCGCGCCCACCGGCGTGTGCACCAGGCATTTGGGGCAGATGGGCGTGCCGCACTTCGCGCACCGCAGGTACGTCTCAACGTTGCGGTGCCGGGCGCACGTCGTGCGCTCGGCCGCTGGCCTATCCGCCCCCATAATCGCTCGACTGCACGACGGGCCGGATGGCGGGGCGCTCGACGGAGCGCAGCAGCTCGCGCGCGGCGGCGAGCACGGCATTGGGCTCGAGTTCGTTGAGGCACATGCGCGGAGGGCACCCCTCGGGCGTGCCAAGCCCGAATCCGTGGTACAGGCAGGGGCTACACGGAAGGTCCAGCCGCACTACCCGATGGCGGTCGGGAGGATAGGGGCCCCATGCCCGGTGGTTGGACAGGCCGAACACGGCCACGACCGGTACACCCATAGTCGCAGCGCAGTGCATCACGCCGCTATCGTTGCCGACGAAGAGGGTGCAGCGCCGCAGTATCGCGGCCAGATCGCGCGGCGTGGAGATCCCTACGAGGGGGACAGACGGCATCGCCATTGAGCTCTGCACCTGCGCCGCGACGGGCGCCTCCTCGGGACCAGCCACAACGGCCACGGCAAGCCCATCGAGGGCGAGCGCATCGCCTACGGCCGCGAACTTGGCGACGGGCCAGCGCTTAGCGAGGCTGAACGCGCCCGAGCCGGGGTGGAGCGCCACGACGGCGCGTTCCGCGAGGCCCAGGGTGGACCAGCGGCCGTCCGCCGCGGACAACTCTTGGTCTGTCAAATGCAGCTCCATGGCCGGCGCCGATGCCCTAGCGCCCAGCACCGCGACCGTGTCGAGCCAGTAGTCCACCTCGTGCCGCGCCCCGAACCCGCGATCCTGAGCGCGATGCGTGAGGAAACCGCCGGCGCCGTTGTCCAACCCCACGCGCACGCGCGCCCCGCTCGCGCGCACCAGCGCTCGGTACTTGCTGGTCCCCCACGGGGTGGCCAGATGGTGCAGGAGCACGACCGCGTCGAAAGCCTCGCGGCGCAGGCGCGCGGCCAGGCCCGCCACGAGGGCGAGGGCCCGCGCCGCCCGCCACGGACGGACGAGCCCACGTGGATCATCGAACACCGCCTTGGGAAAGAGCAACGTGTGGTCCACCGCGTCGTTGCCGGTCAGGAGGGAGGCGGTGTGCGGGGTGACCAGCGCGGTGATTTCGGCGGTCGGATAGCGGCGCCGCAGGGCACGGAGCGCAGGTGTTGCGGTCAGGAGGTCGCCGATGTCCGCCAGTTTGACGACCAGGATCCGTCGCGGCTCGATACCTTCAACGTCCGATTTCACGCTCTCCCCGCCTGGCCCGCCGCTCCGAAATCGCGATCCAGCACTCTTGTCACCGCCTGCAACACCCTCGCCGGAGCGAGGCCCGACATACAGATCATGCTGCGATCGGGCAGCTTGCACTCAGCGGGACTACGCAGATCGTAGCAGGGGCTGCAGGCGAGGCCAAGACGCACGATTTCCGCGCGCTCGGCGAGCGGGCCGCTGTTGGTGGGGTCCGTGGGCCCGTAGATGCCCACGACGGGCGTCCCCAGAGCGGCGGCGACGTGGAGCGGGCCGGTGTCTCCCGCTATGACGACCGAGGCCCTTGCAAGGAGATCGACGAGCTCCTCCAGGGAGGTGTGCCCCGCGAGGTTCGTCGCGGGCACGGATAGATGTCCCACGAGGGCCTCCGTGAGCTCCCGCTCGGATGGCGCTCCCGCGACGACGAGGTTGAGGCCCAGATCGGCCGTGATGCGGTCACCCAGCTGTGCCCAGAGGGGCGGGGGCCAGCGCTTCGCCGCGCCGTTGCTGGCCCCCGGCACAAGGACGGCGTACGGGGGGGTCGGGGGGCGGGGGTCAATGTGGGGGTCAGGGGTCGGGGGTCGGGGGTCGGGGGACGGCGCGGTGGCTGCACTGTCTCTCCCTGGCTGTCGCCCGGAGGAGGGGTTGAGGCGGGGGCGGGCGCCGGCCGCGATCTGCACGCCCAGCGCCCGCACCAGGTCGAGGCAGTACTCGACTTCATGCTGGGCACGCGTGTAGCGTCGGTCCACGACTGGGAGGTTGTAGCAGCCCCGGAACGTCTCCAGCTCGAAGCCGACCCGCCAGCGGGCGCCGCTGCAAGCCGCGAATACGCCCCCCATCAAGCCGGATAGCCCTATCGCCACATCGTAGCGCTCGCTGCGAATTCCCCTGAGGGTGCGCGCCAGGTCGCCGATGGCGAGCCACCCCTGGGGACGACGAAATCGATTGATATCGAGCTCGTGCACCTTGGCGACGGCCGGCACGCGGCGGAGGATCGGCGCCGTGTAGGGAAGCGCCAGGGCGTCGATGCGCGCTCGAGGGAACGCCGCGGCCAGGGCCTCGATCGCGGGGATTGAGAAGACCACATCGCCGAGCAGGTCGAGGCGAATGACGAGTATGCGAAGCGGGCTTTCCGAGTCGAGGGGCGGGCCGGGCATCGACTCACGCGACCTCGTCGTCACGCCATAGGCCCGAAACGCGGCCGCACCGACGAGCCAGAGGGCGGAACGAGCGCAACGGAGGAGCGCGCTCACGACGGTGTGGGCGCTCGCAGCCGGCCCGTGGCCTCGGTCACGACCTCGCTCACCCTCGCCGCGGCCAGGCACGGCGGGTCCTGGCGGTAGCCGCACGGCGGCGCGATCAGGTTCCCGCACGGGGCGCACGGCAGCGTCCCCCGGACGGCGACATGGAGACCTCCTCCTCCGGCCGGCCCGTAGACCTCGGGATCCGTGGGCCCGTAGACTCGCACGGTGGGCGTTCCGACGGCTGCCGCCAGATGGAGGGGCCCGCTGTCCATGCCCAGGACCACGTCGGCCCGCGCGTAGAGAGCGGCGAGGTGGTCCCAGTCCAGATCGAGGTCGGCGCAAACATCCCGCGCCGCCAGCTCTCGGATCGCGGCGACCAAGGGGGCGTCCTCGAGCCCCCCGGTCAGCACGACGGCGGCATCGGCAGGGAGCCCGTCGGCGATGGCCGCCCAGCGCCCGGCCGGCCAGGTCTTCAGCGCGGATCCAGCGCCCGGATGGATGGCAACCAGCGGCGCGCCGGTGGAGACACTCGCGGCCCCCCAGCGTGCAGCGTCTTGTGCGGCCTGGCCAGAGGGCTCGAAGCGGACGTGGGGTGGTTCCGAAGGTCGCGGTTGGCCGAGCGCGGCCAAAAGCTGGCCCGCCGCTCGCAGCGCGGCGGCGGCAGCGTGCTCGCGCAAGTGGGGAACTCGGTGCGTCAGAAAGGGCGAGGTCGCAGGCGTATCGTGTCCCACGCGCACCCGGATACCCGCGAGTGCCGCGGCGAGGGCCCCCCACCAGTGGTCCGGCCGGAGGATCAGGGCCGCGTCGTAGTTCTCGGACTGCAGGCGGGCGGCCAGCGCGGCAAGGTTCGAGTACGGTGCGATAAAGCTCCCCTTGGGCGTGCGAGTAAACCCGGGAAAAGGGAACGCGGCCACACGGACGTCGAGTCCCTGGAGTGAATTGGCTGCCCACGGACCCACGACCACCGTGATCTGGGCGCCGGATCCGCCGATCGCGCGTACCGCCTCCACGGCGGGACGGGAGAGCAGCACGTCACCGAGATGGTCGGGCCGAAGGATCACAACGCGGGGACCCGCCAGGGGTCGGGGGTCGGGGGTCGGGGGTCGGGGCAGTAACGCTCCGATGGTGCGCAAGATCGCGAGGCGCGCCAACTCGCGGAGGTTCCGAACGTTCCCTGCGCCGTCCCCCGCGCGGGCCCCTGTCCCCTGTCCCCTGTCCCCTGTCCCCCACGCTGTCCCCTGTCCCCTGTCCCCTACAAGGTGGCGGTAGCGCCTCGGCACGTCCCACGGGGCGGCCAGCGGCGCGTAGAGGGCTCGCAGCTCGGCGACCTCCGTCGTCCGGCGCGCCTGGATCTCACGTCGTTTGCGCAGCGCCGATGGCAGCGAGCGGAGGCCATCCAGCCGGCCTCGGGCCGACGCCCAGTCGCGGTGGCGGGCAACGGCGAAGGCGACGGCGCCGACGTCATACAGCGCGATGGTGGGCAGGTCGGTCCGGAGGTCTTCGGCAGGGGCGCACTTGGCGATGGTCCAGATCTTGTTGCGCGCCAGCAGGTACCGCTTCAGCGGCGAGGCTTCACCCAGGGTCCCAGAGTGCGCATGGTGCGCCACGGCGTCGGGTGCGAGGACGCAGCCCCATCCCCGCAGACGGGCGCGCCACGCGAGGTCCACGTCCTCCAGGTAGGCGAAGAAGTCTTCGTCGAAAAGGCCGACGTCGTCCAGCATGGCGCGGCGATAGAGCGCCGCGCCCGCGCAAGGGCCGAAGACCGGGCGCGACCTGCCCACGAGGGACGCGGGGTAGCCGCCCCACAGGTCCCACGCGATGCCGGCTCGGTCCAGCGCGATGCCGCAGGAATCGATCGTGGCCGGGTCGTGCTGGAGCACCATCTTGGATGCGACGGATCCCAGTGACGGGTCCGCCTGCATCCGCTCGACGAGGGCTTCAAGCCACCCAGGATCGGCGACCGCGTCGTTGTTCAATGTGGCCACGTACGGCGTATCGGTCGCGCGGATGGCGAGGTTGTTGCCGGCGCCGAAACCCAGGTTCCTGGCGCTGGAGATCAACTGAGCTTCGGGGTATTGTGCGCTCACCATCTCGCTGGAGCCGTCCGCGGAGCCGTTGTCGACGACGACGATCTGGCGCTCGGGGTAGTTTTGCGCTGCAATGGACTCCAGGCATTGGGCGAGCCGTTCGCGCTGGTTCCAGCTCACGACGACGACGGCAATCCGAGGAAGGCCCGAAGCCTGGCTCGCATCACCGCGACCGGCTCCATTCATTTCGCATTCCGCCGCTGATCAGTGTCACTCAGGAGTATAGGAAACCCGGCGGCGCTACCCGAGCTTTGCTCGGGATTGGGGACCATCCGTAGAATCCGGTAGCGCTCAATGTCTGTCATTCTGAGTCCACCTCAGACGGACGAGGAAATCCGCACCTTTGGAGGTACGGCTTCTTCGCTTTGGTGGCGCTCAATCGAAGAGGTTCTATTGGACCCTCGAAGGTCGATTCCCAGCATCGACCGGCTGTTGCAAACTGACGAGGGCGCCGCGCTTCTCAACAGCAACCCCCGGGACCTGGTGGTAGACGTACTTCGGGCGACGCTTGCCACGGCCCGCGCCACCGTCGCCGCCGACCGACTGCCGCCGACGAGCGCCGAACTGATCGCCGCTGCGCAGGCGCAGCTCGACGTGCTCTTCCGGGCCAGTCTCCGCCCTGTGATCAACGCAACGGGCGTCATGCTCCACACGAACCTGGGCCGAGCGCCGCTCAGCGCGGCCGCGCTTCGGGCGATGGCCCAGGTCAGCAGTGGTTATAGCGCCCTCGAGTACGACCTGGATGCCGGCGAGCGCGGCTCTCGCCACGAGCACGTAAGCCAGCTGTTGCGCCGGCTCACGGGCGCCGAAGCCGGGCTAGTGGTGAACAACAATGCGAGCGCCGTCCTTCTCACCCTTGCGGCGCTGGCGAGCGGCCGCGAGGTCGTTATCTCCCGAGGCCAGTTGGTGGAGATCGGCGGTGGGTTCCGTATCCCTGACGTACTACGACAGAGCGGGGCCCGTCTCGTCGAGGTAGGGACCACCAATCGCACATACGTCCGCGACTACGAAGCGGCCATTTCGGGGGACACCGCGCTGCTGCTGCGCGTCCACGCCAGCAACTTCCGCATAGTTGGTTTCGTGCACGCTGCGTCGCTAGAAGAGCTGGTGGGGCTGGCGCGTTCCCGCGGCCTCCAGGTCGTCGACGACCTCGGGAGCGGCAGCCTCATCCCAACGGAGCGTTTTGGACTCGCCCATGAGCCCATGGTGCAGGAGAGCGTAGCGGCGGGTGCCGACGTTGTGTGCTTTAGTGGCGACAAGCTACTGGGCGGCCCGCAAGCCGGCATCGCCGTCGGGAAGGCCGAGGCCATTGACCGCCTGCGGCAGCACCCCCTTACGCGCGCCCTCCGCCCCGACAAAGCGACCCTCGCGGCCCTGCACACCACCTTGCTCCACTATCTGCAAGGGGAAGCTGAGCGGGAAGTGCCGGTGTGGCGCATGATCGGCACGCCCGTGGATGAGCTGCAACGGCGAGCTCGGCGAGTCGTCAGGGCCTCCGGCGCGTTGGACGCCCGGGTCGTGGAGTCGCGAGCAACGACCGGTGGTGGGTCCGTTCCTGGCGAGACGCTCCCCAGCCGGGCCATTTCCCTGGGGTTGGAGAGCGACTCGGCCCAGCGGCTGGCCGCGCGATTGCGCGCCTGGCGCACCCCGATCGTCGGGCGCATCGTGGAGGATCGCGTGCTCCTGGATATGCGGACGGTCGCTCCGGTCGAGGACCGGGAGGTCGTCGCGGCGCTGCGGGCGCTGGCGATGGTGGCGGGCTCCTAATCACGCAATGCTAGGAAGGTTGGGCTCCACTTGTAGTGAGCGCGTGCTCCGCTCGTGGTGAGCGCGTGCTCCGCTCGTGGTGAGCGCGTGCTCCGCTCGTGGTGAGCGCGTG